>CANHOA010000042.1 GCA_947462255.1 Flavobacteriales bacterium | reverse complement strand
CCAAAAATAACGCGTTTAGATGGTTACGGAAATGGAAATCGTCCGATCGAATTTACCGATGCAACGCTCTCTACTATTCTTGCCAATGGATTTACCGATACGCCAGAATACGATTATGGTAAGGGTCCGATTAATATTAAAGTAGTGGATCCATTGCTTCTGGAAAAAGGCTATTTTGAATGTAAGTTCAGGGATTACAATGCCGCTCCAATTGGTAATGGTGCCGATACCGCTTCGTGGGTTATTTATCGCTATGATGCCAAAGGAGGTACTATTCAAGACTCCGTTTCTTCGGAAATGGCGATCAATGGTGACAATGAACAAATTATTCCAGAATGGGGTATTTCCGTTCAAATCCATCAAGAGAAGTACTTCTTCCCAATAGGCACTGGTAACATTACGTCCAAAACTACCGACATGATTGAGTCCTCCATTGAATATGCTGATTCATCAAAACGATGGTTGTCAGGTGTTCCTGATAATGATGCTTATTTCCCAAGTAACTGGATTCGATCGGGTGATTATGCGCCAGAAACTGACCCTACTGCCGCAGGTTATGAGTGCTTGCCGAATGGACCAGACTACTTGAATCCATGTAAGTATCCCGATGAGTCGGGTGTGGACCCTGACCAAAAGTATGAAGGTATTCTAGAAGGAACGATAGCTCCTCATCGTTTAGTTGGCTACCAAGCGGATTATATGCCCTTGGCGTATTTTGGTGCCTTTAGTGGTTCCTCGAAGACTAACGCCTCGATTAGCTTCTTACCGAGTGTTAACATAGTAATGACCAACGATACAAGCTTGTGGACAAGGTGTCCGGTGATTGAGTTGGGTAGAAGTACCGCCTTGAATGTTGGCACATGTGCACCAGGTGCTATGCGTAAGAGCCCAAGTGTTGATAAAAATGGTAATCCAGACGGAACAGGCACAGGAATGGGCTGGTTCCCGGGCTACGCTGTAGACTTAGAATCAGGTGCACGTTTGTACTTAGCGTTTGGAGAGAATTCATTCTTAGGTGGTGAAAATGGGGCCGATATGCTTTGGAATCCAACGGATCGCTTTGTGAGTAATGTCGGAACACCACTGATGGGAGGCATGCACCCTGTGTATGTATTTAGCTACAATCAAAAGTCAATCAACGGCTACAGCTCTAGTTATGATTTCCCAGCGTATATTCCAGCTAATGCTGAAAGTACTACAGGCAATGCACTTCAACTAAAATGGGCAGAGGTTGAAACTAACAACACTTTAGCAAAACGAGAATTATACGGAAGTTTGACGTGGATTTCTTATCCAATTGTTACGCCTGGGCAAACCTTAATGGCAAGTGATGTGACCATCAAACTACGGATTAATAAAGAATACAAGAATTATGTTGCAACAGGCGAAAATAACGGTCGCCCGATGTATTCTTGGTCAATGGATGACATTGCTACGGTTACTTCATCGCAAGACATGTTGAAGGAAGCTTTAAAGATGATCAATGTTGTTCCAAATCCGTATTATGCATTTTCTGAGTATGAGAGAAGTAGATTAGAGACGAAAGTTAAAATCACGAATTTACCTGAAAAATGTACCGTTAACATCTATACTGTAAG
Source organism: Flavobacteriales bacterium (assembly GCA_947462255.1). GTDB lineage: Bacteria > Bacteroidota > Bacteroidia > Flavobacteriales_D > Crocinitomicaceae > UBA952. The sequence continues at coordinate 3,218 of CANHOA010000042.1, read as the reverse complement.
CGGTAAGTTGATTCGGACTTTCAAAAAAGATAGTCCAGTTACTTCGATCGATTGGGATCTTACGAATTATAAATCAATACCAATTGCTGGTGGTGTTTATTTGATCCATGTAGAAGTGCCGGGAATAGGGGAGGTTATACTTAAATTCTTTGGCGGTTTGCGTCAAGTGGATTTACAAGGAATTTAAATTATTAGTTAAAGAGATATGAAAAAATCAATAATGAAGGCATCAAACTTTTTACTAGTTCTTATGTTGGGGATTAGTACTGTCACATTTGCCGGGAATGAAGATCGTGTAGGTTCTGCAGGTGCATCTCACTTGTTAATCAATCCGTGGGCGCGTGGCTCTGCAATTGGTGACGCTGGCGTTGCTAATATGAATGGACTGGAAGGAACATTTACTAATATTGCTGGCTTAGCTTTTACTGATAAAACCCAAATAAAATTTAATTATTCGAATTGGATGGGTTCTGCTGGGATTGCTTTGAATTCGGCTGGTTTCGCTCAGCGCTTATCTGAATCTAGCGTTATTTCAGTAAGTGTTCAATCATTGAGCTATGGCGATATTCCTATTACCACCGTTGCAAACCCGGAAGGCAATATTGGATTCTTTTCTCCTAGAGCGAATGTCTTTAATGTTGGTTATGCTAAAAAGTTTTCATCTTCAATTTCTGGAGGAATCAATTTTAAGGTAATTTCTGAGAATATCTCTAACCTAAAAGCGAGCGGTATTGCTATTGATGCAGGAATCCGTTATGTAACCGGTGAAAAAGACCAAGTCAAATTTGGAATTACTTTAAAAAATATCGGCCCTGTCATGCGCTATAAAGGTGACGGACTATCTCAGCAGGTATCGTATGTTTCAACAGGTTTTATTGCGTCTTTAGAACAGCGATCAGCTACTTATGAATTACCTTCTCTTTTATCTATGGGTGGTTCGTATGATTTTATTTTTTCTGACGACAGCAAGCTGAACTTAGCACTTGCATTTACAGCAAATTCATTCTCTAAGGATCAGTTTCGATTAGGATTAGATTATGGTATGATATCAGAGAACATGGCGTTTAATTTACGCGCCGGTTATGTATACGAGAATGGTATTATTACTGCAGAAAATCGTTCTAATGCACTTATTGGACCAACAGCTGGATTTTCTATCGATGCTTTAGTTGGTAAAGCTAAAAGCGCTCTAGGACTTGAATACTGCGCAAGATTTGCAGGAGTTTTTGGAATAATCCATACTATGGGGTTGACGATTAGTCTAAAATAACAACAGGTTTATTATTAAATAGCAAAGAGAGGCAGCTTGTCTCTCTTTAATAGTTTTATTAAAAGGAGGTACATCATGTCTCAAATTAATTATTATACTGCCGAAGGCTTAAAAAAGCTAAAAGATGAGTTGAACGACCTAAAAACGGTTCAGCGTCCATCCATTTCAGAGCAAATAGGCGAAGCGCGAGATAAAGGAGATTTATCTGAAAATGCCGAATATGACGCGGCAAAAGAAGCACAAGGTATTTTGGAAATGAAAATTTCTAAAATGGAAAATATTGTTGCTCATGCTCGCCTAATTGACGATACGAATATAGATAATTCAAAGGTCTATATCTTGTCTATTGTTACCATTAAAAATAGTGATAATGGAATGGAGATGGTATACACCTTGGTTGCTGAAAACGAAGCTGATATTAAACTGCGTAAAATTTCTGTAGATTCTCCCATCGGGAAGGGTCTGCTTGGAAAAGTTGTCGGTCAAGTGGCTGAAATTGAAACGCCTGGTGGCTTGTTGAAATTTGAGATCATTAATATTTCTCGCTAAATGCCTAGTATTTTTTCTCAAATTATTGATGGAAAAATACCATGTTTCCGTATCGAAGAAAATAACGAATTTTTAGCTTTTTTGGATATTAATCCATTAGTTGTTGGTCATGTTTTAGTCATCTATAAACAAGAAATAGACTATATTTTTGATCTCGATGATGATGTACTAGGTCGTATGCTTGTTTTTTCAAAGAAAGTTGCGAAACGCATTAAGTCGAAAATTCAGTGTCAGAAAATAGGCCTTAGTATCATTGGACTTGAAGTGCCGCATGCGCATATTCATCTGGTTCCAATTGAGTCCGCAGATGACTTGAATTTTACACGACCAAAATTAACCTTGTCTAGCGATCAATTGCAAGCAACGCAACGCTTACTTACAGAATAATATATGCAATTGTCCGATAAAAATCGGACAATATTCTCTTTGTCCTTTTGTCTTGATACAAAAGAACGAAAAAATCAATTCTCGATTGAAGACGTTCGGCTAAAATTTTTCATCGACCGATACACGAAAAGAGTGATAAGCAGAGCTTATCAAACGACAAGCGCTTTTCGGTATCGCTTACGTCTCGAAATTTTCTTCTTCCTCTCTTTGCCAATCGAGACACAGAAAAACGCACATTAAGTTAATTGTGATAAATTAAATACTTTTTTTGCTGGTTCAGAGTGTACCATAATTACCATGCGCCATGAACAATTATCTTCAATAACCCGAGAATTCTTAAGGGTTATTATGCAATTCACTTTTTAATCGGACACTAATGAATAAAATCGTCTAATTACTTTTACTTTATTTCAATGCTAGCAAATCCTCGGATAGGATTAGCGATATTAAGAAATTTTACATCAATGGTGTAGAGGTAAAATCCTTTTTCTTTTGGCGGGGTAAAGTTCAGTTTAAGCTTCGACTTGCCATTAGATGAAATAGTTGTGGGTGCATCTATTACTTCGAATAAGGGAGAATTTAGTTCTATTTTTTCTACCACAACATCACTCGCCATCTGATTTTCCAGGGTGAAGGTTAATTCCGATTTTGGCATTTTCTCTAAATAGATAATGGAAGGCCTTAGTTGAATGATGCTATCGGGTCTCTCGTTGCTTACTTCTATACCTAAAATTTCAATTTTACGCTCAATTCCTGCTTCATATGAATAGACCGAGTTCTTTTGGTCATTAAGGTCGTCACTGGTCAGTTGATTAGCGGCATATTCACCAAAGGGAATTTCAATAATTCTTATTTGAGGCACCTTGTTGTTCGTCTGTTGGAGCGCACCTTGAAACAATCCATTTTTATACCTTGATAGGTAGTTATAGTATGTATTAATTCTTCTTTTTGAAAGATTTACATTATAGTTTGTTTGATGTAAAGGACTCGCATAGCCTTTAATAAAAAGAGT
>CANHOA010000041.1 GCA_947462255.1 Flavobacteriales bacterium | reverse complement strand
CGTAATGCAAGGACCAATTCTGTTCCAATTTGACCACAGGCACCTAGTACAAGTATTTTTTTCATTCAATTATTTTAGGCAAATTTAACTTTTGCTTTTTGATTTTTGTTGATGTTAAGAAAAAAAGAACTCTTTTAAACATAAAACTGATAATAGTCATATAAATTAAGCATTTTTATGTCTTACATTTGTTTTAACGAAAATCAGTTCTTATGCCATTTTATCATAAATTAGGAAAAACACCGCACAAACGCCATACTGTTTTTAGGAAGGAGAACGGAGAATTGCATCATGAACAGTTGTTTGGAACCGCTGGATTTGAAGGGATGTCTTCCTTACTTTATCATTTATATCCTCCTACAATCGTCAAGGAGATTTTGGGTGAAAAAGATTGCGCACCAAAAATAGCTGTTGGTAAAAACATGAAAATGCGCAGTTTTCAGGGATTTAAAATAGAACCTGTTTCTGATTTTCTTGAAAGTCGTAAACCTATTTTGGTCAATAGCGATGTATACCTAGAATTGGCAGCACCAACTTCGTCATTAACTGATTATTTTTATAAAAATGCCGATGCGGATGAAGTTATTTTTATTCATCGTGGGGAAGGCACAGTGAAAACTCAACTGGGAAACATCGCATTTAAATATGGTGATTATATTGTTATTCCAAGAGGAATGATTTATCAAATTCATTTTGATACAAGCGATAATAAATTACTAATTATTCAATCTTTTCATCCCATTTATACGCCAAAACGCTATCGAAATTGGTTTGGGCAATTATTAGAGCATTCACCCTATTGCGAGCGTGATATGCGTCCTCCCACTGAATTAGAAGTCCATGATGAGCAAGGTGATTTTCTTGTGAAAATAAAAAAGCAAGATGTTTTATATGATTATGTATATGCCTCTCATCCTTTCGATGTTGTCGGATGGGATGGTTACAATTTTCCTTATGCTTTTAGCATTCATGATTTTGAACCCATCACTGGACGTGTTCATCAACCTCCTCCCGTTCACCAAACATTTGAAACGAGTGCCTTTGTGATCTGTTCGTTCGTTCCTCGACTTTATGACTATCATCCATTATCAATTCCTGCGCCTTATAATCATAGTAACATTGACTCCGATGAGGTATTATACTACGTTGATGGGGACTTTATGAGTCGCAACCATATTGAGAAGGGACAAATCACGCTACATCCATCTGGTATTCCGCATGGTCCGCACCCGGGCGCCTATGAAAGAAGTATTGGAAAAACTTCCACCGAGGAATTAGCTGTGATGGTTGATACGTTTAAACCATTACAACTGACTACCTTTGCAATGGGAATAGAAGATGATGATTATTCAAAATCGTGGCTAACACATTAAAAAAAAATAGTATTATGTCTGCAGAAATTAAAAATTTAAAAAATCTTCAAAATACGACCTATGGTCTGAAGAAATTATTCAACGATGCACAAGATTTTCTTCCCCTATTGGGAACTGATTATGTTGAATTATATGTAGGAAATGCCAAGCAATCTGCTCTTTATTATAAGACGGCATTTGGTTTTCAATCGGAGGCTTTTGCCGGATTAGAAACGGGATGCAAAGATCGTGTATCCTATGTTTTGAAGCAGGATAAAATCCGTTTAGTGTTAACTACACCCTTAACGAAGGATGGCGTAATCAATGAACATATTAATAAGCATGGCGATGGAGTGAAAATAGTTGCGCTTTGGGTGGAAGATGCTACTTCGGCCTTTGAAGAAACAACTAAAAGAGGGGCCAAGCCTTTTATGGAACCTACCCGTGAAGAAGATGAACACGGATTTGTAATTCGTTCAGGTATTTATACTTACGGTGAAACAGTTCATATTTTTGTTGAACGTTCTAATTACTCAGGCATTTTTTTACCAGGCTACAAAGCATGGACATCCCACTACAATCCTGCACCTGTAGGCTTAAAATTTATCGATCACATGGTAGGAAATGTGGATTGGAATGAAATGAATACTTGGTGTCAGTTTTATGCTCAGGTTATGGGCTTTGCACAGATCATTTCTTTTGATGACAACGACATTTCGACTGAATATACAGCTTTGATGAGTAAGGTAATGAGTAATGGGAATGGTCGTATTAAGTTTCCAATAAATGAACCTGCAGCAGGCAAGAAAAAGTCTCAAATAGAGGAATACATTGATTTTTATAATGGGCCAGGTGTACAGCACATTGCGCTTGCAACGGATGATATTATAGCAACAGTTTCGGCGATGCGCGATCGTGGGGTCGAATTTTTGTATGTGCCAGATTCGTATTATCTTGATTTAATTGATCGAGTGGGCCATATAGATGAGGATGTGGAGTTATTAAAACAACATGGTGTTTTAATTGATCGCGATGAAGAGGGCTACTTGCTTCAATTATTCACAAAGCCAGTGGTTGATCGACCGACGATGTTTTTTGAAATCATTCAACGCAAAGGGGCGCAATCATTTGGGAAAGGGAATTTCAAAGCTTTATTTGAAGCGATTGAAAGAGAACAAGAGAATAGAGGGACCTTATAGACTAGGTGTAATGAATCCGTTTTAAACGGTCATAATTTCCTTTTCTTTCTGCTCTAGTAAATCGTCAATTTTCTTAATGAATTTATTGGTAATATCCTGAACAACAGCTTCAGCATCTTTGGTCATATCCTCCGATAAACCATCGTTTTTCATGGTTTTAATAAAATCCAAGGCGTCTTTACGATTATTTCGAATACCAACTTTCCCGGATTCACCTTCGGCTTTTGCCTTTTTTACTAGATCTCTTCTTCTTTCTTCCGTGAGTGGTGGCACAGCAATTAATAATTGTTCTCCGTTGCTTTGTGGGTTTAATCCAAGATTCGCATTCATGATGCCTTTCGCGATATCATTTAGGGTATTCTTTTCGAAAGGTTGAACAGTTATGGTTCGGGCATCCATTGTATTCACATTCGCGATTTGCTGTAATGGGGTCATTGCGCCATAATACTCCACCATAACTCCGGTCAGCATAGCGGGTGTTGCTTTTCCTGCTCTAACTTTTAGTAATTCATGATCAAAATGCGTCATTGTTTTATCATTTGAACTCCGCAAATCATCGTATACCATTTCAAGTTCTTCTGTCATATCAAATCATTTTAGTTATGAACGATTGTACCTATATGATCTTCCGTGAGCACTTTAAGAAGTGTTCCGGGTGTATCCATATCAAATACTATGATGGGTAAATTATTTTCTTTACAAAGTGTAAATGCAGTTAAATCCATCACATTTAATCCTTTGGAGTACACTTCATCGAAGGTAATGTGGCTATATTTTGTCGCTGTTTTATCTTTTTCTGGATCTGCGGTATAAATACCATCAACTCGTGTTCCTTTAAGGATAACTTCTGCATTTATTTCAATTGCGCGCAAAGAAGCGGCTGAATCAGTTGTAAAATAAGGATTCCCTGTTCCTGCTCCAAAGATGACTACGCGCCCTTTTTCTAAATGTCGAACGGCTTTTCGGCGAACGTATGGTTCACAAATTTCTTTCATTTCAATGGCAGATTGAAGTCGAGTTTCAACTTGAATTGCTTCTAGTGCAGCTTGAAGGGCCATTGAATTAATCATGGTGGCTAGCATACCCATATAATCGCCATGGGTTCTATCCATGCCACCTTGTTCTGCTTGAACGCCTCTAAAAATATTTCCACCGCCAATAACAATTGCTATTTCCACTCCTGCCGAGCAAATTTCTTTTATTTGTTTGGCATAGGAGGTTATTTTCTCATTATCAATACCAAATTGCTTATTTCCCATAAGGGATTCGCCACTGAGTTTTAAAAGGATGCGCTTGTATTTCATAGTACGTTTTACTGAGGACAAATATAGCAGGATTATTTTAGATTTTTAATCCTCATCGATGTCCCAAGCTAAACTTGCATCTTCTGTTTTGCTTGAATCAGCAATTAACAGTTGTAATTCGGATAATTCTTCCTCTTCTAAATCGCGGTATTGACCCAGGGGAAGGTCTAGTGAAATGTTTAGTATGCGCGTCCGTTTTAGCTCAACTACTTCATAATCAAGGAAGCTGCACATTCTTCTTATTTGTCGGTTCAAGCCCTGTGTAAGAATAATTTTAAAGGTGAAGCTAGTTATTTTCTCCACACGGCATTTTCGTGTAACAGTTTCCAAAATGGGCACCCCATTACCCATTTGTTTTATAAACTCTTTGCTAATTGGGCGATCTACTTTTACTAGGTATTCTTTATCGTGATTATTTCTTGCGCGCAAAATTTTATTTACGATTTCTCCATCATTTGTCAATAATATAAGACCACTGCTGTATTTGTCTAGTCGTCCCACAGGAAATATCCGAGTAGGGTAGTCGATATAATCTATGATATTATCAGGAACATCTATATTGGTGGTACATTCTATTCCTTCAGGCTTGTTAAACGCTAAATAAACGAGTTTCTCTTCTGTTTCATTAATTGACACACCATCAATACAAACTTTGTCGCTTGGTTTAACTTTCGTTCCCATTTGTGGAACAATACCATTTATAGTGACACGACCATCTTCAATGAGTTTATCAGCTTCTCTGCGCGAGCAATACCCTTTTTCACTAATAAATTTATTCAGTCTCTTGTTTTCAGATTCCATCACTCAAAGGTATTTAAATCGACGTAGCTCAGCAAATTCTTAGCGTTGCTTCATAAAAAATAAATCAAAAAAAAATCCCGCTTAAAAAAACGGGATAGTTTAATTCTATTGAATCAACGATTAACTTAATGAAAATCGCTTGAATTCAGTAACTGTCAAACCTTTTTCAGTAGAATTTAAAAATTGTTCTACACTTAATTTATTATCTCGAACAAAAGGCTGGCTTAATAAGGTATTTTCTTGAAAGAATTTATTCAATCTACCCATG
>CANHOA010000040.1 GCA_947462255.1 Flavobacteriales bacterium | reverse complement strand
TTATCAGGAACATCTATATTGGTGGTACATTCTATTCCTTCAGGCTTGTTAAACGCTAAATAAACGAGTTTCTCTTCTGTTTCATTAATTGACACACCATCAATACAAACTTTGTCGCTAGGTTTGACTTTTGTTCCCATTTGCGGAACAACACCATTTATAGTGACACGACCATCTTCAATGAGTTTATCAGCTTCTCTGCGCGAGCAATACCCTTTTTCACTAATAAATTTATTCAGTCTCTTGTGTTCAGATTCCATCACTCAAAGGTATTTAAATCGACGTAGCTCAGCAAATTCTTAGCGTTGCTTCATAAAAAAAATAAATCAAAAAAAAATCCCGCTTAAAAAAACGGGATAGTTTAATTCTATTGAATCAACGATTAACTTAATGAAAATCGTTTGAATTCAGTAACTGTCAAACCTTTTTCAGTAGAATTTAAAAATTGTTCTACACTTAATTTATTATCTCGAACAAAAGGCTGGCTTAATAAGGTATTTTCTTGAAAGAATTTATTCAATCTACCCATGGCAATTTTTTCTGCCATTTCAACTGGTTTTCCTTCCTGAATAGCAAGATCTTTTCCGACTTCAATTTCACGATCAATCGTTTTTTGATCAACGCCGTTTTTATCTATCGCGACAGGATTCATTGCTGCAATTTGCATAGCAACTTGACGTCCAGCCTCTTCAGCATCACTCACATTACTATTTAAACCTACCAAGGTCGCTAATTGATTTCCAGGGTGATTGTATGCAACAACTTTATTAGATTGGATGAGAGCATAAGAAGACAATTCTAATTTTTCGCCAATACGACCAATTTGCTCTATAATTTTTTCTTCTAAGGTAAGCTTCTCATCGTAAGCAAGTGCTTTTAATGCGTCAACATTAGCTGGTTTGTGATTTAATGCTAAATCAACAATTGACTGAACAAATGCAACATAACCCTCGTTTTTAGCTACGAAATCTGTTTCGCAATTCAATGCAAGAATAACACCTGACTGACCATCAGTTGCAGCTTGAGCCATAATTAAGCCTTCTTTTGCGTCATTATCACCTCTTTTAGCAGCGATTTTTTGTCCTTTTTTACGAAGAATGTCGATCGCCATTTCGATATCACCATTTGATTCTACTAATGCGTTTTTGCAGTCCATCATTCCTGCTCCTGTTTGTTGACGTAAGTTATTGACGTCAGCGGCTGTTATTGCCATGTTCTTTAAGTTTATGGGTTTAAAAAAATAAGATTATGCTTCTTCGTCTTCTTTGTTTTCTTCAGCAACTGGTGCTTCTTCAACAACTGGCGCTTCTTCAGTAACCGGAGCTTCTTCAACAACTGGAGCTTCTTCAACAACTGGAGCTTCTTCAACAACTGGTGCTACTTCCGATACAGCCTCTGCTTTATTAATACGTTTTCTAGTAGTTTGAGTCGGCGCTGCTTCAAGTGTTTCTTCTCCACCTGTTTCGGCATCAGTTTTTATATTTTTTCGGTCTTCTAATCCATCACGAATTGCATCACAAATTTCATCTAAAATTAAAGCAATTGATTTAGTTGCATCATCGTTAGCAGGGATAGGAAAATCAACTAATTTTGGGTTAGAGTTGGTATCTACCATAGCAAAAACAGGAATATTTAATCGTTTCGCTTCAGCAAGTGCAATATGCTCTTTCATGATATCAACAATAAATATAGCTGCTGGTTGTCTTGTCATTTCAGCAATTGAACCAAAAGTTTTTTCTAGTTTTTCACGTTGACGTGTTTTAAATAATTTCTCACGCTTGTTCAATGTTTCCCAAGTACCGTCAGACTTCATTTTATCAATCACAGTCATTTTCTTGATTGATTTTCTTGTCGTTTGAAAATTTGTTAACATACCACCAGTCCACCTTTCAGTTACGTAAGGCATATTGATTTTAATAACGCGTTCGGAAACAATTTCTTTCGCTTGTTTTTTAGTAGCAACGAAAAGTATTTTTTTACCTGATTTTGCAATTTGTTTCATTGCGGCACAAGCCTGACCAAGGTGAACAATTGTTTTATTCAAGTCAATGATATGGATTCCTTTTTTTTCCTCGAAAATATAAGGAGCCATTGCTGGATTCCACTTTCTTTTTTGATGTCCGAAATGAACTCCGGCATTCAAAAGTGTTTCAAAATTTAATTTAGACATATATTATTTTATTTGTTTACGTTCCTTAATTAGCTCAACTGTTGAGGGATCTTACGATAGGTGCTCAAAAGTTTGGATACTAAACCACCAATATCGATTAACGTTTCGAGAATTGGAATTTTTTTCTTGCCTTTGGCTGACCTGGCTTTTTACGTTCTACCATTCTAGGATCACGAGTCATCAAACCATCTGCTTTTAGTAATGGCTTATAGTCAGCTGAAATTTCAACGAGTGCACGAGAGATTCCCAATCGGATAGCTTCTGCTTGGCCATTGATACCCCCACCCATAACATTAACTTTAACATCATATTGACCAACAGTTTCCGTTAAAACGAAAGGTTGATTTATTTTTGCTTGCAGTACATCAATTGGAAACATAATAGCCATTGCCTTTTTGTTAATTGATATTGTACCTTTTCCTTTGGATAAATATACACGTGCAACTGCCGTTTTTCTTCTTCCTAGAGCGTTTATAATTTCCATATTATTTAAGTGAATCTAAATTTAACAATTGTGGTTGCTGTGCTTCGTGCTTATGCACATCGCCTACATATACTTTAAGGTTTGTGAATAATTGTCTTCCTAGCGTATTTTTAGGCAACATTCCCTTAACTGCTTTTTCAATTAGTCTTTCAGGATGATTTTTCAACATGTTTTCAGCTGTGGTAAATCGTTGTCCACCTGGATAACCCGAAAACCGAACATATTCTTTATCCGATAATTTTGAACCGGAAAAGGTTATTTTTTCTGCATTTATAACGATAACATTATCGCCACAATCTGCGTGAGGAGTAAAGTTAGTTTTATACTTTCCTCGAATAACTTTAGCAACTTTACTTGCTAGTCTTCCTACGGTATGTCCTTCAGCATCGACGATAAACCACTTTTTATTTGCGGTTTGAGCATTACCAGAAATTGTTTTGTAACTTAATGTATCCACGTTTTAATCTTTAATATGAGCAATAATTCCCTTAAATTAGGGGTGCAAAGATAGGATTTTTGTTTTTATTAACAAAGAATTTATAAAAAAAAGAAAATAATTTTTTATCGGTTTTTAAATGCTTGAATAGCTTCACGCGTAAAATCGCTAAGGACGAGTGTACCACTTATAGCAGCACGGTCTACTAATAGGGTATCCCAATCATCAGTTCCTTCCCAAAAAATCTTTTTTAGGGCTAACATTGCAGCGGGATTTGACTTCGAAAGTTTGGCCGCCAATGTTTGAATTGCCTCATCCATTTTCTCGTGATTGTCAAAAATCTCGTTATACAAGCCTTTTTGCATTGCCCATTCGGAACTTCGCCAAGAACTAGCATTAATAGCTAATTCACTCATTGCCGACAAACCAATTTTTCGTTGAACAGCAGGGCCTACCACAAAAGGACCAATGCCAACGGCAAGTTCGGATAATTTTACTTCTGCATGTTTGGTGGCAAAGCAATAATCAACGGCGCTAGCAATTCCCACACCACCTCCTACAGCTTTTCCTTGAACTCTTCCAATAATTAATTTTGATGAGGTCCTGCAGGCATTAATTACCATTGCAAATCCGGAAAAGAATTTTAAGCCTGTCTCAAGATTCTCAATGGCAACAAGCTCATCAAAGCTGGCCCCTGCGCAGAACGTTTTTTCTCCTGAAGATTGGAGAATAATAACCTTAACATTCGGATCGTCGCTTGTGCTTTTTATAGTCTTTGCTAGCAATTGTAATAAGCTCCCTGGAAGCGAATTGCTTTGAGGATGGCCGAATGTAATGGTTGCAATACCGTCGTTTGTTGAAGATTCAACATGGCCCATTTCTTCCATTTATTTTAATGTTTATTTCAGCGTAATACTATCTGTTCCGATAACAACGCCGTCGCAAATAATTTTTATTTTATAATTACCTTTTATAGCTTTTGTTGATTTAAAGTCATAAAATATGGACATATCAATCGCTTGGTTTTGATAATCAATATCTTTTTTGTCGGAATAGGCAACATTTCCTTGCTCCGTATCAACGGTATTTCCTGAATTCGCTTGAAGTACTTTTCCATCAGGATTAATAATTTGAAGGTAGATTGATTTTTTTCCTGCTTTGGCAAGTGGATTTTGGGAAATTGTAAAACTTGATGCTAACTGAACGGTGCTTTTTGCTTTGTCAGTTTCTTTCGTCGTGTTGTTCCATTTAGACTGCAAGGCATACGTCCGGAAGGTATATGCTTGTAAGCGTGCACCTTTTTTTACTTGTTCTGATTTTTCTTCTGCGTCTTTTTTAAATTCATCCCTTTCCGTGATGGTCGTATTTAATTCAGCGGAGGTTTCATCAAGTTTTGATGTCAATGAAATGTTGAGAGTGTTTAAAGCATCAATTTGTTTAACGTATCCTTTCATTATATTGCGAAGGGTTTCATTTTCTTTTCTTAAGGTGAAAAGCTGAGATGCGGTTAATTTTTTATTTGAATTTAATTCGTTTAATAAACTTTGAATTTTTTGTTTTTGGGTATTTAAACTATCAGCCTTACTTTGGTCTTTCTCAATTAACTTATCATATGTATCCAACATATTCTTAAAATCTGTCTTTAGATCATTAGAAAGATTTCCTACATAGCCAGCCATCATCTTATTCATGCCATCCATATCCGATTTAAGTACTAAATTTTCATTGGTACAATTATTTAATTCGGTTCTTTTACTTGACCACATATAGGTTAGAAATGCCATTCCTACCAATAAAATAAATATGCAGATTAAATAAAATCCATTTGAACTTTTTGATTTCTCGGAATCCATATTTTATAAATTTATGTAATTAAAAAATT
>CANHOA010000039.1 GCA_947462255.1 Flavobacteriales bacterium | reverse complement strand
TCCACTACTTTAATATTAATCGGACCCTTACCATAATCGTATTCTGGCGTATCGGTAAATCCATTGGCAAGAATAGTAGAGAGCGTTGCATCGGTAAATTCGATCGGACGATTTCCATTTCCGTAACCATCTAAACGCGTTATTTTTGGCGATGAACCGTAAGCAACCAATTGATTAGTACCATCTGCTTCAGGTGTAGGATTATGTGGAACCGCTGAAATTGAGCTTATTGCTGTACCATCATAATTTAAACGTGATGAGATGTATGGAATTTTTTGGCCATCTAAAAATAATGGATCATTAGGATCATACTTTTTAAATTCGTTAAAAGCATAAGCAACAGCAACATAATAATACGTTTTATGATTTACCAATTGACGTGCACCTTGCGCAAAGGCATCTTCAGTTACTCTAAATGAGTGCTTAATGCCCGTGTTTTGGCCATCCACTTTTTCAACAGGGACAGCGAATCCAAGCGCTTCATCAAAAACGAAATTAATGATACGATCTTGATCATTCTTAATATCACACTGAGCAACCAATCTTGCTTTAGTAGGGTCTTCGATATCAGAAATTGAAACATCTGAACTTTTCAATTGAAAGATTTGATATCCTTCAAAGCGATAAAATCTATCAACTGTTGGATCTGGAATATTGATTTCGTCTTCCTCGGCATATCCTTCTTGATAATTATTAGAAGATGACGGGTTCTCAAGCATTAAAATCAATTCGTTTTCTAGCTCTTGAATCGTAATTTTAGGTGCATCTGGAGGAGATAATATTTTAAAACAAGCATCAAATAAAGCTTGCGCCTTGGTATCAGCTCTTTTCATTGCTTCTACAGAAGCGAACAAATTGCCATCCGTACTTCTGCCATAAACAATACCAACAGTAATATTATTTACCGCTCCAGGCTTAAGGGTAAATGGTCCAGCAGACTGAACAAAACGACGGTCACCAACAGGGTTATTACTAGTGGCTTCATCCCAACCATTTGGAAATTGTCCAGTCATGTCAACACCTCCCGTCGACCATGACAAAGGATCTGATGTTCCCGGAAACATATAATCAGTTAATTGTTGTGTTGATGTTCCAGTTCCTAAACCACCATAATACATTTCGGATCCATTAGCCCATTGACCTTCCATAAAATTATAATATTCTGCCGCTGGCCCTGGATCGTTGTAAGGATAGGCAGCAGTTGAAGTATAGTAGGTAAATCTTCGCATACCAAATCGTTCATTGTCGATAATTCCATCGGAATAACCAATACCAATTCCTTTATAAACAATTCCATTATTAGCTAAAGCATCAACAACAGTAGGGATAATGTTGGTTTGAGTTGCTTGGTCAAAATAAGGTCCAGGATTATCAACTCCATCGCCATCTTGATAAGGACCTTCAAAGAAGTCACAACCAATTGCAGGTGGATTCTCTCCATATCCTAAGCGACTTCCATCACTTTCATCATTAAGGTCACCATTGAACATATAACCCAAACCTCTAGATACATCGCATCCAGCATAATCATCGGCATAATTTCCAACATCAGCATCAAGGTACTGAGCAAAATAGGTATCGTAAAGCGTTTGTGTTCCACGATTTATAAGCTCATAGTTATAGAACGTCATACGATTTACCTCATCGTTTGTAGCAAACGAAAATGCCTGAGCGCGAATTTCCATACCGATTGGATCACCATTTGTTTCTGTATGGATGTTTCCTTTATCATTAAATACCCACCAATGCGTTTCGTCACCATAAAGTGAAATTCGTCTATCGAAACCACATTGAATATCATCACGACCGAGTATATCATCATACCAAGGATGATCTCCATTATCAGGGTTATAGTTTCCATCACCATCGCGATCATAGTAAGGTGCTAAGAAATAATCTTGACCCAAAGATACATCGCCATGAGCAGGCCAACCATAAATTCGATTTAACTCATCATTTGAAGGTGGGATAATATCATCGCAACCCTCGGTTACAATTCCTTCATTACACTCATAGTAGATATTAAAGCGAATAACCTCCGCTTTTCGAATCGTATAAAATTGGTCGTAAGCAATACATTGATTGGGATCAATATTAGCCTCGCCAAAATCCCTTACCACATTGTCGCCAACAGGAAAAAGAGGATTGTAATTTCCAGATCCTGGATTAACCGTTAAAGGACCAGGCCAAAAGTCATTTCCTGAACGATACCTAAGCGCTGCCAATTTGAGCTGACCATTAACATCTGTTCCTCCCATCCAAAGAGCACCTGCAAAAATAGCAAAACGTTTACTATCTTTCGGAACCTCATAAGCTGCAATTGAAGCTTGTCTATTTTGGAACATACTTCCACCTTGCTCAATCAATGCACTAACATCGTTAAAATCCATTGTTAACTTTGCAGTCGCCGGGCTACAATTTGCCCCTTTCGGTTTTCCTGGTTTATTGTCTTTTTCTCCTGGCCCATAATACGCTAAGGCATTCGTAAAACACAAGGCAACACTTACAATTGTAATAATTAATTGCTTTTTCATAGCTGTTCTATTTCTTTATTTAAAAATCAAATTTTATTCCCAAGCGAATTGTCCTAGGGGAACTTATATTAAATGCATTCTGAACTTTCATCGTGTAATAATCCCGGAAAGACTGTTCATCCGTTTGATTCTGAATCGATGTTTGGCTTGCCGCAGCGGCTAAATACCCATCATCATCCCAGTTTCCAGTTGCACGATAAACGCTTAGTTTATTAAACTGATTTAACAAATTAGTAGCGCGAATATAAATATTCAAGAATGTTACTTTTTTCTTATCATTCTTTCCGCCCATCTCTATGTTAATGGTGCGATCCAACTGTAAGTCCATTCTATATGACCAAGGAAGACGCGAACCATTTAAGGTACCGCTAATTCCAGCATTTAAATTACCAATTCCTTCATCGGTAATAAACGTTTGCGCAGAATACGGTGATCCAGAATAGATATTAGTAAAGATATTTAGTCCTGTATTTTCGAAAATGTTAAAATCTCCGATTTTTGGACCGTTGTAATCGCCACCTTCTCCATATCGATAATCGAATGTCACTGCAAAAGCATGACGTTGGTCGAAAGAATAAGGGAAGATATTTCTCAAGTTAGGGATACCGGCATTTATAAGTGCCCCCATTGACGTTGCGTCAGACCCTGTACCATCCGCAAATTGCAAGGTATAGTTTGCAGTCATTCTAATGTTTCCGGTTTGTCTTAAATCATACGAAATCGTCATACCTTTCACCGTACCGAAATCGCGATTTCCGTATGTTTTATAAGTAGCTGGATAAGCTTCAAAAACATTTATCAACTGAACATTATTTCGTTGCTCACGATAAAATGCAGAAATCTTAATCGATGAAGTACGAGAAAGCACTTGTTGAAATCCTAATTCATAATCTACAGTAGTTTCAGGCTTTAGGTTAGCATTATCAATAATTGCACTTCTAGATTGAATAAATTGATAATCGAAAGGATCGAAGCGGAAGCCTGAAGTAGGTCTTTTTGTTAAGACATCATAATGCGCGAAGAAAGAAGCTTCTTCCGAAATCGGAAAAGAGAAGGCAATTCTAGGCATGATATTGACTTGTGCTTTATAATCTTCAAAGGCACTTCTATCTGGTGTTTCTTGCTGTGGATTTAACAACCATGGAGCAATGCCAGCAGCACCTTTAATTACCTTTGGATCTTCGATTGTCGTTCCTGAAGCATTAAACCAATTCGCTTCGGATCTAAATCCATTTATTGAATTCGGATTATTAACATCATTAACATAAACGATATAATCATCTCCCATACTTTCAGGGATAACAACCCATGAATAAAGCGATGGATCATCAAGCTTTAATGCTTTTGCTTCTTTCACAGTACGGGCGTTAAAAAACAAATAAGGATCTTTAAGCACTGGCTGGTTAGCATCAAATACATCAACACGTACCCCAACGTTGAAAACGATGTCTTTAAAGGCAAATTTATCCATGATATAGCCGGCGATATAAACAGGTTGGAATGAACCTACAAAACGCTTAAAGTTGCCGTTTTCATCATAATCTTCGAAATAACTATTTATATCGGTCGCACCAGATACTTTTTTTCCTGTATGATCATAACCATAATAGGAAACGAATGAGTTTCCACCATTTAGCAATTCATCCGGTGAAAACATATCAAAAGAATACAAATTTGGGTCATATTGATCAATATCTACATAATCGTCACCAGCAGGATTTAGTCCCAATTTGCCTCTTAAATTATAATCAAAGAACGATTGATTATCATCAAATTCTTGGCCACCATAAAGGCCTGACCCATCTTGAAATGCGTTTCCTGAATTCAAACGATCATAGGTAATGGCTTTAAACGAACCTGAATCCGAAACAACACCAGAATTTAAATCCAACTCGCGAATGTGAAAGTTAGCTAATTGTCGAGCAATCGACCAAATACCAATTGGGCCATTTGTACCACCACCAGTGGTGGTTCCAGAACCCCATCCTCTATCGATTCGTTGTTCAAATTCAAATCCTAAAGAAATATTGTGATCTCCGATATTTAATGAGCCAGCCCCCGTTACTCGGAACTGATCATTTTCAGACTTTCCAAAATAATTATACGGAGACCCGATGTTGCTCCAAATACCGTAAACGCTTTGAGGAGAATCGCCATTTCTCAAGGCATTACCTTGTTGAATTTGAAACAAGTTTTCGTAATGTCCAAGAGGCGATCCATTATAGATATCATAGTATTGAGTTGTAATAGAAGCTAACGCAGCGTTAGTTTCTGAAGCTTCAAACGCTACTTCAACATCTTTAAATCCATCGTGAACATAAGTTTGTGTATTTGGATTAAAAGCATATGAAGGTCGTCGTGTAGTGGTAAATTTACCAACATGACCATAATTAAAGATATTGTACATGTGCTTAGGATCATACACATCACTTTTTGACTTAGAATAATCGACCATGATATTATACATTGCCGATCTTATTTTAGAGCTGCTTCCTTCTCTTTCGTTATTAAAACGCTGTGATAATTTACCATAAACTCGGTAATCTAAGCTTTCTGAAAACCCAAAGTTTTGGAAATTTAATAGCGATCCACCGTAGGAATAATTGTTTCCTTTACTGTAATTTAATGAACCTCCAAACTGGACATTCACGGTTGGTCCTGTATTGACATCTATTTTCCCTTGTGCAGAAATAGTCGTGTTTCTTGCATTCATACGCCAAGGAACTTTTTCGAAATCATTTTGACGTAAAAATAAAGCATTATGAAACGTTCCGAAGCCAGAGGATGTAGGCCGCAAAGGATTACTTAATAATTCATCACGCACCTCTTTTTTTATGCGGTAACCTCCACCAGCAAGAGGACGACCATCCAATTGATCCGTATAATTAGCAGAAACTAAAAAACCTAACCTTGGCTTTGTTTTTTTACCTGTAGAATCCCGCTGCATCCATAGTGGTCCGGATAACATTCCTTCTACTAAGTTATAGCCAAATTTATCAAGTCCTAGCACTTTTCCGTCATAGCCATCTGGATCTGC
>CANHOA010000038.1 GCA_947462255.1 Flavobacteriales bacterium | reverse complement strand
TTTCCTTGCACATCTTGAATCCATTGTTTCGACAGTACGTTATTAATTCCAAGGAGGTTGAAGATCTCTAATGAAATTAGTGCGTCAGAAAAATTCCTTCCCCAAAAGTTGTCTTTTCTGGTTTTATTGTCGGAAATGAGATCGTATGCTAATCCTAAATCGACTCTAAAATAACTTTTTAGCCGCAGGGTGTCTTTGTAACGTGTTCTGTCGGGTGGACCATAGGGCAATCCAGTAGAAAATTGCATTCCCATTTGAACGGTAAAATCCTCAAGGCCAGGCATCTTGTCTTGCACCAAGGCACCAAAATTGAATAATTGATCTGTCGGACGAGGGATGAAACCGGGGAAGAATGTTGCGCTATCGGTAATTATTTGATCATTACTGTAGCCAAAAATAATTTTATCACCTGCTGCATTATAGTATTCTTTATAAGAATCATCTTTCAAATCTTCTTTGGTGGAGAGTATGCCAAGCTTAAAAAATGATTCAATTCCTTCTACAAATTCCCCATGAATGTTTACATCGAAACCATAGGCATATGCAACGGCATTGTTGTCGGCATAGTAACGCGTACGAACATTCTCAATCTCATAGGGATTGACATCCCATAAATACTTGTAATACAATTCTCCGGAAAGCTTAAAGGGTTGCTCTCTGTCCCACATTGAAAACAATAATTCGGTGCCTGCTACCACATGCAATGATTTTTGGGACTTTACCTGCGTATTTAAGGAGCCTTCTAAGGTTCTAAATTCACGATAAAAAGGGGGCTGATAATAAAGGCCAGACGATAATCGGTAACTTATATTTCTTCTCGAGATACGCCCATTATTCACCATGTAGTTTCGCGGATAAAAAATTATTGCCGCTCTAGGAGTGAGGTAAAATTCATTGTTAACGGTGGTATATCCACTTCGTAAACCAATACTTAAGGCAAATTTTTTCAAGGATTCGCTGAGGGTATCTTGATATAAGACTTGTTTCTTGACACCCAAAATTTTAGTTTTTTTAAGGATACTTACCTTATAATTACGAAGGGTGTTTGTTCTACTCATGTTCCATTGAGTAAATCCTGTAAAGCGCTCACCACTGAGGTTTAGATTACTTTTGATGGTTTCAAATAATTCAACTTGATTTGGAGTTCCCTGCGGCACACTGTATCCGGCTGAATCAATCATCTTCCATTCACTAAGTACATCATTGAATTCATCGTGTTGGTAATTTACCCCCCATTTTAGGGTAGAGGTAATGAATTTTGTTTTTTCAAAATCACTGTAATTGGCTTTAAAACGATGTTCACCTTGATGATAGACAGAGGTGATTGTAGCATCTAACTGATTTCTAGCATGGTTTAAAAAAGTTCCAATTCCTAACACTGCGATTGAATCACCATAGGTCTCTTTGGAGGGATCCATTTCCAATTCGTTGATATAATATTGCCCTTGAATATCAAAATACTCTTTTTCATTTGAGTTAAACACTGTGGCATATAAGTCTAAATCCGTTTTCTTTGAGGCTTGGAATTTTAGGGAGGTTCCGCCCATCATGGTTTGAAAACGAGTACTTTCTCTACCATCGAAGTAGATCCTAAAGGAATACGCTTCATTGGCAGTTCCAAAGTCAGTTACAGCGGTTTGTGGGCTAAATTGATAATCATTGGAGGAAAAATGGCCCAGTATTGACCAGGTGATTTTTGGATGAATTTGGAAGTTAGTAAGCACTTGCGCATCCATAAAAACTGGATTGTAGGCACCTTTTGTGGGTAAGGAATTAAGTAGGTAGCCATTTGATCGGTATCGTGCCCCAACAAGATAGTTGAACTTTTTTGAAACAGCTTGTTCTACATGGGCCTCAGTTCCTTGTAAAGATAGTAATGCTGATGCTTTGGTGCTTTTGGGTGTTTTATATTCGATATCTAAAACAGAACTTAGTTTGTCGCCATATACTGCGTCAAATCCACCGCCGGAAAATTTTACTGATTCAACGAGTGCAGAATGAATGAAGCTCATGCCTTCTTGTTGTCCGCTTCTCGTTAAAAACGGACGATATACTAAGAAACCATTTACATACACTAAATTCTCGTCGTAGTTCCCTCCTCTAACGTTATAGTTTGTGGTGAGTTCGTTGTTGGAAACGGCTGCTGTAATTAAGGTCAAGGTACGTTCTACGCTACCTGTTATTCTTTGCGGATCAAAAGGAGCAAGTCGAGTAAGTTCAAAAGGGTCATCTTTATTGGAAATTATATTGATTGTTTTGACTTGCTGTATTGGAAATTTCACTGCTTCTATTTGATAATTTAACTTGCTTGACCGACCCATGTAGAGCATTCGAACTTCCCGGTATTCATCAATTGTTAGAACTATTTTCAGGGTATCGATTTGTTCTGTATAAAATAAATAGGCACCCAATGAATCGCTTATTGCTTCTTGGCTAGGACGTGTGTTGATTTGTACTCTTACGTTTTCTAAGGGTTCGCCTCGTTTGTCGATGCAGCTTCCAACAATTGTTCTTTGTTGGGCGATACCACGCAGCGATAATAGCGATAGGATTAATAGGAAAAACCATTTCATATGAAAACAAAGGTAAGGCTTAACGCTTTTATTCGGTCTTTATTTTTTAATAATTTAATGGTTACGAAGCGCTACTCTGTATCACAAATATTAAAAATTGAGATCTTTCTTGTGCTATATTCCGGTAAAATTAGTATATTTGTCGCCACAATAATGGAGGTTGTAGCTCAGTTGGTTAGAGCGTCGGTTTGTGGTACCGAAGGTCGCGGGTTCGAGACCCGTCTCCCTCCCAAAGTCCCTTAATGGGACTTTTTTTTTATTAAATTATTAAGGTCTCGGGTTCGATCCCGAGACTTCGGGATCCCTCCCAAAGTCCCTTAACGGGACTTTTTTATTTTACATTGTTCAAGTCGCGGGTTCGATCCCAAGTGGGACCACAAAACAGAGTGAGAGTGAAGTGCGAGAGCGGTTCACTCCACTTTGTTTTACTTCGCTTCCATTCTCCTTCTCGCTCTAATCGGGGATTACTTAATGTAAACTCCCATTCTGTAACTTCTTTCATATCCTTCAGCAAGTCCGATAATTCAGACCTTTGGCACTTCTGGACCACCTCTTGCCAAATATTCGTTCACTGACTAGGCTTAAAACACTAAGAATTCTTACTTTTGTTTAAGTTAATTTATTCTAGATATGAAACGTCTTGTAGTTATTATTGGGATTCTTTCTTTAGTATCTTGTTCTGAGGAAAAGCAAAAGAAAGAAACAATTGAATCTTCTATTGTTGCGAATGAGGAAAATGAAAAAGCGTTAAAAGAAACCTTAATCGATACGGAGAAGGCGGAGCAAGAAATGATGAAGTCGCTCACGACAATGACTTTTGATAAAGTAGATCATGACTTTGGTTCTATTAAAGAGGATACGGATAATAAAGTGCTGTTTAAGGTGAATAATACAGGAAAACACCCATTGATAATCAGTAGGTTATCGGCAAGTTGTGGTTGTACTAGCCCAAAAAAACCAACAGCGCCAATTGCTCCCGGAAAAAGTGATGTGATTGAGGTTGTTTTTCATCCTACAAATTCTACACAGAAGGAACAAACAAAAACAATAACCGTTGAGGCAAATACAGATCCCCAAATAACCATTCTTAGTATTCACGCTTCGGTACTCCCTAAATAATCGGCAGATGAAATTACACGTTATTAATACCGGATATTTTAAATTAGATGGTGGTGCCATGTTTGGCGTAGTTCCAAAGTCCTTGTGGCAACGAACCAATCCTGCCGACGAAAACAATATGTGTTCTTGGGCATTGCGTTGCTTATTAATTGAAGATGGCGATCGTTTAATGCTTATCGATGCAGGGATAGGGGATAAGCAGTCAGAAAAGTTTTTTTCGCATTATTTTCTTTACGGCGATACTACCTTATCTAAAAGTCTTGCTCAGAAAGGCTTTCACGAAGACGATATCACGGATGTTTTTCTTAGTCATTTACATTTTGATCATTGTGGTGGAGCTATTCAATGGAATACCTCAAAGAATGGGTATCGACCTACCTTCAAAAATGCAAAGTATTGGAGCAATGAAAACCATTGGCGTTGGGCAACCGAGCCAAATCCCAGGGAAAAAGCATCATTTTTAGCTGAAAACATTTTACCAATTCAAGAAAGTGGTCAATTAGAATTTATCGAGCGTAAAAGCGATTTCATGGAAAATGTTTTTCCAAACATGGGTATTCTTTTCGTTGATGGTCATACCGATAGCATGATGATTCCCCACATTCTCTATAAAGGAAAAACGGTGGTTTTTATGGCAGACTTACTCCCGAGTGTTGGGCATATTCCCTTACCATATGTGATGGGTTACGATACTCGACCATTAATTACGATGAAGGAAAAAAGCCAATTTTTATACCACGCTGCTCAACATGACTATGTGCTTTTCTTAGAGCATGATAGTGTAAATGAATGCTGTACCTTGCATCAAACTGAAAAGGGCATTCAATTGAATCAAACTTTTTCACTTTCCGATCTTTAGTAGCCTTATTACTGGCTAATCGAAGAAATTATAGTATTGAAAAATCAAGCTCTACTCTTCGATTTAATTTTCGTCCAGGTTCACTTTCATTACTTTTGGCAGGGATGTTTTCGCCATGGGCTGTCGATTTAATGTTTAATGGATTTACCCCCAACTTCGTAAGGAAATTCACGACTGATTTTACGCGTAAATCTGATAAGTTGTCATTATAAGGACTTGGGCCAATATTATCGCAGTGCCCTGTAAGAGTTACAGTTACTTGCTGCAAGTTTTTAAAGGGAGAAAGTCTAGCGATTATTTTTTGCTTTTCCGTTTCTGTTAGTTGATAGGCATTAAAATCAAAATAAACAGTTTCCTCAGCAGCACCTATGCTCACTTCTTCTATTTCTTTTTTGGTAATGATCGTTTCTTTTTTAATCACTACCGATGAAGTATCTACCGTTGGATTAATTGGCTTTATTTTCTCTGTTAATTCGCTAATATCGGCATAATAAATATCGAGATTTCGAATAAAGAAAGCAGATTTTCCATCAACAGATGCCACAAATCCTTGGTCATCCGCTGCTGTATTAAAAGGTGCACCGATGTTGATAATTTGCCCAAGTTTTCCATTTCCCTCTATAACCACCTTGAAAATATCTAAGCCGCCAAAACCTCCATGTCCATCTGATGAAAAATAAATGGTTTTATTGTCCCCAGCAATAAAGACTGATCGTTCATCGCCGTCAGTAGAAACACCCATAATCTTTGGGTAGGACCAAATGCCATTTTTTTTAATGCTATAATAAATATCCATGGCACCTTCGTAGTCAGGACCACACGCCACAATAAATAGATTTCCATCAGAAGATACAGCCATTCCATCCGTACCATACCCCATGTTTGCACTTGATTCTTTAGCAAAAAATTGGGTAATTCCCCCTCCCAATCCAACACCTTTTCCCCAGCCTTTACTGCCTAGTTTAGCATTAAAGTAAGGACCGTTTTTCATACGCCAATCGCCATCCCAACTTTGATAATAGATACTTTTCCCTTCAGCATCGACCGATGGCTCATCTTCTCCAGAAAAAGTATTAATGTTCTCGCCAAGTGCAGTGGGTGTTTGCCAAATAGCATTCCTGAAACTAGATTGGTAGATATCACCATTTCCCATCATCTCGCCATTTTTTAAGGCGCGTGTAGACATGTAAAAGAGTGTTTTTCCATCTGGCATGATGCTGATGTTGCATTCCCGTTGATCCGTGTTGAGTTGTTTGATTTCGGAAATTAAAATTTTTTCAGGGTGGACTAAGATTTCAATTTCTTGTGAAAAAAAATGAAGGTGATTGCTATACAGCAATAGAATTAGAAGGAGTTTTTTATTCATTTGCAGAAATTTTCTTGAATATAAACCTTTTAATCATGTTTTTGTTACGGGACATTTTTTTTATTGATTATTCTTTGCTTATTTGAAAATTCGGATTACTTTTGTATCCGCTTTAGCAATAAGGTTCACACGATTTTGAATCCAGATGTTTCTGGAGATTTTCGAAAGGAAGTTAAAAAATTGGTTTGGTAGTTCAGTTGGTTA
>CANHOA010000037.1 GCA_947462255.1 Flavobacteriales bacterium | reverse complement strand
TATGGTTTTGTGAAAGAATACCATGTTGAACGCTTAATGCGTGATGCAAAGATCACTCAGATTTATGAGGGAACTTCTGAAATTCAAAAAATTGTTATTTCTCGGGGTCTCTTATCTGATTAAACAGCAAGTTGCTTTACAAATTCTAATGCTTTGCTAACGTGCCCAATTGGGTCTGTTTGAGAATTGTAAATACCATGAATTTTTTTATCCTTTCCGATAATATAGGTAACTCTACCCGGTATTAATCCAAATAGATTGGTAGGTACGGCGAATAATTTTCGGATTTTACCACCTTCATCACTTAATAAATCAAACGGTAATTGGTGATTATTAGCAAATTTTTTGTGGCTTTTAGTTGAGTCTGAAGAAATCCCGAAAACCGTACATCCAAGGTCTTGAAAATCTTGATGGGTATCTCGAAAACGACACGCTTCTTTTGTACAACCAGGGGTATCATCTTTTGGATAAAAAAATAAGATAATGATTGAGTTTCCTAGTTGCTCACTCATGTCAATGCTCATGCTGTCCTGGTTTAGCAGCTTAAATCCTGGGCAATAATCGTCAACTTTAATCATGCGTTTGATGTTAATGCTTGTTTATATCGTGCTAAAATTCGTTCTCGGGCAAAAGTATGTTCTATAATTGGTTTTGGGTAATTACTTGTTCCAAATTCAGGCACCCATTTTTTAATGTATGAAAACGTTGGATCAAATTTTTCTTGTTGACTTGTTGGATTGAATACTCGGAAATAGGGTGCAGCATCGCAGCCGGAACCTGCGGCCCATTGCCAACCACCTACATTGCTTGCCAATTCAAAATCCAATAGTTTTTCGGCAAAATAGGCTTCGCCAAGCCTCCAATCAAGAAGTAAGTGTTTGGTTAAAAAACTAGCCACCACCATTCTTACTCGGTTATGCATAAAGCCCGTTTCGTTGAGTTCACGCATTCCGGCGTCAACTAAAGGATATCCAGTTTTCCCGGCGCACCATGCTTGAAAGTGCACTTCATTACGTTCCCAATTAATGAGATCGTAAAGCGGTTTAAAAGCATTATTGATTGTTTTTGGAAAATGAAAGATAATCATTTGGTAAAAGTCGCGCCAGATTAATTCATTGAGATAGGTAGCATTATGTTTTAGGGCATATGCTGCTAGAGAACGAATGCTAATGGTACCAAACCGTAAATGAATGCTTAAACGTGATGTGCCTAATAAAGCTGGAAAGTTTCTTGTCTCGTGGTAGTTTGAAATAATCGTTTCAGGAAAAAGATTACTTGGAAAAATTGTTTTGATGTTGGAATTAAACCCCATTTCTTCCATCGAGATAAGTGAAGTAAATTCATTCGCTTGTCTAAGTTGATGAGTCTGATCGCTACTTCCAAAGGCAGTAAGTTGATCTTCAGTTAATAGTTTTTTCCATTTATTCGCATACGGTGTGTAGATCGTGTAGGGGAGCCCGTCGTCTTTTGTGACTTCACTTTTTTCAAAAATAACATGGTCTTTGGCTTCAATATACGCACAGTTTACACTGCTAAGTTTTATCTTGATTTCATTATCTCGAATGAAGGCATAAGGCTCGTAATCTGAGTTTGTAAAAACATGACTGCACGCTAGTTTTGAACATAGGTCAGGAATGCAATGCGTGGGATCGCCGTATAGTACAAGTAAATCAGTTCCAAGTGATTGATATTGTTGTTTTAAGCGCTGAATTTCTTGATAAATAAAAGCGACTCGTTGGTCATCTTTCGCTAAATTAGAGAGGATTTGCTTATCAAAAATAAAAACGGGCTGTACCTTTAATCCTGATGTTAGGGCCTTAAACAATCCCGCATTATCGTTGATTCGTAAGTCTCTTCTATGCCAAAAAAGTACGGTGTTACTCATGTAATAATATTATTTTCCATCGAAATAAACAATGTTATTTTCTGTTTCCCATAGTGTAATACTCAGCTCATATTTCTTATCCATGGCTTCTCGCATCAGCTTATAAATTACTGCAGCAATATTTTCCGCAGTGGGATTTAATTGTTCGAATTCTGGGCAATCTAGGTTTAGGTTTCGATGGTCAAATCGATCAATGATTTCTTTTTGAATGATTGTTTTCAAGATTTTTAGGTCGATTAGGTACCCTGTCTCAGGATCAACTTCTCCCGAAACCCACACTTCTAAGGTGTAATTATGCCCATGGTAGTTGGGGTTATTGCACTTATCGAAAACGGCATTGTTTTTTTCGTCG
Source organism: Flavobacteriales bacterium (assembly GCA_947462255.1). Taxonomy (GTDB): domain Bacteria; phylum Bacteroidota; class Bacteroidia; order Flavobacteriales_D; family Crocinitomicaceae; genus UBA952. The sequence continues at coordinate 4,728 of CANHOA010000037.1, read as the reverse complement.
CTCCAATCTGGTCTAAAAAGGCGATGAGCCGAATTAAATGTACTTCTTCTACAAACTTTAATCATGATGTTACTTGTATAAATTGATCAGAATGTTGCTCAAAAATTATTTTTATCCATTCAGTATACTGCTGAGGATAGTCCTTCATTTCTTTCTTTAAATCGTTGATTGAAATCCATTTAAACTGAGCAACTTCTTCCGGATTAGGTTGTGGATTTTCTTCATAATTGCCCACAAAGACATGGTCTATCTCGTGTTCAATTAATCCGTTATCCATGGTGGCTTTGTAGGTAAAAGAAAATAGTTTGTGAAGCGCACAGGAGATGCCCATCTCTTCATTTAATCGGCGACTTGCCGCATCATCAAGCGTTTCATTCGGATATGGATGGCTGCAGCAGGTATTTGCCCATTGGCTTGGGGAGTGGTATTTAGTTGCTGCACGCTGTTGAAGTAATAGTTCATGTTTGTCGTTGAAGATGAAAACCGAAAAAGCACGATGAAGCAATCCTAATTCATGTGCTGAATTTTTTTCCATAAGACCAATCTCTTGGTCATTTTCATCTACTAAAATAACGTTTGTACTCATTATATTTTGTTAATTCTGTTTTTTAAGTAGGACATCATTAAAATGCCTATTTTTTTGTTATTTGGAATTCTAATTCTTTCTTTTAGAATTTTTTCTATGGATGTGTTTTTAATTTTTTTGAAAAGCTTAAAATAGTATCGGTAGGCTAAATAAACACCTAGGCGGGCTTTTTTCGGTAGCTTTTTAATTCCCTCATACCCAGCTTTAAAGTCGATTTCAATATCGTATTCAATTGTTGCTTTGATTTGGGCATTGAATTCGTTCATGCTAAGACCAGGGAAGTAGGTACGACCTAATTCTTGGAAATCGGTGCTTAAGTCTCTTAAAAAATTAATTTTTTGAAAGGCAGATCCTAATTTCATTGCAGATGGTTTAAGCGCCTCATATTCTTTGATATTGCCTTCAACAAAAACACATAAACACATTAGTCCAACTACTTCTGCGGAACCTAGTATGTATTTGTCGTATGTTTCTTTGTCGTAATCTTGCTTCTCTAAATCCATTTCCATCGAATGCAAAAAAGTATTGATTAAATCCATGGGAATGTTGTAGGTATTAACTACCCATTGAAAACTATTTAGAATTGGATTTAATGATATTTTGGATTGGATGGCTTGGTGCGTTTGGTTTTTGAAGTCTTCCAAGAGTGCTTTTTTATCAAAATCATGAAATGAATCGACAATTTCATCAGAGAAACGTACAAACCCATAAATTGAGTAGATTGGTTTGTGCAGGTCTTTGTGGAGTAAGCTAATACCCATTGAAAAAGAAGTGCTGTACCGTTTGGTAGTCAACTCACTCATTTCTTGACTTATGCTATCGAAAAGTGATTTCATGGCAATAGATCTATTTATGGGTTTTCAAAATTAAATTAGCAACTACTTCCCCTGAAATTATTGAGGGAGGAACGCCGGGTCCCGGAACGGTTAACTGTCCTGTATAATAAAAATTACTTAGTTTTTTACTCTTAATCTTTGGTTTAAAAATGGCTGTTTGTTTAAGCGTATTAGCTAATCCATAAGCGTTTCCCTTGAAGGCGTGATAATCATTTTTAAAGTCTGAAATACAAAAACTCCTTTTGTAAACGATATTGTTTTTTATATCATTGCCTGTTATGGTTTTTAGTCTCAGTAGTAGGCGTTGAAAATAATCTTCCCGAATCTCTTCGGTATCTTCTAGATCTGGTGCGATTGGCACCAAGAAAAATAAATTTTCGTGTCCTGAAGGTGCTGTGCTGGCATCGGTTAAAGAGGGAACAGACAAATAAAACAAAGGTGCTTTTGGCCATCTTGGATTCTTGTAAATTTCTTCACCATGCGCTTCTAGCGACTCATCGAAGAAAAGGTTGTGATGGTTCAAATTTTCAACTCGTTTATTGAGACCTACATAAAAAATTAAGCTGGAAGGAGCCATGGTGCGTGAATTCCAATAGCTATCATCATAATTTGCTTTATCCTTCAGTAAATTTGCTTCAGTATGCTGATAATCTGCACCCGAAATAAATATATCGGCTTCATATTTCTCTGTGGCTGTTATAGCAGCTATTGCTTTATTTCCTGAGTATTCGAACGAAAGAACTTCTGAATTTGTTTTAATGATTACGCCTTGTTCTAAGGCAATTTTTTCAAAAGCCTCAATAAATTTATACATGCCGCCCATTGGATACCATGTGCCTAATGATAAATCAGCATAATTCATTAAAGAGTAAAGTGCAGGAGTATCTTTTGGCATAGCACCAAGAAATAAAACTGGAAATTCTAACAATGAAATTATTTTGGGATGTGTAAAGTATTTTCTAATGTAACTTGAAAATGATTGGGTAAGATGCAAGTTAAATAGACCTTTTAATATACGCATATCGGCAAATTCCAAAGCCCCTAAACTAGGTTTAAACACCAAATCATTCATGCCAACATCATATTTGTATTTGGCATCTTTTAAAAATTTTTTGAGCTTCAAAGCACTTCCAGGCTCTAATGTTTCAAACCAATGTTCAATTTCTGTCATTCCTGCTGGAATTTCAGATTTAGAGTGATCTGGCCAATATACGCTGTAGGATGGATCTAGGCGTTTGAGGTCATAAAAGTCAGAGGTGGTGTAACCGAATTTTTGATAGAAGTTCTCAAAAACATCAGGCATCCAATACCAACTAGGACCCATATCAAATGTAAATCCTTCGGCTGAATATTGTCTTGCTCTGCCACCAATGCTTGAATTTTTTTCTAAAATTGTCACGCCATATCCTTTTTTAGCTAAAAAAGAAGCAGCTGAAAGACTGGCAATACCAGCGCCTAGAATTACAATTTTTTTACTCATTTAATTTGCAGAATAGGAATAGTCTGAAAGGGCTACCATTAATTTTTTACGAGCGATAAATATACGACTTTTAACTGTTCCTATTGGTATTTTTAACTCGTTTGCAATTTCTTGGTATTTAAAACCTTCAAAATGCATTTCAAATGGCTTTTTAAATTCTGAGTCTAATTTTGAAATTTTGTTGCGAATGTCTTTGGTTGAAATATATTCTAGCGGGGTTGATTTTGAACCAACCATATTTGAAATGGTTTCCAATTCCTTAGAACTATCAAAGATACTTCGGGATTTCACTTTCCTTCTGTATTGATTGATAAAAATATTACGCATAATTGTAAAAACCCAAGCCTTAAAATTTGTTTGAGGTGTGTAGTAGTTTTTGTAGGTGATTGCTTTTAGCATCGTTTCCTGTGTTAAATCTTGCGCATCAGCCTTATTTCTAGTAAAACTCATCGCAAATGAACGCAGATTAAACTCTAAATCTACGAGGGCTTGGTTAAATTCTAATGTCGACATACAATTTTGTTTAATGTTTACGATACAAACTTAAACAAAATTGTTTAACAAAAACTAATAAAGATTAAACAAAATAATAAAAAAATTATTTTTTGATATTTTTAATCATCTCATCAACGATTTTCGGGAGATCAAATCGTGCCTTCCATCCCCAATCTTGCTCAGTAATAGCATCATCGATAGAGTTTGGCCAACTGTCAGCGATGGCTTGTCGAAAATCTGGATTATACGTGATTTTAAAATCGGGCAGCTGTTTTTTAATCGCTTCGCTTAATTCTTTTGGGGTAAAACTTACTCCAGCTAAATTATAGGAGGATCTAATTTTTATTTGTTCGCTTGGTGCTTCCATTAGTTCAATGGTAGCTCTAATAGCATCATCCATAAACAGCATGGGCAAGGCGCTTGTTTCATTTAGAAAGCATTCATAATCAACTCCTGCTGTTGCTTTATGGAAGATATCTATTGCATAATCGGTTGTTCCGCCTCCTGGGGGGCTTTTATAGGAAATTAAACCAGGGTAGCGAAGGCTTCTAACATCCACTTGATGTTTATTGTGATAGTATTCGCACCAGCGTTCACCAGCTAATTTAGAAATGCCATACACGGTGCTGGGTTCCATAATGGTATACTGAGGTGTTTTATCGGCAGGTGTTGTTGGTCCAAAAACAGCAATCGAGCTTGGCCAAAAGATTTTGTCAATATGTTTCTCTTTTGCTAAATCTAATATTGTAAACAGTCCTTCCATGTTAAGTTTCCATGCAAAATCTGGATTTTTTTCTGCTGTTGCAGAAAGCAAGGCCGCAAGTAAATAAACCTCCTTTACATTATTTTCAATGATGTATGACCTGACTTGCTGTTTGTCAAGGGCATCTAATTGAATGTAGGGCCCATTTTTTATGATTGGTGGACAATCATTTTTTAGGTCTGCAGCAATTACGGATTCCTCGCCATTTTTTTGTCGTAATGCAAGGACCAATTCTGTTCCAATTTGACCACAGGCACCTAGTACAAGTATTTTTTTCATTCAATTATTTTAGGCAAATTTAACTTTTGCTTTTTGATTTTTGTTGATGTTAAGAAAAAAAGAACTCTTTTAAAAATAAAACTGATAATAGTCATATAAATTAAGCATTTTTATGTCTTACATTTGTTTTAACGAAAATCAGTTCTTATGCCATTTTATCATAAATTAGGAAAAACACCACACAAACGCCATACTGTTTTTAGGAAGGAGAACGGAGAATTGCATCATGAACAGTTGTTTGGAACCGCTGGATTTGAAGGGATGTCTTCCTTACTTTATCATTTATATC
>CANHOA010000036.1 GCA_947462255.1 Flavobacteriales bacterium | reverse complement strand
GATAGTATTTTTATTTATAATAACATATTACAGAAAGTAGGTTCAGGGATTTCTTTTTGGGAGGGGGTAACTAGCATTGTCGGAAATAATTGTGTCAAAAATGTCTTTGTTTTTAACAACACTTTCATAGAAACAATGGGAATGCCCGGGGCTAGCAATAGCGGTTTTGTTAAATTTTTCTTTCCAAGTTATAACCTTATTGCTAATAGCTTTTATGGAAGTATGGAAAACATACAAATTTTTAATAATATTTTCACCTTTGACACATTGACTTATGCTAGTATGCAGCCATTTAAAAAAACGCTTCACCCCAATCACCCAACCCCTAATGCCATTTCCTTTTCAAATAATTTATGGATCAAGACGCATCCTTCATTGGGACTTGGTGATGAGGTGAGATCAACGATGCCCGTATCAAGCTATTCATTACTGGATTCTGTCAATTCTATAACTCCGTGTTCTGATCATATGTATTGGGTAAAGTCAGTTCCCGCAACAATCCCTTTTTTAACCAGTGATTATTTGGGGCAAGCTAGAACCAGTCCAACTACCAATGTTGGCGCCATTGAATTTAAGCTTAATTGCTCTAGTCTTGGACTCAACGATTTTGCTACCACCATTGATAAACCGCTCTTATTTCCTAATCCTTGCCTTAGTTGCAATAGCGTTAGGATTCCTAATTTACCAGAAGATAAAGTTTTATCGTATGTCATACATAATTCCTTGGGCTTGGAGATTTTGACTGGCGTGTTAAAAAACAATTCATTTGAAACAAATCTATTGCCATCAGGTGTTTATTATGTTCAATTGAGAGGAGAAAGTAAATCGCCCTTTCAAAAGTTAATTATTCAAAAATAATTTTGTGTGTTTACGAGTAAAGGCTTGACTTTATTGGTTCTGCTTCGGAACATTAATAAAATTCCTTTTATTAGGTACTGAAAAGCATCATTACTCCTTCTAAAAGATCAAGTGAGGCTTTTAAGATAAATAGGTAGTAAATCGGAAGCATTGCTTTTCTAAGGTAGAGATAGAGCACCAAAACGCTGAATGGTACGAATAATAGAAAATCCATCATTGGCATTTGACTAGCAATCAGTAGGGCTAGGAGCAAACAAAAGCTTACCCATTCCATCATTTTTTTCGGACGAATCAGCGCACTAAAAAATACGATAAATAGGAGAAGATGCACTAACTTAAATACATCTGGCCAAATGGAAGCAATGAAAATTTCTAAGTTTTGTCCATCAATAAAAATTTCCAACATGAATGGCTTTGAGGCAATAACAAAGAGTAGGGCGCTAAGAAAAAGCCCCAAAACAAGGCGTGTTTTTCGATTATCCGCCCAGAAAAGAAATCGAATACCTGCAATGAAAACAATCGAGTCAAATAAGGGAAATGGCAGAACTAGGAATCCTTTTTCTAGGAGGATGATAAAGCCATACAAAAGTATCGTAAGTAAACTTAGAAATACAATTCTAGCTTCACGTCCCATTTATTTACCTAATTGTTCGTAGATAAAATCAAAGGTGGAAAGAATAACAGGTTGCCCATCTACCACAGCAATATTATGTTCAAAATGTGCACTTGGCTTCCCATCTGCCGTAACGATGGTCCATTGATCCTCTAATGTGATTACTTTTTCTGTACCCATATTAATCATGGGCTCTATGGCAATGGTTAATCCATTTTGAATACGTTTTCCTCTACCTCGTCTTCCATAATTAGGAACTTGTGGTTCTTCATGAAGTGCTTTTCCTAGCCCGTGTCCAACTAAATCGCGAACTACTCCATATCCATTTGCTTCCGCATGTTGTTGAATGGCAAAACCAATATCTTCGATTCTATTTGCTGTAGTGCATTGCTCAATGCCGAGATAAAGACATTCTTTTGTTACCTCTAGTAATTTTTTTGTTTCTGGTGCCACCTCTCCTATTTCAAAGGTAAAAGCGTGATCACCATAATATCCTTTGTAAAGAGAACCGCAATCAACAGAAACAATGTCGCCGTCTTGAAAGGGTCGGTCAGTTGGTAAACCATGCACTACTTGCTCATTTACTGAAATCAGTAAAGTACTAGGACAACCATATAAACCTAAAAAACCCGGAATAGCATTTTGCGAACGTATGTAGGCCTCTGCCATTTTATCTAAACTGATTGGCGTTGTACCAGGATGCATGTGCTTTGTAATGAGCCCTAAGGTTCTGCTCACAATTTGAGCTGCTTCACGCATGATGCTTATCTCATCAGCGGTTTTGTATTTGATTGCATTATTGGATAGAAAGGACATAAAGGCAAAGGTAATGAAACTAATTGTATCATAGATTATGTAGCCAATCCATCGTATTGATGTTATCGGCATATTCGTCAATTTTCGGTTCTTGTGTACTTCCAAAAACCTTATGATTTTCACCTACAATACATTGGATCTCCTCTTTGTGTTTTGAAAGATACTCTGCTATATCTGTTGAATTGGCGTAATAATGATAATTAATCATGCCGATAGGGGCATGTAAAATGTTACTTTCTTTAAACAGCACAAAATTATTATCAAGAAATACTTCTAAATTCATTAAGTGAATCGTTTTGTGGTAGTCGTAATTGTTCCCGTATTTTTTGTTATTAATCACTGCAGAGTAGCTAATGAGTTGTTCAAAAATAGTATTAAGAGAATAGTCGTTTGGGAGTAGTATGTGGCTAACATTTCTGCATCCTCGACCGAAATATAAAAATATATCCTTCCCTAAAAGCGTTAATTCTTCTGGACTTTCTTTGCCGCTTAAAATAGCCACAGAACTTCTATTACCTCTGAATAAATGAGGAACCTTGGAAAAAAACGATTTGAAATGAATGATAGATGCACTTCCTCCGGTTGCAATGACTGCGTCAAAAGAGGCTAATTTACCGTCGGCGATTTGAATTTTATCTGCAAAGCGAGCATCTATTTTTACTAAAATCTCATAAATAAAATGAAAGAGTCGATTGTCTTCAGAACTCAATTTTATTTGGATAGAATAACCGGAAAAGAGTACACACATAAAATCATGAAATCCAACTAATGGTATGTTTCCGGCCATTATTACAGCGATGGTTTTTTTCTTTTCGTGATATGGATAGCTAGCAAGCCAATTTTCTAGGGTTTCTTCGTTAAGCCACTGAGCCAGATTGATAAGGGATATTCGAACTAGTTCTTCGGTGTGCCATCCATTGTGAAAAATTTCTCTTTGTATCGCCGAGTTAAATTGCTCATAAGAGGTAGCATTGCATTTTAGTTCAGCTGAATATGGGCGATCATTGCCTAATTCGGTCATGACCTTACCCAAGGCGCAAAAACTTGAAATTAATTCAGAACAATTCACAGTGCAAAGGTAAGTGCTTTTTTTCTTTCAAAACCAAAAGGCTATTTCGTTTAAGCTCCTTATATTTGTAAAATAAAAAGATAGTCACAAATGGCAATAATGATTACAGATGAATGCATTAATTGTGGGGCTTGTGAACCAGAATGTCCTAATAATGCAATTTATGAGGGAGGTGCAGAGTGGAAATATGCTGATGGCACCTCGCTTAAGGGAATGTTAACCACGTTAAATGGGGAGGAGGTAGATGCTGATAATGCATTTGCTCCTGTTAACATGGACGTTTATTACATCACTCACGATAAATGTACAGAGTGTATGGGTTTCCATGATGAACCTCAATGCGCTGCTGTTTGTCCTGTTGATTGTTGCGTGGACGACCCCGATTATCGTGAATCAGAAGATGAATTGTTGGCTAAAAAGAACTTCATGCATCTTTAATTTTCTTAATGAAAGCATTTCATGCAATATGTTTGGTTATAAGCACCAGCTTTTTAAGCTTCAGTTTTGCTCAAAACATTGACTCTATTGCATTTGAAAACGAACAATTCAATAGGGTAACAGCTAATATTCATTTCGTTTCTACTCGAAAAAATCACTTGGTTTCCAAGCAAGTATGTAATCAATTAGAGCAGGTATTTAATAAATCCAAAATAGCGTTTAAGTTTATTAGGCAAGATTATTCCGCAAAAAATTTTCCAGCTGTATTTTCATCACCATCTGGGAATAAAATCATTTACACGCGGCAAATGCGCTTAACTCGTGATGTCTTTTTTAGCAGCGTGCAGGAAAAAAAAGACAATGATTATTACATATTTATAGTTGATTCATTTTCTGACACTAATCTTTTAGCTTATGCATTGCCTAACAAGCATGTATTATTTGTAAAGTATTCGAATTTGCCAAATTTTAGCAAGGTCATTTCTTCTAGTCTCATGCGTGCAAGAGGGGTTTCTATTTTGTCAGATACTTCTGCTGAAGCTTTACCTAATCTTTCAGAATTATTATCTTGGAAAGAATGTCTTGAACTTAGGAAATCTAACTCTTTTTTCCAGATCCATGACGATTACGAGTTTGTTACATCAAATAATGGACTTGTTGCTTATTATTTATGGTCAGAGGATAAAAATGGTAAAATAATCACGAGTACTCCAACAAGTTTTTTAAATGACATTGTTCGTCCCTTCAAGCGAAATAATTCAATTGTATACTTAAAAATAGCAAACCCACTTTTTTGGCCAATTTATAGAAGTGCTAACTGGGTAATAAGTCCAAGTCATGTTCTTGTTGTCCTGTTGGTTTTATTCCTGCTTTGGTATTTAAGGAAAACAGTGAATAAGCGAATTGTTGAGAGTAAATGGTACAAAAGATGGCTGTTCCGAATCTTTAAAATTATCATGTTTTTCGTATCGATAGGGATTGTATATGGCTCTTTTGTTCTTGTAAATAAATATTATTCGTATCGTTTTCTTGAAAATTATCAATTCAGTATGTTTAATAATTATTCGGCACAAAAAGTAATAAACGGACTTTCTTCTACGCCTGAATTGATTAAAGTTCCGCAACAAGCAAATAAGACTGAAATTTTTATTAAACGAGGTGGCAGCTGGGTGTCGACTATCTCAAAGCCTGTTTTGTATTTCGATTTGATTAAGGGGAAAGATGGTAAAACAGCTTTATATTTTCGGAATTCATCGGCTAATCTCTCATTTAATGGGAAATCTATAAAGGCATTAAATCATTATTTCGTGATTACTGAAAAGGATTTTTCTGGTGCTATTATTTCAAAAAACTTGTATGATTATCAGGGTAAAAAAATTGAGGCACATACCTTAAATCAAAATCCAACGAAGCGTATTTTATTATTTGTAAATGGTTATCGTCCAGTTTCCACATCTAGTGATTTAGAAAAAACATTTGCGGCCATTCAATCCAAAGGCTTAGAGATGCCTGAAACTAGCAACTATATTTATGATAATGATCGTTTCGCCTATTGGACTCCTTGGAAAAAAATTAATTATTTGTTTGAAGATCGGATCCACCCTGATGATATATATTATGCAGATGGCCATCATTCCATTTCGACGTCTGATTATGTTTCCATACTTGATTTCACGAATGCAATGTCTTTTTTCCCAAAGCAATGCAAAAATTTAAAGAAGCATAATTGTGAATATGCCCAAAATATTTCCAATAGTAAGGTGAAAAGTAAATCGATTTTACCTACAAATCCGAATGAGTCAGGATTTAATTTACGAAGAATGCATGGTCGAGTAGCAGGGTATAATCTATTACAACTTTTAAATAATGAGCCTAATTCATCGCGGAATGATACGCTCTACATTGTAGCTCATAGTATGGGCTTTGCATATTCCTTAGGTATGTCAGAGGTTTTAGTAAATAAAATTAATTTTGGTGGCTTTTATATTATCGCACCTGAAAATGCACGAACAGGTGTGGTAAATGTTAAACTATGGAAAGAAGTTTGGCAGTATGGCTCAAAACTCACCGGATTAAATCCTGATCCAATGTGTTTACAGGATGGTATTGCTCCGCAATCAAATGTAAAAGGACTATACACCAATAATATTATTCATTTTCCTAAGGAATTAGATAAAAAACGCGGTTTTTCTGGGAGTCATTTCATAGGAAATTTTACTTGGATTTTTGATCTGCCACAAGGAACAAAAGGTTCAGTGCACGGCAATTAAGGAGATTTATGAGTCTATAAAAATGTCACTATAGATAATTTAAGCTCTATGTAGGATGCCCCAACGCCACGTGATGAATAGTTGGCATCATGGATGCTAAAACCATCTCTGTTCCTGATAATATCGCGAATTTCCTGAATTAATTTCCCTTCCCCAATTCCATGAATAACGATGAATTTGCTTATTTTTTTCTGAATCATTTGATTGGTAAAGTGCTTGAAGGCATCGATTTGCAAAAGAAATTTATCGTGCGAACTGAGGGATGAATCACTTGCTACGAGTTGTTCTATATGCAAGTCAATCTCAGGAATTGCCTGAGGAGCTCCCTTCTGTATTTTTGTTGGCTGTCTGGTTTCTTTATTTGGAATAGTTCCTTGTGTTGGAACTTCAGTTCTTTTAACTAATTCTGCTCTTTGTACCCTATGCTCAAATGAGAATTCATCCTTAACGATGGCGAAATTGGTATGGATTTCAATAACTATGAATAGTCCTGTTTCTTTTAACAATGATACTTTTTCGCCAATTTCGAATAACATAGGTAAATATACTGATTGCTTCCAAATGCTTTTATATGTTAAGCCTTTCTTTTTTGCTTGACAAAAAAAGAAACCCCACGAAGCTATAAAAGTCAAGGTTATGTATTTCAATTTTTCCACCGAGACGTACGCTAATACTCACTGCTTTCTCACTATTGTCCGATAAAAATCGGACCTTATTTTCTTTGTCCTTTTGTCTTGATACAAAAGAACGAAAAAATCAAGTCGCTGATTATTCTTCAATACACTCCACTCTTTAAATAAGACCGTTTCAGCGATCTCTGCGAGCTGCATTACGGTTCCCTTATTTAAATTCGCTTCACTTTATCAGAATAATAGGCGACAGGAGAAAAAAACGAATTCATTTTTTAAAATGAAAGCTTGCATAAGAGAATGATTGTAATGAAATAAGACTTGGGTACCGTGAGGTAGTTCGGTAGAAATCACCGAAAGGGTCAAGTCTTAGAATTGGAGAGAATGAACGCATGCCACTTTCGAGTTTTTTTGCTACTTTTTTTGCGGAAAAAAAAGTAGGGT
>CANHOA010000035.1 GCA_947462255.1 Flavobacteriales bacterium | reverse complement strand
TTAATAATTTTCAATGGTAAAATGATAGGTCTCCATAATCTGATTTGCTAACATTTTTTTGCATGCCTCTTCTACTTTTGCTTGTGCACTCTCTTTATCAGCACTTTCAATTAATAATCGAATATGACGTCCAATTCGCACGTCATTAATTTCGGAAAGACCGATATTTTTAAGGGCACTACTTACTGCTTTTCCCTGTGGATCCAATAAGGCATCTTGTGGCATTATGTCTATTTCAGCTCTGAATTTCATTTGTTTTGTGTTGAAAGTTACCAATTAAGGATAATAATAAATACAAAAATACAATTATAGGAATAGACCAAAGGTAAAAAAGTATAAAACTTATTAATGAAAAGATAATTAAAAGGTAACGAAATTTATTATCTGCCCATCCAAAGTTTTTGAATTTTAGCGCAATCAGTGGAATTTTAGCGATTAACAAGAAGGAAAATAGACTGGTAATTAAAGCAATAGTATAACAATCAAAAACTGCTAATACGAATGAATGTTGGCTATTCCACTCCGAAAAATTGGTATAAAAAAATAGGGGGAAGAACAGAGTGAATAGCGTGTTTAATGGAGTTGGGACACCAATAAATTGGTCACTTTGATTTTCATCGATATTAAACTTTGCTAGGCGAAACATGGATAAAAACGGAATAAGTAAACCAAGAAAAGGAAGGTATTTTATTGATGCATCAAAATTATTGGGCACAGAATAAAAAACGGCCTGCATCCATGCTTGAATTTGAAACCATGTATACGAGGAGGCTTGAAAGTTATAATCATGTGGAGCAATGGGCCCATCATGCACACCAACAATTATCATAACCATTACGATTATACCTGGTGCTAATCCAAATGAAACCATGTCGGCTAATGAATCCAATTGCTTTCCAAGAAGACCACTTTTGTTGAGTTTTCTTGCCAAAAAACCATCTAGAAAATCAAAACCCATTGCAGCGAATAAAAATAAAGGGGAAATGTCAATTCTTCCTGCTAAGGTTGCTAAAATGGAGGCTATTCCGCAAAGCAAATTCATACCAGTAAGTAGATTCGGAATAGTAAACATTTAGTTATTTATTTTTTTTTTCAACTATCACCTAAAATAGGAATTAAATAAAGTATTTTTATCGCAACTATTTATTGAAATACAAATAACACAATTTTTTGTCAATATTGGGGTTAAATAACCCTAAAATTTTAATATAATGAGAGGTTTAGCCTATTCTTTTTTACTTTTTCTTTCCGCATTTCCTGCGGTTTTCGCTCAAAAATATTCAAATGAGTTCTTAGCCATAGGTGTTGGTGCAGATGCATACGGAATGGGAAATGCAGTTGTTGCTTCGGTTGATGGTGTAAGCGCTGCTTATTGGAATCCTGCGGGTTTGGTGGGGGTAAAAAGCTGGTTGGAGGTCAGTGCTATGCACTCTGAGTTTTTTGCCGGCATTGCTAAGTATGATTATGTCGGTCTAGCGCATGCAATAAATGATAGAAGCGCTGTGGGACTTTCTTTTATTCGTTTTGGCGTAGATGATATTCCAAACACGACTCAATTAATAGACAATAATGGTGTTGTTAATTACGACAATATAACCACGTTTACTGCCGGTGATTATGCTTTTTTGGGTACCTATTCCTCCAAGTTGAAGGTGGAGGGAATGAGTATTGGTGGAACTGTAAAAGTAGTTTATCGAAAAGTGGGCGATTTCGCAAAGGCTTGGGGATTTGGACTAGACGCCGGCTGGAAATACCAAGTAAATAAAACGTGGCGTTTTGGTGTTGTTGCGCGCGATATGACATCAACGTTTAATGCTTGGGTGTTTAATTTAGATCCAGAAATGCAGCAGGTTTTCTTGGCCACCGGAAACGAAATTCCTAGTAATGGCCTAGAATTAACACTTCCTAGAATAATTATGGCCTCTGCTTGCCAATTTGATTTGGGTAAAAAAGGTCTGAACTTAGCAGCAGAGATGGATTTAGACCTTACCACCGATGGCAAAAGAAATACCTTAATTAGTGGTGCACCTTTTTCAATAGATCCTCATCTGGGCATTCAGTTTGGTTTCCGTGATATTGTCAAGTTGAGGGGAGGAATTTCTTCAATTCAATCATTTAGTAGGATGGATAATTCCACCTATTGGGGAGTACAGCCTAATATTGGGCTAGGTATCGGCATTAAAGGTTTTCATTTAGATTATGCTTTTACTCGATTGGGTGACGCTGATGCTAATTTTTACACACATATTTTTTCAATTAAGTTTAAATTAGCAAAACCCAAGAATGCAATGAAATGAAAAAGTTTTACCTTTTAATAACTTGTCTTCTATTTTGTTTGTCATCAAAAGCGCAAACCTTCGGAAATGAGTGGATAAATTATTCACAACAACACTACTCTTTTTCGTTAACCCAGACCGGTCTCTTTAAAATTGATGCTGCTTCATTAAGTGCTGCAGGCATTCCAATTAATTCGTTTACGGCGGGAAATATTCAGATTTTTGGACGGCAAAAAGAAATTCCCTTGTATATTCAAGATGGTGGTGATAATCAGTTAGATGTAGGAGATGTTATCTTTTTTTATGCCGAAAAAAATGATGGTTGGCTTGATTCTACACTTTATGATGACCCCAACAGAATGGGTAATCCGAGGTTTAGTCTCTACAATGATACCATTCAGTACTTTTTAACTTGGAATACGAGTGAGAACAATAAGCGCTTTGTGCTTGAAAATGATGTGGATTTTAACGCATATTCTCCCTCTAACTATGTGTTTTCGGAAAAGTGGCAGGCGTTTTCTCAAGCGTATATCGCCGGTGAAAAATCATCCGAGGCTGCTAGTTCATTTTATGTTTCTGGAGAGGGGTGGGGGAGCTCTATTCAAAATGGAGTTAATGGATACACATGGAATTTTTCGTCCACATTATTGGAAAATGTATACCAAGGTCTTGATGCTCCTTTGGTTAATTATCGTGCTGTTACCGTTGGGGCTTCGAATGCGTCTTTTGGAGGAATTGGAAATCATCATTCGGTGCATACCATAGGCGCATCTAATTACGTTTTACACGATACTATTTTTACTGGCTATCAGGGAATTCATATCAATAAATCATTTCCTGTTTCTATCTTACCAGCTTCTGGCGGCACAAACTATAAAGTGTCCATACTTGGCGATCAAAGTGCGCTATCTGATTTTCAATCTTTAAATTATTGGTCATTCCTGTACCCTAGATCTCCTTCTTTCCTTAATGCTAATAAAACTTCTTTTTTGGTTGAGAATAACTCAAATCAAACCAAAATACGCTTAAATATGAGCTTGCTATCTTTAACTAATCCATATTGCTTCGTTCTTGGTGATGTTCCTCGTAAAGTTCCTGTGGTAGCAGTTTCTGCTGGAAATTTTCAAGTGCTCATCCCGAATAGCACCTCAGGAAATTCGCAAAAAGTAATCTTGCAAGATGCAAGTACGGTAGTCAATATCATTTCGTTTAAATTGGTTAATGGAACAGGGTTTTTTACTGATTTTTCTACCATTCCAAATTTAGAAAAGGCCTTATTGTTTGTTTATCATCCAAAACTTGAAAATTCAGTGGTAGAGTATGCCACGTATCGAAGTTCTTTATTGGGTGGTGATTACAATGTTATTTTATCAAAAGTCGATGAGCTCTACCAGCAATTTGGTGGCGGTATTCCAAAGCACATAAATGGCATACGGCGATATGCGCATTATATCTATACCTTATCAACTCAAAAGCCGATTGGCCTATACTTGTTAGGCAAAGGTATTCGTGAAGCCAATGTTACCTCAGCACTTTCTTCGGGACCGGGTTCTCGAACGTCTGTTGCTAATTATGCTTTGTCGCTCGTTCCGTCGTTTGGTCATCCCTCATCGGATGTTTGCATCACTTCTAATTTATTTGGAATGGATAAATGGGCGCCATTAATACCAACTGGGCGGATTTCTGTGAATAATAATGCGGAATTACAAACGTATCTCACCAAAGTTAAGGCGTTTGAGTTGCAGCAAGACCCTGGCTCGATTTATTCGTCACAAACAAAGGATTGGCAAAAGCAAATTTTGCATTTTTCAGGAGGTAACAATGCGAATGAACAGTATCTTTTTCAAAATTATTTGAATCAGATGGCGGTGATTGCTGAAGATGATTTTTTTGCTGCCAATACCACCTTGGTTGCTAAGCAATCTGGAAATCCTCTTACACCATCACAAGTTCAAGCAATTCAAGATAGAATTCAAGAGGGTGTAACTGTTATGAATTTCTTTGGGCATGCTTCTTCTTCTGTCAGTGGTTTTGATGTAAATCTCGATGAGCCAGAAAATTGGGATAATCAAGGTCGATACCCCTTGTTGATTGCAAATTCATGTTACAACGGAAATATTTTCCAAAGCGCAGCAACAAAATCGGAGCAATTTGTGTTAGCGCCAAATGCTGGTGTCATTGCTTATCTCGGAACAATTGATTTAGGTTTCACCTCTGCTCTTAATGAATTCTCCAATAATTTTTATAAGCAGTTCAGTCAAGATAATTATGGTGGTACGATCGGTTCCCACATTAAAAATTTAATTGATACGGTAATGACATCGAATGCTGATTTGATTTCCGAATCTACCTTTGCTCAAATGACACTTCACGGCGATCCAATGCTACGTTTGAATCCTCATAATAAACCCGAAATTGAACTGACAGATCCCCGAATTGTGTTTGGACCAAACAACATTACGCTTGCTACCGATTCAATAGAGATTGCTGTTACGCTTAGAAATTTAGGACAATCCATTCCTGGGGATTTTACGCTTCAAGTTCTCCGCGATTTTCCGGGATCAACCGCCGATTCTAACTATGTATTTATTGTTAATGGTTTGGATTATGAAAAAACAATTCAAGTTAAAGTGCCTTTTTATCCACTGATTGGCGTAGGCTTGAATCGATTCACAATTAGTGCTGATATCCCTTCGGTAATTTCTGAACAATATGATGAAATCACCAATAATCAAGTATTGAAAAATTTTAATATTAGCATTGATGGAATTGAGCCGATTTTGCCAATAGATTTTGCTGTAGTGCCGCGCGATACTATCGCTTTGTTTGCCTCTACGATCAATCCGTTGGCGCCAATGAGTACGTATCGTTTTGAAATTGATACCGTACACACTTTTAACAGCGGCTTTCGTCGTTATGCCACTATTACGGCGCTAGGAGGCGTAAAATCAGTTAATTGGAATCAATGGATTTCATCTGTTTCAAATCTGTCGTCACCCCTTATAATGACTGATAGCACCGTATATTATTGGCGAGTTGCCTTAAATGAAGCGATGCCAAATTGGAAAAATCGATCGTATCAGTACATTATTAATAAGGAAGGTTGGGGCCAGGATGATTTTCACCAGTTTACTTTTAATACTCCAATTGGGATTAATCTGAACCAATTGAATGAGCAACGAGAATTTGCTCCCATATTAAAAACGATTTCGTGTTTAGCATTAACCTCCTCCGCTGCTCCGTATATCTATGACAATGCTTGGTATTTGAACGATGAGCAACAAGAATATGAAGTGTGCAATTTAACACCAAAATTTCATGTCGCTATTATCGATAAGGCAACCTTGTTGCCGTGGGAAACACGCTATATTTATCCAAATGGCACCGTGGTAAATCCCAATAACAATTTTGGAAATGCTAATGACAACAATGGCTGCAAGCCACGTCCGATGAGGTATTTTACCTTTTATCAAAACAGTGTTCCGCAGATAGATGCATTTCAAAATCTCGTAGAAAACGTGGTGGAAAATGGGGATTACATTCTCATTTATTCTCCGATGACTACGCGTTATGATTGGTGGGATTTATACGACCCCGGATTGTATCAAACGTTTGCTAATTTGGGATCGGATAGTATTTATTCCGGTAGGCCAAACCGTCCCTTTATTTTCTTAACCCGGAAAGGTGATCCAAGTTTTGTGGTGGAATTGGTCGCTCAAAACAATGAAAATATCTTTCTCGACACGATAATTTCCGGCTCTCAATTATTTGGTCGAGAGACGAGTCCTTTGATAGGACCTGTTGCAGAATGGAAGTCTCTATTTTGGAAACGGGATCCCTTAGAACAAACGCCAGGAGATTCTACGCTACTCAATATAAAATTATACAATGCTTATGGGGCATATCAATATACGATTGATACGATTATGACGCCGAACGATTCCATTATCCAATTATCCAATTTAATTGATCCCGTGTTATTTCCTTATCTCCGCCTTGAGGCTCAATATTACGATTCAGTAACACAAACTCCTGCTCAATTGGATTTCTGGCATCTTGTTTTTGCACCACTTCCGGAAGCAGCGATCGATCCATCCAATGGTATTACATGGACAAACCCAAATGATACGATCAAAGAAGGGCAGTTGATACAATTTGCTGTAGATGTTCGCAACATCAGCGATTATGGTATGGATTCCTTATTGGTGAATTACTTTATTGTGGATAAAAATGAGGTCATTCACCCGATTGGCTATCCTCGTCAAAAGCCCCTACTAGTGGGTGGTTTATTACGCGACACCATTGAATTTTCTTCTTTGGGATTGGTAGGGGACAATTGGTTGCGAATGGAGATAAATCCATATGTCGACATAGCGCAAGTGTTTACCGATCAGCCTGAACTGACCCACATTAATAATATTTTACAGTTTCCTTTTACCGTGCTATCTGAGGATCTAAATCCAATACTGGATGTCACTTTTAATGGTCAACATATCCTGAATAATGATATTATTTCGCCAACATCTGAAATTGTAATGAGTTTGAAAGATGATAATCCTTATTTAGTTATGAATGAGGATGCCGATACTTCTTTGTTTGGCGTTTATTTGACCGACCCAGATGGTCTACAAATTAAAATTCCATTTATGAATTCTAGTGGGGAGGTTATTATGCAATGGATTCCAGCCGAAAGTCAGAATAAGAAATTTAAAATTATTTACCCTTGTTATTTTGATAAAACAGGAACATATACACTTTTGGTACAAGGAAGCGATAAATCAGGAAACCTTTCAGGTGATCTGGAATATAAAATTAGTTTTGAGGTCATTCATGAGTCTGCAATTACTGAGTTTTTAAATTATCCAAACCCATTTTCAACGAGTACTCGTTTTGTGTTTACCTTAACTGGAGATGCACTTCCAGACGATATCTTAGTTCAAGTGATGAACATAAATGGGCGAGTGGTTCGTGAAATAACAGAGGGCGAACTTGGCCCGATTCGCATAGGCAGAAACGTAACGGAATTCGCTTGGGATGGAAAAGATCAATTTGGCGACCAATTGGCAAATGGCCTTTATTTATATCGTGTACAAGCTAAAATTCAGGGCCAAAACATTCGTCATTTGGAATCTGTAGCCGATAATTTTATTCAAAAAGGATTGGGTAAAATGTACTTAATTCGTTAAAAAAATTTACAACTCATAATTGCCGTATCATCGCCATAATTTGAGGTGTTGCACCACTCTGAAAGATGTGAGAAAATAATGTTGTTCATGTCCTCCATCTTTAAACTTGAGTATGATTTTATATCTTTTATTAAGCGTTCTGATCCAAATTCCTCCCCCGATTCATCTAATGTCTCCACAACACCATCGGTATAAAGTACTAGGGTAGCACTGCTGTTTAAAATCAGTGAACCAATGTTTATGGAAGGTAATTCATCCAACATTCCTAAGCCAATGCATCCTTTATCTAATACTTGCACCTTTTGGTTCATGAATAGAATTGGGTAATTATGACCGGCATTAATATACTTTAGCTTTCGGCTGTAGGCATTGAAGTGGGCGATGAAAAATGTAATAAATTTTTCTCCTTTTGCATTCAAGATTACTTTCTTATTTAATTCCTCCATTAAAAAGGCTAACTCAAAACGCTGGTATTTAAAGAGCGTTCGTATGGTTGCCTGAAAATTCGCCATCAACATAGCGGCACTAATTCCTTTGCCTGATACATCTGCAATACAAAGAATGTATTCGTCGTCGCCAAGGGGAATGAAGTCGTAGTAATCACCACCAATTGCATGTCGTTGAATGTATTTTGCGTGAATGTCCATTTTTCGGTCGGACGGAAGATCGGATGGAAAAAGTAATTTTTGAAGTTCCGAAGCTACTTCGAGGTCTTTGGATATGATTTCTTTTACCACATTACTTTTTACCAATCGTTTGTTTTCAATCGCTACTGCAATGATGCTAGTGATCGTTTGTGCGAAAGTTAAATGTGAATCGGCATCTTCCAATGCTGCCGGTTTCAATTGATTATCAGTCAGCAATAAATAGGCTAGTGGTTTACCTAAATGTAGCACAGGAAGGACAATATTAAATTCTTTAAGTAAGGCAGAGTTGGAGTCTACAACGATTGTGGTATCCTTAAAACGCACTAAATCAAGTATCAATTTTTCCGCATCAATTTTACCCTTCACGCCTTCCTTTAGTATACAGCTCCAACTTTCTTGTTGAATCAATAAAACAAAGCGGCGAAAATTCAATTGTTGCTTTAGGACAAATGAAAAATTATTGAGTAATTGTTCGGTGGAAAGATTGTTGTTAATTGCTGTAGTAATTTCCAACAGGGCATTGAGTTTTAAGGCCTGTAATGCAATTTTTTGATCTAGCTTATTTTGTAGGGCCTCGGTCATTTTTTGCCCTGCATAAAATCCGGAAGGGATCGAAGTGCAACTAATTCTCTAAATTTTTCTTTCACTTCGCCGCAAGGACTTCCAAAATAGGTTTTTCCTGCTTCTAACTCTTTCATAACGCCACTTTGAGCTAAAATAATGGCTCCTTCACCTATTTTTATACTGCTAGCAATGCCAACTTGGCCCCATATTACCACGCGATCTTCTATGACCACGCAACCCGCTATTGCAACACCTGCAGCGATTAAACAATCTTGCCCAATTACGGTATCATGACCAACATGCACTTGATTGTCGATTTTTGTCCCTCTACCGATAGTGGTTATGCCTGTAACGCCTCGGTCAATCGTGCACAAGGCACCAATTTCGACACCTTCTTCGATGATTACATTTCCGCAGGAATGCATGGCGTTGTATTTACCATTTGTTTTCTTGTAGTAGAAAGCATCGTGACCAATCACACTGTTTGCCCCAATAATTACATTGTCGTGAATCCTTGTGCCATCTAAAATGGATACTCCAGGATAAATACGCACGTTTTTTCCGATGTGTACATTGTGACCAATGTAAACGTTTGGATAAATAAGATCTTGATCGACAGAATCGGTTTTAGGTCCTAGTTTTGGTGCGAAATGGCGTGTTAAGGCATTAAAATCATCAAATGGATTTTCTGAAATGATGAGTGCTTTCCCTTCAGGACAATTTGTTTCTTTATCTATAATGATGGTTGTGGCAGCAGAATTTAGGGCTTTTTCATAATATTTAGGATGGTCAACAAAAACAATATCCCCAGATTCAACAAGATGAATTTCATTGATGCCTGTTACCTGATGCGCAGGATTCCCGATGTATTGACACCCAATTATGGAAGCAATATCATCTAGACGATAGGGTACATTTAGTTTCAAAGGGAATTATTTTAAACAAATTTAAGTACAAACTAGCTTTGATTACAGCCTATTTCTGAGAGTTATCCCCCCTCATTTGTTAAAATAGTCAGTAATAAATCCTGAATTGTATTGGAAATAAAAAAGAAATACTTATTTTTGCAATCCATTTTGAAAACGATAATAGCATGAAAAACGAAATTCACCCAGACGATTACAGATTAGTAGTATTTAAAGACATGTCGAATGAATATGCATTTGTATGTCCGTCTTGCGCATCTACTAAAGAAACTATCCTTTGGGAAGATGGTAATGAATATCCTTTGGTGAAGTTAGATATTTCTCATAAGTCTCACCCTTTCTTTACTGGTATTGCGCAATTTGTTGATACTGCAGGTAGAATTGATAAATTTAACAACCGTTTCGGTCGTCACATGAAGTGATTTGAAACTTAAATATATTAATAAGCCTTTCGAATTCGGAAGGCTTTTTTTATGGGGTAAATTTTGCTGTAGCACGATTTAATCGATCGTTTAAGGTCATTCCTAAGCCTTCATTGGGAAATCGTTCGATACTAATTTTATCAAGGCATTTTGCATCGAAGAGGTGCAAGACACTGTACAATTTTCGGGCAGCCTCGTTAAGATCTCCGCTTTCACTTAACACAATAACGTGTTTAAAACGATCGCTTAAGGGATTATTTTTGTAAAAAATATAGCCGCTTTGTTCGCTAAGATCACGTTGACCCTCCTTGTAAAAAAATAAGGGCGTTTTTGGAGCATAATGATGCTTGACCATGCCGCTCGCGATTCCATGATCTGTCGCTTTATTGTTGATTAGGGGCAATTCCTCTAAGTGCAGTGATAATTCCTCCATCGATATGCCACCTAAACGATAAACATGTACACGATTATTTTCCAAGCCAATGATAGTAGATTCAATGCCCTTTTCAC
>CANHOA010000034.1 GCA_947462255.1 Flavobacteriales bacterium | reverse complement strand
TTGCTATTCTCTAGTAGATGGGATTAAATTACCCCTTGAAAGATTGTAATCTTTTAAGCAAAATCCAATTCACTGGTTCATTTTTTTAAGTACCTTCTTTCAACGATAAAGGTGGCAAAAGGGAGTAGGGAGGCAAAAAGGACAATGCCAAGACTTACAAAATTCCATTTCAACGATTTCGCCAGAATAATCGCTAATGCAATATATCCAATAAATAATACGCCATGTGTCATCCCAATTGGGTATAAAAGTGTCTTGTAAAGCACTGCATCTGATGGTTTAATAAAAAGCATATTTGAAAACAAGGCCAAATATGAAATTCCTTCTGCAATGGCTACGCATCTAAAAAGGGTGAGGGGTAAGGTACTTTTCATGGTTTTTCTTTTAATTTTTCTAATTCAATTAATTGATCTCTAAAATGTGCCGCTTCAATAAAATTTAAGGCTTTGGCTGCTTTCTCCATTTGCTTTCGAAGATTTTTAATCACATTTTGCAATTGGTCTTGGTTTCCATAGAAACTTTTTTCTTCGGCGGCTTCCAATTTAATCTGTTTAATTTCTTCGCTTAAAACGGAATATTCCATCTCGCTTTGTAATTTAATCTTGGCTGCTAAACTTATATCAACTGATTTATTTAAGGCTGTGGGAATTAAGCCATTTTGTTGGTTGTAGTCTATTTGCATGGCGCGTCGCCTAGCTGTTTCATCGATTGTTCGTTTCATCGATTTCGTAATCTTATCAGCATACATGATCACTTTTCCATTCACATTTCGCGCTGCCCTACCTGCGGTTTGCACTAATGATTTTTCGTTTCTCAAAAAGCCCTCTTTATCGGCATCAAGTATAACAACTAGAGATACTTCGGGTAAATCAAGTCCTTCTCGAAGGAGATTTACTCCAATTAATACATCAAAAACACCTAGCCTTAACTGTCGTAGAATCTCAACTCGATCTATCGTGGTTACTTCGCTATGGATATACTGGCATTTAATGCCAAGTTTGTCTAAATATTTCTGAAGTTCCTCCGCCATTCTTTTCGTTAACGTAGTAACCAAGGTCCGTTCACTTGCATTGATTCTTTCTTGGATGGCTTCCATTAAATCATCAATTTGATGCTTGCTTGGTCTAACCTCAATTATGGGGTCTAATAGTCCTGTAGGACGAATAAGTTGTTCAATAATAAGACCTTCCGACTTCTCTATTTCATATTCGGCAGGAGTTGCAGAAACGTAAATTGTTTGATTAAACATTCCTTCAAATTCTTCAAATTTTAAAGGTCTATTGTCTATGGCTGCTTGAAGACGAAATCCATAGTCAATTAAGTTTGTTTTTCGCGCTTTGTCGCCACCATACATTCCTTTTACTTGAGGCAAGGTAACATGACTTTCATCAATAATCATGAGGTAATCAGATGGAAAATAATCCAAAAGGCAAAAAGGTCGTTCCCCTGAGACACGCTGATCAAAATAGCGAGAGTAATTTTCAATTCCTGAACAATAGCCTAATTCTCGAATCATTTCAAGGTCATAATTCACGCGATCTTCTAAACGTTTAGCTTCTTCAGTCTTTCCTGCAAGCTTAAAGTTTTCAACTTCTTCGATTAAATCATCTTGTATTTGGTGAATAGCTTGCTGGGTGTTATCCGGGCTGGAGACAAATAAATTAGCTGCAAAAATTTGTATGGTCTCAAACGTTTCAATGGTTCGGTTATCTTCCGGATTTACGCTTGTAATGGATTCAATTTCATCGTCAAAAAATCCAATGCGCAGGGCATGGTCGGCATAGGCTAAGTAAATATCGATGGTATCACCAATCACACGAAAGTTACCCCGCTTGAATTCGTCGCCAGCTCGCACATATAAATTTTCTACTAAGCGATGCAAAAAAGTATTACGAGTAAACACATCGCCAACTTTTATTTCAATGATGCTATTTTTAAATTCTGTTGGATTCCCAATACCATAAATACAGGAAACGGAGGCGACAACGATAATATCTCGCCGACCAGAAAGTAAGGCTGAAGTGGCGGAAAGCCTCAGTTTTTCAATCTCATCGTTGATTTGCAAGTCTTTTTCAATGTAGGTATTCGTGACAGGCAAATACGCTTCCGGTTGATAATAATCGTAGTAAGAAACAAAATATTCCACAGAATTCTCAGGAAAAAAGTGTTTGAACTCGCCGTAAAGTTGGGCTGCTAGGGTTTTATTATGCGATAATACCAGCGTTGGCCGGTTCACTTTTTCTATCACATTTGCCACAGTAAATGTTTTACCACTGCCTGTAACACCTAGTAAAGCTTGATGGCGAATTCCTTGCTCTAATCCCTCTACCAATTGTCGTATGGCTTCCGGTTGATCGCCAGTTGCTTGGTAGTTAGATACAAGTTCAAATTTCATTGTACAAATGTATTAATAAGATTTTAGGGAATTGTTTGAATTCGATAACAAGTCTTATCTGTATAACCACAAGCAAATCAATTGCCAATGCCAATTCAACCATTTTTGGTTAAGAAGAAAGGAGGCGTTACCCCCCTTTCTTGCTGACATTTTCATGGTTAAGGAATTACCACACAAGTGACAGATTTAGTAGCCATTTTTCCAGAACGATTCAGATTAACAGTTACCTTAACCTCTAGAATTGAAGTGTCCAGAACGGATACTTCTTGGTGTTCGTGGAAGGCATATTCTTTTTT
The DNA here is from genome assembly GCA_947462255.1 of Flavobacteriales bacterium. Taxonomy (GTDB): domain Bacteria; phylum Bacteroidota; class Bacteroidia; order Flavobacteriales_D; family Crocinitomicaceae; genus UBA952. Next base: position 10,333 of record CANHOA010000034.1, on the reverse strand, counting down.
CTTGTTTGATGTACTTCCGGTATAAATTAGTTCATTGGTACTAAGATTTGTAAGCGTCAATGTATATCCATGTAGCTTGGATCCGCCTATAATGGTCCCTTCCATGTGCAGGGTGTCCAAATTAAAAATGGTGTCATTGATCACTGGTTCTTCAATAGTAATAGTTGCATCATTTTGTTTGTTACATGCACTAATTAAACCTAGTCCAATGGTTAGCGCTACTAATAAATAATAGTTAGTTTTTTTCATGTTCTTTAATTTTAATTGGTTTTACTTTTTTGATTAAATAGCTTACTGACAACGAAACATTCGAGCCTTGTTTCATGCTGCCGTTGTTAAAATTTTGAAGGATAGGTTGCATTAAATGGCAACTCCATAGCCATCGATTGGTCAAATAATTCAAACTTATTTGACTTGAAAAATCGTACCCTTGATTATTATTTACACTCATTGGTACTCCAAGTTCTGCGCTCGGTTCGAAGAACTCAGCTTTAAGACCTAATCCAACAATCATTCTGCTCATTCCTAGCTTATTATTTCTTATTAAGGTTGAAGCAATGGAGTAGGTGTTTCCATACAGGAACCCATTCTTATCGGCTAATTTATAAGTAACGATACCCTCCTGTTGGATGCTAAAATGTCCATTTAATCGCATTGTATGAGTTAGTAAACCACTGATGTTCCATGCACCTGTTCCAGGATATAGATTTCGAATCAAACTGGTTGCTGGAGCCATTCGTCCCAAAGGAGTTTTTATCCCAATCCCTGCGGATAGAAATTGTTTCGTGCTCCCACTGCTATCTTTATGGTGGAGAAAAACATGATTTACAATTAAACTTGGGTCACCTAAGCCTGAAATAACTTCGCGGCCTAGATCACGCTTTTGAACCCCAATTTGAAATGGAATGGTAGCAAATAACTGCCATCTGGGAGTAAGTTGCCATCGACCCGTAAGTTCTTGTTGATACACCCGTTCGTGAGAATGGATGATCCCAGAAAGGTAGCTTCGATAGGTTCTAATGTTACTTTTTATACCGACCATATGAAACTGCGTCGAAGCAAATAAGCCAATGGAGGCATTACCAGAAACTCCGCCACAAATATCACATGACCTAGATGGAAACGCCCATAAAGCGAGTCCGAAAATCAAAGTGTATTTCATGTATGAATGCGTTAAGATTTTAAAAAAAAATATATAGGATCTCTTTTTAATTCTTATGCACAGGGAGGATGGAACACCTTGTTTAAGTGAGCATTCGAGAAATGACTGTTATATCTCGAACGGGTCAAATCTAGTTGAACTAGAAAAGGGGTTTGCTCGGAAATTTGGACATTTTGTGAAATGAAAAAACCTTCTAATTCCAATTGTTTAATAAGCTTCAATTGCGTTTGTTGGTCATTATTCTTCTGAGCCAAGTCTACTTCAGCTTTTCGAAGTTGTTTCGCCAAATAACATTTTCCATTACATTTTAAGGCTGGTCGATTTCGGTTCTCACAGGATAAGCGAACAATTTCTTGTTGATTGATGTGAAAATAAACCAACCAAGTTGTGGTGTAAATGAATTTTCCACAGAACAACAAAAGCAAGAAAATTGCAACTACCTTTTTCACAATGCAAAGCTAAACATTATTGAATTAGTTGTCACACGATTTGTGACATCTCTAATTTTTTGTTTTTTCAGGTGCAATATAGAAGTTGAAATTTGCAAAGAACACCAATTTTTGCCGTGTTAATTTCTTGAAAGCATTAAAGAAATCATCGTCAATCAATTTGCTTGGGTAAGTCAGCCAAAAGCGGTTGTTACCGGCATCTGTTTCTATACTTGAAAATCCCCTTATTCTAGCTTTTAGCCAGAATTTTACTGGATAATCTGCGTCTATGTCTATGGCGGCAATTACTTTGTTGTCGCAGTAGTTTATCCTTTGTAGATTACGGTTGGTATAGAATAGTTGGCTAACAAATGAAATACTGCTATCTCTCACCAAAAGTTGGTGAGGATAATAAGCAGCAATTTTTTAAGCCATACAAAGATTTATGTGCTGTAGTTGGCACTATTATTTTAGCTTGTTGCCCGAATTATAAATACCCCAAGTCTTTAGCATCTACAATCATTGAAATGGCGCATTTTCAAAACTTCTTTATGAATAACCTTCCGTCTCTTACTGATTTTGGAAATAACAAAGAGGAAAGTGAAATTATTGCTTTTTTAAATGATTTGGTTTTTAACAGCTTAGAGAAAAATTAGTTCGGTTAATTTACAAGTTAGACTTTAAACCTTGTAATAATTGATTGTTCAAGAATTCACCTTTAATCATTAGTTATCAAATTCAATGGCAAGGTTTTCTAAATTATTCATTTTTCAGGCAGCGTAAGTAGTACCCATTCATTCTAACATCAGCTTTTAGAATTTCAAAACTTTTGAAGCTCAAATTTTCATTATCAATATTACTGTCTAGGTTGACTACCCATGCTTTATTACTTAATGGTTGCCATTCAGTAGCAGACCACCATCCTGTTCTTTTATTAATATCCATAGAACTTCCAAAAGATCCTCTGAACCCACCTGGAAGCGCAGAAAACCCAAATTCATTAGAGCCTGCAGAATCGCCCCAAAAATCAGGGTGTTTTAAACTTTTACCAATAAGATTCTTTAAACCAATTGATTCTACTAAAATTTCCCAATCCTTTACTAAAGGTACACGCCATTCATTTGGAGCAATGTTTCTTGGATCTACAACCGCAAACCAATTATATATTTTACCGTAGATTTCACCATTAGATTTTTCGTCCTTATAGTCGCAACAAGCGGGAATTTTATTTTGAAGAGCTGCCATCCAATCGTCCGTTGTGTTGACACTCAATATTTTTTCTCCATTTTGGAATATTTCATTATTTAGATTTTGTCCCATCCAAATCTGTCCTCCAATTTTAACTTCATTCATAATTTTTCACATTTTGTTTTAACTACTCATATGGCTTTTTGACGTCCGCCTCGTACTCTTTTATTTATAGGATTTTCCAAAACTATTTTTTCAAAAGTAACAATTAATTAAATGTCGTTATAATTTGTTGGCATGATGTTTTGTTTTACCACTATGTCTGTCAAACTTGCAATATTTAATTTGATTATGCTAGCTGATAGTGATCCGCTAGTTGGCGGCTGATCTTTGGGGCACTAAAGCGCCAATTTCTTTTAGTTGCTGTTGCAAGCCATAAATTCTCATAATATTGAAGTCTTTGTTTGAAGATTAATCTGCCCGACTTATTGTAAATCCAGGATCTAAAAACGCATCTATTTACTTCGACACACTTTACTTAATCTCCTTAAAACTGATTAATTTCCTGCTTTTCTCGTCCCACACTCTGTATTTTAGGCACTTGAGCGATGACCAAAACGTAAGTGGCTTTTCAATATGAAACAAAGGGTTTTCATCATAGCATTTTTGCAGTTTGTAATTGGGGATGGCGGGGCATAAATGATGAATGTGATGGATGCACACATTGCCTGTAAACCACTGTAATATTTTAGGGAGTTTTAGGTAAGAGCTTCCCTTCAACGACATTGTTTCAAAATCCCACTCTGTTTGTCTTTCCCAAACTACATCTTCAAAAGTATGCTGCACATAGAATATCCATGCCCCGTGTCCAGCAGTTACAAATAGAATTGGTAATTGAATTTTAATAAAAGGCCCAAGACCAATCCAATACGACATACCAAACACGGCCAAAATCAATACTATGGTAGTGAGGTGTGTATACACCTTTTCTTTAATAGATCTATCTTTTGGTGGAAAGCGGAAGATGATTAGAAACAAAATAAGTGGCCCAATAAAGAAGAGCATTATTGGATTACGATATAGTTTGTATAGTTGCTTTTGCCAAGGCTTAAAATTCTTATATTCTTCTACGGTAAATGTTCGTACATCCCCAACGCCTTTATTGTCTAAATTCCCCGCTGTTGCGTGATGAATTCGGTGATCTTCTTGCCATTTGTGGTACGGAATGAATATTAGGCCTGCCGCTATAATTCCCATTACACGATTTGCTCTTTTTGATACGAAGAAAGATCCATGGCTACAATCGTGAAATATAATAAATATGCGCATAAGAAACCCTGCTGCAATAATCGAGATTCCTAAGGTAAGCCAATATGAAATAGTCAACGAATAATACATGGCGACCCAAAGCCCAAAATAGGGTAGAAAAGAATTCGCTACTTGACCCCAACTTTTAACTAGATTAGGTTTATTGTAGCGCTGTATAATCTTCAGCCAGGGCCTTTGTTCTCTTCTAGTATTTTCCTTTTTTTTGCTCATTTTGAAGTTTAAAATGAATACTGGTTGATAAACAGGTCTGCGTATTTGTTTATCATAAATCCTTCTTAGGATAATGAGTACCTTTTTTAATACTTCAAAGATGAATGATTTGGCTTAAGTATCAGTATTGTATTGCGCAACGAAGAAACCACTAGTTGCGTTTTTTGCAAATTCGTGTCTCTTTGTATATAACGCCTGGGGCAATTTATTATACGCTAGTTGGCGGCAAATCTTTGTAGCAGGAATTGAAAATCAGCGAAACTTAACCCAGCCTTTTGGAAAGGTGCTCTTAGCAGCCCTTAATCTTTGTCTGGAATATAGGGTAAACCTTAGTTCATTGTCTCGGAATAAAATGTCACTTCACCTGTTGAGATGTCATGCATTCCTCCAACAATTCCAATTTGTCCACTGTTAATCATCTCACTTAGGATGGGGCTTCGTTCCATAATGGCATTAACGGTCTGCTTAACATTGATCGTCGCCACATTTTCCACGAAAACTGAATTGTTAGCATTCCGATTTTCTATTGTCTGTATTTCATTTTCAACGGCCGGTGTTATTTTGCTCAATAATGCCGTTAAGTTACCCATTTCAACATGGTCGCATGCCCCTTTTATTGCGCCACATTTTGTGTGACCTAAAACAACAATTATTTTTGAACCTGCCACTTTGCAGCCAAATTCCATGCTGCCTAAAATATCCTCATTAACAATGTTTCCAGCAATACGAACACTGAATACGTCACCAAGTCCTTGGTCGAAAATAAGTTCGGCAGACGTTCGGCTGTCAATACAACTTAAAATAACCGCAAAGGGATGCTGCCCGTCTGATGTTTCGTTTGCTTGTTGCAAAAGGTTTCGGTTAAGTTTAAGATTATAAATAAATCGTTTATTCCCTTCTTTCAATAAGTCTAGCGCCATTGCTGGAGTTATGGCCGTTTGCATTTCTTTTGTTAGTGTTTTCATATTTTTAATGTTTAATTGTTTATAATGAGTAAAATTTATCTGCTTGATGTGCTTGTGGGATTTCGGTTTCTTTTAATAGTTGCTTTATATTTATTTCAATAGTTCTTGCAATTGCTGTCATAGCAGTGTCTGTTGGCCTGTTCTCAAATGGATCTTGCATGTGTCTAGCTGATTTTTCTAATAAGAAAAATGCTGCGGAAATAGCTACCAGAAGAGGTGTTTCAAATAAACCATCCACTCGTAAAGAAATGGCAAGCGTGATAACAAAAAGGTAAATTAAACCTTGAAGGAAGAGGCGATAGGTAACTGGGAATATGGTTGTCTTAATGCGTTCACATTTTCCTTGTGCATCACAAAGTCGCACAAGTGTATTATCTAATTGCAACTGCGATAATTGATCTAATTGATTCGTGTCTTTGAGTTGTTTTATATCTCTTGCGTTCAGTTGAAGTAATGCCAAAGGCTTGTTATTGTGCTGCATTATTTCGCTTAAGTCCTCCTCGGTGATAAAATCATTCAAATTATCGGTTGGACTCAAGCCTCTGAGCGATTGACCTAATGAATAACACCAAGCTATTTGTCTAAAAGCAATTTTTTTGATTAGTTCGTCATTTCCTTTTCCAGTTAACGTTTGTAATTGAATGACTAAACTTCTAGAATCATTAACGATTGCCCCCCATACTTTTCGAGCTTCCCACCATCTTTCGTAAGATTGACTCAGTTTAAAAGAGAGCAGAATTGAAATCGCAGTTCCGATGAAAGTAGGAATTGTTAAAGGCATTTCAGGTAATAGATCTTTATATTTATCGGTAATAAAAAGAGCCGATAAGGAAACAATAAGGACAATTACCAGATCGTACTTCACCTTATTTATTATGTAGAATATAGGTATGTGTTTTTTAAGGAGCATTTTTGAATGTGTATGTTCGAGGCAAAGATAGGAATAGTTTTTAAAATGATAGCATTACTATCATAAATAATTGTATTAATATTTTTTGTAGCTTTGTTACTTATCAAGCAGAAGTAACAGAAACAACTAAATGAAATTAGAATTACACATAAAAATGAATGAGGCATTGTTTCTTCGAAATCCAGAGAGTTCTGAGTTAGGAAAGAACATTCTTAAACACAGTGTTCAGCTAATTAGCAAAACTGGCTTTGAGGCCTTTACATTTAAGAAACTGGCAGAAGATATTGGTACAACCGAGGCAGGAATTTACCGATACTTTGAAAATAAGCATAAATTATTGGTTTATCTTACGGCTTGGTATTGGGCTTGGCTTGAATTTCAGATCAGTTTTCATACGAATAACATGAATAACCCGGCTGAAAAACTAAAAAGGGTTATTAAACTTTTGGCAACAACGGTGGAGGATGATGAAAACACAAGTTATATAAACGAAAGTTTACTTTATCAAATAATTATTGCTGAGGGTTCCAAGGCCTATTTGACAAAACAAGTTGGTGAGGATAATAAGCAGCAATTTTTTAAGCCATACAAAGATTTATGTGCTGTAGTTGGCACTATTATTTTAGCTTGTTGCCCGAATTATAAATACCCCAAGTCTTTAGCATCTACAATAATTGAAATGGCGCATTTTCAAAACTTCTTTATGAATAACCTTCCGTCTCTTACTGATTTTGGAAATAACAAAGAGGAAAGTGAAATTATTGCTTTTTTAAATGATTTGGTTTTTAACAGTTTAGAGAAAAATTAGTTCGGTTAATTTAAAGACAAGGTCAATAATATTATAAATACTGTTTTTCTCATGTTGTTTGTTGTGTCGTCTGTTAAATTTGCCCATAACGTTGTGTATATGAAAAGTAGGCGCTTGGGGTAAATCGCACTTTCAAAAAGTACAACGATTGTAGCGGGCTACACCCTTGAAGTTACTACTAAATCGCCTATTTTTATATACAGTGTTGTGCTTAGTGGTTTTCCATTTTATATAATTCAGACCAACATCCTTTTTGTTCAAATCTCTTCATCAGCAGTCCTTTTTTTCTAATAGTTTCATATGCATTCTTGTCTAATTCACTTGAGCTAATAATTGCAAATTCCGTCTCTTCAGTAAATTTATTTTGGATATTAGTAAATACACCTTTGCCATTCCCTAAATAACCTAAGTCAGGATTTGTAAGGTTGTTATACATTAAAAAGTGAGCATAAATTGAGCTATCATAAATCTCTATTTCCTCACAGTATTGGGCAATATCGGAATAAACAGAAATTAAGTCCCTATATCCTAGTGTATGATCATGCCCACCTCGTTTATTTAATGTAAAATGGAGATTATTTGCCGCAATCACTGTAAATAGCAAAATTGTAAAAGCTTTGTGATACTTCTTAGTTACTGTTACTATAAAATACACCCAAATCATTATCATGTAAGGCAAGATAGATAGTATATATCGAGGTGAATAGAAGTTTACTGATGAGAATAATAAATAAGTTACTACAAATAAGAGAAGTACAAACAGGATAGGCCTTTTATCTTTTAGTTGACTCTCTTTTCGAATTATCAACCATATCAAAGCTATTAAACCAAAAACAGTAAGTAAGTTTCTTCCCATGAAGATAAAAAGATAGGAAGAATAACCATCAAGTCTGCCAGCGAATTCCTTAAGGTTTATATAAGAAAGATGTTCTGGAAAAAAGTACCATCCGACAATAAGTTTCTGAACTAAGAAGAAAATGAATACCAATGAAATTGGCACAAAGAAAAGCAATATTCTATTAAACTTATCAATAATGCTTAATCCAGACGTTTTATAGACTTCTAAAGTTCTCAAAAATGTAATTACTCCCCAAATTACAATTGCACTTTCTTTAGTATATAAAGCAAAAGTCAACCAAATAATTGTCGAGGCATATTTCTTGTCTATATATGATTTCAAGCTCAATACCGTAAAAAGTGCAATGAGAACCTCAGGTAATAAAAATGTTGATTGTGCAAAAAATACTGATTGAATTATTAAAAAAAACAGTGTTAGAATAGCTGTTAAGTAATTAAAATTCTTTTTTGTAAATGAGAAAACAGTTTGAAGAAAGAATAAAGAAATAATTAAGGGAAATAGCTTCGTAATCCAAATATTAGTACCAAAAAGTTTAATCCATGTTGAACTCATGAAATAAAATAATAAAGGATGTCCTCTATACATATCCGGTGAAATTGAGTTCGGCAGCAAAGATGGTCCTTTTAATGTCATATCTTTGATGGCAGGCACATATGACCATGCTTCATCCCAAAAGTATGGTAAAAACAAATCAGGTATCTTAAACAAAACAAAACCTAACATTAAAACAAAAGGCGTGAATTTTCGTAATGTGTCTTTATTAAATTTCATTTTACTCGTTTAATTAATTTTCTATTGTTAAATATTTTGTTGCATGTATGCCAAAATAGCTTGAATTACCAGAAGAATTTGGAATCTTATAATTTTCAGAAAGGAAAGCTATGTTGTTACCTAAAGTCTATTAATACTTCCGGCAATACTAGAATTAGAATAATCAATAGGGGTAAATTTGCTCTGCATTACTAAAAAAACTTCAGAGAAATTCATTCCTTTGTATTTACCATCTTGTGCTGGTTTAAACATTTCTGGATCTTCATTACGAAGAGCTTCCTCATAAAGTGATACAAATATGTTTTTTTCTGCGGCATCAACACATTGAATAACTCCAATTAGCATTTCATCGTCCATATTATCATTAATTTCATAAGCATTCTTAAAAGTAACTAAGATAATATTGTCCAATATTACATCATCGTCAATCTCGAATTCACCCAAAGCACCCTTTCCATCAATAAAAATCTCATAATTGTATTTTTCTTTTTTCCAATCTTCTGATAAAGCGTAAAGAAACTGCTGTTCTTTAATCAAAAAACCATTATCTCCAAGCACGGATCCAGTAAATCTTGGAAAATCTACACCTTCCAAATAAAAAAAAACTTTTGTAGTTTCATTGTAAAATGATGCATCGGAATATATAAAACCTTTATCATCATCTGCATCACAACCTCTTATACTTGAAACACTAATACTCTCATCCGCACCCATTAATTCAATTGCGTCAATTTTTTCAGCCCCGTCAATATAGCCTCTTATATACTCGAAACCATGTCCAGAAATACTAATTTTTTGCATTTTTATTTATTTTATCTTTTTACTCATATAGCTAAGCAGATTACGCCCCGTTTTTTTTCACTGCGGCGAAGTTGGTTCTGGTCTCCACTCTTTCCTATCAAATTTAATACTTTATAATTGACATAACATTTTTTATCGCTAATACTTCTCATAAAATTTTTCATTTCCGTACCTCAATTCTCTTATCATATGTACTTTTGTCTAAACTTTCAAAATGAAATTTGATATAGCAATTATTGGTGGAGGTATCGTTGGCGCAGCCACTTTTTACAAAGTGCAAAAACAAAATCCTACGCTCTTAATTGCGCTATTTGAAAAAGAGGAAATTCTTGCCGATCATCAAACGGGCCACAACTCTGGGGTGCTTCATTCTGGTTTGTATTACAAGCCGGGCTCACTAAAAGCGAAAAACTGCATCGAGGGAAGAAAAGAATTGGTTGAATTTGCCAAGGAACATGGAATTGCACACGATGTTTGCGGAAAGGTGGTTGTTGCAACGCACGAAAGCGAGCTCGCTAACATGGAACGAATCTACCAAACTGGACTTGAAAATAAAATTGAGGGACTTAAAAAAATAAGTGCTGCTGAGGTGAAGGAAATTGAACCCCATGTTGAATCTATTGGTGGACTTTTGGTTCCTTGTACTGGCATAATCGATTTTCGAGCAGCTACCAGAAAAATGGTTGAATTGGCCCTGGCGATTAATCCTTTGAGTGCTGTTTTTCTTGGTCACGAGGTTCAATCAATAACAAAAAATGAAAAGGTAAGCACATTACAAACCAATAAAGGTGCATTCGATTCAGTTTACTTGGTATTTTGCGCTGGACTTCAAGCGGATCGTTTGGCTAGAAAAGACGGCGTTCAACTAAAAGAACAAGTAGTTGGATTTAGAGGTGACTATT
>CANHOA010000033.1 GCA_947462255.1 Flavobacteriales bacterium | reverse complement strand
GCTTCTGCTAATTCAGGCGGCACAGCAGGTAATGCTGGTGCTGGATTATTATCTAGTATATCAGGCGCTCCAGTTTATTATGCAGTTGGTGGTCCAGGTGCAGCAAGATCTGGTGGAGTTAATGGCACACCAGCAACAGGAGGTTCTTCTGTTGGTCAGGATGGCGCTCCGAATAGAGGAAATGGCGGTGGCGGAGGTTTAGTGCAATGGGTTGGTAAAAATGGAGGTTCTGGAATTGTAATCGTGAGGTATTTGGGAACTCCACAAGGAACAGGTGGTACAATAACACAAGTTGGCGGATATACGATTCACACCTTTAATAGCAATGGATCTTTTGCTTACAATGGCTCCTCTAGCTCAATCGTTCCAAACATGTCATCTTGTGGCGCAGCTGCAATTACATTTACAGGAACGGTTGTTTCAGGCTGTACCTTGGATTGGTACGACGCGGCAAGTGGTGGTAACTTACTTTCGCAAGGAACTTCATCTTATACGACCCCAGTTTTATCATCAACGACAACGTATTACGTTGAAGTAAGAAATACCACGACAGGCTGTGTTTCCGCAACTCGAACAGCGGTTGTTGCCACGGTAAACGCAATCCCTACTTTCAGCTCAACTACCGGAGCTTCTATTTGCGGGTCGGGTACAGGAACCCTTCAAGCAGCCACTGCTGCAGGAACTATCAATTGGTATGCAGCATCAACAGGAGGTTCCACTTTGGGAACCGGAACCAGTTATACAACGCCAAGTATTGCTACAACGACGACCTATTATGCAGATGTAACTAATAATGGATGTACATCGAGCCCAAGAACAGCGGTTGTTGCCACGGTAAACGCAATACCGACTTTAACCTCAACTACTGGTGCTGCCATTTGTGGGGGGCCAAATACCGTAACACTACAAGCAGCGACTGCAGCAGGAACTATCAATTGGTACGCAGCATTAACGGGTGGCTCCTCTTTGGGAACCGGGACCAGTTATACAACACCAAGTATCGCAACAACGACGACATATTATGCAGAAGTAACCAATAATGGATGTACATCAAGCTCAAGAACAGCGGTTGTTGCCACGGTAAACACAATCCCTTCTCTAACATCTGCGACAGGTGCTTCTCGATGTGGAACAGGAACAGTAAGCCTACAAGCAACTGCAACAGCCGGAACTATCAATTGGTATGCAGCCTTAACAGGGGGATCCTCTTTGGGAACTGGAACAAGCTACACAACGCCAAGTATAGCAACAACGACGACGTATTATGCCGATGTGACGAATAATGGATGTACATCCTCACCAAGAATAGCCGTTGTAGCAACGGTAAACGCAATCCCAACTTTCACCTCAACTTCTGGCGCTGACATTTGCGGGGGAGGAAATACCTTAACACTTCAGGCAACTACAGCTGCAGGAACTATTAATTGGTACGCAGCATTAACCGGTGGATCCTCTTTGGGAACCGGGACCAGTTATACCACGCCAAGTATATCTACCACGACTACATATTATGCAGATGTAACTAATAATGGATGTACATCTTCACCAAGAACGGCGGTTGTGGCAACTGTTAATCCATTGCCGCCAATTGCAACCAACACACTATCGGGCTTAACGATTGATGTCTTAACCGTTGCCGGCGGCGGCGGTGCTGGTTTTGGACGTGGCGGTGGTGGTGGCGCCGGAGGATATATTTACAATACCAATGTTTCCTATGCTGCGGGATCTTCCACAGCAATTACAGTCGGAACAGGTGGTTCCCCAGGTTACGACAATGCATCAATAGGTGTACACGCAACGAGTGGAACTAATTCTTCTTTTGGAAGCACCTACATAGCAGTAGGCGGCGGAGGTGGCGGAAGCTACGGAGGAGGACCTCAAAATGGCTACACTGGAGGTTCAGGTGGTGGTGGTGCGAACCAATCTAGTTCTGCGAACACGGGATATGGAGGCACTGGTACAGCCGGACAAGGTAATGCAGGAGGAAATTCTCGCTGCGGTGGAGGTGGTGAAGTATCAGGCGGCGGCGGTGGCGGCGCTGGAGGAAATGGATCGAATGGCACCTCGAGTGGTTGCGGTAGTTCGGCCTATCGACCTTACTATCCAGGCAACGGTGGAAATGGACTTCAAAATTCAATTTCAGGTACTGCTGTGTGGTACGCTGGAGGCGGCGGAGGTGGCGGCCTTGGTACGAGTACGAATCTTCAAGGAACAAATGGCCTTGGAGGTGGACAAGCCTCTTACGGTGGTGGTGGGCAGTGTAAATTAATTTCAAATAATTGGGCCACGGAAAATGGTGGACCTGGTATCGTGATCGTAAGATATGCTGGGACACCTGCTGCAACCGGTGGCACAATCACGCAAGTGGGTGGCTATACCATTCACACCTTTACCGCGAATGGCACATTTGCATTCGCAGGGGTAGCTTCTTCTGCTATTGTTCCAAACATGTCATCTTGTGGCGCAGCTGCAATAACATTTACAGGAACGGTTAATTCCGGTTATACCTTGGATTGGTACGATGCAGCAAGTGGTGGTAACTTACTTTCGCAAGGAACTTCATCTTATACGACCCCAGTTTTATCATCAACGACAACGTATTACGTTGAAGTAAGAAATACCACGACAGGCTGTGTTTCCGCAACTCGAACAGCGGTTGTTGCTACAATAACTGAAGTAAGCACAGCAAGCAGCAGCCAATCGGTGTGTCCTGGATTACTGCCAAATGCAATTACTTTGACAAACTATGGCGGTACCCTTCAATGGCAAACAAGTTCGGACAATGTAACTTTTACCAATATTAGTGGGCAAACCTCAGCGACCTTACCGGCTAATTCTATTGGGATTATGTCAGGAACGAAATACATTAGAGCGATGGTAACTAATGGAACATGCGTTTTACCTTCGAATGTAGTTACCCTCTCCCCTGCTTCAGTGAATGTGCTGACACCACTTTCGACAAATTCATATGTTTGGAATGGACAAAGCTCAACGCAATGGGGAACTTTGGCGAATTGGTATCAATACAATGGAACCACTTTAGTACCTGCCACGGCTTTGCCAAGCAGCGTACATACCGCTATCATTCCCGCCAACTCTGGCTGTATTTTAAGTCAGCCAAGCATATCTACGGGAGCAATAATCATTACTAGCCTTATAGCAGAAACAGGATCTCAGTTGACACAGTCCGGCGGATCCCTTCTATTATATGGTGACTTTGTTAACAATGGAACCTTAACGTCAACCGGTGGACTCCTAAATTTTTATGGACCAAGCTCAGCTTCCATAAGCGGAAACGGAACCATTCAACTTGCCAAAATGCGTGTAAACAAATTATCTGGAGCATCACTAACCTTACAAAGACCAGTAACCGTGACAGATTCATTAACTATGGTACTAGGAAATATTTACACCACTACAACTAACCTCCTGACCCTAGGAATCAATAGCGCCTCGCCCGGTAAATTGGTTTACAGCAACGGAACCATTGTAGGTCCATTCAAACGTTTCTTTGCAAATGCCGCTGTCTCTGGAGTAGCTGGAAGATTTCCTGTTGGTACAGCGACTTACAACCGCTATGCTCTGTTTGATTTTGCAACAACACCAGGTACAGATCAATCATTAACCGTTCAATATATTTCAGGACTTCCGATGCAAGGAGGCTCTGCACTCTATAATGGATTGCCAATTGTGGCATCAGGAGAACTGATTCAGAATTATTCAGGTGATGGGTACTGGAGTGTAATTCCAACTAATAATAACTATACGGCACCAATCACATCCGTAAATTACAGCCTTACCTTATATGCGAACAACCTAACAGGAATGCAAACACCGCAAATTTGTCGCATCATCAAGAGTCCAGGATCAAACACTGTGAATCAACATCATATTGCTTGGCAAAGTTGTGGAACACACACGACGATTCCTGGAAGTGCAATTCCAACTGCCTTTGATATCACAAGCACAGGTAACCAAGGATTCAGCTGGTTCAATATTGGCACTTCAAACAACCAAGCATTACCGGTAGAATTCACAAAAATGAGTACCACTTGTGAAGATGAACTAGTTCGTATTCAATGGACAACAGAATCCGAACACAACAACGATTATTACCGCATTGAAAAGTCAAATACTGGATACGAATGGGAGATCTTGGGTACAGTAGATGGAGTTGGGAACAGCACCACAGAACAAACGTATACCTATTTTGATGAAAATCAACGCATCAATAATTACTATCGATTATATCAAGTTGATATAGATGGTGCACAGGAATTATTGAGTACAATGTATAGTGAATGTGAAAACACTAACAGTAACATTGAATCCTTCCCTAACCCAAGTCATGGTTCCTTCTCCATTTATTGGAAGCAATTTAAAACGAAAGGTGAAGTTAAAATAAGCATCCTAAATACTAACGGGATGAAGGTTTTACAGGAAAATGCAATATTAGACATAGGAGTTAACCTCTTTACCATTAAAGCAGATTTAGCTCCTGGCATATATATGATTGAATTAATCGATGTTAATAACGAGCGAAGGTTAATCAAACACGTGGTTAACTAAAATAAAAAGGGGAATAGGCAAATGCCTGTTCCCCTAAAAAGCAAAAGAACTTCTACTGCTAATCAAAACTTAACTCGTTTTTAAATGTTCTTTAATTGGGACAATGTTTTTTTATATCGATTCTATATTAAATTATTGTTTCAGCTAGAATATTAAGCTAGTTAAGCTAAATTTGTACTCGAAATTAATTTAGGATTTTTATGTTTAAAAAGCTATTATTTTTATTCTTTTTGTTTAGCCTTCAGCCTATACTAGCACAAGAAACGAGTGCAACATTAAGCGGTTATTTAACAGACTCTAAGAATGGCGAAGCGCTAATCGGTGCCAAGGTTGTAATTGCTTCTTTAAACATGGCAGCAGTTACTAATACTTATGGATTTTATTCTTTAACTGTCCCATCAGGAAAATACAAGGTCGAATTCCGTTCGCTTATTTATCCAATTGATACCAAAGAAATTGATTTAACGAATGATGTCCGGTTTAATTACGAGTTAGGAGTAAATTACCAAGAGATTCAAGAAGTTGTTGTAAACGCTAAAAAAGGCGAAAATGTTAACTCAACAAAACTGGGTCAAATTGAATTGCAAATAGATCAAATAAAAACGCTGCCTGCCTTTATGGGAGAAGTGGATGTTATTAAAGCCATTCAATTACTTCCTGGCGTTTCTTCCATTTCGGAAGGTGGACAAGGATTCTATGTTAGAGGTGGTGGACCCGATCAAAATTTGGTAATGCTTGATGAAGGGGTGGTGTACAATGCTGCGCATTTATTTGGATTTTTCTCCGTCTTTAATTCAGATGCTGTAAAAAGTGTGAACCTTATTAAAGGTGGAATGCCTGCTAATTATGGTGGTAGAATGTCTTCGGTATTGGAAGTGAATATGAATGAGGGAAACAACAAAGGATTTCATATTAAAGGTGGAATAGGAGCCATTTCATCGCGCTTTACGATTGAAGGTCCTTTGGTAAAAAATAAAGGCTCTTTCATGATTTCCGGACGAAGGACGTATATCGATCTTATTATGAAAGCGGCTATTCCAGATACCTCTCCCTTTGCTGGTTCTAGTTATTATTTTTACGATGTGAATGCTAAATTTAATTACAAGCTATCCGATAAAGACCGTATTTTTTTAAGCGGATATTACGGAAAAGATGTTTTTAATTTTACGGATAGAGAGGGTGGATTTGGTGCTGATATGCCTTGGGGAAATGGAATAGCGGCCTTACGATGGAATCATTTATTTACGAATAAATTATTCATGAATGTTACGGGTACTTTTTCCGATTACATGTTCAAATTCGGTTCTAAACAGGATCAGTTTCGCTTCGAATTGACTTCTGGTGTGCGAGATGTAGGAGGAAAAGTCGATTTTTCATATTTCCCAAATGCTAGGCATAGAATCAAATGGGGGGCAGACTACATTTTTCACACCTTTACGCCAACTAGCGTTTCCGCTGAGGCAGATAGTGTTGTTTTTAATACGGGTGAAGCTCAAAAACTATTTGGCCATGAGTCTGCCTTGTATGTAATGGATGATTTTGATTTGAATGATAAAATACGCGTTAATGTTGGCTTGCGTTATAGTATGTATCAGCATGTTGGACCATTTACGCGCTACATTAAAGGGGATATTAGTTCGCCAGATACAGCGATTGTTTATGGTAAAGGAGATTTACTTAAATTTTACCATGGCCTAGAACCACGGATTTCTTTCCGTTGGTTGCTATCTGATCAAAGTTCTTTTAAAGCCGGGTATTCTTACAATTATCAATACGTTCACTTAACCTCCTTGAGTGCCGTGTCTCTCCCTACTGATATTTGGTTTCCGACCACAGATAAGGCAAAGCCTCAAAAAGGATGGCAGGGTTCTGTTGGGTATTTCAGGAATTTTTACAACGACAAATACGAAGCATCGGTGGAAGTTTATTACAAGGGAATGAAGAACTTGATAGAATACAAAGAAGGAGCTTTACCAGGCGACAACGTAAATGATAATACAGATAACCTACTTGTTTTTGGAACTGGTAGGGCCTATGGTATTGAGTTCTTTTTTAAGAAATCAGTCGGGAAATTAACAGGTTGGATTGGGTATACATTAGCCAAAACAGAACGTACATTTCCAGATTTAAACGAAGGAAAGGTTTTTGCGGCAAAATATGATCGTAGGCATGATTTGAGTATTGTTGGAACCTACAAGTTGAATGAACGTTGGACATTCAGTGCGGCCTTTATTTACGCAACGGGAAATACCCTTACCTTGCCTACTTCTTGGTATATCCAAGAACAAAGTCTTCTTTACAATTATGGCGCTCGAAACTCAACGCGAATGGCTCCTTATCATCGATTGGATATCTCAGCAACCTTGTACTCCAAGGCAACAAAAAAACACACCGATCCCGCTACAAACATAGAGGTTGATGTGAAGAAAAAGTTCCGAAGTAATTGGGCTTTTTCCATTTACAATGTTTATAATAGAGCGAACCCATTCTTTTTGTATGTAGACAACGACGGAAGCTTTGCTACTGGAGATGTAAAAATTAGCGTAAAACAAGTATCCTTATTTCCAATCATACCAAGTGTAACTTGGAATTTTGAATTTTAATATGAAAAAATACATTCTCCCAATACTTTTAGTTAGCGCGATTCTTTTTTCGTGCACGAAAGAAGTACAAATTGACATCCCGGGTTATGTGAAAACAATCGTAGTGGACGGAAGTATAAGCACTGGACAGCCACCAATCGTTCTACTTTCCTCCTCCCAGGATATATTTTCTCCAACAAATTTACAAGCATACATTGACGGCTTTATTTCCGGAGCAGTTGTTACCGTATCTAATGGTACAAATACAGTTACTTTGACGGAGTTCTGCTCCGATAACCTTCCTGCTGGTACGGAGGCTTATGCTTCATCAATTTTTGGTATTCCTGTAGACCAATTGGCTAATTTTCATTTGTGTGCTTATACATCTTTAGATCCCTCCATTTGGGGCGAAGTGGGAAAAACCTACACATTAACGGTAACGCATGAAGGTAAAACCTACAATTCGGTAACGACTATCGGTCAACCTACTCCGTTAACTTCGCTTGTATGGACTCCAGCGCCTGGTGAAGATTACGCAAAGATGAAAGGGGTACTATCTGATCCTCCAGGTCAGTACGATGCCTATAAATGGGAGTTAAAATACCTAAAAGATCCTATTTATACCAAAGATTTTAATCCTTTCTTTAATGATCAATTCTTTGATGGATTAACCTTTGATTTTGACGTTTCAAATCCAATGGGATATGTTGATTCTACAATATCTAATAATAACAGTTTTCATTTAGGCGATACGGTAGTGATTAAATTGTCGAAGTTAGGTAAGAGTGAATATAGTTTCTTTGAGAAGAAATACAATCAAATTTATTCTGGTGGCAATCCATTTGCAACGCCTACCAACATTCCAAGTAACATTGATGGAGGCGCTTATGGTGTTTGGGTTGGTTATTCTCCTTGGTATGACACCATAATTTGCCAATAACTTATTCTATTGGTCCTTTTTGATTTCCGCTGGATCGATTGGAAAAGAGAGGATAAAGGCCCGCCTCCTCCGCCGAGGCGGAGCGGATCGAGAAGTAAACGAAACTTTGAAACGTTTCAATTAGCCGTGTCTTTCAACTCCAATCCGCCTTGTCTCTCGACTCCGCTCGATACTCGGCTAGTGAATCGAGCGGAGTCAGAGCACTCAAGGGGCATCGAGCGGAGTCGAGATGCGCGGCACCCAAGTCTTAATTCAAAATCATTTAGTGCGAGCTTGAGTTTCATTAAGAATGATTAATTTCGTGCAATAGCGTTTTAAAATGAAAATTTCTTACAACTGGCTGGCAAAATACCTAGATAGCAAACTATCCGCAATCGAAATTGCCACAATTTTAACGGATACTGGATTAGAAGTTGAAAGCACTACAGCAATTGGGCAAGTTAAAGGCGATTTAGAAGGAGTCGTGGTGGGAGAAGTAATGGAATGCATCCAACATCCGAATGCTGATCGCTTGAAGATTACACAAGTTTCTATTGGTACTGAGCTCTTACAAATTGTTTGTGGTGCGACAAATGTGGCAGTAGGACAAAAAGTTGCTGTTGCCTTGGTTGGAACAACACTATACCCTACTCCAGATGCGCCCTTAACGATTAAGGAGGCAAACATTCGCGGAGAAGCTTCCTTTGGGATGTTGTGTGCCGAAGATGAATTGGGAATTGGCACTTCTCATTCTGGTATCCTTGAATTTCCAAAAGATACGCCAATTGGACAAGGAATAAAAAATGTTATACGCTTGCAACCTGATTATCAATTTGAAATTGGGCTTACTCCTAACCGATCAGATGCCACAGGTCATATCGGTGTAGCGCGTGATCTAAAAGCCTTCCTCAATTATCACCAAAAAAGTAAGTTGAGCATCTCTTGGCCCAAAGTACAAACACACAACAATCACCAAAATAATCAATTGGGTGTCCGCATAATCGATCATGAGAACTGTTCGCGCTATTGCAGCGCAATCATCGCTAATGTATTGGTTGGCGATTCCCCCGAATGGCTTAAAAATGCGCTTTCAAGTATTGGTATTAAACCCATAAATAATGTTGTTGATGTTACTAATTTCGTAATGCATGAATTAGGAACTCCACTGCATGCATTTGATACGGCAGGAATAAAAGGCGGTATTCAAGTTCGAAAGGCAGAAGCGAATGAAAAACTGAGCACCCTCGATGGCATTGAACGAACACTCAAAGGCAGCGAACTTGTAATAGCTGATGATCAGGATGTCCTTTGTCTTGCTGGTATATTAGGCGGGCAAAAAGCTGCAGTATCTTTAGAAACACAAGAAATATTTTTAGAATCAGCGATTTTTGATGCCATATCAATTCGTAAGACGGCTAAACTACACGGTCTTAATACCGATGCGAGCTTTCGATTTGAACGTGGGGTTGATCCCGATTTAACAGCATATGCACTGAATCGAGCAGTAGATCTTATAATTGAAGTCGCAGGTGGAAAGGTTGTACAAGGATTAAGCGACGAAATCATTCGCTTACCAAAAGCAAAAGAAATTCAAATAGATATTAAGCAAATTAGCGCATTAATTGGCCTTGACTTAAACGATGACGATACCCATCGATTATTACTCGATTTGGATTTTAAAATACAATCTAAAAAAGGTTCGCTCTGGGAAATAATAGCACCTAACTATCGAACTGACGTAAACCGATCTGCCGATGTTGCAGAAGAAATCTTGCGCATCATTGGATTTAACGCCATTCCGATTCCTGAAAAATGGCAGTATTCCTTTCAACCGCAAAAAGGAATTTCGAAACATACCTTCGGAAATCAAATAAGTGAATTTTTGGTGGCTCAAGGGTATTCTGAAATAATGATGAATTCTTTGAGTAAAGCTTCCTACAGTGCACTAATTCCATCTGATTTAGGAGTATCGCTTTTAAATCCATTAAGCAGTGAATTAAGTCAAATGCGTCAAACACTGGTCTTTGGGTTATTAGAAACCTTAGTTTATAATCAAAATAGGCAGCAAAACGATTTGAAACTGTTTGAATTTGGTGCCATCTATCACAAGAAAGCAACTGAATATGTAGAAACCAATCAAATTGCCTTTGCTATATCAGGAAAACAAGAGGTAGAAAATTGGAATAATTCGGGATCCGAAACTACTTTTTTTACACTAAAAGGCACTTTTTATTCCCTCCTTAATCGTTTTGGAATTAATCAAACGACAGAAGCTCAATTGGTAGATTCTCCTTTTTTCGCAGAGGGACTAAACATTTCACTTGATAAACAAAACATTGCTGAAATCGGACAAATCGACCATTCACTCAGCAAACGATTCGGAATTAAAAATGACGTTTATATCGCACTAATAAATTGGGATGTACTCTACACCCTACTGCGTGAGAGATCCGTGGTTTTTAAAGAGCTCCCTAAAACATTTGAAGTTAGAAGAGACTTCTCTTTATTGATAGATGAAGCGACGTCCTACAAAGACATTGAACGCATTGCCTACGATTCAGAAAAGCACTTGCTTAAGAGCGTTCGTTTGTTTGATGTATATGAAGGGGAGAAAATAGAGGCGGGAAAGAAATCATATGCTGTTTCGTTCCACTTTCAAGATACAGAACGAACCTTAACCGATCAGGTTATTGATGCCTGCATGGAAAAAATAAGAAAAAACCTTGAGAAAACTGCCGGAGCAAGCTTGCGATAATAAGTTAATTAAGGCTGTTTAGAAAGCGCTCTAAATTAACATTTCCTACCAAATCATCAGCCCCGAGAATTAATACTGAACGACATTTATTTCGCTCAATCCATAAATCCAAATTGGATTTTCCAACTGCCAATGTTCCGTTAATATCGATATGCAAAATTGGTTTTTGGTATTTATCAAATTGCGTTCGAAGTTCTTGGACATCTTGTTTTAATACTTGATTTTGATTGAATATCAATAAACTATCAATAGACATTACATCTAAATTTCGATCCGATAATTGCATTAAATCATTGCAGCTAGTTGTAGCCCAAGTTGATATAGTGTTAGAAAATTTAGAATTTAATTTAAGAATGATTCGATCGACTTGCATTTACTGAATTTAAGGGTGCAAAGATAGCAATATAAAGGACAACAACCCTATTTATTTATTAGGTATTATACCCTAAGATCTGTAAATAATCCATTGCGGTTTGTTCTTGACTAAACATCGAGGTTGTAATTTTACCGTCTTCATCACGATTAATGAGGATATGCTTGGGTTCAGGAATAAGGCAATGCTTCAATCCGCCAAATCCTCCAATGGTTTCTTGGTAAGCGCCTGTATTGAAAAACCCAATATACAATTCTTTATTCTTGTCAAATTTGGGTAAATATATAGCATTGGAATGTTGTTCTGAATTATAATAATCGTCACTATCACACGTCAATCCGCCAAGTAACACACGTTCATAATCATCATTCCACCGATTAATTGGCAACATGATGAAGCGTTGATTGATGGCCCAGGTATCTGGAAGATTAGTCATAAATGAAGAATCAATCATATTCCATTTCTCTCTATCATTTTGTTGTTTTTGATGGAGGATACTAAAGATAGCGCCACCACTTTCACCAACCGTAAAGGAACCAAATTCAGTAACTATATTAGGCTCAGGAATATCATTATCGGTACAAACACGCTTCACTTGGGTTAAAATTTCGCGCACCATGTAGGCATAATCAAAATCAAAGGCTAATGATTTTTTAATAGGGAAACCACCACCAATATTTAATGAATCTAATTCAGGACATAGTTTTTTTAAGTCACTGTAAATACGCAAACATTTTGTTAATTCATTCCAATAATAAGCGGTATCGTTGATGCCTGTATTGATGAAAAAGTGAAGCATTTTAACCTTAACCCTGGGATTTTCTTGCAGAATTGCTTTGTAAAAAGGTACAATTTCTCGGTATCGGATACCCAATCTAGAGGTATAAAATTCAAATTTTGGCTCTTCCTCTGATGCAATACGAATTCCAATATTAATTTCCCGATCAGTTCGAGATAGTAGTTGATTTAATTCATCGGTATTATCAACAACAGGAATAACTTGCACATGATCAAGATTCATCAACTTAACCATGTTATCAAGGTATAGTTTTGGTTTGTATCCATTACAGATTACAAATTTCCCCTTTTCGAATTTTCCCTCTTCGATTAATTTTAGCACAATATCAATATCAAAAGCTGAAGAAGTTTCGATGTGCACATCGTTCTTCATAACCTCATCTAAAACGAAAGAAAAATGATTGCTTTTCGTACAATAGGAATAATGGTATTTACCTGAATACCCCAAATTATTTATTGCTTCACGAAACCAGCCTTTGGCACGTTGTATATTGTTAGAAATCTGTGGGAGATAATTAAACTTTAAGGGCGTTCCATATTCATTTATTAAACGCATCAGGTCTATTCCATGAAAAAATAGACGGTCCTCCCGTAAATTAAATTCATTTTGAGGAAAGTCAAATGTTTGATCAATTAAATCAATGTAGCGTGTTCTCATGTACGTTTGGTTTACCCTGTTTATTTATCCAATTCGACGATCAAATTTTCAAGTGGTCTAGCCACTACTGCATTCGCCCCCCATTCAACGATTGGACGCTGAATAAGTTTCGGATTTTTTAATAAAATATCGATAATAGCATCGTCGCTAAGAAATTTATCTTTTATCAGGGTTTTATAGACCAATTCTTCTTTACGAACGATAGCTAGTGGCAAAAGATTTAACTTAGAAAGAAGCGCTACAAGTTCTAGTTTAGTGAATGGTTCAGTAAGGTAGTTTCGTATTTCAAAAGTGTGTTTTTGTTCTTGCAAATAAGCTAAAGCACACCTACTTTTAGAACATCCCGGATGATGATAAATAATCATTGGCGTAATTAAATTTTGGTCAAAGATAAGGCAGATTCTACAATATATTTTCTAATAATAACGGATTAGATTCAAGCACTTTCGGCTGAGAAAGGAAAAGGGAATGAGCATTGCTGCCATGGTATAAAGTATTCCTTTAGGCAATCGATTCAGAAAGGTAAAATAAGTAGCACGCTTTTGAAGAAACAAGGAAGTGAAAACCACGGAGCAAATCCAATTTCTTTTTTTCTTGAATTCAGGTCGCAATACATCCATTAAAATAATTATTCGGTCTTCTTCTGAGGAATTGTAAGCTTCATGAACATAAGCATCCATAAAGATTACCCACTTTCCTTTTGTCCATGATTTTTCAATCCCGTTTACCTTCAGCCCACAAGTAGGCGCTTGAGCAGGAATTTGCAGACCAAAATGAGAGCGGAAAATAGCATTGGTATCGCCACAATGAGGCGAAATCTTTGCTCCTGCTGCTAAGAAATTAAAGGATAGCGTAGTAATTTCAGGGTAGCGCAATAGCAATGCTGTGGTAATTGGAAAATAGCGCCTATTCTTTCGAAATTCAAGGTCCCACCATCGAAGAGATATTGTTTGATAGGCATCCTTTATATCGACCATTGAATCCTTGAAATAAGGCTTAGGGGATCTTAATTCCATAAATTGCTGCCATTCTAATAGAAGCTGCTCATAATTATTTTCAAAATCTAGCGCCCAATTGAAATCGCTAGGAACTTGAAAAGGGGCCTCTGAACCTTTATAATCAAACGAAAAATCGAATAAACTAAACCATATTTTTTTCGAAGCCATGAGTCAAAGATAAGGTGCTTTTATCGTTGTTAAAAACTCATTTGATTATCAAAGAATTTGAATGGAATTTCTTAGTACTTTTGAAATAACAAAAACAATCATGTCTTATCTCGAAGAATTAAACGAAAGCCAACGCATTGCAGTTGAGAATATTTTTGGTCCTACCATGGTCATTGCAGGCGCTGGATCCGGAAAAACGAGAGTCCTCACCTATCGTATCGCGCATATGTTAAAAAATGATATTGACCCGTTTAATATTCTTTCCTTAACATTTACGAATAAAGCCGCTAAAGAAATGTCGGAGCGCATCAGTAAAATTTGCGGTGGACAAGAAGCAAAGAATATCACGATGGGTACCTTTCATGCCGTTTTTGCTAAAATATTACGCTATAATTCCGATCGAATTGGATTCCCCAGCAATTTTACAATTTACGATTCCCAGGACAGCAAAAGTTTAATGAAAGATATTATCAAAGAACTAAACATCGACGATAAAACCTACAAACCGAGCAACGTACTAGGGCGAATTTCATCAGCAAAAAACAACCTGATATCAGCACAAGCTTACGCCGATAATCCCGAAATACAATTGGAAGACAAACAATCGATGCGACCAGAAATTGGACGTATTTACAGGATTTATGCCAACCGATGTCAAAAAGCTGGCGCGATGGACTTTGATGACTTGCTTTATTTTACCAATGTACTTTTACGTGATTTTCCAGATGTATTGCATTATTACCAGCAAAAATTTCGCTACATCTTAGTTGATGAGTACCAGGATACCAATTATGCTCAATACTTAATCGTTAAAAAAATTGCCGCTTCATACGAAAATATATGTGTCGTTGGCGATGATGCTCAAAGCATTTATTCGTTTCGTGGGGCAAACATTAAAAACATTCTGAATTTTCGGCAAGATTATCCCGACTATAAACTTTTTAAGTTGGAGCAAAATTATCGAAGCACCAAAAATATTGTCGAAGCAGCTAATAGCGTCATAAAAAAAAATAAGGATCAGATAAATAAAGTCGTTTGGACCGACAACGGTATTGGACAAAAAATTACCGTTTTGCGTACCTTAACTGATAATGAGGAAGGCCGCGCAATTACCAATAAAATCAATACGCTCAAAGAATCGATAGAACAAACATATAATAATTTCGCTATACTTTATCGCACGAATAAGCAATCAAGATCATTTGAAGAATCCCTTCGTAAATTAAACATTCCATACAAAATTTACGGTGGCATCTCGTTTTATCAACGCAAAGAAATAAAAGACATCCTTGCCTATTTTAGATTGACCACTAATCCAAGAGATGAAGAAGCATTAAAACGTGTTATTAATTATCCCAAAAGAGCAATTGGAAAAACAAGCGTTGAAAACATCATCATAAGTGCTAATAAATACAGTGTTAGCATGTGGGATGTGATCAATGATTTCGACACCTACCCTGCTGATGTTAACGGTCCTACAAAAGCTAGAATTTACGAATTTGTAACCATGATTAATAGTTTTGGAGCCGAAATAAATAAACTTGATGCCTTTACCCTAGCAGAAAGAATCACGAAATCTTCTGGCATTCTGAAAGAGTTAAACGACGAAAAAACAAAAGGTCCTGAAGAAGTAGAGCGCGTTCAAAATATGGAAGAATTATTGGCGGGTATTAAAGAATTTGTTAATTCAGGTGAGGAAGATGAAATTAGGACCTTAGCTGATTTTATGATTGATGTGGCACTTTTAACCGATGTGGACCAAGAAAAACCAGACGAACGGAACCATGTTTCCCTCATGACGATTCATGCCAGTAAAGGGCTAGAATTTCCACATGTATTTGTAGTGGGGCTTGAGGAAAATTTATTCCCTTCCCAAATGGCCCTAAATTCGCGAAGTGAATTAGAGGAAGAACGGAGGCTTTTTTATGTCGCAGTAACTAGAGCAATGACAACCTGCACTCTTTCCTACGCAGGCTCCAGGTTTACTTGGGGCCAAGCGGTGATGTGTGAACCGAGTAGATTTATTGATGAAATTGATCAACAATTCCTGCACTTCGAAACACCATCAAGAGGACAAGGGCGCTCACTAATGGGAAGTGGGTTTCAAGCAAAAAGCGGTGGACTAAATAAGCCTTTTGAGCGGCAAGGTCAGAAATTAACTGCTGTAAAAGATATAAATCAAACTAGCCATAACAATCCAAGCAACAGCGATAAAATAATGGTGGGGACAAACGTCGTGCATGAACGATTTGGTAAAGGGAAAGTTACCAACTTAGAACATAGTGGTGCCGACCAAAAAGCAGTGATATTTTTTCCTCATCACGGAAGTAAAACAATGCTGTTGAGCTTCGCTAAACTAAAGGTGTTGGAAGATTAATCTTGGAAATGTTAATTTTTCGCAACTAAAAATTAAATCAAATTTTAACTTAAATTATTTAGCTACATTCGACAAAAAATATACTATGAAGATTAGTAGCTTAATTACATTTCTCTTTTTTG
>CANHOA010000032.1 GCA_947462255.1 Flavobacteriales bacterium | reverse complement strand
TCCACTACTTTAATATTAATCGGACCCTTACCATAATCGTATTCTGGCGTATCGGTAAATCCATTGGCAAGAATAGTAGAGAGCGTTGCATCGGTAAATTCGATCGGACGATTTCCATTTCCGTAACCATCTAAACGCGTTATTTTTGGTGATGAACCATAGGCTAAATAATGTAGCGTTCCGCCTGCTTCGGGGGTAGAAATATGTGGTATAGCCTCAACAGCTACAGCTTCTCCCATTGGGGCTTTTCGGCTTAATATGTAGCGTTTTTTCTGTCCGTCGAGTGCGATTGGATCATCAGGAATGTAGGTTTTATAGTTGTTGTGCGCATAAGCAACAGCAATATAATAGTAGCGCTTAAAATTGACTAATTGCGAACTGCCCTGGGCAAATAAATCCGTTTTTACACTAAAACTATGTCGGATACCTTCGTTTTGAGCAGAGACCATCTTAACGGGAACACTAAACCCTAAATCTTCGTCAAATTCGAAATTGATAATATCCTCAATGTCATCTTTTATATCACATTGTGCTACCAATCTCGCTTTCGTCGGATCTTTTAAATCGGAAACCGATATTTGATTGTTTTTTAGTTGATAAATCTGATAACCCTGAAAACGATAAGATTTGTCTGCATTCGGATCGTTTGCCACAATAAACGGATCCTCTTCTATGTACTTTTCTTGATAATTGTTGGAGTTGGTTGGATTCGACAACATTAAAATAACTTCATTTTCTAATTCTTGAATTTGAAGAAGAGGAGCATGAGGAGCGTCAAGTACTTTAAAGCAGTTTTCAAAGAGAGCTTGTGCTTTATCATCCGCTCGGCGAAGCGTTTCAACGGAGGTAAAGGGGTCGCCACCCGTCGACCTTGCCCAAACAACGCCAACTGTAATATTGTTGACAGCGCCGGGCTTCAAAATAAATGGCCCTGCAGATTCTACGAATCTTCTATCATTTGGTGTGTTATTGGCGGTTTGTTCTGTCCAATTGGCCTGGGGAATACCATTTGTTCCCCATCCAAGCGGATCAGTTGTTCCAGGAAATATAAATTCACAGGGTGTATTTGGATCTGCTTGAGGATCTGAAATGTGACCACTGCCGCCATAAACAAATTTTGTCCCATCTTTCCAAAATCCCCTCAGATAATTATAGTAATCCGCCGCACTGGTAGGGTCTGTCTGGTTGACATTCGCACCATTTGTGGTATTGGAATAGTATAAAAAGCGGCGCATGCCAAATCGTTCATTATCGATAATCCCATCGCCATATCCAATTCCATTAAGGGCTTCGTTTTCGCCAATACCAAACGCATTATCGATTCCATCATTATCTTGATAGGGTCCTTCAAAAAAATCTACACCAACCGCAGGTGGGGAGTATCCATAGCCTTTATACCCTGAGTTATCTCCATCAAAGTTGTCGCCATTATAATAATAGCCTAAGCCGCGATTAACATCACAACCCACATAATCATCATATGGATCACCAAGGGCACCGTCGGTAAAAAAACCGAAATAGGTATTGTAAAGTGTTTGAGTACCCCGATTGATGAGTTCGTAATTGTAAAAGGTCATATTATTCACTTCATCATTGGAGGCAAAGGCAAATGCTTGCGCCCTGATTTCCATTCCAATCGGATCAGCTCCGGTCTCAGTATGAATGTTTCCTTTGTCATTCATTACCCACCAAAAATTCTTATCCCCATATAGTGAAACGGTCCTATCTACGCTACATTCTTTATCTTTTTTAATGTCATACCAAGGATAATCGCCATCAAGATAATTGTAATTTCCATCGCTATTGAAATCGTAAAAAGGCGCTAAATAATAATCCTGCCCCATCGAAACATCGCCATGAGCAGGCCATTCTTTTATGATTTCTGGAACTTGATAGTTAGGAAATAAATCGTTTTGTGTGGAGGTTCCATTCGCTTGATCAGCGATTCCTGCTTCATACCAAGCACTGAATTCCCGCACCATATCTTGGGTGCTGATAAAATGCTTATCGTATTTATTGCAATTTTCATAGGAGGTTTCTGCATAAATTTTTGATAATGGTCCTGTCCAGTAATCTTGACCATTTCTATACCGTAAAGCGGCAAGTTTTAATTGGTTGTTGACATCAGTGCCTCCTAGCCACAAGGCAGAAGTAAACAAGGCCATAATGCCAGAGTTTTTTGGCACTTCATATTGGGAAAAATTCTGACCCGGAATTTGCCAAAGGTTTCCTGCCGTATGAATCATCGCTCTTACATTATTTAGTTCTAAATAAGTTGTGCTTGTTGGGGGTGCGCAACCTGCAGCTTTTGGCGGAGGTGTTTTTAGTTTATAAGCAGTGGTATAGCTCTGTGAATGGCCATAATTAGCAAGTAGAAAAAATAGGATGTAAAATAGATTTCTCATTAATGTTAAAGCCATTGAACGCATATAAAATTAGTGTTATTCTTGGAATAACAATTCTATGTCTTTAATTAATTGATCGACTTCTACTGAATTTGTTCCGTCGTAATAGCCCCTAATTCTTTTCTTTATCCACTAAAATAAAATTATATATATTATGAAAACTTTAGTTTCGTTAGGTTGCCAGATGCCGGGAAGAATAAATATTTAGATGCTTTTTACTATTTGAATAGCGGTTTTATTGGGATTAATTGAACAGAACGCTGGCAAAGCACATACCAAAAGAAAAATTATTTTGCGTTTTAATAATAATTTATTATCTTTCTCAATAAAAACATATATTATGAAAATAGTAGTTTCGTTATTATTTATTGCAGCATTTTTAGTTGGTTGCAATTCTGGGTGGTCAGACACCGAAAAGAATGCATATTTAGATGCTTGCAAGAACGCAACCGAAATGGATCTAAATGAGTATTGTGATTGTACTTTAGAGAAATTAATGGTAGAGGCTCCAAATCCAAATGATGTAGATAAAGTTGACATGGATAAAATTACGGGGCCTTGTTTGGAATCAGTAGGACTAAAATAGGATTTTTCACCTTAATTAATTTAGGAAATACTCGTTAAAGAACAAAAAACCTACTCTAATATTAGATGTAGGTGTTTCCTCTTTATCGAGTTCTTTATTTTAGACAACAACTATTTCTGGTCAAGTTTTTCTTTAATAGAAAATAATACCGGAGTAACTCTTAATGTTGATGGTCTAAAAATGATATGTTAATTTAGCATAAAAATTAGTATTATTCTTGGAATAACAATTCTATGTCTTTAATTAATTGATTGACTTCTACTGAATTTGTTCCGTCGTAATAGCCCCTAATTCTTTTCTTTTTATCCACTAAAACAAAATTATTAGTATGAATAAAATCGCTTCCAGCATCCCCTATGTTATTTGCCTCAACGGGCTTTAAGACAAAAAATGACTTCCTAGCTAGGGCATAAAGTTCGGACTTGGAACCTGTTAAAAAATGCCATTGTCCTGCTTTATAGCCATGTGAAATGGCATAGCTTTTTAATTGTGTTGGATTATCAACAGCAGGATCTACCGTGAAACTGAGAATCTTGAAGTTTGAATTACCATCGTATTTGTTCTGTATTCGTTGCATTTGCTGATTCATAATAGGGCAAATACTTTTGCAAGTAGAGAAAAAATACTCCGCAACAAAGACCTTGTTTTCTATTTCTTTTTCGGTAACAACCTGTCCATCTTGATTTAAAAAACTAAAATTCCCTATGGTATGGCCTTGCCCTATTCTAAGTAATTCAGGATCGACCATTTCCTTTTTTAGATCAATAGGATTAATGATTGGAAGTGGTTTTTGCTTGGCTTGTTTAATCATGGTATAGCTAATGGCTACACAAACTATTAAAATCGCAGCGATTAAAATGATCCTTTTCATGCTGCAAAATTAAGGATTTAATGACTTTGCTTTACGCCAATGAAACAAACCGTGAAAAGAAAGTATAAGGTTTCCCATAAATAGCAATTCTGTTAAATATAGTTGTTGACTATGAAACAGCACAATGGAAAGAAGGTTTACAATGATCCAATAGTACCAATTTTCATAAATCGCTTTTGTAGTCAGGTAGGTTGCAAATACACTAAAAACGCAAATTAAGGCATCTAAATAAGGAAGAACCTGCCCTTCTCGGTTAAACTCAGCACCAACAATAATGGTAATGGCACCACAACAAAAAATACCAATTAGATGGCTTTTTAAGCGCCAAGATGGATGCTGTATTTTATCTTTCTTTCCCCAATTCCACCAGCCATAAAGACCTAGTACGATGTAAAAAACTTGAAGGTATGATTGAAAAAAAAGATTTGATGTAAAAAAGATGAAGCAATATAGTGCTGCGCTAATAATTCCAAAAAACCATGCGACTGGTTTTTTATAAATAATTAAAATTAAATATAGAAAACCAAAGACAACGGCAGTAAGCTCGAGATAGCCCAAAAATTAATTAATATAAAAGATGTTTTTTACTAGCGTTTTTCCACCCTGCATCTGATTTATAATCGGCAAAGAAGATTACTAAATCAGCATCTGATTTGTAATCACAAAAATAAATAGGAAATTTCGCATCCGACTTGTAGCTTGTAAAATACCATAAGCCATCGTTTCCGGTAGCATCCGATTTGTACGAACATTTATAAACCACTAAATCAGCATCTGATTTGTAGGAGGCAACAAAAACCTTGACTTTTGCATCTGATTTATACTCTACAGAATAGACTGTTTGCGCTTTCAACGAGGAAAGAGAACAAAGACAAAAAAACAAGAAAATTAGGGCTGAATTTTTCATAATACATTATAAATTTTGGGTTAAAAATAAAGTTTCAATCAAATTAGAGGCTGTTCTTTTAATTCCTATTAAGATTAACATGTTCAAAACTATACATTACTCTTGAATTAGCATGATATAATTTTTCGATTTTTGCAATAAACATACCATAAATGAAAAACTCATTCGTATTACTTTTTCTTCTTGTTGGATTAATTTCTTCTTGTGTATCTTCTAAAAAGTTTAAGGAACTTACTGAAAAGAATAAGATTTGTTCGGAAGAATTAGAAAATTATAAGAGAAGCAGCATGGATTTCGAGTCTAAATTTAAAGATTTTAAGGCTCTTTATGATGTCGCTTCAGCAGATGTATTCACCATCAAAAAAGACACCACCATTTTAGGAAGCAAATACCGAAATCTATTCCATGATTTTCAAGTCTTAACCGCAGAAAATATAGCACTAGAAAATTCTTTTACTAAATATAAATCCCTAGGAGCCAAGGAAACAGCAGCCTTACAAAAACAATTGGAAGCTAAATCAATTGAATTACAACGTAAAGCAGAAGAATTATTAGCCTTGGATACCGAATTAAAATCGAAACAGAAACTGTTGGAGGAAAGGGAGCAGCGTGTCAACGAATTAGAAGAGATGTTAAGTCGCCAAGAAGGAACGTTAAAGGCACTTAAGGATAAAGTTGCGGCAGCTTTAATCGGATTCGAAAATAAAGGCTTGAAGGTTGAACAGAAAAACGGTAAAATTTACGTGAGTCTTGAAGCTAAACTTTTATTTAAGTCGGGTAGTATTGTGGTGGAGGCTGAAGGTAAAAAAGCCCTCATTGAAATAGGGAAAGCCCTCGAGTTAGAAAAAGAGTTGGAAATCGTTGTGGAAGGACATACGGACGCAGATAAACTAGCAAGCGCCTCATTTCCAAGGAATAATTGGGAGTTATCGGTTTTAAGAGCAACAGCGGTGACTGAAATTATATTAGATAACTGCACCATGTCTCCCATACAAATTATGGCAGCGGGAAGAGGTGAGTTTCATCCTGTAGATGTAAATGATAAAGCAAAAAACAGGCGAATTGAAATTATAATTTCTCCAAATTTGGATGCCTTATTTGAAATTATTTCCCAAGATTAATCAAACTATTCCCATACATTGAAAAGGTGTTTAATACTAAGATAATTCCCAAACTTGCAGAATTTAGGATAAAAAACTACTTTTGCGTTCCAAATTTATAAATACAATAATTAAAGTACAATGGAAAAAATAATGATTTACATCCCTATTGCTATGGCAATCATAGGTTTGTTGTTTATGTGGATGAAGCGCTCATGGGTTTTAAAGCAAGATGCAGGCGACGGTAAAATGAAAGAGATTTCTGATTACATCTATGAAGGTGCCTTGGCTTTCTTAAAAGCTGAATACCGTTTATTAGCCATTTTTGTTCTATTGGCAAGTATCGTATTAGCTAGCATTTCATTCATTGTCCCTACAACGCATATCTTAATCGTTGTCGCTTTTGTTTTTGGGGCTTTCTTTTCGGCTTTAGCTGGAAACATGGGAATGAAAATCGCTACTAAGACAAATGTTCGTACAACTCAAGCAGCTCGTACCAGTTTACCACAAGCATTGAAAGTTGCTTTTGGTGGAGGAACTGTAATGGGATTAGGCGTTGCTGGTTTAGCTGTTTTAGGTTTAACAACTTTCTTTATTATTTTCTTCCAGTTTTTTATGGGAGGAGTTTGGGGTGCTGATGGAACCGATAAAATGACCATCGTACTTGAAACCTTAGCTGGATTCTCTTTAGGAGCGGAATCAATTGCATTATTTGCTCGAGTTGGTGGTGGTATTTATACTAAAGCGGCTGATGTTGGAGCAGATTTAGTGGGTAAAGTAGAAGCTGGAATTCCAGAAGATGATCCTCGTAATCCTGCAACTATCGCAGATAACGTAGGTGATAATGTTGGAGACGTTGCTGGAATGGGGGCCGATTTGTTTGGTTCTTACGTAGCAACAGTATTGGCTGCCATGGTTCTTGGTAACTATGTTATCAAAGATATGGGGGGTGTTATAAATGATGCTTTTGGTGGAATAGGTCCAATTTTATTGCCTATGTCAATTGCGGGCTTTGGCATTCTGTTTTCAATTATTGGAACTATGCTGGTTAAAATTACAAGCAATGATGCAAAAGAAGCTCAAGTTCAAAAAGCGCTAAACATTGGAAACTGGGTATCTATAGGATTAACAGCTATTGCTTGTTATTTTTTAGTTATGTGGATGTTGCCTTCTACAATGAAAATGAGTTTCTTTGGAGAAGGTCTTAAAGAGATTTCTTCTTTAAGAGTCTTTTTTGCTACGATTGTTGGTTTAGTTGTTGGTGGGGCTATTTCATCTGTAACAGAATACTATACAGGATTAGGGACAAAACCGGTGCTAAAAATCGTTCAAAAATCTTCTACAGGTGCCGGAACAAACGTAATTGCGGGACTAGCAACTGGAATGATTTCAACTTTTCCAACGGTCATCTTATTTGCAGCTGCCATCTGGGGCTCTTATGAATTAGCAGGATTTTATGGGGTAGCTTTAGCAGCTTCTGCAATGATGGCAACAACTGCGATGCAATTAGCGATTGATGCATTTGGACCAATCTCTGATAACGCAGGTGGAATTGCCGAAATGAGTGAACTTCCTAAAGAAGTGCGTGAACGTACAGATATATTGGATTCAGTAGGAAACACAACGGCAGCAACTGGTAAAGGATTTGCAATTGCTTCGGCAGCATTAACTTCATTAGCTTTATTTGCTGCTTATGTAACATTTACAGGAATTGATGGAATAAATATTTTCAAAGCTCCTGTTTTAGCGATGTTGTTTATAGGTGGAATGATTCCCGTTGTATTCTCTGCATTAGCAATGAATTCTGTCGGAAAAGCTGCCATGGATATGGTGTATGAAGTGCGTCGTCAGTTCAAAGAAATTCCAGGAATTATGGAAGGAACGGGCAAACCTGAATATGGAAAATGTGTGGAAATTTCAACAAAAGCAGCGCTTAGAGAAATGATGTTGCCAGGAGTTATGACGATTGGATTTCCAATTGCTATAGTTCTTTTAGGTAAATTAGTGTATGGTGATAACAATCAATTAATTGCTGAGATGCTTGGTGGTTATATGGCTGGAGTAACCGTTTCAGGTGTGCTTTGGGCGGTTTTCCAAAACAACGCTGGTGGTGCTTGGGATAATGCAAAAAAATCTTTTGAAGCGGGTGTTGAAATCAATGGCGAAATGACGTTCAAAGGTTCTGACGCTCATAAAGCAGCAGTAACTGGCGATACAGTTGGTGATCCATTCAAAGATACTTCAGGTCCATCTATGAACATCTTAATCAAATTAACGTGTTTAATTGGTTTGGTAATCGCTCCAATTTTAGGAAGCGGGCATCATGATGCTAAAAAAGCGATTGAATCCGAAACCAAATGTGAAATGGTGGACGGTAAATGTTCTTCTTCTTCATGTGGAAAAAAAGAAAATTGTCATGCTACCATGGGAAAATGCGACATGAACCAATGTGCTAAAATGACAAAGGATGAATGCGCGAAAATGTGTGATTCATTAAAGTGTACTCCCGCTGAAAAAACGGCTTGTCTATCCCATTATGGAAAAGATGGAAAATGGATGGGTAATGCATCTGAAAAGAAGGATTGCTGCAAAGGACATTGAATAAAATAAAAAAAAGCTAAGCCTCTCTTTTGAGAGGTTTTTTTTTTGTAACGTTTTCAGTATGACTCTTGTATTATCAACTAAAAACAAGGATTTTTTCGAACAGGTATACCAAGTAGTAAGGTTAATTCCAAGTGGCCGTGTTACATCCTATGGCGCTTTAGCTAATTATCTAAGTATAAAATCAGCAGCGAGAATGGTCGGATGGGCAATGAATGCATCCCATTCACATTTAGATGTTCCGGCACATAGGGTGGTGAATCGAATAGGGCTTTTAACAGGTAGATTACATTTTGAAACCGATAGCACAATGCAAGAAAGACTAGAAGCTGAAGGAATTAAAGTTATAAATAATCAAGTTCAATCTTTTAGCTCGATTTTTTGGGATCCAGCAATAGAATTAAAACTTTAAATGAATGAGTAAATAGAAGTTTGATAAATTAAGCAGCCCTCTAAAATCAAAGAATTCTATTAATTTTGTATAAAATAATTAAGAGATGAAATTCGGTACAAAAGCCATTCACGCAGGTGTTCAGCCTGATCCGGCAACAGGCGCAATTATGACACCTATCTATCAAACGTCCACGTATGTTCAAGATGGAGTAGGAAATCATAAAGGATATGAATATTCGAGGACTCAAAATCCTACTCGTCATGCACTTGAAAAAAACATTGCGGCCATAGAAAATGGAAAGTATGGAGCTTGTTTCGGTTCTGGTTTAGCGGCAATAGATTGTGTCATTAAAATGCTTAATCCAGGCGATGAGGTTATTTCCACGAATGATTTGTACGGTGGTTCGTATCGAATTTTCAAAACTATTTTCGAGAAATATGGCATCGTTTTTCATTTTGTGGATATGCAAAATATAGCAGAGGTAGAACGAGTGTTAACTAAAAACACAAAAGTGATATGGGTTGAAACGCCCACTAACCCGATGATGAACATTATTGATATTGCAGCCATGTCAATAATCGCAAAAAAAACAGGAGCGCTTTTATGTGTGGATAATACTTTTGCAACACCTTATTTACAAACACCTCTAGATTTGGGAGCTGATATCGTTATGCATTCCGTTACTAAATATTTAGGAGGACACTCTGATGTTGTCATGGGTGCTTTGGTTACTTCCGATGAAAAAATAGCAACTGAAATGTATCGAATTCAAAATTCTTCAGGAGCTGTAACTGGACCAATGGATTCATTTCTGGTTTTAAGAGGAATAAAAACACTGCATCTTCGTATGCAACGACATTGTGAGAACGGTGAAAAAATCGCTCGCTTTTTAAAGACGAGTGCCAAAATTGAAAAAGTGTATTGGCCAGGATTTGAAGATCACCCCAATCATAGTGTTGCAAAGCAACAAATGCGTGGGTTTGGAGGAATGATTTCCTTTACCTTAAAAGGAAATAACTTAGAGGATGCACTCGCTATTGTAAAAAAAGTATCGCTATTTGCGCTAGCTGAATCCTTAGGGGGTGTTGAATCCTTAATTGGACATCCAGCAACAATGACGCACGCATCAATTCCAAAAGAAGTAAGGGAAAAAAGTGGTGTCGTCGATTCCTTAATTAGATTGAGTGTTGGAGTGGAAGATGCAGAAGATTTAATAGACGATTTAAAACAAGCTTTAGCTTAAAGCTTTTCTAGTAATTTAAAAAACTGATCTTTTTTAGCTGGTGAAAGTGGAACGGAGGTGCCATCTTTCATGATGATCGCGCCCCCCTGTTGCTTGTCATATCGATCTAAATACTCCAAATTGATGAGGTGTGATTGCTGAATTCTAAAAAATCCGTAGCCATTTAGCATGGTTTCATAATCCTTCAATGTTCTAGAAACTAAGATTTTTTTTCCGCTATTTAAATAGAAAAAAGTATAATTTTTGTCTGCTTCGCAACGTATAATTTCATTTAAGTCCACCACATAAACGCATTCCTGAGTTTTTAAAACAAGTTTTCTTCGGTTATTGGATTGCATATTATTTTCTAATGCGATGAATTGCGTTTCTTCTCGCTTAAATTCTAAGGAATCGATGGCAGTGATAATTGAACTATGTAGCTCTTCGGAGTCGATGGGTTTAAGAATGTAATCTAAGGCACTAAATTTTATGGCTTTTATGGCATATTCTTGATACGCTGTAATAAAAATGACCTCGAAATTTTTTGTTTCTATGCTGTTTAATACATCAAAGCCGGTCCCATCAGGCATCTGAATATCTAAAAGTAGGATGTCTGGTTGAATTCTATTAATTGCCTCAACACCTGTTTCCACGTTTTCACCATCCGTATAAACATCAAGGTCCAAGTTAAATGAATCAATCATTTTTTTTACGAAATCACGCGTGCGATTTTCATCGTCAATTATGAGTACTTTTTTCTTCATGGTTAAATGTAATATTTTCGCAAACAATTGGCAAACTAATATTTACTTGAGTCCCAGTTTTCTCCTCTAAATTAAAATCTTTAATGGATAAACTACCTTTTCCTTTATATTTTCTATTCAAAATTTCGATGCGTTCGCGGGTAATGGTTATCGCCATTGATTTGTGGTTCTTATTTTTCTTTATTTTATTCGCTTTGGTTCTGCCGACGCCGTTATCTGATATAGTGATGTCTAGTAGGCCGTTTGTTTGCGTCATGTAAATGGTAATCAAGCCATTTGAAATCGTGTTCAATTGTCCATGCTCGATCGCATTTTCAATAAAGGGCTGTGTAATCATCGGTGGAATCATTACGCGCTTTAATCGAAGCTCTTCTTCTATTTTAATTTTGAAATTAAATCGGTTTTCAAAGCGCAATTTTTGTGTGTTTAAGTATTTAGTTAAAATTTCCTCTTCAACTTCCAAAGGAATAAATTCTTTGTGTGAATTTTCTAGGATTAAGCGAATTAATCGAGAGAAATTGACCAAAAATTTCGAGGCGATGTCGGGTGTATTACTGTAAATATAACTTTGAATGACAGACATAGCATTAAAAATAAAATGTGGGTTCATCTGAGAACGCAACAAGGATTGAGTCATTTCAGCATCACGTTGCTCTTGTTTTATTTTGTTTTGACTTAACATGATAATCACTATTATCCCACCTAACAATAAAATAATTATGGTAAAAATGATTCCGTAAAATCGACGGTCACTTTGTAATTGAAGTATTTTCTTCTCTTTTAATTCTTTTTCCAAGGTTTCTCCTTGAAGCTCTAATAGTCGTTCTCGAGACTCGCTTGAATTTTTCTGTGTTAGGGAAGCAATTTTTTGGGAATTCTTAAAGGTTGAATTTAATTCGATAAAATCGACGTATTTTTTCAGATATAAAAATGAAGCATCCTTCTTTCCTGTTTGGGCATAAAGGTCTGACAAGACGCGATAACTTGTGTATATTTTATTGTTTTCGCTTTGCTGCATTCTAATTTCAATCGATTTATTGAGGTATAATTCCGCCTTTACAAACAACTTTTGTTTTAAATAAACTTCACCAATACTATGAAATACATCCCCCATTTTATCCCAGTTGCCAATGCTTTCATAATATTTTATAGCAAGTCCAAAAGACGTTAGGGCTTCAGTTGATTTATTTGTTTTTTCATACGCGTTACCTAAATATTCATACCCTTTCCCTATGTTTTCAGCATCTTTATAGCGCTCCAATTTTTTTATGGACACTTCTAAAAGCCCTATCGCTTCAGTATAGCTTTGATCAAAAATAAGAATGCCACCTTGACTTATTTCGCATAGCGCAATAGATCGCTGATCATAAAGTTTTTTTGATATGTCTAGTGCTTTCCGAATGTAGTTTTTACTTTCTTTGCTATTTTGCACCTCCAGTGAATAGTTAGAAATTGTTCTGTTAAAAATAGATTCATAATAGCTTAAATTATATTTTTCCGCAAATTGTAAGGCTAAGAGCTCTTTTTCGACGGCCAATTCTAAATCTCCAAAGTGGGCATGAATTTTACTTTCATTGTGGAATGAAAGAGCGAGTTCAATTCTACTATCAGATCGCTTGGCGAATTTGGAAGATAATCGCGTGTAAAAAAGGGAGGAATCTTTGTTGTTCTTAATAAGAAATAGAAATGATCGAGATTGATAAGCTTGTGCAATATCTTTATTTTTCTTTAATTTTTTAACTTGGAATATGTGCTTAAGATTTCGGGTAGATGCCGTAGTCAGATCATTTTTATAGACAAAGTATTCTGTCATATTTAGCGCATAATATTGCCGCAATATAGGATCGCTAAACTGTGGGTTTTGATTAATTAACTGCTCCATTTGAATAAGAAATCCAGGTATATCTCCTTGCCTATTCTGTTGCTCGCTCGTTAATAAATCAATTGTATTCTTTTGATTTGCATCGCAGCTATTTTTAATTATCATTAAATCATTAATGATCGAATATGTTTTCATTGGATCTGCGCCTTTTGGGTCATTAAATTTTTTAATTGCCGCTGCAATTAGTGCGCTATTATTCTTTGAGTTTGGTGTTTGACCGGAAACACTGAGGCTAATCAATATCAATAATAAGGATAAACGATATCTTAAAAGGCGTTTCATAATGCTCTAAAATTAGTTAATTTAGTCTTTGATAGTAAAGAAGTAGCTTTTTTTTAATCAGGATTACTCCTTTTAAAATACCTTTGTGCATGATGGTTGATGCGTATCTTTTACAGTTTTTACAGGAAGACATAGGTGATGGAGATTATTCTACATTAGCTTGTGTTCCTACTAATGCAACGGCTTCCGCAAAATTATTAGTTAAAGAAAATGGTGTTTTAGCGGGTCTTGAGGTTATAAAAAGACTTTACTCGCTCTATGATGAAACGATAACACTACGTTGTTTTAAGAATGATGGAGACACTATTAAGGTTGGTGATGTGGCGTTTATTGTGTCGGGAGCATCTCAAACTATCTTGACAACAGAACGAACAGTTCTTAATATTTTACAACGTATGTCAGCAATTGCTACGCTGACAAATCAAGTTGTATCAAAAGTGAGCGCTTTCCCAGTTACAATTTTGGACACAAGAAAAACAACCCCGGGATTTCGCTACTTTGAAAAAGAAGCGGTGCGGATTGGTGGTGGAACAAATCACCGTTTTGGTTTATATGATATGGTCATGCTTAAAGATAATCACCTCGATTATGCAGGTGGAATAAAAGAGGCCATCCAAAAAACGAGGGACTACCTAAACACGAATAATTTGTTACGTAAGATTGAAATCGAAGTTCGAAATTTGGATGAATTAAATGAAGTGATTTTCCTTGGTGGAGTGGATCGAATTATGTTGGATAATTTCACTCCAAACGACCTTGTAATTGCCTTAAAAACAATCCCGAAACATTTTGAAACAGAAGCTTCCGGTGGCATAACAATGGATAATGTTCTTGATTATGCAAGGACTGGTGTTCAATTTATTTCAATTGGCGCCTTAACTCATTCTGCAAGAAGCTTAGACTTAAGCTTAAAAGCAAGCTTCTAAAATGAAGCTTCGTTTCGCGTTAAATTTGCTTTGCTGTAGTTCGCAATATCCAATAGAAAATCGATATCATCTTCAATCTTATTTCCGATAACTACTAGGTTTGCCCCCGCATCGTGTGCTTCCTTAATGTTAGCTATTGTTCGAATGCCGCCACCAATAATCAATGGCATATCAAGATTATTTACACTTTTAATTATTTCTTTGGGAATCGCATCGGCAGCCCCGCTTCCAGCATCTAAATAAATGATTTTTTTTCCTTGGTATTTTCCAGCTAAAGCTGTTTTCCGAACGATATTCGGTTGGTTAGAAGGGATTGGATTGGTTTGTGTCACGTATTCAACGGCAGACTTCCTCCCCCCATCAATAAGTAAATAAGCAGTTGGTATTATTTCAAGATCCATTTTTTCAAGTTCATCTACAGCCTGAATATGATGGCCTATCAAATAGTCGGGATTTCGGCCAGAAAGTAATGAAAGAAAGAGAATGGCATCCGCTTCTTGGCTTACTTGGTGTGCTGCGCCGGGGAAAATAACAATGGGAATTTTCGTCAATGATTTCATAACGCTTAGGCATTGGTTGAAATCTTTTCTGGTGACGGTACTTCCACCAACAAAGATAAAATTGGGTCGGGCAGCATTTATTTTATTAATCAATGAAGTTAAGCGTTGAACGGTAGAAAATTTTTCCGGATCAATTAAAATGGCAATGCCTTTTTTCTCACTTGCTATTTTTTGATAGACATTATTTTTCATAATAGGTCGATGGATTAAAACTAATTATATATTCGTTTATTTCTTGAAATTTTACCGCTACAATACACCAACCCTCTGCCGAAAGAAATAAACAGTTGGCCGTATCACCTTCTACGCTATTAATCATCAGCTCGCTTTTTAAATTAATTTCTAGTCGGCCAGCTAATTTATATAATACCTCTTTGATTGTCCAAATAATAGTTAAGTTGACAGCCTCCGTGTAACTAAAATGTGCCACTTCTTGTGAAGTTGTAAATCGGTTTTTTATCCCAAGAATTCGATCAGAAATTAATTCAATATCAAGGCCTATTTTGAAAGGGGCAAGCGCTAAGCCAACTAAATCATTTGAATGACTTATTCCGACATTCACCGGACAACCTGCTAAATAGGGAGCGCCAATTGGGTTGTAAGCAATTGAAAAGGGTATATTTTTTTGATTTCTAATGAAACGAATGGCACAGAATTCCAATCTTCTTTTTTCATTTTTCAGGAGGGATAATTTCTCCTTTTCGTCATCAAATAAAAACGTTTCTTTAAGAGGATGGTTTTCGCGTAAAGAAAGAATTGAAACGGCAGTATCGTTTTTAGCCCATTCAAAAAAGTAAGCATTATCTGAAGGGTTAATTTTTGTCAATGCGCAACTTTATTTAGGTCGCAAAGTTGAGAATTATTTTTAAGCTAACTATTTTTTACTTTTATGTAAAAATAAATATTTTTTCTATATTTACGGATTCAATAAATGCGAAATATAATAAACTTATACGTACAAAATATGTTTGGTAAAGCAAAACTAATATTAGTAAGCCTCTTATTTTTAAGTTCTTACTCATTTTCTCAGTCAGGATTAGGAACTGTCAAAGGGCTTGTTAAAGATGAGGTTTCTGGAGAGTCTTTACCAATAAGTAAGGTCTTATTGATGCAAAATGGTACAATAAAAGGTGCCGCAAACACAGATTTTGATGGAAAATTTCAAATAAATGGTGTTCTTCCGGGGGTTTATGATGTCGAAGTAAGAAATCAAGATGGTTATCAACCTGGTGTTACCACCGGTGTAAATATTTCTCCAGATAAAATAACGTTTTTAGATAATTTAGTATTGTCCAAGCCTAAAAGCGTATTGGACATTGCTGAAATTAAGGTTACGGCATACAAAATTCCATTGATTGATAAAGATGGTGGTGCTTCAGGTGCTACAATTGGAAGAGAAGATATCGCTCGATTACCTGTAAGATCAGCTGCTGGTGTGGCATCTTCTGTTGGTGGAGTTAATACCAACGAAGGCTCAGGAGCTATTTCAGTGAGGGGTTCTCGCCAAGATGGAACGTATTTTTATATTGATGGTATTAAGGTGCGTGGCTCTGCGAATCTTCCTAAGTCGGCACTAGAAGAAGTATCTGTAATTACTGGTGGTGTTCCCGCCAATTACGGTGACGTTACGGGTGGAATTATATCCGTTACAACAAGAGGTCCGTCGTCTATTTATTTTGGTAGTATGGAGGTCGTTTCTTCTGGTTTTTATATTAATGGTGCAGATCCAGATGGCTATGACGGAAAAGTGCTAGGACTTGATAAATTTGGCTATAACTTAGTAGAAGGAATGTTATCCGGACCACTATGGATGCAGCGGGATTCTACAGGTAAAAAAACAAAGCCAAGGTTAGGTTTTTTAGTTTCTGC
>CANHOA010000031.1 GCA_947462255.1 Flavobacteriales bacterium | reverse complement strand
GCAATACGATGGTTGTTGCGTATGATAAAAGCATTGGGGAACCCAGAGCCAAAATACGTAAAGGTGAAAATCGGGAAGAAATTGGCAAAGGAAATTGTATTGATTGTAACCATTGTGTGCAGGTATGTCCAACGGGTATTGATATACGGAATGGGACGCAAATGGAATGTGTAAATTGTACCGCATGCATTGATGAATGCAACAATATGATGCATGCTGTTGGAATGGAGGAAAATTTAATACGTTTTGTCTCAGAAAATGGCATCAAAGAAAAAAAAGGGTTTGAATGGACAACTAGGGTAAAAGCTTATTCTTTTTTACTAGTGGCTTTGATAGTGGTTTTGCTAACTCTTATGTTAACACGCAAAGATTTTGAAACCGAAATCATGCGACAAAGAGGTTCAACTTATACGATAACTGATGATGGAATGATAACTAATATATTTGAAATTAGCATTCTAAATAAGACACATATCAACTATGAAGTTAACCTTAAGTGCCCTGATAAAGAAGTTGTTATTGAACGCATTGGAAAGAAAATGAAACTAAATTCTGGGAAACAATTAAAGGAACGTTTTTTAATAAAAGTCCCTAATTCAATGCTGGATGATGGAGAGAAAAAAATTGCTATTGAAATATATGGCAATCACAAGTTAATTGAAAAAAAGAAAACGAAAATAATTGGACCCTTTATATAATTATGAAATTTAGAAACGGTATTATCATTAGCATGATTCTCTTTGTTGTATTTATTGTAACACTTGGAATACTTATGCAAAGAGCAGGTTCAGATTTAGTTAGCGATGACTATTACTTAAAAGATCAAGCTTTTCAATATGATATTAATGCACAAAAAAATGCGCAAAGATTAAATTTCCCGCTTAAATTGAACGCAGTAATCAATGAAATGATTTTAGTCGAAATGCCTGATTCATTAATGCCATTTAAACTTAAGTTATACTTCATGCGACCCAATGATAAAAGATTAGATAAGGAACTGACGTTGCATTTTATGAAGCAAAATAAATACCTCATTCAGAAAGGTTTTTTGAATAAAGGGCACTACGATGTGAAGGCTTCATATGTTATTCTTGCTGATAGTTGTTTACAAAACTTTCATATCGAAGTTAAATGATCTGGTCAATTATAAGCGGATTTATAATTGGAATATCAGGCTCATTGCATTGTGTAGCAATGTGTGGACCCTTGGTTCTCGTTGTTCCAACATCCACAAAAGGATTAAAAAAAACGGTGCCCGACATTCTTATTTATCATGTTGGAAGGATAGGATTTTATGCTCTTTTAGGTTTAATTGGTGGATTAGTTGGAGTCAGTCTTTTTCTATTTATTC
Organism: Flavobacteriales bacterium; assembly: GCA_947462255.1. GTDB lineage: Bacteria > Bacteroidota > Bacteroidia > Flavobacteriales_D > Crocinitomicaceae > UBA952. Next base: position 20,695 of record CANHOA010000031.1, on the reverse strand, counting down.
CTTTACAATGGATTAGTATTTCTATTGGAATATTAATGCTAATAATGGCCTGGTTTAGCATAGGTAACATCTTGCCATTTCAACATTCCATAACGGGCTTTGTTAGTCGAAAATTATCCGTTTTATATCGAAAACTCAAAGATGACCCTAACAAAGGCTTACTTCTTGGCACAGGTTTTTTAAATGGCATGTTACCTTGCGGCTTGGTGTATTTTGGCTTGTTAAATGCAATTGCCACTGCCACAACTGTTGGTAGCGTTTTGTGTATGATCGCATTTGGATTAGGAACGCTACCAAGTCTTTTTTTCTTTTCACTGTATACAAATACCATAAAAAAAAGATTGTCTTTTCAAAAAGCTATTCCGTATTTCCTGAGTATTGCTGCGCTTTTGATAATTTTAAGAGGAATGAATTTGGGGATTCCATACATCAGTCCAAAAATAGAAGTCATTCAAAATAACGGGCATTCCCAACCAAAAATGGAATGCTGCGAAGGAAACACCACTTGTGTCAAATAAAAAAAGTGCAGCAATCCTATAGTTAGAATAAGGCGCTTGGACGTATTGTTGCAGAAAGCGGAAACTACTCCCCTTCTTTTTTTGTTACCAAAAATTTCCAAAGCGTTTATCTAATGTACTCGAGCAAAAATGTTGAGGCATCAACAAAATAATTCACTCTAAAATTAACTACTATGAAACGATACACAATCCTTTTTGCACTGCTCCTTCTGTTCATTCCTACTAGTCAAGCACAATGGTTAACCATGCAAAAGTTTGAGGAATTTGGAAAGGGAAATTTCTACTTATTTGTACAGCGAGAATCAGATGCAAAACGCATCATTTTGGAAACGCTCAAAGATAACAACATGGATACCGATTTCAGCTTTGGTAAAGGAACAAATTTGATCCTGGCAAGGTCTTACATTGACCCATTAAATAGTGAGTTTGTCTTAGTAATACATTGTGTCAAATCAAAGCAACAAAATGTGAACGGATACAACATTTTCTGTTATTACATGGAAAATAGGTATCGTTACTTCTATGATATAACGGAAAATGAATCGCGAATTTCATTGATTTATGATCCCGCGGTAACTGGCTTATCGCCTAATCTAGGAAAAAAGCACTAAGAAAAATAATCTATAACTCACTAATATATAAAGCCCATGAAAGCAATTATTTTAATAGCTATACTCCTAATAGGAGCAGCTAGTCATCTCAAAGCACAATATCAAAACATGAATGAGGAATTCATTCAAGTAGGCGCTGGTAACTTTTTCGTTCACTTGGATAAAGAGTCCGATGTCAAGAAACTAGTAAATTCAGTTATTAAAGCAAACAGATTTCCAACTGATTCCTTGGTTTTCAACAAAGGAAAAAACGTGTATTTCTCAGCTTATTTTGTCAATCCATCGGATGATGAATTTGTGTATATCATTCATGCAGAAAGAGCGTTGGAGGGCTACGAACTTTACTTTCTATACTGCATCAATTCCCTATGTTATCATTTTGAATACGAAGAAGGAAAAGATCTATATCAACTTGTATACGACCCTGAAAAGAATAAGAGCAAGGTGATGACCAGTTTTAATCCAACCTTGGTAGAATAGCCTTGAGCCAATTAGTCGCAATGAAAAAACCAACTAATCGCTATAAAGCAGTTAATTTCCTTTAATCTAAATCAGTTTCCATGAAATCAATGTTTTTATTCGCTTGTATATTGAGTGTGAATTTGAATTACGCTCAATCCAAAAAAGAACAAGTTGCCAACTTATCTAAACGCTTGGATAGCATGCAAGTAATTTTAACATCAGAAAGAATAGCGAATTAAAATGAGATTAAAAAAGCGAATGAGAAAATAAGTGCGCTTGAAGAACAGATTAGAACAAATAATTCGATTCAATTTGGTTCGCAAAATTGGATGGCTGATAATCTTTCTGTATCGACCTTTCGAAATGGGGATCTTATCCCTCAAGCACAATCTAATGAGGCATGGGAAGAAGCAGGATTTAACAAGCAAGCCGCTTGGTGTTATTATAATTTAAGTAGTGACAGTCTTAACATTGAAGTGAAGAAATATGGGAAATATTATAATTCATACGCCCTAAATGACCCACGTGGACTGGCACCAGAAGGATGGCGCTTGCCAACAGTAGGAGATTGGGAAACATTGGAAAACCAACTGTTTCTATCGGAAAAGAACCTAATAGATGCTTTTAGTTCAGAAGGTTGGACGAATGGTTTTGTTGGATCCAATACTATTGGATTAAATTTTCAAGCAGCTGGATGGAGAGATGTTGGCTGTGGCGGACTTGGTGAAGACATATGTTTCTGGGCGTATCAATCACCAATTGGAGAGTCTACGCCTTATGTGAGTTTATTCTTTGATGAAAATCTACCGTGCCCATACTCGTCAGGAAGGCTAGCGAATAAAAGTACCAGTTGGATTATGGGCTTCAATGTTCGATGTATTAGAGAGTAAGATCCTTTATTTTAGGGTTTCTATTTCTTTGAACCATTGCGGCTTATCATGACCGAAAGGAGTGATTTTGTTATGAAGAATATATTTTTACAGATCCCCTACTCTTCTCCCTCTGTTGCTTTTTTTGATTTTCGATACAGGTAACTATCGTAGATAAAGCGCTTAGCAAATCTGACTTGCTTATCTGAATTAATCAACTTTTTATACACATTCGCATTCACGCCGAAATATTCATAGGTCGAACCATCAGTGAAGGTAATCTCTAATAAAAGTCCTTTGTGTTTAAAATCTGCGATGCCACTTTCATTCACGGTAGTGGTGTATTCCGGCAAATTTGCGGCTTTTGTTTCCGGAGCAATGCTCACTAAAAAATGGTAACCATCTACTACTTGTCGACCTTTGATCGCTGCCTCCTCTTTTAATGGATCTCCCTCTTGAAACTTGTCAGGGTGCCATTGCTTCACCAATTTTCGATAAGTCAATTTTAATGCTGCAAGATCGATTTCGTTTTCAATTTGAAATACTTTTTTGTATTCGTTTATTCGTTTCATATAAAAATTGTATCCGGCTTTAACCTCCTCATGAGATGCAACCAATTATAAAAATTAAGTGTTTAACCTTGATTCGGCGCGAAGGTAAGGCTATTTAAGTTTAATTGGATGAAAATTAAAAAGGAGCTGCGAATTTCAGATCCCATTTTCAATAAAAAACTTCTAAGATAGATTTTCAACAATCAACAATTCCTTACTTTAGTAAAATATTAATTTTATTAATCCCCTTTCATATGAAAACATGTTTTGTAGTGTTTAATTTTTTACTTGTCTTATCCGTTTCAGCTCAGGAAAATATAGTTTATCATTTGCCTTCGAAAGAAATACTTGCTTTAGCTGATTTTGAAAGGGCTCCATCTGTAAATATGGACACCAAAAAAGAGTACATGCTGTTGAGTTACAGAAATACATATAAAACATTGGATGAACTCAATCAAGAAGAAATTCGATTAGGTGGCCTTCGCATTAATCCGATTACCAATATTTCAAGTACGATATCGTACATCAATAATTTAAAAATTAGAAAAATTAGTAGTAAAACCGAGGTTCAAGTAAGTGGCTTGCCGAACAATCCGAAAATAGCCTATGTTTCATGGTCACCAAATGAGCAGAAAATAGCGTTTACAAATACGACGAATACTGGTGTTGAATTGTGGTTTATTAATGTTGCTTCGGCAGAGGCAACAAGAATAACTGATGCTAATTTGAATGCTAATTTAGGGAGCCCCTATAATTGGATGATTGACAATGAAACCCTTTTAGTAAAAGTTCTCCCAAAAAATCGACCTGCTTTAATTGATGTAAAAAAAGATTTGCCAAAAGGCCCAACTGTGATGATAAGTGATGGCTCAAAATCACAAAATAGAACCTATCCTGATTTATTGAAAAACAAGGTGGACGAAGATAATTTTGATGCGCTAGTTACTTCTGAATTATATAAAGTTTCGCTTTCAGGTGCTAAAGAATTATTCAAGTCACAAGCAATTTACACTGGAGAAAGTTATTCGCCGGATGGAAAATATTTGCTATTAACTACTATTAAAAAACCCTATTCTTATATTGTTCCCTTAAGTCGCTTTCCTCAAACAACAACTGTTTACGATAATTCAGGAAATGAAATTAAAGTAGTAAATGAAGTACCATTAAGTGAAATTATGCCAAAAGGTTTTTCATCTGTCCGAAAAGGAAAAAGAAATATGAGTTGGCGTTCTGATAAACCAGCAACTTTAAGCTATGTGATTGCGCTGGATGAAGGTGATCAAGCAAATAAAGTTGCTTTTAGAGATGAACTTTTTCAATGGGAGGCTCCTTTCACAAGCGTAGCTACTTCCATTACTAAAATACAACAACGTTTCAGTGGTATTATTTGGGGAAATGAAACACTTGCGATTGTTTATGATGATTGGTATGATACACGAAATACGAAAACGTATCTTATAAATCCATCTAATCCAAGTCAAGCGCCTAAAATTATATCCGATCGGAATTCTCAGGATATTTATGCTGATCCCGGAAATTTTGAAACTAAAAAGAATCAGTTCAATCGCGAAGTTTTGGCCGTAGAGAATGGTAGTATTTACCTTATCGGTGATGGCAATACGAAAGATGGGCAGTTTCCATTTATCGACGAATTTAATTTGGAAACATTGAAATCAAAACGCCTTTATACTTCGAAGATGAAAGATAAAAAAGAGGATTTATTGGGGATTGAAGATTTTAAAAAAGGCGAGGTTTTGGTTATGATTCAATCTAAAAATGATTATCCAAATTATTATTTTAGAAATATTAAATCCAAAGAAAAGTTAACACAAATTACATTTTTCGCCAATCCCTTTGAAAGCATAAAAGACGTTTATAAAGAAGTGATTAAGTATAAACGCAAAGACGGTGTTGATTTAACAGGAACCTTGTATTTACCGGTTGGCTATGATTTAGTAAAAAAAGAAAAAATACCCTTATTGATTTGGGCTTATCCAGCTGAATTCAAGGATAAAAATTCTGCAGGCCAAAATGATAAAAACCCAAATGAATTTACGTTCCCATATTATGGTTCTTTTGTCTATTGGGTGATGAAAGGGTATGCTGTTTTGGATGATGCATCGTTCCCAATTATTGGTGAAGGAACAACTGAGCCAAATGATAATTTTATGGCGCAATTAATTGATGACGCAGAAGCTGCCATAAATGCAGTAGATAGTTTAGGATATATAAATCGCAAAAAAGTAGCGATTGGTGGGCATTCTTATGGTGCTTTTATGACAGCAAATTTATTAACTCATTCAAACTTATTTGCTTGTGGAATTGCAAGAAGTGGCGCGTATAATAGAACCTTGACTCCTTTTGGATTTCAGAGTGAACAACGAAATTATTGGGATATTCCAACTATTTACAATGAAATGTCACCATTTATGAATGCTGAAAAAATGAAAACGCCACTTTTATTAGTTCATGGCGATGCAGATAATAATCCCGGGACATTTACTTTACAATCTGAAAGGTATTTTCAAGCTTTAAAAGGTCTGGGCGCTCCCGTTCGCTTGGTTTTATTACCAAAAGAAAGTCATGGTTATGCTGCAAAAGAAAATATTTTGCACCTACTTTGGGAACAAGATCAATTCTTAGAGAAATACTTGAAGAATTAGATTTAGCAGCCGTAATTTATGCGTTTTCAGATCAGAATGGAAACCGTTATAAATTTTATTTCGGAAACCAATAATGGAGGTTGGGCAGAGCTGCAAAAGAGCTGGAGACCTTTTATAATTAAACGTTTAGCTAAAAAAACACTATTGTCCGCCGCCGGGGCGAAGGAGCGGAAAACATCGGACGCTATTCTTTGTCCTTTTGTCTTGATACTACGGCAAGCTCAGCACAAGTACAAAAGAACGTAAAAATCAAGTGGCGATGATCCATACCTAGAAAGAAAACATCTAAATATTTTAAAATTAATAACAGCCCTTCTTTTCAATAAGCCAAAATTGTTCGTGTTTGAGTGCCTTGATTACTACTTAAATGAAGATAATAAAATCCCTTACTTGTATATTTATGGAGCTCAAGTTCATATATTCCAGACGGTAAGGTCTGATCTTGATAAAAAGTATGTGTGTTTTTTCCTTCTGAATCATATAAAATCAATGAAATACAGCTTGTATCCGTCAAGACTAATGCTGAGGATGTTATTGAAGCATCCAGATCAATAATTGGCAACGTTAATCCTTGAACATTAACAGGCGCTATAAAATAATTCCGGTAGGGAAAAGAAATGTCATCCCACTGAGCAAATGCCAAAAAAAGGTCACCATTGCTATATGAATCACTTGAAGAAGACATCAAAGTTGGATACCAAGTTCTTTTTGGTTTACCTGGATTCTCGATCAACAATGAAGCTTCCGCCCAATGAATTAGATCAAATGAATAGGAGTAATAAATTCCTTCATCATTCCAATCGTGATAAACCAAAAACCAAGTTTTTAGGGGTTTGAAATACATAATACTTGGATTGCCACCAGCCTTTTTTCCTTTTGAAAATGGAAGCGGAGATCCTTTTCCCCCAATTCCTGGTTCACAAAATAAATCTTTATGTAACTTGAACCAGGTGCCTGGCTTTCCATAAGCATCTAAAGATTGAGCGACACCAATACCATCCGGACAAACATAATAAGCAAGCCAACGATTATTTAAACTGTCTCTTACCACCGAAAAATCACCCGTTCCACCCCACTCTGGAGAATCAGGCTTCTCCAACCATGACGTTAAAATCCTTCCGTTTTTAGTCCATGTTTTGCCACCATCAAAACTCTCGCATTGGGCCGCACTTTTCCACGCAATTTTTTGTTGATTTTCATAACCAGGAAATTCATGATCCTCCGCATGATAGAAGCCAATCCAATGATTAGAATCCAAATTAAATACACTGTATAACCATGCTCCACCATTATCATAGGAGCCTTGGGGCCCTTTGGTTAATACACAGCCCCAAATTGAATCTTGATGCAGTATATCTGTTCCAGAAGTGATATAACTATCATAACCTGCCCATACATGAAAGTACATATTAGTTCCCAATGACTTGAATGTTATGTGGCCATCAGGAAAACCAGGGTAAATTGGCACTCCCGGATTTGGAACTTGTTGAGGGGCAGAAACTGTTAAAAGTTGAGCTTTAGCAAGAATAGAAATAAATAAAGTAAGTATTAATATTAGCTTTTGAATTACTCGATTCATTGGAAAGTAATTTTTATGATTTATAAATTAAGTTCGCTATTGTCCGATAAATATCGGACTTTATTCTTTTTGTCCTGATACAAAAGAACGAAAAAATCAAGTGGGTGATTATTCTTTTAATCCTTAGCGTATCACCCCACTCTTGAAATAAGACCGTTTCAGCGATCTCTGCGAGCTGCTTTACAGTGCCCTTATTTCAATTCGCTTCACTTTATCAGAATAAAAGGCGACAGGAGAAAAAAAAACGAATTTATTTTTTAAAATGAAAGCTTGTATAAGAGAATGATTGAATTAAGACTTGGATAACGTGCATCTCGGCTCCGCTCAATCCACTTCCAAGAGCTAACCGAGCGGAGCCGAGGGGAGCCGAAGTAAGTCGAGGGGAGCTCAGCACAAGTAAGTCGAAACACACTTCTGGTAATTAATTTATCGTTTAGTATAAAAGCGATCAGCCAATAGAATAACAGAAAAAGTTTAAGCCCTATTTAATTGCATTTTCAAAACTATCATATCGCCAATGTTGAAAATCGGAAAAATCAGAGCTGAGTTGATTGTCTAAAAAATAGTGTTTAGGAGAGATTCCGGTTGAATCTTTAAAATCATTACTGAAATGAGCTTGGTCGAAATACTTTAGTTGATAAGCCATTTGAGTGAGCGATTCTTCATTAGTAATCTGAAAGGCCAATGCTGTTTTGATTCGATGAATCTTAATCAAATCTTTTGGGGAAATCCCAACATGTTGATTAAAAAGAGTTCGTAAGGTGGTGGATGTTACATTCAATATGGAACTTAATTCATCAACCTTATAAATATGTTCTTTGCTTATTAGGTGATGCGCTGCTGAAACCCTTTTATCCAACTCATTAGTAAGCATATTAGCTTTCAAAAACGCTTCAATTGAGTCCATTAAGGCTTCATCATTTTTGCACTGACTTAGTTTCTCATAAAGTTTATTGACTTCCTCTTTTTTAAACAAATCAAACAAATCCGTTCCATTGGTTTTCTTTGTCGAATTAAGAGCATCTTTTAAAAACAATTGAAGAGAATGTGGGTAAAAACCAAATGAAATCTCTCGGTAATTGGGACTCATTTTCAGTGCTTGAACTTTATCAATTAGGCCATAAAGATGAACTTTCGACTGCTTTTGCCATCCCTCGCCTGTTTTTATATGGCAATCTCCTTCAAGAATAACCGTAATCCCTAATTCTCCATTGGGAACACAACAGTATATGAATTCTTTGTTTCCATTAGAGAAATCATAGACATCAGTCAAGTATTTAGCTGAGTGTGGTTTTGTTTTAAAATTAATTAATCGAAATTTCATCTTCGCTTCACTTACTATGGGTTAAAATCAATGAGAAGCATTAGCAAGTAAGTAAAAGAATACTAAATAACTCGTTGTTTCTCAAATATATGAATTAAAACCAATAAGTTACCATCGACGCAAACAAATAAAGACAACGAAGCGGCTATTCTTATTTTTCTAAGCGGATCAAATCTAAATCGTGAAAATCAAAGCTAAAATCAATATTTGGCGAAATACCTTCCATTTTAATAGATTGTGCTTTACCTGTCTCATCAAAAGAAAATTCTGCAAAGGCATCGCAATTCATCGCTTGGTATTCCCATTTTATCGCAAAGGTATTCGCGTTGTACAAAGCCATCGGTCCATTTAATTTCGGAGAACGATTACATTTCATCCATAATTGCTTATTTTTTTCAAATACTTCCACATCTCCAAACCAACTGTCCGTATAGGTACCGATAAAGTTTTCATTTTTCACTTTACTTTTTTTCACCAATTCAACTTGCTCCCAAGTTTTTATTGTGATACTGTCTCCTTCATTTTTATCTTCATTACTCCACTCGACCATTTTATCTATCCAAGCATAATCGTCTAAGCCTAAATAACTATCAGCAATGGTATTAGTGACAGATGTAAAAAGTCCTCCTCCGCCATTTTCAGTATTGGTTAGAATGACGATTCCTACATTCAAATCTGGATACATCGTAACGATAGAAAGCATTCCGGGCAACCCTCCAGTATGAGACACTTCAAATTTTCCTACTACATCCGTTAAGAACCAACCCAAGCCATAGCCGTTAAAATGGGAATTGTATCTTGGATTATCATTTGTTTCTAGTACGGTATGGATCCGCCACATTTCATTGTGATTTTGCAAAGAAAATAATGAGGAATTTAAATCAGTTCCATACTTTCCTTTATTTAATCGAACGATCATCCATTTTGACATATCGGCAACATTAGAGAAGATACCGCCTGCTGCATCTGCCATTCCAATATCATAACTAGCTATTGTTTTTATTGCACCTGATTCAGATGAATGTGGCGTTGCCAAATTACTTTTGTCTTTCTGCAGATAACCAACAAAGGTATTGTTCATTTGTAAAGGTTCGATAATCCGCTTTTGCACAAACAATTCATAACTCATACCGCTGGCTCTTGCAATTACTTCCCCAGCTACCATGTATAATAAATTATCGTAATCAAACTGAGTTCGAAAGGCGGATACAGGTTTAAAATATTGAAAGCAGGTCACGACATCTTGAATCGTAAAATCTGACCCATCTGGAAAAAACATCAAATCACCAACACCCAATCCAAGTCCGCTACGATGCGTCAATAAATCTTGAATATTAAAATTCTCCGTAACATAATCGTTGTACATTTTGAATTCAGGGATATGGTCTATCACTTTGTCTGTCCATTTAAGTTTTCCTTCCTCTTCTAAAATGGCCAATGCTGTTGTTGTAAATGCTTTGGTATTGGATGCTATCTGAAAATTTGTGTTTTCATTTACCGCTTGTTTCGAATTGATATCCACCAGGCCATAGCCTTTGGAATGAATTACTTTTCCATCTTTCACAACAGCAACTGCAGCCCCAGCGACCTTAAATTTTACCAAAGCATCCGTCACCAGTGAATCAATTTGTTGAGAGCTTAGTTGAGCAAAAGTTATGGATGGAACAAAACAAATCAAAAACAAGGAATGCAGTAATGTGGGCTTTTTTCTCATGTCAATGATTAATTTATTATGTTAATTGTTTACCTGTAGCAAGTTGCGATGACGAGTAGAAAAATACATGCTAAGTGATCATTCAAACTGTAATCTAGGTCTAATATAGTTAAAGTTTAGACTATTATGCTTTTGAACTTCTTTCTTAAAATTGAATCTTGTAGTTTTGCTTAGCAAGCCATTCCACACAGTTAACTGTTTCGATGAATCCATCTATTACAATGCAAAAAAAGCGTAACAGAAATATCATCCAGTTACGCTTTTTTTAAGATGTGATCATTTTATTCCTTAATTCTTAATTACTTCAAACGTTTTAATTGAATTTTCACCCACTTTAAACAAATAGATTCCTCCAGATAAATTCGAAACTTCTATAGAAGTAGTTGCTTCATTTATTATTCCAGACAATACCGTTTTACCCATATTATCATAAATAATGTAGGAAGAGCCAATTGATTTAGCATCAGTTTCCACAGTGATAATTTCGCTCGTTGGATTTGGATAAAGGCTAACTATAAAGTTAGTTGTTGGCTCCTGAACATCTAAGAAGAAATCATGCGTTGGCCAAGTAGTAATTACAGAAGGCAATGCGTATAAGATATCATTTATTGCTCCTTGTACATTTCCAACATTTGCTTTGGTATTTAATAATATAACACCACTAATTTCATCTCCCCTTCTAGCCAACTCACCATCACAAGTAGAAGGCAATGATTCATAATGGAACCAATTATTATCAAAAGAATTTAAGTAAAATGCCATACCGAATCCATTGTATTGGGTGGATGGCGTGGACATTTGAGCAATTGTAGAAGCTTCAAGGATATCCGGTTTTGAAGAAAAACCATCTACCGCTGCCAGCCACAAACACATATCTTCTGCTGAAGCTACCCAACCTGAAGCAGCACCCATATTTTCCATGCAATAGCCACCATATGCCCCTGGAACACCACCAGCAACACCGTAAATAGATGACACTGTAGTATTATAATTATTATAATAATTAACTTCCATGGGTAATTGGTTGATTAAATCCGTTCGTCCAAGATGCATATTGGTTATGTTGAGTGGAATCAAAATAGAATCGCGAACATAATTTTCGTACCCTTGACCAGTCACTTTTTCAATAACTTGACCTAAAATAGCATGGCCAATATTACCGTAAGCAGAAGTGGTCCCGGGATTATTATCCAAATAGGTGTTTTCGAGCACATATTGAATGGTTGTTTCAACCGAACCGGGTGCTGTAACACCCATCATTGATGTTATTGCAAAAGGTGAATTTGTTCCAGTCCAATTCCCCAAAAAAGCATCTCCTGAATAATAACTATCCCAACCACCGGTATGCTGAAGTAGATTCTTTACGGTAATGTTAGAAACCGCGATGTCAAGATAGTTTTGATAAATAGGATCATTCAATATACCATTTACACCAAACACTTGATCATTCAAATTAATTTGTCCTTCTTCTATCAATTTCAAAATGGCAATACTTGTAACTGGTTTAGATAAACTTGCAATTCTAAAAATCGATTTAGGTTGTACTAGCGTACTTGTAGCGGTATTAGCATACCCAAATCCACGGCTATAAATTAAGCGACCTTTATAAGTTAGTGCTAATTGACCGCCTTTAATGTTATAATCAATTAATAAATTTGTCATGGCGATGTCAAAAATTTCTAGCCCTGGCACAGCAGCCCCTGTTTGCGCGTACGTGTTTTGCTTTAAACTCACAAAGAAAGTAAGCATAAGTGCTGTAAATAGTAACCTTTTCAGTTTCATAAAATATTTTTTAGGTGTGATTACTTGATGATGTTGACTTTCAAAACCATCATTAAAACACAAAATTATTATGACTAGAGAATATAAAATTGTAAAAATCGAAAGCAACGAAAGATTTAATACACATATAATTTTATCGGTGTATGATAAGAAAGTGCTTCTCTCGTCCGCCTGGGCGGACAGCCACAGCAAGCTGTGTCCACTCGATAAGCTAATGAAAGCTAACCGAGTGTTCCGACGTAGTAGGAATGTCCGCCTAGGCGGACGAGGCTAGCGTTGACTAACTAATTAATTTTTTCCGCTGATGTAGTTTCTGAATTCCATCTTGGTGCTGTCAAAGGTAATGTGCTTGGTTAAGGACGAGGCCTTGTCTTTATCCAGTAAGCGGTCAAACAGTAATTTAGCTGCACTAAGTTGATTGGCATCAAAAGTAAATAAATCCATGATTTTTTCTGCGTCTACTGAGTAAAGACAGGTATTAACCAAGGCCAATTTCAGGGCATCAACGCGGTCGTCTTCAAAACTTTGAAGTTTCAAATCTTCAATAAAAACAGTGCTATTCGTTAGGGTATTCTTACAGCCCGAAACCGTTGCTGGTGGCGCTATTGGATTTGGAGTATTATTGGCAGGAGTGACGTTGGTGGAGGTATTGCTTGAAGTGGTAGTGGTGATTGTAGTAGTGGTGCTGTTTTGAATAACAGCTGTATTTGGTTTTTCATTTAGACCTCCATTTCCATTGATGGTAACGTTAACAGCAGCACCATTTGGCCGAGATGTATTTTGATTGATATTCGTTTGACCATTGGTAGTCGTTCCATCGTTGATATTTACGCCAACATTCAGGTTGATATTTTCCCCTGAAATCGGATCTGCAATTGAAATACCTATAGACCCATTTCCCCCTTGAGTCCCGTTCGGGGCAGCGTTATTTGGCGTTTGACCTTCCGTACCAGAAACATTAATCTGAATACCCGCATTGCCATTACCAGTAGATTGGGTGATGGTTTCTGTGGTGATGGTTTGTGTTATCACTGGTCTATCACTTGGTCTTTCTGTTATCACGGGAGTATCAGAATAAACCGCATTGTTATCCGGTCTAAAAATAACCACATCCGAGCCGCTTTGAGCACTTACAGTTGGTACCATACTCACCAATTGTAATTTACCTTTTCCTTTCTTAAAAACGATTTTTGTGTTGATATCGCTTGCTGATTCAATGAAAAAATTCTTATCGATATCACCCGTTTTACCGTCTTCAAAAATTAATTTAACCGAATACCCACCGTTTTTAACGCCACTCACCTCTACATTGGTTTGCGCCAATGAATTTTGTTTGATGCCGTTCATAATCAAGAAAAACTTCTGACCCCCATTGTTGAAAACAGTAAAGTTACTTTGGGCAGTATAACTTCCTATTGCGATAAAAAAGCTGAAAAGAGCGAAGATAGATTTCATAAAGACATGTTTAAAATTCATAGCAAATATAACCAATAAGTTTAAAATTGATTGTAACTATAACCAACAACTAGGCATTATTTTAAATAACTTCGCACCATGCATTTTGTGATAATTGATGTTGAAACAACTGGGGGTAGCGTAAATGCCTCAAAGATTACAGAGTTAGCTATTTATAAATTTGATGGTGAAAAGATAATCGACGAATTTGTCACACTCGTAAATCCCGAAATACCCATTCCTGAATTTATTGTTCGTTTAACTGGAATAAGCGATCATATGGTTACTAAAGCACCAAAATTTTATGAAATTGCCAAAAAAGTAATTGAATTTTGTGAGGGCTGTGTATTCGTTGCGCACAATGTAGCTTTCGATTATGGAATGTTTAGAAGTGAATTTAAAACGCTTGGCTATGATTTTAGATTCCCACACCTTTGCACTGTAAAAGCAGCACGATTGATCATTCCGGGACATGAATCATATAGCTTAGGCAAGCTAACCCGATCCCTCGGAATTAGCATCAATGGAAGGCACAGGGCAGGCGGTGATGCATTAGCGACCTCAGAACTTTTCCAAATTATGCATTCAAAAGATCAAGTCAGCTTAATTGGATTAATTCAAACGGAAATAAATCCAAAAAAAATTCACCCCAATCTCTCCATAGAAACCATCGATAGCCTTCCACTAAAAACAGGCGTTTACCTGTTTTATAATGAGTTCAATAAAATAATTTACATCGGAAAAAGCATTTCCATAAAGAAACGAGTGGAACAGCACTTGAACAATACAAAAACAGCAAAGGCAATAAAAATGATTCAAGATATCGTTCGTATTGAATATGAAATTACAGGATCAGATCTTATTGCCATGTTGCGAGAAAGCGAATTAATTAAAATTCACAAACCCTTATATAATCGGACGCTAAGAAATAGTGTGTTTTCCTTCGGACTTTTTGATCAGCTCAATGAAAGTGGATACATCACATTAAAAATTGAATCCTTGAGTAAAAATGATGCCTACCCCTTGATTCATTTTAACAGCAAAAAAGATGGGATTGAATTTTTATACGCAAAAGTAGAACATTACCAACTTTGCCAAAAACTATGTCATTTGTATCAAAGCCAAGAATCATGTTTTCATTACACCATTAAAAAATGTTCCGGAGCTTGTGTTAATGTTGAGCATGAAGACGACTATAATAAACGCGTAAACGAGTGCATTGATGCCTTAACTTTTGAAGGTCGTTCTTTTTATATTATAGATAAAGGCCGGGAAAAAATAGAAAAAAGCGTCGTTTGGATTGAAAATGGGGTGTATCAAGGCTATGGCTTTGCTCCTTATCACTTTCATGGAAAAGGTCCCACTGATTACAAACGCTACATTAATAAACAGAAAGAAAATAGAGACGTGAAAACGATTCTTGCTCTTTTCCTTCGAAAAAATGAATCGGCAAGAGTTATTGAACTGTAGCCATAAAAATAAACTATATTCGCAAGTAATGAAAGGAAAAGCTATCGTGTTAGGATCAGGCACATCGCAAGGCGTACCTTTAATTGCATGTCACTGCAAGGTATGTACATCCGAAGACCTGAAAGATAAGCGATTACGCTCCTCCTTACTCTTTCAAATAGCAGGAAAAAATTACGTGATTGATGCTGGTCCTGACTTTAGGCAGCAAATGCTTCGCGCAAATGTGGAGGAATTAGAAGCCATCATTTTTACCCATGAACATAAAGATCACATCGCCGGCCTCGATGATGTAAGAGCGTATAATTATCGCTCAAATTCCCCTATGGATGTCTATTGTACAAGTGCGGTAGAAAATGCCTTAAAAAGGGAATTTCATTATATTTTCAATGGCGATTCGTACCCTGGCATACCAAAAATAAACATACGAAACATTTCAACTGCGCCATTCAACTTATCGGCAGGATGTACCATCACTCCTATTCAAGTTTATCATTACAAAATGCCCGTTCTAGGATTTAGAATTGGCGATTTTGCTTATATCACAGATGCTAAGACCATCGAGAAAAGTGAACGAGAAAAACTCTTCGGATTGGAAATTCTCATAATTAATGCCTTGCATGAATCTGCGCATATTTCCCATTTTAATTTAAAGGAAGCCCTTGAATTTATTACCTTTATCAAACCTAAAAAAGCCTACCTCACTCATATTTCCCATATGTTTGGCAAGCACAATGATATTCAAGCACTTCTTCCGCCAAATGTGTATCCCGCTTTTGATGGGATGGAAATCGATTTTAATTACTAAAGTAATAGTGTGAATAATTTTATTCAATTCCCATGATACGTATGAACGATTGTTTTATTTTCGAGACCAATTAAAGATGGAAAAAAAGAAAACGATTGACCTTAGGCGATTAATTGCGAGTAAAAATAAAAAATTACTTCGGTGGATGCCTGGATTTGTTCTTCGCTACCTAGAGCGGGTCATTCACCAAGACGAAATAAATGCCTTACTCGAGAAAGCTGGAGAACTAAAAGATGCCGAATTTAGCGATGCTATAATGGAAGAATTCAAGATAACCATTTCTTCAACTGGTCTTGAAAACATTCCCAAAACAGGGCCACTGATCATCGTTCTCAATCACCCACTTGGTGGAATGGATGCACTTGCTTTAATTTCACTCCTTAAAAATCATCGCCCAGATTTACGATTTATTGTCAATGACATTCTAATGAACCTTCAAAATTTAAGTGGTTTGTTTATTGGCATCAATAAACACGGAATAAATAAAAAAAATGTTCGAGAAGACATTGAAAAAGCGTTTAATTCAGAGCACGCCATTTGTATCTTTCCAGCAGGCTTAGTGAGTCGAAAAATCAATGGCCTTGTGCAAGATTTAGATTGGAAACGAACATTTGTTACCTATGCACGTTCATTAGATAGGACAGTCATTCCAATAAAAATTGGTGGCCAATTATCGCCTTTTTTCTACAGATTGAGCCGATTAAGAAGATTTTTTAGGATAAAAGCAAACATTGAAATGCTATATTTGGCAGATGAATTATTTAAACAACGAAATAAAACATTAACATTCACTGTAGGGCAAGCAATAAAAATGAATCAGTTTGATACTTCACTAGCAGATAAAGAAGTAGCTTCCGAAATTCGAAAAATAGTTCATGAATTACGACCATAAAATGAAAGATATACAAGCGCCAATTGACAGATCGATTCTAAAGCAGGAGTTAAATAAAGATTGTTTTACGAGGCATACACGTAAAGGCAGCAACGAAATTTATATCGTAAATGATAAAATAGCACCGAATGTTATACTCGAAATCGGGCGATTGAGAGAAATTACCTTTCGCGCCTCAGGCGGTGGGACAGGAGAAGCAATGGATTTAGATGAATACGATAGTGGTGAGTATGCCTATCAACAATTAATCGTATGGTCGCCAGAAGATGAGGAAATAATTGGTGGTTATCGCTTTAAAAATTGTAAGGGGTCGATAGATCCAAGTGGAAAAATACACCTGTCAACAGCGAATTATTTTGAGTTTTCAAATGCCTTTAAAAATGATTTTCTACCGCACACCATTGAATTAGGTCGCAGTTGGGTTCAACCTAATTTTCAGCCAACTGTGAATCCGCGAAAAGGTTTATTTGCCTTAGATAATATTTGGGACGGACTTGGAGCCATTATAAAATTAAATCCTCAGACCAAGTATTTTTTTGGAAAAGTAACGATGTATGCAACATACCATACAGATAGCCGAGATTTCCTACTTTATTTCATGCATAAATACTTTCCCGATAACGAAAAGCTCATGCTTCCGATTAATCCTCTAAAACAAAACTACGATACCAGCTATGCTGAAAAACAATTAGAAGGATTAGATTTTAAAGATGGATTCAAAGTACTCAATGGCCATGTTCGCGAAAATGGAGAGTTTATTCCACCACTTGTGAATATTTACATGAACCTATCCTCCACGATGAAGACATTTGGTACAGCGGTGAACGAAGAGTTTGGCAATGTTGAAGAAACAGGAATACTAATAACCATCGATGATATTTTCCTAGAAAAAAAGGAACGTCATATGAATTATTAATCCGACCAATTGTATTTTTCCATTAATTCATCAATATTCTTGATGCCAGATTTCTGAACGATTCGTTCCTTTATTCTTCCAATGGTAACATTTACATGGGCTACATTTAATTTTCGACTTATGTAATCAGATGGTTTGCCATAATAATACTTCATTTTCAAAATCATTGCATCCTGCTTGCTGACTAATTTTAGTAATTCAAAGATCACGACATTCACATCGAATAAAGCACACGACAAGCCATTCAAACTTTCAGGTTCTGAATAATTTTGACGAATCAATGTCGTTTGGTATTCTGGAACGAGCTTGACACTCTTTTTACGGTTTCGCTTTCGTAATTCAGAGAGGCAGAAGTTTTTAATAACGGTTCGGAGCCAAGCTTTAGAGTTAAATAAATCTTCATTGCCCTCAAACTTAGTTTCCAAAATTTGATACAAATGGAGACAAGCCTCCTGAAAAACATCTTTAGCATCATCCTGTTCAAACTTATCTCTAATAAGTAACATAAAAAACGATTGATGCCTGTTTAGTATCTCCGTAAATAATACATCTACCGTATTTTTATCCATTACTTTAACACCTTAATTTAATATTTCAGCATCATGACCAAATAGATAGTCAAGATTTTGAATGTTATTTTCGATTAATATAAAATCGCTTAACGAATCTAGTTCATTTAATGCAGTCATTATTTTCAAAAATGTATCCTGTGGATTTCGTATGACATAGGTTAAAACATGATTTGCTTTCATCGTTAGAATCAATGCTGAGATTTCTTTTCGTGCATCTAATGAATTCATCCCAACAGGATATAAGAATAGAACAATAGGAAAAAACGGGAGATCCTCGATTAAAAATAATTCTTTAACAAATGCTTGAAATAGTAATTCCGTGGGATCACCAATGAGCACATCGCACTTAAAATTAATATGCTGCTTGTTTTTTATTAAATCCTTGTGCAGGCCATCAAGACTATACGTTTCATTGAACGAAAGAGAAACGCTATCAAAGAACGCCTTTGCAGGTTGATTTGTAATAATATCTTCCCTTTGATACCTTAATAAATGAACATCATTATCGATTTCATCTACCTTAGATGCTGAACCAAAATACATTCGAGCATGATCCCCAACAAACAACATTGATTTTCTGCGCATGATTTGTAAATTTACTCCTTGAAATTACACAAAATATGAGGTAATGATAAAAATAAAGTACAATTTTACATTTAATTATACGTTTGGTCGGCCATGAAGGTAAAAATTGTGCTCTTAATTCTTCTCGCCAGCTTTCATTATCAAGCACAGAATGGTGGAAAATCTTCTTTCCCCTTACTTAATTTTAATTATAGTGCTCGATTGGCTGGTATTGGTGGGTACTCAAACAGTTCCAAGGACTTTGATGCATCACAAGGTATTATAAATCCATCCTTGATTAATTCCACTATGGCAGGATATTATTCCATAAATCAAGGGCTATTAGCCAGTGGAATAAATTTCGGACAACTTGCCACGGTTATTCCACTTAAAAAAGGCTTCTTATTACCAAGTATTCGCTACATCAATTATGGCGAATTTAAAGGGACAGATGCAACTGGTAATCTTACAAACAACTTTTCTGCCTTCGAATATGTTGCAGGAGCAGGTTATGGCTACCAAATAAACCCTTTATTTTCGATCGGTATTAATGTAAATGTCATCGGATCACATTTAGAAACCTATTCATCCTTCGGACTTAGTTCAAATTTTGGAGCTAGTTATTGCAGTGAGAACACATTATTTAATTTTAGTATCCTAGCTAAAAATATTGGGTATCAGTTAAAATCGTATGTCTCAGCGAATCGAAGTAGTTTACCAATTGATATTCAAGCAAGTACATCAATAAAATTAAAACATGCACCGTTCAGATTTTCAATTATTGCACATCACTTAAACGCCTGGGACATCACCTATTTTGATCCAACTATTGCACCCAGTATTGATGGTTTAACTGGAGAAACAATAGTACATACGGGAGCGGGATTTGGAGAAATACTTGCACGCCATTTCGCGTATCAAATTGAGCTTATAACAAAAGGTTTTCTGCAATTGAGAGTTGGATTTGACTACAATAGGCGACAGGAATTAAAACTAGAAGAACAACCGGGCATGTCAGGTTTCTCCTTGGGATTAGGACTAAAATTCAAACGAATTAATATAGATTATGGCTTTAATATATACTCAAAAGCAGGTTTTTGCAATACGTTGGGTATAAGTTCAAAGCTTTCTGATTGGAAAAAGGGCAAATAATCATTTCTCTTTCTTGCAGTCCATTAGGATAACTACCAATTTAGCCCTTGCAAAAGCAGGTTTTGAATACCCATTGAATTTGGTAAATGCTAGGATTAGCTAGCTGTAAGCTAAATCGAAATACTTACCTTTGAAATGAGATATAGATAACTTTCGAAACCAAAGATAAAATGAAATTAATTACAAAATTTGTAGAAATAAAAAAAACTACTGATCTTTTCAAAATATTAATAGGATATTTAGTAATTATCATTTTAGCATTATCCCCAATTATTTTTGCAATAGTTGGAGGATATATCGAAGGTCTTATTAAAGGTCATCCTGTAAATGAAGGTAATAGTGGTATAATTGCAATTGGCTGGTTAGCTATGCTAACTATTCCTGGTGGATTTTTTCTCATAATCTTTTACTCGGTATTGTATACGAAAAATGTAATACTTTTTATAAAAAATAAAAAAAACGATATTTGAAATTCCCTGATTGACATCGTGGGGTCATTGGAACTTGTACTAACTAGAGAGGGAGACTAATTACTACATTTTGGTGCATAAAAAAAGCCCCTTCATTACTGAAGAGGCTCTTTAAAATCGGCATCTCCCGAAGCATCGTCCCGAGGCATCGGGATGCTCTCCCACCATTTTATTTTGAGATTTATTCCACAAAAAAAGCCCCTTCATTACTGAAGAGGCTCTTTAAAATCGGCATCGACTTACTCTCCCACCCTCAAAAGGGCAGTACCATCAGCGCAAGCAGGCTTAACTTCTCTGTTCGGAATGGGAAGAGGTGGACCATGCTG
>CANHOA010000030.1 GCA_947462255.1 Flavobacteriales bacterium | reverse complement strand
CTGCTGAGGTGAAGGAAATTGAACCCCATGTTGAATCTATTGGTGGACTTTTGGTTCCTTGTACTGGCATAATCGATTTTCGAGCAGCTACCAGAAAAATGGTTGAATTGGCCTTGGCGATTAATCCTTTGAGTGCTGTTTTTCTTGGACACGAGGTTCAATCAATTACAAAAAATACTTATGTAAGTACTTTACAAACCAATAAAGGAGCATTCGAGTCAGTTTACTTGATTTTTTGCGCTGGACTTCAAGCGGATCGTTTGGCTAGAAAAGACGGCGTTCAA
This sequence comes from Flavobacteriales bacterium, assembly GCA_947462255.1. GTDB lineage: Bacteria > Bacteroidota > Bacteroidia > Flavobacteriales_D > Crocinitomicaceae > UBA952. Next base: position 22,228 of record CANHOA010000030.1, on the reverse strand, counting down.
CTAAAAGAACAAGTAGTTGGATTTAGAGGTGACTATTATGAACTTACGCATGAAGCCAGTCATAAGGTGAAAAATTTAATATATCCTGTTCCTAATCCTGATTTCCCTTTTCTAGGTGTGCATTTTACGAGAATGACGGATGGTGAAATTGAATGTGGCCCCAATGCCGTGTTTACGTTTAAACGTGAAGGCTATGGGAAAACAGATTTTTCCTTTCGCGATACTTGGGATGCCTTAACGTACAAAGGGACCTGGAAATTATTTTTTAATAATATGGCTTTTGGAATCAATGAATACCGTCGTGCTTTTTCCAAAAAGTTGTTTTTAAAAACGCTTCAACGAATTATTCCAAGTTTAACGATGGACGATATTAAACCGGGGAGGGCAGGGGTTCGCGCCTTGCTTTTAGCACAAGATGGTGACACAAAAGATGATTTTAGAATCGAATACCATGGGAATTCTATTCATGTGTTAAATGCACCTTCTCCCGCCGCGACTGCTTCATTGGCGATTGGGGAATACATCGCTAACGAGGCGAATACGCACTTTAAGCTTAGGGATTAATAAAGTTGATTTATTTCTTTAATTTTGAGGTATCACTTAGTTTGAATGCTCTTTTAATTAACATAATTCGCTAATGATCTCATGATAAAAAGAGAACATTTTCAGTCTATAGACGCTCTTCGTTTTTTTGCATTCCTAAAAGTATATTTACTACATATCCCTTTAGATGCTAAGTTCCCGAACTTTTCATTAATAAAATCAGGGGGAGGAATTGGGGTATCTTTTTTCTTTGTCTTGAGCGGTTTTTTAATATCCTATTTACTTTTTTTGGAAAAAGCCAATTCAAATAGGATTAATTTATTGAATTTTTATAAACGAAGAGCATTCCGAATTTGGCCCTTATTCTTCCTGATGGTGCTTGTTGCATTTATATTGCCTTTTGACTTAAAACAACAATTGGGTCTTCATATGGTTGGGGGAGGATATGATTTTGACTGGAGATTTTCATTTACTTTTTTAGAAAATTATAAAATGATAATGATGGATCAATTCCCCAAAACTACGCCACTTTCCGTGTTTTGGTCGCTATGTATTGAGGAACATTTTTATATTGTATGGGGCTTATTGTTCTTTTTTCTATCATCAAAGAATGTGTTTAGAATGTTGATTTTAAGTGTCGTCATCGCTTGGATTTCGCGGGGACATGAAAGTTTTTATTCTACAAATTTAGTCATTGAAACAAACGATCTATTTACGAATTTAGACTATTTTTCATGTGGTGGGATTTTAGCCTATGTCTTTGTTTTTTACAATATCAAGCTAACTTCAGTGCTACAAAAAATCGGAAAGTTGAATCTAAAACTTTGTTTGTTAGGTCTTGTTTTGCTGCTGATTTTTCACAATCAATTGATTCCAGAATCTACTGAGTTTTCTTTCGTTTTTAAACCAACCTTTATTGCAGCAGTCTTTACGCTCATTATTTGCTTGTTTATTTCTGCTGAATCAGGAATAGTGATAAAAAGCAAGTTGCTGAATTATTTAGGTGTCCGAAGTTATGGATTATATGTATTTCATATTATTGCCATTCACATGTTGTATCAATATTATTTGTTACATCATATTAAAATAGATAGCTCTTTATCGCTTATTATTTTTATGCTTATTACATTTTCGTCAACTGTTTTGGTCAGTATGCTTTCGTATCGCTATTTCGAAAAACCTCTTTTGAGTTTAAGGCGGTAGTAGCTTCTTAGCGCAAGATGGCGATACCCGTGACGATTTTCGAATTCAATACCAGGGATTAACCTTTAATTACAATGGTTTTTTGCAATGCAACAGAAGTCGGTATGGTGATTAACTCGTCTGCATCTGTTTTTATATAAAGAAAGTAGAAGGAGATATCGATTAATTTCCCTTCAATTTCATATTCTTTATCTAAAACACAAATCCGTTGACCAATTTTAACGGGGTGGTTAAAGAATAAAATCAAACTTGAGGTGATGTTTGCTAAAATCGACCATTGCGCAAAAAAAGCAATGCCAAGCACGGTAATTAATGAAGTGATAAACACCATTAATTGTGAACGATCAATGTTCCAAATTGCTGCTAATCCTATTACCATAAAGATCAATGAAAACAAATTGATGATACGCATGGTAATTTTCTTACGCTTTAAATCATTGTCTAAGCGAACTAATATGCGATTAACAGCTTTGCTTGCAAATAACTTGACTATAATAATGAATGCAATTAAAATAGCGGTATGAATGAATTGATAAGTCATAATTGTTGTTTTGTTTGAATTGAAATTTTGGCTTTCTCCCAATAAAGATCCATCTCAGCGAGGTTCATATCTTGGATTTCTTGATTGTCTTCTTGAATGAATTTTTCCATTAATTGAAAGCGATTGATAAATTTGGCATTGGTTTTTGCTAGGGCACTTTCTGGTGAAACACCGATGTATCGAGCATAATTAACCAAGGAAAATAATACATCTCCAAATTCAGCTTCTTTTTCGTCAGAATCTTGGATTACTTCAGCTTGCAATTCTTCAAGTTCTTCTTGTACTTTTTTCCAAACGTCTTTTTTGTCAGACCATTCAAAACCAATTCCCTTTACTTTTTCCTGAATTCTTGTAGCTTTAACAAGAGATGGGAGCGAGGAGGGAACGCCCTCTAAAACAGATTTCCTTCCTTCTTTTAATTTTAATTTTTCCCAATTTGCCTTCACTTCGTCCTCGTCTTGGACGATTGTGTCGCTGTAAATGTGTGGATGACGATGGATAAGCTTCTCACAAATGGCATCTAATACGGATGTAACATCAAATGCTCCAGCTTCGTTTCCTAGTTTGCAGTAAAAAACTAGGTGTAGAAATAGGTCGCCAATTTCACCTTTGATTTCATTCAGATTTCCCGTAGTAATAGCATCTGCTAATTCATACGTTTCTTCAATGGTTAAATTTCGAAGTGATTCAAAGGTTTGCTTTTGATCCCAAGGGCATTTCTCCCGAAGTTCATCCATGATAATTAATAATCGCTCAAAAGCTTTCAGTCTAGCATCCATATTTTACAAAATTATCTAAATTCATTGATTAACTTTGTCTACCATGAGAAAGATTCTCTTTTCTTTTTTATTCTTTTTCATTACCAATCAATTGATTGGACAAATGAATGACGCGGGTTTTGAATTTAGGTCGAAAATTGGTTTTTTAGCAGCGCATCGAGGTGTCATGGCCCATTTACCGAAAGAAACCGCAAAAGCGCTTGAGTTTACCTATTTCATTCATACAAGAGGAAGTAAATTATGGCATGTTAAATACCGATATCCAACGGTTGGCAGCACACTTTTTATTGGTTCCGTTGGAAATAAAGAACTTTTAGGGAATTATGTTGGAATCTATGGTTTTTCAGAATTGCCAATGATAAAGTACAAAAACTACGAAATGTCTTTTCGAATTGCTTGTGGTTTAGGTTACAACAATAAAATTTATGATCCAATTAGCAATCCTAAAAATGTAGCAGTAAGCACGCGCCTTAACACGATGATGAATTTTGCGGTTAAAAGTACTTACAGAATAAAGAATCATTCAATTGTTTTGGGCTTAGATATTACGCATTTTAGTAACGCGGCCTTTAAGGTGCCAAATTATGGTATCAACATGCCTTATCTTTCGCTTGGATATGCCTATGCTTTTCGTAAAACAAAGCATATCGAGCCAACAGAAACGAACTTTCAAAAACGCATAGAGCTTAGTGCAATGGGAATTTATTCGATGAAAGAAGTGATGCCGATTGGTGGAAAAAAGTATCCAGTTTATGCAATTAATATTGCTGCGCGGCGATTTTTTAATCAAAAAGCAGGAATGGAAGTAGATCTTGACATCATTTCGAAGCAAGCAATTATGGCTTATTTGCCGTATACACAGAAAACACAATTGTCGATTATTCAAGTTGGTTTGTATGCGGCCTATTTGGTTCCTTTCGATAAATTTCATTTTGTTTTTGGAATGGGGACGTATCTTCGTGATAAATACAAACCAGAAGATTTTTTGTATCATCGGATTGGCTGTCGCTATCAATTTCGGAATGGCTTAATAGCTAATTTTACGCTTAAAACGCATTTTGCACGGGCAGATTATTTGGAACTTGGACTTGGTTATACGTTTAAAACATGGAAAAAATAAAAAGGTCTGTTTGGCACTTCTTACTGCTATTGGTTTTGATTTCGTGTCGAAAAGCGAGTGAACGACCTTGTTGGAAAAAATCAGGTTCGTTTGCAGTGAAAGAAATTCAACTCGGTGATTTTAATCGCTTGTTTTTGAAAGAACACATTTCGTATAAACTGATTCAAGATTCCACCAATAAAATTGTGATTAAAGGCGGAGAGAACTTAATTGGGTTTATTAATGTTCAAGGGGAAGACGGGCTATTATCGATTAGCAACAACAATAAATGTAATTTTTTCAGAAAGTATGAAGTGGTGGAGGTTGAAATTCACTTCACTTCACTTGTGAATATTCTATTTGAAGGAACAGAAACATTGAGCTGTACCGATACTTTGAATGTTAATTACTTAACCGTAACGCTTCGTGATGGCGGTGGATCGATGGACTTGTTGGTAAATGCCTTGGATATTCGTACCGATCTCACAAATGGTTGGGGCGATTTGGTACTTCGTGGAAAAACGAATACCGCCAGTTATCAACTTTTGGGTAATGGCTTTGTTGAAGCAAAAAATCTTCAGGTGAGAGATTCAATCAATTTCATTTCGAGTTCATCTACCATTCAAAAAATAAATGCTAGTAATTGTAAATTAAAAGTGGAAATCAATGGCATTGGTGATGTTTGGTACTATGGATTACCAACTGCGATTAGTAAGCACGAGTACGGTAAAGGAAAATTAGTAGATAAAAATTAACAGTGTAAAACATATTGAATTGGTAAACCTAAAATAAAAATCAATGAAAATTATATCGTTTAATGTGAATGGTATTCGAGCCATAGTATCGAAAAATTTTATTCAGGATATGCAAACCATTTCTCCTGATGTTATTTGTTTACAAGAAACGAAAGCAGATGCTGAACAGGTGGCAATTGCTGTCGCGGATTTGTCAGGTTATCATGTGTTTGCTAATGCAGCCGATAAAAAAGGTTACTCAGGTACAGCTATTTTAAGTAAAGTTGCGCCTTTGTCTATCCAATATGACATGGGTATTGATGAGCACGATCATGAAGGTAGAATTGTTTGCGCTGAATACAATGATTTCTTTTTAGTATGTGTGTATGTTCCAAATTCAGGAAGTGAATTAGCAAGATTACCTTATCGACAACAATGGGATGCTGATTTCTTGACTTATCTAAAAAAATGTGAAGAAACAAAGCCTGTTGTTATCTGTGGTGACCTAAACGTTGCGCACCAAGCCATTGATTTAGCGCGTCCGAAGGAAAATTATAACAAAGCTGCTGGTTATATGCAGGAAGAAATTGATGGTATGAATCGATTTGTAGAAGCTGGTTTGGTGGACACCTTTCGCAACGCTAACCCTGACCTAGCTAAGTATTCCTGGTGGAGTTACCGTGCTGGAGCTCGCGAAAAAAATGTAGGCTGGAGAATTGATTATTTTCTTGCATCGGAAGCTTTTCTCAATCGTATTTCAGCCACCGAAATTTACAATGACATCCTAGGTTCGGATCATTGTCCGGTGGGAATTACGATTAAATAACACATAGTTTTTATTGTCGTCGTAAGGAGTAAGATTTGAGGCCTGGATAGGAATCGCCAATTATTTTAGTAAGGAAAGCTATTTGTCTAGTTTTTTGCTTTGTTCTGCCAAGATTTTTTCAACTTCATCATCAATTCCGCTCGATTTTAAAGCCCACTTAGTTATAAAGAAGTTTCCAACTAATACCATTAATTGAAATGGCAAACTAGTTAAGATTTGAGTTTGACCTCCTAAGAAATATAAAGCAAATACAAACATAGTTAAAGAAACTATATGATGAATTACTTTGTAATTTTTACAGTATAATAATTTCATGTCCTATTTTACACAAATCATAATCCCGAAGTTAAAATTTTTATTTCTTTTATTTATTATTGTTGCGAGGTGAGATTTGAGGACTGGCGCTTAATAGTTATTATGGGTATAGCTGAATGCTCATAATTATTTTAACATATCTGCAACGACTAAAAAAGCAATTACACCGCTTATTAAAGTACCAATAATGGCTCCATTTATCCCCCAAATTAAACCAATTAAAAATCCAATCGCTAGAAAAATCAAAAAAAAGAACAATTTGGATGGATCATCAATTATTCTGACTATAAATGCATTCAAAATCACAATTCCAACACCAATAATAAAACCTCCAAACGCACCCATAATTGTAGAGCTATTATATCCTCCATATAAAGCACCTAAAAAAATTGAAATTGCCCATAAACTAAGTGAAATTATATTGAACTTTTCTATTATTTTATCTTTTTTCATATGCCATGATTTACAAATAATTTATTGAATTTGACCTCTTGTGATTTTTCCATAACGATCTTAAACTAGTATTCACTTTCTTATTAGGGGGGATGTTCAGCCTATGGCTTTTAGTTGATGTTATAAGCATTTTATTTTCTACCATATTGGATGTTTCCAATCGAATAATTATTTACTCCACTTTCGTTTGTTTTGAAAACTATTTCCTCAATGGCTCTTTTTTTCTTTTTAATTGTGAGTATATATTCTTTAGTTTCTGTTGGTTCATCAGAATTCTCTTTCTTCTCGGAATAAACCACTCTAGTTATTTTATTCTTTCCTTTTGCGTAACTACTTCTTGTAAACTTTTCAATTACGGTTGAACTTCCAAATTCATCAACCCAGTTATTAACGGTAATCGTTGAATCGGTATAATAAGTTGAAATGCTAGTGCGCTTATACGTAAAGAAGCCGTAAGAATAGTCTACAATAGAATCTGGATAAACGTAAGTTTTGAAAGAAAGCTCAACTTCTCCGGTATCATTCTTAGGTTCATAATATTCGGTTATGTGTGCATTAAATGAATCGTATTTTTTGATTTTTTTATTCTTCCAGAAACTATAGAATTCAAGACTGTCTACTTCATTAAGTATTGGTAAAACTAGATTATTCCTTAGCACATACTTAGTGTCTGTTTTTGTTGAAACAATAATCGAATCATTGATGAATTTAAATCGATGTTTATGATTAGTCGAATAATCTGATATCTCAAATGATTTTGCATTATTCACCTGTAAGATTAAAATAGGTTCACTAAATTCTTTCGGTCTATTTCTATTCCAAATAGGTTCCTGTGAGTAAAGATTTGTCACCGAATAAAGAAGGGTCAATATAGTGATTAAAATATTTTTCATGTTGCGATCTTTATTTTTTATAACGTAAGGCAGCTAGAAGAAGCTGGCGGATCATTATCCATCAGCCGTGTCTGATCTGCGGAGCACCCAACCGCTACTTTTGCCTTCCCCGTGTTATTAAGCCGCTTTTCTTTCTGTCTTAATAACTTCCCATTTTACCAAAGCGTTGGTAGTCTGAAAAGTAAAGCACTATTCTTTTTCCGTTTTTGAAGTATGGATAGAATAATTCATATTCTCCATCATTCGCACTGAACCTCACTTCTTCAAAATTATTAAAGAATACTTTTGTTAAATATTCTCTCTCTTCCTTAGTTGTCTGTTGAATAAAATTTTTCTTCAATGGCGGAACTGTGTCATTAAGTTCTCCGGAATATTCATGGAAGCCGAGGAACATTTGTGATTTGTCAATGCTATCTGTAACAATTACTGAAACATAAGGGAAGTGCTTGTCTGTCTTTGCGTAAAGGTCTAAAATTTCACCAGTTTCGATTATCCATTTTTCGTCAAATGAATAATTCACTAGTTTATTTGATTTCTCCATGTTGCCTTCAATGATCGACTTTGCTGATGAAATTAGCATCTTTTCTTTCTTGCTTGAGGTCAAATAGTCGCCACCAAATAAAAGTCCGAAAACTAATGGAAAACTTAGCCCAAAAATTAGTCCCAATTTTTTTGATGCTGTATTTGTTTTATTGATGTCGTCCAGATTATGCTTTTCAGCTATTCGTGTCAAGTTGAACATTACATTAATAATTAAAGCTCCTAACATTAGTGCTAAAATTCCAACAACACTTAAATAAAATGTTTCGGTCAAGTTTTCTCTAAAAACCTTAAGTCCAAATACTGTTATTGATATGAAAATAAATACCCAATAAACTAAAAGGATTATTGAAGTTATTCCAATTATGTTGCTAAGTCTAACTATCGTTTTATTATTCATTTGTCTTTTTTCTGTTGTTTATTGTTCGTATTTCGTGTCGTTCTAAAATGGCTTATAACCTCATGGGTGCTTGGCGTAGTGGTTGTTTTAGAGCACTAAACACAAATCAAATTTAGGATAAATTCTTAATAGAAGCAGAATAAAGCGAATTTCATTTAGTTGCTGTTACAGGCTGGTTTTATTCCTTTTCAAGTAAAAACCAAGTTATATCGTCTTGAGGGAATGCCTTGTCTCTTTTGTAACAAAATCCATAGTCGACTAAGGTTAAGTCAGAATATTTATCGAGCATTTCCCCGGCAAAATCTCTTTTAAAAAGTCTGTCATTATGCCCCCTGTAGTTAACTGTCACAGGTGAAGGGTTATAGTATTCACAAATCAAAATGTATTTATTACTTGATTCATAAAGCTTACTATAAACTTCATTTAATTTATCAGGGTTAATGTGAATTAAAACACCTTTAATGAGTGAAACGTCAAACTTTTGATTTGGTAAATACTCTAAAATAGATTCATGAAAGACATTCTCTTTACTGATGTATTTTGCTAATTCTTCTGAAGCAGTTTTGTTTATTTCAATCCCAAATAATTCAATTTTTGGGAATAAAAGTTTGATAGCTCTTAAGTTCATCCCAACATTAGCACCAAACTCAATTAATGAATTTGGACTTCCGATTTGATTAAATGCTTTTGAGAAGAAGTTTAAGTTTGAAGCGAGGTATTCGTCGCTTATATTTCTACTGATGTATTCATCTCCAAAGGTTCCTGCCCAAAAGTTCTCTTGTTCTGTTTTAAAATTCATTTTTTATTTTTTAGTCTCATTCATAAAAATTTCCGTAGTAAACCCCCGAATAACCTGTCGGGAAAGGCCGTTTTTTTTCGCTCCTCCGCCGAGGCGGAGGAGTTTGTTCTTCTCTCCACTTTTAAAGTTCAATAATACAATTTTTTTGTCACTTTGGGTTGGTAAGCCCTTTGGCTTTCGAAAACCGTTTTGGTTTTAAACTAGCAAACGTTCGCTCACAGCCCTGTTTTTCCCCGTATTTGAGGGGACACGGTTATATTGCTTACAGATGTTAATGATAGCTTAAAGGATCATTTATTATTTATTGAAACCTCATTACCACATTTATCTATATAAATCCAATGATCGCTCTCCCATGTGTAATGTTCGTCTTTACTAGGTCTACATTGATTTGAAACACGTGCTTTACCTTTTTGAAAACTTTCAGCACAAGTGTATTTTGGTTGAATAACAATTTCTCCTTTGTGATTTGCATATCCATATTTATCACTCGAAACTATCAGAAGTCTTCCATCCGTTTCTGGCATTGGCTCCATTTCCGTAGTAAAAACTGCTTCGAAAAGCTTTTTCTGAGTTTTATTAATTCCAATCAATTTATTGTTTTCTATATCAAAAACTATAGCGTAATATTCAAATATATCTGAGTAGCATAAATACCGATCAAGGGGGATGACAGTATCACCCTTCTCATTAACATAACCACTTTTAAAACCAAAACCAGCTCGAGAAGGGGTGGTGTCTTGAATTAAAATCCACTTTTCACACTTTGGTATATTTTCTTCACAAGTTTTAAGTGCCTCAATATTATCTTTTGTTTCACACGATAATAAAATAAGAACAATCATTAGTAAGTTAAATGATGTTTTCAATGTGTTTTTCATTTTATTCTTTTTAGTAGTTTATATCATTTACTTACCATATTTTTCTTCCCATAACTCAGCACCACTTTTCCCTGATCCATTTTCTCCATCACTACTGCAACCATCGCCACCGCAATTAGGACATGTCACTTCACCTGTCATGTCAAAGTATGTTTTTCCTTTGCCATCACACACCATACAATCTCCGCATCCTCCACAACTCGAAAGAGAAAATAAGATAAAAGTAAACAATGATGCCACTACTAATGATGAGCCAATCATCATTTTGCACCAGTTTTTAGAAACGAACTTTTTCATACTATTTAGTTTTTAAAGCTTAATTGCTTGCCTTAAAGATAACAATTTTCTTTTTTAGCGACGACTATCAGCAAGATACCATGCAACCGTTCTTTTAATTCCTTCTTCTACAGAAATTTCTGGTGCATAATGTAATAATTGCTTGGCTTTTTCAATGGATGCAAGGGAATGTGGGATGTCTCCAGCTCTAATCTTTTCATAGATCGGTTCGATGGCTTTCACGCCTTGGTCTAGCAATTCCATTTCATCTCGCAGCATTGTGAACAAGGAATTTAAGCTGGTCGCTTCACCGCAGGCTACATTATAGATTTGGTTGATAGCGCTTTTGTTCTGCGTTAGTAATGCTTGAATATTTAGTTCCACCACATTATCAATATAGGTAAAATCCCGTGAAAAGGAACCGTCACCATTGATAACTGGTGCCTCATGATTCAATAGTTGGCTTATAAATTTGGGAATAACCGCGGCATAAGCGCCTTGTGGGTCTTGTCGTCTTCCAAACACATTAAAATAGCGCAAGCCAATGTATTCTATTCCATAATTTTTTGCAAAAACATCGGCATACAATTCACCAACATATTTTGTAACAGCATACGGAGAAAGTGGTCGGCCAATTTGATGTTCAATTTTTGGTAGGCTGGCAGAATCACCATACGTGGAACTACTGGAGGCAAAGACAAAACGTTTTATTCCTGCATTTTTTGTTGCAGTGAGCATGTTTAAAAGTCCGTTAATGTTTATGTCGTTCGTTGTAATGGGATCGTTTATTGATCTTGGAACAGAGCCTAAAGCCGCTAAATGCAGTACGAGATCACAATCCTTCACCGCTAATTCACAAGTTTGCATATCTCTGATGTCTCCCTCAATGAGTGAAAAATTAGGATGGTTTAAGGCCTCAGATACGTTTGATTTTTTACCAGTTAAAAAATTATCTAAGCAAATGACTTTATGATGAAGTGCTAAGAGCGCGTCGCACATATTTGAACCGATAAAACCTGCTCCTCCGCTTACTAAAATTTGCATCTACTTACTAAACTTAATAGTTAAAAACAAAAATAGCAGTTTTCAATGGTCTAAAGTTATAAATAATCAACTTATCTTGTTTTTCGCCTTAAAGTTTAGCTTATTTTTATGCACTGAAAAATGCCTATTTTTCAAATTTTTATCAAAGAATTAATTTAATGAATCAACATTTAAAAGATACATTTAGACATAAAGGAAAACGCAAGCTTTTGGTAGAGGAGTTGGGTAAAATGGGAATTGAAGATCCAGCAATTTTATCGGCTTTTAATGCGATTCCTAGGCACTATTTTTTGGATTTAGCATTTGATGAACAAGCTTATACCAACATGGCTTTTCAAATTGGTTCTGGTCAAACGATTTCGCATCCATACACGGTTGCTTTTCAGACGCAATTATTGAATATCGTTAAGGGCGATAAGGTTCTTGAAATTGGAACAGGTTCTGGCTTTCAAACCTGTATTTTATGCCAGTTGAGCGCAAAGGTCTATTCTGTTGAGCGCCATATGGAACTGCATATTAAAGCAAAATCAATGCTTACTTTTTTTAATTTTAACGCTAAATTATCTTTTGGAGATGGGTACAAAGGAATGCCTTCTTATGGTCCATTTGATAAAATTTTAGTTACCTGTGGAGCCCCAGAAATCCCACGTTTATTGCTATCACAATTGAAAGTGGGCGGTATAATGGTTATTCCTGTTGGGGAAGGAGTTGAACAAAAAATGTTGCGCATAATAAAAGAGGATGAGCAAAACATGAAAGTGGAGGAATTTGGAACCTTTAAGTTTGTGCCCATGTTAGAGCAAACCGTAAAAAAAATATAACGAATGAGAATACTAATTGCTGATGATGAGCGTGCAATACGCCGAGCTTTACGTGAAATTTTTGAGTTTGAGGGCTATTCGGTTGATGAAGTGGAAAATGGTGAAGAAGCTTTAGTGACGCTCCGAAAGAAAGAATACGATGCGATCTTTTGTGATATAAAAATGCCTCATGTTGATGGGATGGAGGTTCAAGCTCAAATGAAGCTAGAAGGTATCAATGTCCCCATGATCATGATTAGTGGACATGGAACGGTAGAAACGGCTGTTCAAGCCATTAAAAATGGCGCCTTTGATTTTATTGAAAAACCATTAGACCTCAATCGCTTGTTAATTACCCTTCGGAATGTTAAGGAACGCGGGCAACTATTAAGTGAAACCGTTCAGTTAAAAACCACCATTCGCAAATTCAAAGGAACTTCAATTATTGGTGAATCGGCTTCTATAAAAGGAATATTAGCCATGATTGAAAAAGTCGCGCCCTCCGATGCCCGAGTGCTTATCACCGGACAAAATGGAGCCGGAAAGGAATTGGTGGCGCGTGCTTTACACGATAATTCGAATCGCTCAAAAGCGTCTTTTATTGAAGTGAATTGTGCTGCAATTCCTTCGGAACTCATTGAAAGTGAATTATTTGGTCACGAAAAAGGTGCTTTTACCTCTGCTGTTAAGGACAAAAAAGGAAAGTTTGAATTGGCTTCCGGTGGCACCTTGTTTTTGGATGAAATTGGCGATATGTCGCTTAGTGCTCAGGCAAAAGTATTGCGTGCTTTACAAGAGAATTTAATTCAACGGGTAGGTGGTGAAAAAGACATTAAGGTTGATTGTCGCATCTTAGCAGCAACAAACAAGGATTTGCGGACGGAGATTTCTGAAGGTAGATTTCGAGAAGATTTATTTCACCGTTTGGCAGTAATCCCTATTCATGTGCCATCGCTCAATGAACGCAAAGATGACATTCCATTGTTAGCTGATTATTTTTTGGGTAAAATATGCGATGAACATGGTATCCTACAAAAACAGTTTCTGCCAGATGCTTATGTTGCTTTGCAAAGCATTGATTGGACAGGGAATATTCGCGAATTACGAAACATCATCGAACGATTAATCATTCTTTGTAATGATGCGATTTCTGCTGAAGATGTAAATCGATATGCTAATCCATCAAAATAGTACAAGTTATATCAATATCTATTAATTTTATCCCAAATCATATTATCATGCAAAAAATAGGAATTTATCTAATACTTTTTGGAATTTTCTCAATAATTTTAAATTCTTTTGGCTTGGAATTTAAAATTCTAATGTGGCTTGGAGAAGGTTATATTGGCCGAATAATAATAGTAGTTTTTGGACTACTACTTGTTATCATGGGTAATAGTAAAAATAAATATTCTAAAGAGAGCTCTAAACTTTTGCCCCACGTAATTGCTGTGATTTTATTTATCGGCTTATCGTGGCTGTATTTTTCTCCTTTGTTTAGCGACTATAATTTAAAGCAAAGCGATGTTAAGCAGTACCAAGGTGCAGCTAAGGAAATTGCAGATTATAGAATGATGAATGGGAAAGAGGCTTTATGGACAAATGGAATGTTTAGCGGAATGCCAGCCTACCAAATTAGTGTTGATCATACGAGTAATCTAATGGCTAAAGTAACCGAAATCTTTCGTTTGGGATTGCCTGCGCCGGCAGGTATCTTGTTTGTTTCGATGCTTGGTTTTTATATATTGGGTATGTGTTTGCGCGTGAATCCATGGGTTTCAATTCTTGGTGCAATTGCCTTTGGTTTTGCCACATTTAATATTTTATACCTCGGTGCTGGGCATTTAACAAAAGTCAACGCGGTTTCTTACATGGCGCCTACTTTAGGGGGCTTACTGCTCGCTACAAGAGGAAAGTGGCTGTTTGGAAGTTTGGTTTTTGCCTTTTTTCTCAGCCTGAACATCAGTTCAAATCACCTTCAAATGACGTATTATCTGATGATTCTTATTGGTGTGGTAGCAGTAGCAGAGGGAATTCGTTTGTTAGTTGAAAAACAAGGCAAGTCTTTACTTAAAATTGTTCCTGCCTTAATGTTGGGGGGATGCTTGGCGTTTCTTCCTACCATGAGTAATTTATTAACGACCTATGAGTATGCCAATTATACAACGCGAGGCGAATCAGACCTTAGCATTACACCTGAAGGTAAACCACGAGAAAAAGCAGGAGTATCCGGATTAACCAAAGAGTATATTTTACAATATAATTTCGGTGAAGGTGAATTCTTATCTTTATTTATTCCAAATGCAAAAGGAGGAAAGGTGGGAAGTATTGCTGAAGATGAAGATGTGATGGAACAGGTTGATCCAAAATTTGCAGAGACATTTGAAAGGGGTGTTAGCCATTATTGGGGAGAACAAGAATTTAGCGGTGGGGCCATTTATATTGGAGCTGTGGTCGCTATTTTATTTCTTTTAGGATTGTTCTTTAGTAAAGATTCGTTAAAATGGCCAGTTATTGTCCTTACTTTATTAGCTATTTCATTAGCGGCAAAAGATGGAGCGATTTCCAATTATTTTATTGATCATTTTCCTGCCTACAATAAATTCCGTGATTCAAAAATGATTCTGGTCATAATTATGGTTATTGTCCCTATGATGGCGATGTTGTTTGTGGATAAATTGATAAAAAAAGATGGCTTGTGGGGTACGCAAAAAATGCATTTTATCGGATTGGGACTTGTTGTTTTTATGGGCTTCATCTTGTATTTAGTGCCAAGTTTATCAGGAGATTTCTTGTCTAAAAACGAAAAGAAACAGTTTAAAGATATGATGAGCCAAACAAAGGACCCAAGCGCTATTTCATCCTATAATGAAATGAAATCTGAAATCGCTAGTGCTCGTGTTATCATTTATAAAAAAGATGCTGCAAGAACCTTAATTTTCTTCATTCTCACGGCTAGTATTGTTTTAGTGTGTCTCCTTCGCAAGGGAAATGCACTAATTTGGGTGGCTTCTTTAGCCATGCTGGTCCTTGTGGACCAATACAATGTTTGTCGAAGGTACTTAACGGATGATATTGAAAGTGAAAGTTATGAGGAGAAAATTAATGGTGAAATTGCTTATAATTTTTCTTCTTCAGATCTATCAATTTTGGAGAGGGAAAATAAAAATATTCCAAATTTTCCATCAAAAGTAGCTGAGGTTAAGACCAAAATGCAGGATGGAAATTTATATGCTGATCAGGAAGATTCCCGAACGATTGAAACCATGGCGGCATTTACGGCACTTAATTTAAACTCGAACTACCGGGTACTTAATTTTAATAATCCGATTGCGGAAACACAAACTAGTTTTTATCATAAAAGCATTGGAGGATATCATGGTGCGAAATTAAAAAGGTATCAGGAATTAGTGGATTTCTATATCTTAAATGAAATGTCAAAGGTTCAAAACAGTCTTATTTCTGCTGTAATAAATGCTGACAGTACAGGACAATTAGTTAGCCAAGCGAATCAATTAAAGGATCCTCAAGAGCGAAGTAATTTTTTCAATCAGTTATTAGCAAGCCAAGATCTTAGTTCACTAGTTGTTGATCCATCAACGCCTATTTTAAATATGCTAAATACAAAGTATTTTATTAGTAATGCTTCAACACCTGCCATCGAAAATACAAAAACGAATGGAAATGCTTGGTTTGTTTCTTCCGTGGTAAAAGCGAAAAGTGCCAACGAAGAAATGAAGTTGTTAGGTACCTTGGATACAAAGACAGCAGCTATATCGTCGGATAAAGAAGCGGGCGCATTAGCAGCTTCCTATAAAATAGATGCTAATTCACGTGTTAGTCTGACCCGTTATGCCACCAATGAATTGAACTATACAACTAAAAATTCTTCGGAAGGCGTGATCGTATTTAGTGAGATTTATTACCCTGATGGTTGGAATTGCTACATTGATGGAAAGAAAACCAATTATTTTAGGGTGAATTACTTACTGCGTGGTGTGAAGGTAGCTGCTGGTAATCATAAAATTGATTGGAAATTTGAACCAAATTCCTACCTAACTGGTAGTACGTATTCGTTATTAGGTTCCATTATACTTTTGCTAGCATTCTTTGGAGTGGGAGGGATGGAACTCAAAAAATCGATGAAGGAGGAGGAAACAAATCTGATTGCTCCTCTGTAATATTAATGGTAAATATTATGGTGCCAAGTAGGATTTGAAGATATACTTTTCGCGGCCATATTTTTTGGGAATTATTGCTAGTAACATCGTGGAAGTTGCAGTGATTAACACACCCGACATGATTATCGCAGTTCTCTTGACATTCGAAAAATCTATAGCCACAAATCCACCACCACTGCCATTTGATTTTGGAATACTTATTCCCTTTATCCAGATACCTGCACCGATGGCCATACCGACTATTCCGATGTAACTATGTCCAATTATTGAACTGATACTTGAAATTTCTATCCACCGACTATCCACTTTGATTTTATCAATGCTAATTTCATTTATTACCCCTTTTAATTTATAGTCAGAATACACTGAATTGTTCAAGACAAGTTTTACTTTATCACCTACGTAATAGACTTTTTTGATATCGTCGCTTGCTTTATTTTTGACAAAAAAAGTGCTCGAGGATTGTGCATTACCAAAGTGACCTAGCAGGATGGTAAAAAGTAGGATAAGATAGTTCATTTGGTCTAGAATTGTTTGTGATCAAATGTAATCAAGTTTCATATACGCTTGCTATTGAATTGCGCAACACTTGGTTTCTTACTTGCGCATAGAGCAAATCGTAAATAGTGTCTGTATATTTTTTGGACGAGTTTATCATTCACCTATAAAATAAGGTCCTTAACGGTTGATTTATTGATAATTACTGAAGCATTTTGAGCTAATGCGTTCGTTTAGGTGAGTATCTTTAAAATGTAAATTACATGAAGTATGCTACCCAAAGTAGGCTGCAGCATATGGATATAATTAGTCCTAAAACTATTATACAACCGCACCCAAACATGGCACCACCATCGCGGTCACCATCTGAATAACGATCATCCGGAATTTGTGTTTTTATACCACCAATAAGAATCAATCCTGCAATGAAGGTAATTCCTAATACAATCCAAAATTCCATCCAATTGGACATGGGAGTATATTTTAGTAGAAATTTGGAGGAAGCATATCCTCTTTTATTGTTGAATTCAATATGATACCACTCGTTGCCCTTTACTGTATCAAGAACAATTAAAACGGAATCTTTATCTACCTGAAATTTAACAGCTGCCTTTTCTGAAGGCGCCCTTCTTACATTTAGTTTCTCGACGTTTACTAGAACTTTAGGTGTCGGATCTGGTTCTTCATTTAATTTTGTCCAAAGCTCACAGCTACTCAACGAGAATAACATCAATAATCCAAGTATTATTTTTCTCATAATTTTATTTTAGCGTGAATTATTATAGAACAATTTTACAAAAAAAAAAAGGTAATTAAACTTATATTTCCATAAAATTAATCATTTTTTTTTCTCCTGAAAACATTTTATAATTCTTTCTTTTCAGTAATGCGCTCTATATGGCTAGCTGTATCAATTTTATAATCCTAAATATTGATTTACTAATTCAATCATTTTATTTTGATGTTCCATTGCAATTGAATCGCTCCATGTTTCATTTTCGTAAATTATATCCATTTTTAATGAATCTAATTTTAATTTGTTGTTATTAATGAAGCGTTGTCTTTTTTCGTTGAATGGAAGATTACTGTATTCTGAATTTATACTTCTTGACACCAAAGATAAATTCCCGAAATTATTTAGCATTCCATCACTAACCGTATTTGTATCAGTTGCTTTTTGTGTTTGTGGTGAAATATGTTCAACAGAATTTTTTGCGGTTATTTTGAAATTCTTCCACCTTTCACCTTTCGTGCTTCCATATTTTTCCCAAAGGATAAACTCTAATTTGTAAAACCAATAATGTGGAAAAGATGTACCAAGTGTCTCAGTTAATTCAGCTGTTGAAAGTATAGTTGTATAATTTTCATCCTCCAAAAAGCTTCTTGTTCTCGAAGCCAAGGAGTTTTTATTAGATGAGCATAACAAATAGTTATCGAGTTTTTTTAAATAGTCAAATCCATTTTTACCATCATGATTGTTTAAATAGTTCAGGTAGGGAGTTAGCCAATAATGGGTAGTGATTTGCTGCGAGTGATATAACAAACTTTGTAGTAAAGCTTCGCCTTCGTTGCTTGTCGGCTTTCTTCTTCTTAAATAAAAATTCCCTTTGGATTCGTACTTTTCTAACTTGCAAATCAAATGGGTTTCACTATCCTCTTCTCTTACCCATTTAATTATATGCTTATCAAACAAATATCGAATCCTCCAAAGTAAACTAATAAAATCTTTTATATCATCCGGTGTTTTAGAGTCTGTAAAAAAGTATGTTGTGAAAATATTTAATAATTCCTTATCTAAAATTTTATTTAAATCGCCTTCTCCTTTATTGACCAAATAAATACGTAGTGCGTGTTGTAAAAGCATGGGGAAAGTAATAATACTCCTAATCTCGTCTGCTTCATAATCGTCTTTTTCCACTACATTGCTAAATTCGAATGCTTCATTTGAAATTAAAATCTCCGAAAGACCCAAAGGCTTAAAGCTTGTATTTTGAAGGGAAGTTATTGCCTTCAGTACATTTTTAGAATCGGCCAACTTTTCTTCACCTAAGTTTGCATTGTCAAAATAATCTTGAATTCTAATTTTGGCAATATCCCTAATGTTTTTTTCAACATAACTTTCCATGTAAGAGCAAGCATCCCACAAATGACTATATTTTAAGCGATCTTCAGGAAGTAATTTATTTATTAATTGAGCTTTTAAAATCTCATGATGTTGCAATTGCACCCCTCGATTGTTTATGATTTCAAATAGTTTATTTAAATCGGTTTGTTTGGGAACCTCAGTAAAAATTAATTTTACTTTTTCGAAAATAAATTTGGCTATTTTTTGTGCCTTGCCGGGATCAGTTCGTTCAAATTCTTCTCTGAATGTGTTAATTAGCGACAATGCATTTACAATATAGGAAGTAGCTCCTTGAAACTTATTGCCAGAGATGTGTTCTTTGAAGAATTGATAAATATCCTCTCTTATTGCAAAGGTTACTCTGTGTCTATTTTTATCCTTTTCTACTCTTTCAATGAAGGGATTCATATCCCCTCCAAAAACAATTGCAATCATCCACAAGGTGGTAAATCGTTGTTGACCATCAATTAAATCATAAACAACACCATCAACTAACTTCTCGTTTTCTACAACTAAAACTCCCCCTAAATAAAACAACTCTTTTTCACACGACGTTTCAATATCTTCTAATAATGTCTTAATTTGTTCTTCTTCCCAGACATATAGCCTTTGGTAAATAGGAATATTGAAAAAATAGTTGTTCTCAACTACTTGCTTTAATGTTATTAACGTAGAATCTATTTTCATTTTAACTTTTCTTTAATAAATGATTCAGAGATCCAACTTTGTTTAGACGTGAAATCAGTTTTGTCGTAATAATTTAACAAACTGTTTTTGTATACTACCTGAACTCCCTTATTACGTTCCGTTTTATCGTTCGTGTAAATTAGATTTTCTTGACTCAGATTCTTTAAAAATTGTATTACTTCCTCGGTGCGGAAAGCCTGACTAATAATATCTAGCAAGTTATTATCAGATTCTTTTAAAAACTTTAATGGTGCTTCTTTAAATATGTAAGCCTTCTCTAATCTGATAGAACCTAATACATGATCTAAATAAAGTGAAAATTCAAGAAGTTTTTCGCTGCCAAATTTATCATAATACATTACTGTTGATAGCACATATAATTCTTTTAAATATAACGACATTGATTGCCAAACTTCTTTGTAAAAATTCCGAAATGATTTAATCTCGTTGTTGACTATTTCAGATTCGAATAAAAGTAACTGAACTAAATCCGCATATTTTTCTGAAAACAAAAAGAAACCGAGTCCATCATTTATGGGTTGACGTAGTGTGAATGGTAAATGAGCACTACTGTTGTTCGAATCAATATTTGCCGGATAAATTGTATAACCCTTATTAACCTTTAACTGAAGTTTTTTACCTAAAACATTATTTGGGTTTGGGTATAAAGGAATAGTATCGGCTGTGGTGCTTGGCAGTGAATTTTTTTGAAATTCATTCAAAATATCAACGTCGCCTTCTCTGTATATCACTCGTTGACCTCGCCAAGCGCGTGAACGCCATAAAAATTGATGAAATAGTTCGGCAGTAAAATCTTTCTTTTGACCAAACATAGTTTGATATTTCTGTATTTTTTCCCATCGGCTGGCGCAATTAATTTGAATGCTCAAATTATCAGTGTTGCCAATTGCCCGCAAATGATAAGCTTTTAAAAGGTCAGTAGGAAATAATTTTACTCCGCGATTATTTTGAGTATCAAAAAAAGTAAACGCCATATCCTCATCTAAGGTAGTGATGCAAGTGATATGTATGTTTGAAAACAAAGATTCAGCTTCAGTTTTCCATTCTTCTTTTATTTCTTGAAAAATACTTTGTGTTATTTTAATATTTTTTGCTGATAAAGGGGAGTGGTATTCCATAGCCATTTTATCGCCATCAGAAAATCTACCTTTCAAAACAGAATAAAGGATGCTTAGCGTGGTAAGGCGTTGTTGACCATCAATAATAAAAAGTTTTTTCTTTGCGTCATTTTGATGTAGCAACACATTGCCCATATAGTAAACTAATCCTTTAGAGTCATGTATGTATTCCGAAAGATCTTTTATTAATTCTCTTACTTTATCTTCACCCCAAACATAAGGGCGCTGGTAGGTATCAATATTGATTGGATAAATTGCTTCTTTAGTAAACAAATCTATAAAACTGCACACCTTAACACTTACGCTTTGTGAACTCATACGAACCTTATATTATCTGTTAACAACTACTTTATTGTGCTTAGATTAAAAATTTTGAGCTAGTGTAATTTACCTTTTGCTAATTTTTAAACATCTTTATAATTGTTATTCAAATATAAGATAAACTTGCAAATAAAGCACTGAATCGCCAATTTCTTGCAGGTACGGTTATGGCGAGGGCTTAAACGACAATTTCCCCAGGTTCTGAGGGAGGGTCATTCATAATGTTAGGATCAGGATCCATACTTTCTTCTACTTCCTTCTGAATTTTTTGAATATCTACCGTAAGCCCCTTGCTTTCACAATAAATTAAAATTGTTTTTAGTGTCATAGAATGAATTATTCTACTTTGTTTTGTCAAGGATAACATCTTTAACATCCAATAAATATTAAATATGAATAAAATCAAACTTACTATGAATACTAATATGCCTACCTTAATTACACCATCTTCCATCGTAATAATTTTTAATTTGTTTCCCAACTCATTTGGCCTTTGAGATTCTGCCTCCCGAATAACCTTTCGGAACAGGCCGTTTTTTTTTTTTGCTCCTCCGCGGCGGAGTCGAAGTGGGTTCTGGTCTCCACTATTTTTGTTTTTATTATTTGTCACATTGTGTGGTCAGTATGCCTTGCTGCTACACTTTATAATGTGTTGTTTTACTTATTACCATATATATGGTATCAACCTCCATTTCACATTAGATTTGTATTTAACATAAAGATCACTATTGAACAACAATTTTTCTTATTCTACTTCAATTCTAAACAAATTAAAATATATGTAGGAAGTCTTTTCATCCAATAAAATTTAATAAAAATAAAAATAAAATAAGCAATACAACCTGCGTCATATCAACAGATAATCCTTGCCCAACTTGAAAAGGCTTTATAAACTTCTTTAAAAAATTTAATATGGGTGTAAAAACGCTATTAAAAAAATTAAATACACCATTGTATTTACTATTTAGATTGGCTTTATGCGGAAGTAGCTTTGAATATAGAAACAAGCCAATAACAAATGCATTCAATATCAATATGAATAATACTTTCATTTTCTAAATTATATAACTAAATTAAAATAAGTAAGGGGAGGAGGAATACCAAATTTCTCACCAGTCCCCATACTTTTATTTCCGTGATCAATTGATTCT
>CANHOA010000029.1 GCA_947462255.1 Flavobacteriales bacterium | reverse complement strand
CATCAAAAGAAGTTAGCAAATCTTCTGATGATTCTGAATTTAATTGCTCTAATTGTTCTCTGATGGCTTCAGAATAGGGAGTATTCTCATCATAAATTATCTTATCCAGTTGCTCCGTTTTTCCTGCTAGCTCCTCCGTCTTTTTTTGCTCGGCGTTACCTTCAGCTTCCTGTTTAGCCCTTTGCTCCGCTTGTGCGGCTAATTCTTCCGTCTTTTTTTGCTCGGCAATACTTTCCGCTTCCTGCTTTGCCTTTTGTTCCGCTTGTGCTGCTAGCTCCTCCGTCTTTTTTTGCTCGGCAATACTTTCCGCTTCCTGCTTAGCCTTTTGCTCCGCTTGTGCGGCTAGCTCCTCGGTCGTTTTTTGCTCGGCAATACCTTCAGCTTCCTGTTTTGCCTTTTGTTCCGCTTGTGCGGCTAACTCTTCCGTCTTTTTTTGCTCGGCAATCCCTTCAGCTTCCTGCTTTGCCTTTTGTTCCGCTTGTTCTGCTAACTCTTCCGTCTTTTTTTGCTCGGCCTTACCTTCAGCTTCCTGTTTTGCCTTTTGCTCCGCTTGTGCTGCTAACTCATCCGTCTTTTTTTGATCGGCAATACCTTCAGCTTCCTGCTTTGACTTTTGAACATCTTTAGCTGATAAGCCGTCAATTCGTACTAATTCACTCTTATATTTCTCTTGTTGGTTTTTCAAGAGCTGAAGCTCTTCATTATATTTATTAGCACCTAAAAAATCATTTGCATCTTCCGCTTTAGCGATATCTAAATTAATGAGCGATTCAATTTTGGTTGATAATGCTAAAAGTTCATCAAACTTTTCCTTGGAATCATTTTGTTGCGTTAGATTCGCTAGTTTGACATTCAATTCCTCTCGTTGATTTTCTTTTTTAGTAATTTCCGCTATTGAATTTTCAACCTTTAGCTTCTCATTATAACTAACAAGAATATCATCAACTGAGACCTTTTTATTGTCAACAGATGCCTTATTTAGCGATTTAGTAGGAACAGTAACCTCACTAGCTATCAAATCCTGATTCAACTCAATTTTAAGTAAATCAACCTTTAATTTTTGTTCTTCCTGAAATAAGGTAGTAATGGCAATTTTATTTTCTGTTTGCTGATCGATTATTTTCTTTTCTTCAGCTAATATTTGCTTCTCTATAGACGCTTTATCCTTATTACTAGCAGATATTTTTTTCGATTTTAATTCATCGATTACAGTATACAGAGAATCAACAAAACGAATCAGGTCATTTTCCTTATTTTGTCTTAACTGGGTAATATTAGCAAGATTTTGCTGTAGAACTTGCAGTTCATCCGGATTTGGAGTAAGAGGCGCATTAGCGAGCAAGGTCTGGATTAAGACTTTATTTTGAGTTAAAAACAGTTTGGTGCTATCATCATTATTTTGCAATGACAACATTAATAATTTTTCGTTTAACACCGTGGCTGATTTAGTTAGGTCCTCATTTTGAACCATCGAAATTTCCTTTTGTTTTTGGTCAATTAGTTCTTGCAGAGCAACTCTTTGCTGCTGCAAAGCCATTTCTTCTTCATGTGCTGCTACTAATTTTGAAAACAAGTCAAGTTTAAGCTCAGGCGTGAGATCGGTATCTTTAATTGCTGCATCAAGCTCATTTCTTTTTACACGCAGCAAGTCCATAGCCTCACTATTTTCATCTTGGAGTAAAATGGCCCTATTGATATCAGTAATAAGCTCTTCCTCCCTAATTTCAACTTGAATAATATCTTCATGAAGCTTTTCAATTGCATCTGAAATAAGTGGACTATCATACCCCATATCCGATAAAATAGCGCTAAGTTCATTAGATAAATTATTTTCTACAGGTGTGTTTTTAATAAGGCTAGGATTCATCTTTAGAGATGCTATAGCACTAATCAATAGCATTTTATCATCTTCAGATGCTAATTCTTGATTCGAAAAATAATTATCAAAAACCACTATTTCTTTTGATTCTTCCACTGAGTATCGTAATGTTTGAGAGATTCTTTTATTATCTTTCACTTCTGGAACGTCGGCAATATTTTCAAACAATTGTCTTGACCCATCAACCGTAACATTAAATTTATACTTGCCACTTCCTGGAATAACAATTACATACTTACCAAATTCGTCTGTCGTAAAAGGCCCATATTCTATAGCAGAATTCATGTCCACCACCGTTATTTGGGCTAATTTATTTTTATCATCCACTAAATCATAAAAATCACCTTTTATAAGTTGAATAGTGGATTTTTTTGTACCAAATTCAACGGCATACACATCAATTTTATTTACTTCACTATTACGATTAGAGGCAAAATAGGCAGTTTTTTGATCAACTTCAGGAACAAAAAGAAAATCATCATCAGCTGAAGAATAGGGAAAATCTAAGTTGGTTATTGATTGTGTATTATTTTCAAGAAGATTAAACTTCACTTGAAACAAGTCATAACCCCCAATTGAATTATGTCCCATAGAAGAGAAGTACAAGACACCTTTTTGAGCATCAAAAAAAGGGTAGTCTTCATCAAGTGATGTATTAATTTCACCTAATATCTTGGTAGCTGGAGACCATAGATCAGCATTTATTTTTCTAGAAAAATAAATATCCTTGTTAGTAGTAGCACCATAACTCGCAAAAAACTTTATACTATCCCCTCTAGCAAAATAATACATTGGAATAAAATTATTTTTCTTGTCGATTTTAGATTGCAATGCCTCATCAGTAAAAAAACCACCTGTTCGAGATTGCAATTCGTAGTTGTTATAAAATTTTGACATCGAAAACCTATTCGCCATAATAATATTCAATGCCTTAGGATTTTTAAGCAATAACTTACCATTTTCGCATTGTTTTATATTATTTGCCACATCCTTACTTCTCAATTTTTCTGGCGTATTATCCCGATATTTTTGATAATAATCAATAGCATTCGAAAATTTATAGTCGAAATGATAAAGTTTGGCGAGGTAATAATAGGTTTCGCTTGGAATTGTATTTTGTCTCAAGACAAAATCAAAATAGCGTTTTGCATTTTTTCTATTATCTGAATAGAACAAGCAAACACCATACTTATAATTAAATTGGATTGATGTTGGATTTTGAGCTAAAAGCTGACGGAAATCGATTAATGCAGCGGAGTAATTTTGTTTTTCAAAGAGATCATCTGCTTTTTTTTGAAGTTGCGATATAGATTGGGAATAAGAATTTGTACAAAGAAAAAAAACTACCAAGAGATAGAAATACCGATAAATAAGTAGGCTTTTTTTCAATTGACTAAAAAACATATACAATATTACGCCTTTCTCTTTGAAAGGTTCATTCTACTTTCCTCGCCATTAATCAATCTTTTGATATTTTTCCGGTGCGACAAAACAATTAATACACCAATTAAAACAGTGAAAACGATCATTGATTTTGCATCTTCTTTCACGACAAAGTAACTAATAAAAGGATAGGCTATTGATGTAATAATAGCTCCTAAGGAAACATATCGAAAGGCAAAAAATACAATTAGAAAAATTAGTAAAGAAATTCCTGCTGAAAATGGATTTAATCCAATGATGATACCGAGCGAAGTCGCAACACCTTTACCTCCTCTGAACTGAGCAAAAACTGGATATACGTGACCAATGATACAAACAAATGAAGTAGAAAGTTGGAAAAATAAAAGTTGATTCTCTGAATAGTCAGTTTCAAAAAATAATGGCAAAACAGCTGCCAAAAGTCCTTTCAGAACATCAATAGTAAGTACAAACCAGCCAGATTTCCGACCTAAAACACGAAAAGTATTTGTTGCTCCAGCATTTTTACTTCCATGCTCACGTACATCAATGCCATGAAATTTTCTCCCTACCCAAACAGCAGTTGGAATAGATCCTATGAGATAAGCCAAGAAAATAATCAATAACAAAAACATCATTTTGTTTGCATATAATCGTTGAATTTAGCTAAAATTAATTTAAGTTGTGTTTCATCTGCAATATCAAACCTAAAATTTTTCGATTTTCTTTTATCAGGTTTAATCTCATTTATTGAACTCATAAATGTTTCATCCTTAGAATACAGCAACATATTCCCGTCTTTTTTATCCATTGAATAATTCAGGACATAGTCTTTATTATTAGCTGTAGCCCAGCGGAAACCAAATCCTTGATAAGAATTATCAATATTTGTTTGGTGAAAAACCATATTAAAATCAAGCTCCTTTAGCACTACTCTATCTTCTAAACCGATAATAGCGACCTTATTTTTAGCTTTAATTTCATCGCCTTCATCGTCGATCTGTGTTCCACTATTTTTAGAATGAAATCCACAAACATATCCCGTTTCGTTCATTTTCGTTTTAAACCT
This sequence comes from Flavobacteriales bacterium, assembly GCA_947462255.1. Classification (GTDB taxonomy): domain Bacteria; phylum Bacteroidota; class Bacteroidia; order Flavobacteriales_D; family Crocinitomicaceae; genus UBA952. The sequence goes on along the minus strand of CANHOA010000029.1, from coordinate 24,419 downwards.
AAAATATTCTAAATGGATCCCACTTATTAAAAAAGTAGCTTCTAATTGCTCAGGAAGTTTTCGCAACTTATCTTCTTCATAATCTTTATAAAAATCATTTTCTTTCTCCGGAGTCAACCAAAATTTACTAACCTGCTTAAAATTATAACTTTTAGATTTGATGTCAATGTCTTTTTGACCCTCTAATTCTTTAAGTGTTTTAGCGAGGCCTACCATGATATTTTTGTCAAGTGGAAAGATAAATTTACTGGTCAGGTTTAGCGCAATCTTTTTATTTTCTGGCTCGTATGAAATATCTCCAAAAGATTCAATTTTCACTTCCCCTAGATCAATACCTAGATCAATTTTACCAAGGCCAGTTAGGGTACATGTTTCGGTGTATAATGTTAAAAGATTACCACTATTGTTAGCATTCTCAAGCATTTGTTTCGTTCCGATTTGATAGGCTGAAGCTTTAGAATTATACTGAACATATCCATCTGCCTGAAAAATAATGGCGTCATTTTTTCCTTCAATTTTAGATAAAAAAGCTGGATATACACCAACACTATCCATTCGTTCTGCATCCTTCCATAAAAACCCAACTGCTAAGCGATTCCCCTTATCATTAAGTGGTTTTTCCGAAATCGGAATTTGAATATTCTTAGCAATAACCGTATCATTAAAAGCTAACCAAGACCGATCGAAATTCGAGCATAGGTGATTAATACGGGTTGATCCGTCACATAATATACCTTGATTATTTGCAACAATCTTTATTTTACCAAAGTAATCAAACTCCTTAGACAACTTGAAATTGTCTTTTTTCTCCACTAATCCTTCAGCGATAGTAAGGGCGTTATTTTTATTGTAGGCAATGGTTTTCATGTTTAAATTAGTCAACAAACTATCTCGATCATAATAAGGGTAAGTTCCATTCCCTTCAAATTTGTTCCTACTCGTAATTGTCAGATCAACTTTATAAAACTTATGGAATTGAGTAATATAATTTGCTACAACTACCGCATTTTTAAGTGGCTCCATGAATGCATTTTTATGAATGATAATCTTCATGCTATCAGGAAATATTTTAGCATCCCCCACTCTAACATATTCCACTTTATTACAAAAAATGGTTTGCGTTTTCAAGTCATATTTCGCACTTAATGACCTAAATCGCAATGAATCCTGCCGATCATCCAAAGAGAAGAAATTTGGGTCAAGAATATCAGCACCAGCTTCGAAGGCAGTTTCTTTGGTATTATTTTTTTCAAAGTCGACTGTTTCGCCATCCATGTACCAGAAAAATTTATCCATCGTGCAGTAATAAAGATTTGAAGGAAATTTAATTCTTTTTAATCCAAAAGAATTAAATTCACCTTTTCTGTCTTTCAATGAAACGTGTGCTTTTACACCATCTGTTTCGATAGCCAAAGGAGATTCTCCCTCTAGGACATACTTATTTTTTAATGAAAAATTAGCCGTATCTGAATAAATATCATTGTATGAAAAATCATACCTTCTAGAACTTAAACTTGCGTCATTAAATAACATTTGCCCCATACCATACATTCCTTTTTTTGTTAAGGTGACTGTACCAGCTAGTTGACATTGATTATCAAACATTTCTAAATTAAATTCTTTAAACGACGTAGCTTTTAATATTTGTTTAGCTGGAACGAAACAAATCAAAGCAGTTTCTGAAGATACAGTGGGAACTTGCTGACCATTTTCAATACCTATATTGGAAAATTTTGCTAAGCCAATAGTAGAATCAGGTAAAAATGTCAATTTGTTTGAAATAGCTGTTGCCGTCATAAAATTAATCGTGCCTGCTCCTTGCAATCCATTATTAGAAAGAAGAATTTTATTTTCATATTTCGAATCGTTACCATAAAAAGGAAAGCCTCCATCTGGTGCCATAGTTGAAAAGCCAAAAGAATAGTCAGGCATTATTTTAATTGCTTGAAAAATTGGAGGGAAAATACCTCCCGAAATTAATTGACCTTTAAGCGAAAGAGATTTTTCATTAAAATTGTCTAAACTATCCAATTCGAAGGGTTCGAGTGAATAGTAAAACCTTTCTTTATCGTATGCGCCGTTTGCAATTTCTTTAGAATTGTAGAGAATTTTGGTGTTCCCGGGCACTAATAATTTAGGATAGCTCGTATTATCAGATCCCTTCCCTGACTTGGAAGAAGCCTGGTCAATCAACAACTCGCCTTTAAGTTTATTAAAAGAACTTCCCATCTCAATTATTTCCGAACCGTCTTCAGCTCGCAAAGGCTTCACTGTTAATACACTATAATCGAGATCTTTAAGTATAAATTTAAAATCTTGATAAGAAAAATAGGCATCATTAACGATGCAAGCAAACTTACCTGCCAGCAATAAGCCTTTAAACTGAAGATCTCGATTTTTTTTCATTATGATAATACTTGAATCAGGTTCTATAGAAGTTGATTGAGCATTAGAAATCGCAATATTATCGGTTCCGGTAATAAATAATTGTTGTTTATTGATATCAATAAAGGCAAAATAAGATTGATTCATATACCTCGTATTCATGGCATTATTCTTTATATCAAGTTCCTTTAAATAAGGATCTGAATTGATTTGATCAGCAGAATAATCGCCAAGTTTTCTTGGTCTCAAATCAGATGTGAACGCTAAATTATCAAAATCCCGTTTTCCACTTTTTGCATCTGAAAAATTGAATAATTTTGTGGTCGCTGTTACTTGTTTCAATTCACTGTTGTAGGTTAAAAAGCCCAAACTAACAAGGTTAAGCATGACTGACTTATTACTTTCGATTGTACTATTCAAAGCTGAGGCTAATTCGCCTTCCGACAGTATGGTCGTATTCTTACTTCGAGCAACAGAAGCAATAGAAGAGATTGGATTTATTTTACCTATACCACGCATTCTTTCATATAATACCTCATCAAAATAATCAAACGACTCAATCATGATGCGTTTTTGTTCTTGGGCAGTTCCCATTTCGTAGGAGTAATAAGGTTGAAACGAATTAATTCTCCAACAAAAAACAGGTGCATAAACATATACCTTAAAATAAAAATCTTCAAAAGGAAAAACAGAAGTTCCTGATTTTTTAGCCGTGAGCGTAACCAATTGTTTTGCCTCATCAAAATAAAATAGGCAATTAGAGTGAATTAATGAATCCCCATTATCGTAGTACAATTTTAGTCGAGCCTCTCGTGAGATTATTTGTGCCGGATCCATTGAAAAATTTAACGATGTTACTTCAAAAATTGGTTTTTCCTTCACCTTAAAAATCACCTTAGCTGGGCGTAAATCATCGCCACGGCCAATAAATTTCTTGCCTTCAAGTGAAAACCCTCCATCATAATCCATATTTTCCCTGAGGGATTTTATTTTTAATCTTTTTTCAAAAGAATTAAACTGTGGTGCCTCCTCCCCATCCATCAATTCAGAGTACGTTTTATCGATTAATTTTCCTAAGATTGGAATTGGAAAGTAGGGCGTTGTTAAAGCAACAGTATCAACCTTCAAAAAAGCGCGCGATAAATCAACCTTGTACCTTCGTAATTCTGCAAACGTTTCCTTCTTATCAAATCCAACTTTTTCCCATGTTAGAATTCCAGCATTGCCAGTAAACTTTCCCGCATCAACATCCAATACACCAGAAGTAGAAGAAACTTGGATACTGTCGTAATATTTACCGCTTTCAGATACCATGTAACAAAAAAGATTTCCATCATCACAAACCAAGCTTAATGATTTCTCCTTCTTCCAGGATAAATCACCTTTAAGAAACACCCACCTAAATCCATCACTCGACTTAATACTATGAAATTCAAATAAATTGGCCGAAAAATTCAAAAATTCTTCAAATTTATCCTCCTCCTTTTGCTGATATTCAGCAAGATATTTAGCCCATTCACTGTTGAAGTTACCGGAGAATTTATTGTGGGATTGATACAAGGCAGCTTTTACAAATAAATAAACAAGCGAATAATTAGAAGATGAGCTATAAATAGAATTAGACATATCGACCATCTTCGAAAACTGACTTTCTGTAAATTGGGTTGATTCTACTAGCTTAGGTAATTTTTCTTTGGTAAAAGTTTGTTGATCGATCTGAACAAAAGCGCGCTGACATTCCTTGATAAACTTATCCCTTTCTTTTGTAAAATTCTGGGCGTATGAATAAATAAAACTGCCTAAGAAAAATAGCGTTAAAATACCTCTCATACCATCGTTGTTTTTTTAAGTTTAATAAGCGCCCAATTTTCCTTTTCACGAATTCCTACATTTGAAAGGCCTAATTCTTTTGCCAATAGAACTAGTTCATCTACATCAGTAACAAAAAAACCACTTAAAAGAAGTATGCCATCCAGCGGTAAATTCAACGCATAGGTACTCATTTGCTCTTTTAATACATTTTTATTGATGTTTGCAAAAATAAAATCATACTGCATTGGTGGAATTATTGAAACACCTCCTTCTAAAGCTATAATTTTAGAGCACCCATTCCTTAATGCATTCGATTTGGTGTTTTCCACTGACCATGATTCAATATCAATTGCTATGCATTGCTTTGCTCCTAACTGCTCAGCCAGTATGGCTAAAACACCCGTTCCGGTTCCCATGTCGAGGATAGATTTCCCTTCCAATACGAAAGAAAGTATTTCCTGACACATTAAAAAGGTGGTTTGATGGTGTCCTGTTCCAAAAGACATCTTAGGATCTATTTCAATTACGTGATTTTTTCGACACGACGCATCGTGAAAAGGCGCGACAATTGATAAACTATTTTCTATATAAACAGGTTCAAAATTTGATTCCCATACCTCATTCCAATTTTGGTGTTTTATATTCATTCTAGACCAATCAAATCTTAGATTTTCTTTGGATTTAAAACTATTTAATGTTGCATCAATAGCGACAAGATCCTCTGAAGATAGAGGAATATATGCTAATACATTTTTCCCTTCCTCCATAAAGCTCTCGAAACCAATTTCAGAAAGCGCTGCCACTAAGATTTCATTCCAAGGCTCAAAAGGAATTGGACATAAACGATATTGAACGTAATCCATTAAAGTGAATTTATTATTTTTTCAAAATTATCAATGTTTAACGATGCCCCACCAATTAAGCCACCATCAACATTAGGAATAGAAAATATCTCCAAGGCATTCTTCTCATTGCAACTCCCTCCATAAATTATTCTTATTGAATTCGCTATTGCTGGACCATACCAATCGAACATTGATTTCCTAATAAAACTATGCATTTCCTCGATTTCTAGATTGGAAGCAACTAAACCAGTACCTATCGCCCATATTGGTTCATAGGCAATAATCAAGTTTTGCAATTCCGTTTCATTTATTCCTATTAAACCTTCTTGCAACTGCTTATATACAAAGTTTAGGTGACTTTGAGATTTTCTTTCTTCAAATGGTTCGCCACAACAAAAGATGATACTTAATTCGTTTGCGATCGCGCTCTTTACTTTTAAGTTAATAAGAGCATTCCCTTCATTAAAATGCTCCCTTCGCTCACTATGTCCTATCAGCACATATTTACATGATATTGATTTTAATTGCGAAGCAGAAATTGAACCTGTATAAGCTCCATGGGATACAAAATGCATATCTTGCGCGCCCAATGGAAGCCCCTTTTGAAAGGTGAAATGAGTTAAAAAAATTGAGCTAGGAAAAATAACAATATCAACAGAAGAAGTTGGGCTTATCCGAAGCGATAAATTATCGTATAATAATTTAGCTTCATCGTATAATAAATTCATCTTCCAATTAGCGCCGATAAACTTTTTCCTCATAATTAAAGGTATCGCAAATTTTTGAATTACTATTCCTTTGCTAGTATTTTTTTAAATTCTTTTGCATTGAATTTCTTATCTTCAGTTCCGTAATAGAATTTTTGAACATTTCCATTCCATAAGTACAAGACACCAGGCGTGCTTCGACTTATATCACCATCGTCTCCTAATCTTTTCCAAAAGTACCTAATGTCCATTATATAATATGGGTAATCATCACCGGCGCCTGTAGATTTGAAAAACGGGGGTATTTCCTCTGGAGCTTCATCCATAAAAATGATTTGAATCTCAGGAAAATCTTTATTGTTCTTTTTTAATTTTGTAAGTGCCTTAAAAGTTTCTTTACAATCGGGGCATGTGGGCGCGAAAAAACACAGAATTTTCTTTCCCTCGTCAATCGATGGGAAAATATCTGAAAATCCCGATAATTTCTTTTGAGGCCCTGGATTTGGAATTGGAATTAATACATCGGAAGATTTTTCAGGAACCGCTTTAAGAGTATCTGAATTTACCTTAGCTAAGGTATCAGCGACTTCTGTTTTTCTTGAATTATGAGCTTTAGCAATTGAACTTTCTTTTTTCATTCCTAGCATGAATACAAGTAAGATAGAAGCTAAAACAACATTTACAATGGGAAGAACTTGCTTTCTATCCTCCGTTTTAATGATAGCATAAAGTACTCCTAATAATCCAACAGAAATAATATTCTTTATTATTGCTTGTAGCGGGGTCATTGGCAACAAGCTGCCAAAACAACCGCAATTTCCATGATTTCCTCCAGAATAAATCTCTAATCCAAGGTGTGCAATAAAAACTAATAGCATTAAGCCCGTTGCAGGAACGATAACCCGTTTCAAGTAGTAGGGTAATAATAATAATATTCCTAATGAAAATTCAACCCCAATCAAAATCCTGGAAAAATATGCCGCTAAACTGTCAGAGAACCCCATTGGGACAAGTTGTTTAACTTCAAATGTTGTTAAGGCAAAATAAGGAGTAGGATATAATTTTGCTACTGCTGAGAGTAAGAACAATATAGAAACTCCAATTCTAATTGTCCATGGAAGTGCTTGTCTGATACTTTTCATAATTACTTTTTTTTTTTATGAAATTAACACATGAAAAGTTGTCCAAAATTTATCTAACATTTATTTAACATTTTGCAAAATCAAAGCGAAAACTGCATAGTTCAACATATCGTAATAATTCGCATCAATTCCTTCACTAATTGATGTTTGACCATTATTGTCCTCAATTTGTTTAATTCGAAGAATTTTCATTAAAATCAAATCTGTGAGCGAACTAATGCGCATGTCGCGCCATGCTTCGCCGTAATCATGATTTTTCTTTTTCATTAATTCAATCGCTGAATTCATATACCTATCGTACAGCAGAGTCGCTTGATTTAAATCCAACTCCAATTCAACCAAATCAGTTTCGTTCAATTGAATTAACGCGATGACACAATAATTAACTATCGCTTTAAATTCTCCCTCAATTGATTCGCCTACTTGATTAACGCCAGTTTCTTGAATTGTTTTTATTCGGTTGGCTTTAATGAATAATTGATCGGTCAGCGAGGTTGGACGCAAAATCCGCCAAGCGGTTCCATAATCTTTTGTTTTCCCTGTGAATATTTCACGACAATTAGTGATTACATTTGTAAATTCAATTATAGTATTACTCATAGAAAAGTTATGGTATTTTTCGGGGCTGAAATTAAGCATTTTCGTTCAAACCGCTATATCCAAGTTAGGAATAAATTATTTGATTTATCTATTCCTAAAATAATGGGTGTATTAAATGCCACTCCTGATTCTTTTTTTGAAGGAAGCAGAATAGAAAAAAACGCAGATCTATCTTCGCGTGTAAGTGCTATGGTGAATGCTGGAATGGATATATTGGACATAGGTGGTTGCTCCACTCGACCAGGCTCAGAAGAGGTAAGCGAAAAAGAAGAATTAGAAAGAGTCTTACCGCTTATTAAACAAATTAGAAAAGAATTTCCTGAGGTCTTAATTTCTATTGATACTTTTCGTGCATCGGTCGCTGAAGAAGCACTCAAAGTTGGCGCCGATATTATTAATGATGTTCAAGGCGGAAACTTTGATCCACGGATATGGGAGGTTGCTAAGCAATATAAAGCGCCATATATTTTAACACATTCGCGTGGCAATTCTCAAACAATGCTAGACATGAGCACATATAATTCTATTGTCCTAGATATTTTACAGGAATTATCTGAAAAAATTGCCCAGATAAAAAAAGCAGGAGTCGTTGATATCATCATAGATTTAGGATTTGGTTTTGCAAAAACACCTGAACAAAATTTTGAATTATTAAAGAATTTATCCATCTTCTCCATGCTAGAATTCCCAATCCTATGTGGGTTTTCTAGAAAATCAATGATTTCCAAACGCTTGGACATTACTGTGGATGAGTCCTTAAATGGCACTAGTATTTTGAATACGTTTGCCGTAACGAAAGGCGCTAGCTTAATCCGTGTTCATGATGTGAAGGAAGCAAAACAAATCGTGTCATTATTGAAAGTTTAATAAAAATTATAATAATTGGATCATTTTTTTTAACTTCGTCAACTTAAACTGCATACCTCTTACTATGAAAGTTTTTCCTTTATTAATCGGACTGTTAATTAGCCTTTCGGCATTTGCACAACCGACAGCAAGTTTCAGTGTTTCAGACAATATAATTTGTGCTGGAGATTGCATTGATATTGATAATACATCGTCAAACACTGTCGTTGCTTCCAGTTGGTCATTTGGTGGTGCTATTCCATCTTTTTACAGCGGAGCTAATCCCGGACAAGTGTGTTATTCAGGTGCTGGAACATTTACCATTACCTTAACTGTTACAGATGCTGCTGGATTAACCAGTTCAGCAAGTCAACAAGTTACTGTAGGAACAGTACCAAGTATTTCAGCCACTATCCTTGACAGTCTTGGCGGATCACCCATTCCTGACACCCTAATCGCCATGTTTGGTTCAGCGGTAATTACGACAACTGGATTTGTTCCAGGTGATTCAATTACATGGTCACCATCGAATTACATTAGCTGCGTAAATGTAGATTGCGATACAATCATAGCATCACCATTCTACAACACCTATTATATTATTACCAATACTTCTCCTGAAGGCTGTATTGCTACAGATACTGTTTTTGTAGAAGTGCTTTTTAGAGATTCCGTAAAAGTTGTCGTGCCGAATGCATTTTCACCGAATGGAGACAGTAGAAATGATCTATTAAAGGTTTTGACTAATGTAGACTCGGACAATAATTTCCTAAATGGTTTTATCGAAGGAGGTGCAATTGTCGAAATGAATTTTGAAGTTTATAATCGATTTGGACAATTAGTATTTAGGACAACAGACCCGCATGAAGGATGGGATGGCAATTTCAAAGGAAAACCTATGAATCCTGCTGTTTTTGTTTATCGATTAGATTATTTACTAATCAATGGCCTTTCAGCTTCACTAAACGGAAATGTAACACTTTACAGATAGTACTATGAAAAAAATCATTACCCTATTAATCGTATTGATGGTTGTAGCGCCCGCGATTGGGCAACAAGGATACAATTCAAGTGTTTGGATGCAATCACCTAGCTTATTTAATGCAGGTGCAGTGGCATCGGGAGCTGAAGATTATTCATTCTTTACGAATTGTAGATTACAGTACCTAACATTGACTGGCTCTCCTATGCGAACGAACACCTTATCAACAGGATTTAAAATTTCAGATGGTGCATTCAGCAATAACAACTTTGGTCTTGGAATAAACGTTGTTAATGACCAAAGTGGAGATAATAAATTAATGACGACTTCCATAAATATTCCTATCAATTATTCGATTAAAATGGATGAATATAATAAATTATCAGTTGGTGTATCACCAGGCCTTTATTTACAGTCTTATGATCCTACGCAACAAAACTGGGAATCAGATTGGAATGGAAGTAGCTTTAATGGTTTAGGAGACTTTATTGTTAATTCCACATTATCTAGAAGCTCGTATGGTGCATTAGATATTAATGCTGGTGTTTTTTATCAGAATGTTCAACGAAATAAATCACGTTTATATGCTGGTGCATCAATGAATCATTTAACAAGGCAGAAAATTAATTTCACGAATACGGGAGACAAACTTTATGCTCAAATCGTTGTAAACTTAGGGGCTGACATTACTACAAGAAGAAAAGATATTAAAATTCAACCACAAATGATGTATTTTAGAAACGGACCAAGTAACAACTTAATTTTAGGAGTAGGATGTGAACATATACTAGAGTCTGGTTCGGTTATTACCAATATAAATAAATCGACTACATTTAGTTATGCAGCATTTTATCGATGGAATGATGCTGTGGTAGCCAATATCAACTGCAAAATCAAAAATATTAGAATTGGACTTTCTTTCGACGCGAATATTTCTCGATTGAAGTCTGCCTCTAGTGGTATTGGAGCAGTCGAATTATACTTGAAATCGACACATATTTATCGTAAGAAAAAAACTAAAATAAAGTAACTTATTTTAGTAGCTTATGAACACCTCCAGTATGAATAAACAAGATCCGTTTATTCATCAGTTTTTCATCCTTTATCGTTTTAATAAGCCCGAATAGCGCTTTTCCAGTATAGGTTGGATCGAGAGGGATCCCTGTTTGATGTTCAAAATCCGAAATAAAAGATAAGAGTTCAGGAGTCGTTTTTGCATACCCCCCGAAATGAAAATCATCCGACACCTGAACTTTATGTTGATGATTTTTCCATTCAGTTAAAAAATCCGTCGATTCAGAGATCTGTTGCATTTCAGCCATGGATTGAAACCCCTTAAGAACAGGAAAAACAAATATATTGGTTTCTGGTGGCGTACTGAATAGTACACCTAAACTCGTTGTAGTGGTTCCTTGAGCTAAAGCCACGACATCAAAGTTATTATCTGTATCAGGTAATATTTCCATACACCCCATAATACCAAAACGATTTGCACCACCTTCAGGAATAGAAAGATACCTTGAACCATCAATTTCTACCGTAGAATTATCTCTTTTCATTGCACCATATGCATCCCTAGAAATAAATAGCAACTCCATGCCTAATTCTTTACATTTGGCCAATAAGGCATTAGAAGAACTTGTTAGTTCATCTCCTCGAATATATGCTATCGATTTTAAATTGTATAGATGACATGCGGCAGCACAAGCCAAAATATGATTTGAATAGGCCCCACCGTATGTTACAATACCCTTAAAATTAAAAGTATGACAATGCTCAATGGCGTATTTTAGTTTCCTCCATTTATTACCTGAAACAAATTCATGAATTAAATCATCTCTTTTTATGAACAATTTAGTTGAGTACTCGTTAAGAGAGTTGAAAGTAATTTCTTGAACAATAGAAGATTGAATAGAAATTTGAAACATGTTAAAATAGCTTATGGACAATGACAATTCTTCCTATTCGAACAATGACAGAGGCATTGATAAAGAGGATTATTACACCAGTGAAGAAGGATACATTATTTTCACAGAAAAATATCATTTAAAAAGAGGGTATTGTTGTAAAAATAACTGTAAGCATTGTCCTTATGGTTTTGATATAAAAACAGGTGAAATTAAGTCAAAAAACTAATCAATACCTTTTTCTGGAAATCTTCCTTTAAAGTTTTTTAAGATATTCTTAATGTATAAAATATCTGCATCAACATCTCCTGTTGGGTAATAAAGGCTATGAAAGCCCCCTGTCTTTTTCTCATAATCAACATAACAAATATAAATTGGCACATTCGCTTTTATCGCGATATGATAGAATCCTTTCTTCCAATTTGGGTTATAGCTCCTTGTCCCCTCAGGCGAAAAGACCAAATACATGGTTTCATTTTCCTCAAAATAGCGAAGGGCGGTTGTCGTTAAATTATTATTTTTCGATCGATCGACAGGGATGCCTCCAATAGCCTTTAAAAAAAGACCTAGGGGAAAGAAGAATAATTGTTTTTTAATTAAAAATTTACCTTTTACACCATAGGTTAGAAAAGCCATTCTTCCTATTACAAAATCCCAATTTGAAGTATGAGGGCCAACAACAATGACACATTTCTTGACATCTACCGGCGCTATTTTATCAATACGCCAACCAAAGCACCAAAAAATAAAATGAATAATTTTTTTCATACACAAAGATAACAAATGCAGATTAGTGTAATTTTACAAAAGAATGAAAATTGCAAGAAATATTTTTAATTATTTTATAATAACCTTTTTTTGGTGTGGATTACTTTATTCGCTTTTTTGGATAAAAAAACCAGAAGCTAATTGTAATGTATTTATCCCCGCTAGCACCACTAATGTTATTCAAATCAAACCCAAAGCGCTAGTTACAGAATTGTTACCCGATATTTATTTGAAAAACAAAGATATTGCACTTATCAATTCAATACATTCCTATCTATTTAGCGGTAAAAAAGCAAGTACAGAAACATTATTCTATTTTGATTTAAACTATCCCATTTACCTAGTGCATTGCAAGTTAAATAATCAATCTACTTGGCTATGTAAAGGCAAACCGAATGGCAAATCTTTTTCAAAAAAACCATCTAAGTATATTTATTCCAAAAAAGGTAATGACTTGTATGCCAATTTAGATGGAACGTTTTCGGCGAATAACCGTGAGCAATTAAAAAAAGAAATTTTTGCCGATCCAATACGTCTACTGATTACAAATGAATCACTATCTGCCTATTCAATTTCGAATGGCAAACTAAAAAACAAATACATTCCGCAATTTATGGATAATAAAATATCCATTTTGACAAGCGGCGAGAACATAAAAGAGCGAAAAATACTCATCAACAAACCAAATTCTTTTCACCTATCAACTGATTTTATTGAAAAAATAAATCTTCCCAAATCAATTACAGAATATAACTACTTAACGGATAATTTAATTGGTTTCTCCATAAATTATTATGGTGCAGAATCGAATGCAAAAACAGATTTCTTGTCACCTGTTCCAAAATTCGAGTCTATTTTAAGTTTTAAAAAACAATTCTTAATCGATTCACTACAAAAAAGAATTGTCTTACATTTTGGAAACGAAGCTAAAACATACCCTGGCAAGATTGAATTCTATGAACAAAACTATTATTTTCATCAGATAGATAGTGCGACAATCTACATCGGCTCATATAGCTTTCAATCAACAAAAATAAAACTGGCCAATCAATCATTTCAAATGACTGGAGAGCCAAAATACCTCACACAAATTAAAAATCTTGGACTTTGGGGAACCTTATTAAACTTAATACCATCATATAGTTCAAGTGACTATTTTTTCAAAACGATAAAAACCATAGAGAAGAAAGAAGGCACGAATAATACCACCATACAAATTGAATTCAAACCAAGAACCATTCCGCGCATAGAACTTATCCGCTTATTCTTAGCGCTGAATTCATAACTGATTTACAGATTAACATTCGCTTCCCACACAAACCGCCAAGGCCTACCAAAACAAATTCAATAAATTGAAAACTATCGCGTGAACAACATCTCTCTAAATTTAGGCAATGGCCACAGCTCGTCTTCAACCAAAAGCTCTAATTTATCGGCATGATAACGAATTTCATCGAAGTGAATCTTAACATTATCACAATAGGCAATCGCCTTACCTTCTGCGTGTTCAATTTTATTCGCCTTTTTTCTTTCGCCAAGCATCACATCAGAAGCTTGCTTCATTAAATTAATGTGCTCACTTATTTTGGTTAATAACTCAATTTGCGCTTTTGCTTGCCCCTTCCCTTCCTTTTCACCAAATACCTGCATTAATCCTTGTACGTTTATTAAGAGCTTATTTTGGTATTCTACCGCTGCAGGAATGAAATAATTTTGCACGATATCCCCCATTAATCTCGATTCTATTTGAATTTTAAGTATATAGCTTTCAAATTCAATTTCTGTACGCGCCTCAAGTTCCCTTGGTGTAAGTACGCCCATTTCGTCAAAAAGCTTCGCTACATTTTTCCCTTGCCAAATTTTAATAGCACGCGGCGTATCTTTGATATTGGTTAGACCTCTTTTTTCAGCCTCTTTCATCCATTCTTCGCCGTATCCATTTCCTTCAAAACGGATTTTCTTCGATGCGCTAATCAGCACTTGAAGTTCCTTTAAAATCGCCTCATCTTTCCCTTCTCCTTTTAACAATCGAGCATCAATTGACTTCTTGAAAATTTTCAACTGATTCGCAACAATCGTATTAACAACAATCATTGCAGAGGCACAATTGGCCGAAGAACCAACGGCTCTAAATTCAAATTTATTACCCGTAAACGCAAAAGGAGAGGTGCGATTTCGATCAGTATTATCTAATAAGATTTGTGGGATTTTACCAATGTTCAACTTTAACTCCGTTTTATCTTGAGGAGTCATTTTTCCGGCCTTAATATTTTTTTCTAAATCATCCAGTAAACCAGATAATTGCGAACCAATAAAGACAGAAATAATCGCTGGAGGCGCTTCGTTTGCCCCTAAACGATGGTCATTTCCAGCCGATGCTATTGCAGCGCGTAATAAGTCAGCATGATCATGAATTGCCTTAATGGTATTGACAAAAAAGGTTAAAAACTGAAGATTTGACTTTGGATTTTTTCCAGGCGCTAATAAATTGACACCAGTATCGGTACTCAGCGACCAATTGTTATGTTTACCGGAACCATTTACACCTTTAAAAGGCTTTTCATGCAGCAGAACCCTAAAATTATGCTTACGTGCCACCTTCTCCATAATGTCCATTAGCAATAAATTATGATCGTTTGCTAAATTACATTCCTCAAAAATAGGGGCACATTCAAATTGATTTGGCGCCACCTCATTATGACGAGTAGTTACTGGGATACCTAGTTTCAAGGACTCCACCTCAAACTCGCGCATGTACGCATTTACACGCTCCGGAATCGATCCAAAATAATGATCATCTAATTGTTGTCCTTTAGCCGGTGCATGACCAAACAAAGCCCTACCAGTAAGTAATAAATCAGGACGCGCATTAAATAAAGCTTGATCGATCAAGAAATACTCTTGCTCCCACCCTAAAGTAGCATTGACTTTAGCAACATTTTTATCAAAAAACTGACAAACCTCCACGGCCGCTTGATCGATCGTAGCAAGTGCTCGTATGAGCGGCATTTTAAAATCGAGGGATTCGCCCGTATAAGAAATAAAAATGGTTGGAATACATAATGTTTTACCGATAACAAATGCTGGTGACGAAGGATCCCAAGCAGTGTATCCTCGTGCTTCAAAAGTATTTCGAATACCACCATTCGGAAAAGAGGACGCATCAGGTTCTTGCTGAATCAATAAATCACCATCAAAGCGCTCAATCGCTTTTCCGGGACCAATTGGTTTAAAGAAAGCATCATGCTTTTCAGCGGTAGAACCAGTTAAGGGTTGAAACCAGTGTGTGTAATGGGTCGCTCCTTTAGAAATCGCCCAATCTTTCATTGCAGAGGCCACTTGATCCGCATTCTTCCGATCTAAACGAACACCATGATTCATCGATGCCATCATGGATTTATAGGTATCAGATGGTAAGTATTCGCGCATCATTTCAGCGTGAAAAACATTAGCACCATATAAATCAGATAATCTACCATCAAATGTAATATTGATAGGTTCGCGATTTAATACATCTTGATAAGCGTTTAATCGTTTTGTGGCCATAATTTCATACTTTTTTTACAAATTTAGAAATATTTAAAGAGGGTTATCGTATATTTTTTTAACATTTTTTCAACAAGACCCTATTTTAAAGGGGGGTATTATAAAAATAATGTGTTTTACTTCCTATAGAAAGTAAAACGGATTTCAATTCAACAAATCAGTTCACTTTTTGCTACTTTTATCCAAAAAAGTAAACAATGACTTTTAAGGAGCAATTTATTCAGGTACTTAATAGTCAATTACCAGGTGAAAGCGCGCACATTCCTATGCTTCCAGCAGGACGAAAGGTGTCGAGTGAAGTACGAAAGAATGCCATTAAACCAAGAATTTCTGCCGTTGCATTGCATATTGTTATAGAAGAAACGAATGATATTTCCATCATTTTTATTGAGCGCGCCGAATACGTTGGCACCCATAGTGGACAGATTGCTTTTCCAGGTGGAAAAGTAGAAGCGAATGATATTGATTTACTACACACGGCCAGGAGAGAATCAGAGGAAGAAGTAGGAATATCCATCAGCGAAGGAAAATTCATTGGAAAACTAACACCAGTTTACATTCCCGTTTCAAACTACGACGTTTATCCCTTTGTAATACTTCATGAAAAATTCCCAGTTTTAAGCACCGATGAGCGAGAAGTAAGTTCTTTTATCATTGCTTCATTAGGTTCCTTAGCAAAGCCAGATGCAATACATTATAAAGAGTTGGCCATCCTAAAAGATAATAAAATGGCGAAAGTACCTGGTTTTTATATTCAAGATAAATGGCTTTGGGGTGCTTCAGCCTTAATAATTAACGAATTAGTGGCAGTATACCGAACAGTTATTAAATGAGAAACCTAACTTTTCTTATTTGATTTGTTTTAAAGAAGCATTAATTATTCCTTTTAGATTGTTCAAATCAATGTCTTCCAGTTTATTGATGTAAATGCAACCGCCATCGGTTTTGTGTTTCCCTAACCTCTTAATGGCATCCTCATGTTCTTTATGATTTATCATCAGGTATAAAGTAAGATTTGCTTTACGAGGAGAAAAACCTATCAGAAACCAATCAACCTCTCTGCCGCTGGTTGGACTTTTGTATCGTTTATTTCCAAAACCAATAATCGAAGTCCCCCACATTTTCGCATCTTCACCACTTTCCTTTTTCATCAACTCCAAAAGAACAAAACTGTCAGTTCGCTTTTGATCTTCTTTAACTGTGTTAATAAAACCCTCCACGCTTTGGGAAGTTTGTTTTGTTTTAATTTCTGCCAATTTTGATTTTTTTTCTGCCATCTTTATTTTGTATTGTCTATTTTTTCAATGTTGTTTCATAAAAATCAATCCAATCCTTAACACTCATTTTTTTCATTAATTCGCCAATAAGAGTATAAGGGATCTCATCCAACTTCTTGAAGCGCACACAACTTTTCCCCATATCCAATTTTTGCTTACTGTGTTTTGGGTATTCGGAAACAAACCAATTCAGCAATTTAGGGTCGGAATAAATACCCATGTGGTAAAAATTAATGGAGTTCTTTTGCGACGCTATTCCTGCAAAAGGTAGAGGCTCGATTGGCTTGCAATGGTAACCAGCAGGATAAAGTGTATGCGGAACAACATAACCCAAGCCTCCATAACTTATAGCAGCTTCAAAACCTTTGGGTAAGTTTTTTATAATGACATCATGAAGTTTGTTAAAAGGTTCCACCCTGTCCGAAGGTAGGTTTGTCAGAATTTCATGTACTGTTTTTCCAATTGCGTTCATTGATTATTGTTTAGCTACTTATTATTTAATGTAATTCTTGCATTCCTTTAGTTGGCCGCCGATGCGCTTCGATAAATGAAGTCTATGCGCTTGGCTAAATCTATATCTTTACTAGTAATAGATGATGAAGTATGCGTTTGCAAGTTCACGCGAACAAGATTATACGTGTTTTCCCAATTGGGGTGATGATCCATTTCTTCGCACACTAAAGCAACTTCGCTCATAAATGAAAAAGCCGATGTAAAATCGTTAAATTTAAAATCCCTGTTCAAGAAATTTTCTTTTTCTGACCATTCAGGGAGAACTTCACGTAGAAGTAGTGATAAACTGTTTTTTTCGTTAGATTCCATTACAAATTTTTGTAAAATTACGTTAAAAAATACTTCTACGCTCAAGGTATCAGTGAGTAATTATATATCTATTCCCCTCATATATTTCAACTTCGAATAGTTGATTCTTGAGTCTCTAATCCTTACATTTCTTAGTCCAATGAGGTAGAAAAATTGGTTTATGCGAGCACCTACCCTACTTGTTTTTCCAATTTGCCAGGTAAGGTAAAAATAATGAATACCTTTTTTGTTTTGAAAGATTATTTCCCGTGATAAAAAACTGGGTAAGGAAGCTAAAATAGCATCGGGCGTATCTCCTAAAAAGGCGATGTTTCTGTGGGTTTTTTGCCAATTTCCATTGGTGTCTACCCCCATATTAAGTTCACTAACAAGGCGTGAATTGCGGCGAATCTTTCGCTTTATTTTGTGCCACCTTTCATGTTCAATGGCACGACAAAGCGAACAGCTTATAGGACAATTTTCGTTGAAAATGTTGGCAATAGAGGCTTCTTCTGATATAATTTCCACATCAAAATAAGTGCTTTGTGTACCAGATTCAGACAAGTCTAGTAATTCTGGATTTTTATCTGGATTTTCATCTTGACCTTTCCAATCGTATTTGTTGAAGGCATATTTGGCTAGTTCTTCATCCCATGGATAATACCAAGCAATGATTTTGTAGTTTCCGGGAGGTAATTTGGGAAGTTCATAATTGGAATTGATGTGTTTTTTGGCATTTTTAAGATCGTTAAAGAAAAACGGAACACTTGTCGATTCATTTGCCTCCAGCCGATTGAAATTGACGTATCCTTTTACGCTTGTGTCCATCGAGATGATTCTAGAATCGCGGTAAACTTCTGTGTAGAAGTTGTTTTGATCGACCTTGCACCAAGAAAAATAGATTAGCTTAAATCCTTTTGATTGATTTCCAGGGACAACAATGGAATGCGATTCGTTACTTATATTGGTTAATGTGACATTAATTTGGACGAGCTCATTTGTTGTAAATTTCGTTTTAGTAGCGCTCAAGGATACGGTCAAATAACACGGTCTCAGATCTGCTTTTGCTAAAAAACTTAATGCAAAAATCGTTAATAGAAAGCAATATTTGATTTTAATCATAAGGCAATTCTTTTGAATAATCGTTGATGTCGTTGATATCTTCCCAAGAAAATCCGTTCAATAAATCTACTTCACCGTCTGAGTAAATTAAAAATTGAAATGTTCTTTCATAAGAACTAGAGGAGGCAATCGCAACACAATCTGAATATAGGGAAATGCTTAGCGGACGCGAACGATTCACTTTATTAAACGTTTCTAATGGCTCGACATTCTTTGATTGAGGCAAAATATAAATAAAAGATTGAAGTAAAGGAAAGTGTTTTTGAATAAACTTTTGGGTATAAAATCCTTCTACTTTTAAATCCCAATTGTAGTAGCCACTTTCTGATTTTAATTGAGTGGTACGCCAGCCATTTTTCTCAAAGGCTGTAACAACCTCCTTTACATATTTATCAGTCGTATCGCCTTTTACGAGACCCGTTAAATAAACTGCTGGCAACCGAAAACTGATTACTTGACCTGTGATTTGATGTCCAGGAAAAGGAAAAGGAGCGTATTTTGACCAGGTGTCAAACAAATATAGGTAATAGCTTGCTAAAGAATCTACTTGTTTTTTCGTGTAGCATAACTGTGTTTCATTTGGTGAAACGTATTGACTTAAGTTGTTGTAAATAAAGCTGATAAACAATCCTCTTTCGTCTTTTGAAAGTTCTTCGAAGCTTCGTTTTTTGGCAGGTAATTCACCCGTCATCTTTTTCGGACAACCGTTTTCGTAGTATTGCGCAAAAAGCAACTTACCCGTTTTATCGAAGCGTTTGCACCAGCCATTTCGAAGATTATTGGTGTAATTATTTTCCAATAACAAAGATCCTAAACTGTCAAATTGTTGAGTTTTACCATCTAGTTTTGAATTTAAAAACCGAACGCCAGATTTCACACTTCCATTCTGAAAATAGTTGACTTCCAATCTTGTTTCATTCAATTGGTTAATGTGTGATTTTGTTTTCCCTGTTTCCCAAAATTCATACAATTCAATAAACTCATTTTCTGGACGTGATTTCTTGTTTACCTCTGAAATTAATATTCCCTTTTCGTTCCATTTTTTGTTAGAAAGTACTTGGTCCGACTCATTTTTTGTTTTCAAGTGGATTTCCTCCATTTTTCCATTTTGAAAATAGCTCACGTAAGTGGTGTCTACATTTCTCTGATTATTCAAATACGATTTCAATTGACCGTTGGGATACCAATTTTTTTCTGAACCTTGTTCTTTCGAGTTGTAAACTAATTCAAGTTGCTGAATCAAGGTGCCATTATCATCCCATTTTTTCTCAAATCCCGTTCCTTTTCGGTCGATGAAACGTTCAAAAACAAGTAAACCAGCTTCGTTCCATTCTTTTTTATTGGCGTGAAAAATGAAATTCGAAAGGGTGTCGTATACGTGTTCAAAACGGTCCTTTCCGTTGTCGTGCCAACCTTTCCACGTACCCACTTTCATGTTACGTTGGTAGTATTGCTCTTCAATTTTTTTACCTAAAAAATTATAGATTATCCAATTTCCATCTGGATCTCCTTCCTTGTAGTTTCCTTTAGTTTTGAGTTTGCCATTGTGATGATAGTCTTCATACAATCCTTCTCTTGAAGAATGCTCATGACCACCATTCAGGATCATTTTGTGGGTCGTTTTCGATTTTAACACCCCAGCATCATCGTATTCCAGCGCCAAACCAAAAGGAACGCGCAAGGTGGTGTACCCATCGTAATCAATGGTGTGAGGCGGATAGTCCTTAATGTCGTATTTATTTATTTCAGACAATCTCGCAAAGGCGTTAAAATTTACAAATCGTATTTTTCCATTGAGATGATAATCGGTGTATTTTTCACAACGCCGTCGTGATTTGTCCCAATAATAAATATTCGTTTGTTTGCGATTTCCATTTTCCCAAAACAGTTCAATCGTTGCAATAACGGTATCGCGTGGATTCCACATGGAATTGACAGTTGTTTTTGAACTTCCACTTTCATAGTTCAGGATTTCCTCCATCAATTTACCGTCTATAAAAGTCCGTTTTTCAAAGATGCGATTGTCGTTGTACCTACGTTCACACGTGCCATTTAAAGGCGTTTTTAAATCCGTTTCGTAGTAAATAGAGAAAAGATAGTTACCGCCTTTTTTGTTCTGGTACTTGAATTCACAATCGGTTTGTGACAAGGCGATGTGGGAAACAAATAGCAGTAGAAAGGGATATAAATTCATGGAATGAAGGCAGTCGTTTTGTTGTTCAAAAATACAGCTACCTTTTGAAAAAGTTCAGTTTGTTTCCTTTATTTTTTTACAATAAATGAAGTGGCAGTTCAGAATCATAAAGTAAATAAAACACGTTAAGGATAAAGAGGAAATGCTTTTGAAGTCACTAGTACTCGAAAGTTAAAATACTTTTCTTGCACGATTTTCTATAAAAGGCCAAATAAAAAAATCCGAGAATAAATCCCCGGATTTTAATTTAGAATGCTTTGAAATAATTAATCTAATTATTTGCTAATAATAACCTCTGTTATTATTTCTGCTCCATCAATAAATGTTACCATTAAAGAATACATGCCATTTTGTAATTCTCCAATATTATATTGTCCATTTTGCTCAATCAATTCAATTCTTTTTCCACTCAGATCGATACAAACCACATTAGATATCAGATATTTTGTATCGATAATTAAATAGTCTGAAGCTGGATTTGGATAAATAGTTATTCCCGAATCTTGAACCTCAGGTATGAAACTACCTGAAATTGGTGCAACTGGATTCCCTATATTAAAACTTAGTTTATTTGTAGTTCGAATTAATGTTTTTGGATTATTTACCCCAAACAAATAAAATTCTCCGTGAGTTGCTAAGAATAAATCGAATGAATAAAGTGAGCTTAAATTATAATTAAATACAAAATCATACTGTGATGTGGCATTTGTTGTTCCGGCGGGAATCGGTTGAGCTTGACCAAAATTATAATTCCATAAACTATTATTGTTGACAGTTCCTGAAGCACCTTGAACTCCATTCCAAATCGATATACTACTAAAATTATCTAAATTATACAAGTATCCTTTTACTAGTGCTGCCGAAAATTCAGAGGTGTTATTTAAAAATGGCTGTACTTCAATTATTTCATTAGGCTCAACAATTAGGTCACCGTCACCTTGACTATCTGGATTATTATCATCATCTATCGTAAAGTTTGATAATGAAAATGGTTTAACGGGAATAGGAACACATTGTGTAATATATTCTATACCATTTTCAATTACAATGAAATCTACATATGCAGTATAACTTGTAGTAACAGAGTTACTTACTATTATTTCAAATTCATCTGTTGACCATGCTTCGCTATTCCATCCTATATTGTTTAATCCTGATAAGCTATCGATTAATTGAATATTTGGATCAGAAGTAGAAATTCGGCATTGTCCGGAGGTAATTGATGCACCGTTCGTTTTGCTGTTTTTACATTTAACTTTAAACCTTATAGGCTTGCCAATGTCCAGAAAGTTATAAGTATTGTTCGGATTAGGATTCAATGTAGTTGGCAGACCAAATCCACTGGCACCCATTGAAGAAGTTGCCTGTGCAGCACTATAAAAGGCCATGTTGGTTAAGAATACTTGAGTATCATTCTGACAAGGGTAGTTTAGTGTAAAGTTGTCAAGTGAAAGCTTTGAACCAATTAATTCAGTTCCATTCAATGAATAAGAAGACATACATTCTATCTTTATTTGTGTAATAGTACCAACTGAATTGTCAATTACGGGTGAATTTATGTTTTGCCATGAATTATTTGAATTCACCCATTCTTCGTAAACATATTTAATGACATTATTTGCGGCATCTAGAAAGGTAACATAAACAAAAGCGGTATCCCCAATTAACACTTGTGGCTTAACATCAAAACTTATTGAGCTTGGTACAGATCCGGTAAATGCTTCTTTACGGTTCAGTATTCCGGAGAGTTTTGGATAACCTCCATTTATTAAGGTTAATCCAACTGAAGCCTTTGTTTCTAGTAAAACTGAATTACCAGTCCCACCAGCAGCTTGAACGCCCGATATTTTTATTGTTGTCAAAGGATCACCCTCTCCATATCCAACAACAAAATTATATGTTCCAAAACCCACACCACCTTCAGACCAATTAGATGGCTCGAAACCATAAGACTCTGTTGTCCAAAGTTCCATGTTTCCATTAATTAATTGCTGCCCATAAATATTTAGGGAACCTAGCACCAAAATGTAAAGTAATTTTCTTTTCATAATTTATTTATTATATAATTTGTAATTGTTGCAACTACCCGTTGCATGTGGGTTTATAAAATTTTCGTAGTTGATTGATAACATGTTCAAGTTCATCTCGGGTATTACCTAAATTCTTTTCTTCAGGAAACCAGTAGAAAGTGAAATGACATAAAAAATCATTGGTTTTAAAATCACCCCAATTGGTATCTGCAAATTCCACTCGTTTTCTTGATGTGAGAAAATCGCCTTGGGGTTTTCTTGGTATTGTATTTAAATTTAAACTTTTATCAAGTGCAGTATTCGACGCCTCATTCATAGTGACTTGTCTGCCTCTCATCGTAATTGTTGCCAATTCTTTTGACATCCGCTCCATTTTCACATCTCTATTTGGTTCGCTGGGATCAAAATAACCTATGTATACCAGCTCATCTTTGAAATACAAATAGTAAATACCTTGCCCGGGAAAGTTCATTGACGATTTGCCTTGCAGAGTAAAATCTAGATTCAACGGAAATATCGCTGATGAATCAACAACAATTTTAAAAAGTTCGTCTGCGTTAAACTTGTGATCCATATAAATTATACAATTACCCATTGTGTTTAGGGGGATTGGAGAATGAATAGCGTTCACCATCAAGCCACAACAAAGTAAAAGAATTTGACTTTTACAACTGAAATAAATAAAGCGAATAAGAGCGAACTAGGACCTTTCCCCTATTTTATTTTGTTTTAAAGCAAGGGCCACTTTTTCATGGAGCATTAGGATCTTCATTCGGCTGTCTTGAGGATGGTGGTATTCAGAAATTGCTTTTTCCTCGTTAAGTTCATTTTTGAAATAGAAGTCCAGCAGTTGTTTTAGTCCTT
Source organism: Flavobacteriales bacterium (assembly GCA_947462255.1). Taxonomy (GTDB): domain Bacteria; phylum Bacteroidota; class Bacteroidia; order Flavobacteriales_D; family Crocinitomicaceae; genus UBA952. The sequence goes on along the minus strand of CANHOA010000029.1, from coordinate 591 downwards.
TAAGTAAGGTTTCTCTTCTTTTTTTCAAGGTGTCAATGCTTGGGTTATCCTGCGCAACAAAATCATTGATTTCATTCATTTCAATTTTCAAATCGGGATTCGTTAACCAAAAATTAAGCAATTCTATTTCCACCTTTTTAAATTCATAAAGGATTAGTTCCTTGGGTTTGGCCTTCCTTTTCCTTCTTTTTCGAATGATTAAATAACTTATTAATAGAACAAGGAAACCCATTCCAATGGAAATAAGCCTTGAATAATTGTAAGGAGCGACTACAGGCACCAATAATGGCCTTGTCTCCACTTTATTTTTAAATAAATCGGATTTGTTATAAACCAAAACCTTGTAACCACTGCTGTTGGGAGAATAGGAGAATGCAATTATTTTATTTCTATATTCTTTAATAATACGGATTTGTAAATTTTGAGGTAATAAATACTTAGAAATCTTGTTGTTTTCATAGTCTAAATAATAGACAAAGCGATTCATGACTAGAAAAGGAGATAGTTCTGTTTTATCGAAAAAATCAGAAAAACGCACTTTCAAATTGAGCGTCCCTAATACGCTCCATTTTAATTTATTCAAATCAAATT
>CANHOA010000028.1 GCA_947462255.1 Flavobacteriales bacterium | reverse complement strand
ATTTCACGCTTATCAATTATTTTGGTCAAGTTATCTGGATAGGTAAAAATATTGAACAGCAGGATTTTTCTTACTTAACAAATGGTCTTTATTTCCTTAGAATTGACAATAGAACAATTAAACTAGTGAAACAATGAGAAGAAGGGCAGCACCTAACAGCGTGCAAGCGCCATAACCCTGCCGTCCCGAAGGTTCGGGACAACACAGGGCAACATCGCCTACACGCAAACCGTTAGCGGTAATACAATAAAAACACAGTATAAGATTGGAACAAATTAAACTAAATAAAGAAAATCCTAAATTGGAATTCAAATTGAATTCTGAAGACAGCTCTTTACTGATACATAGTGCTTTCGTAACATCCCAAAAGAATTTTGAAAACGAATGGACTATTTTCATTTCAAAGGTTAAACTAACCGCTGAGCTGAAATATGTTGTTTTCAATGCCCAACAAGGATGCTTCATTGATGAAAGAAAAAATCAGTTCCCTATACATTTACTAGTTGACCCTTACCAAGTTCAACCGGTTTTTCATTTAAACACATTGATAAAAAATGAAATATTCACTTTGGGAATTAATCCTGAGCGAAAGTTTTATCGGATACTTAAATTAGAATTACAAGATGTTGAGAATCTTGATGAAGATTACAGCCTAGAATTTAACATAGAAAAATTTAACATAGATACCTAAATGTACATACCGCTTACAGCGTGCAAGCAATATTGCCTTGCCGTCCCGAAGCTTCGGGACAACACAGGGTTACGATCGCCTGCACGCAAAACGTTAGCAGTAATGCATAAAGACAAAACACAGTATGACAATAAAGAAACAAACTTGGTTTCATGTAATAATTTATTTCATCATCGCTACGACATTGTCTGGAGTATTTAGACTTGGACTATTTGATTGGTACAATAAAATGACTTTGCCATATGGGTTGACAATTGTAATAAAATCGATACTCGAGGGTATTGGGCCAATTACCGCTGCGACTATTGTTTTGACAACAATAAAGAAAAAAAGCGACATTACTTTTTTAGGTTTAAAAAAAACAAAAAGCTTAATAATGGTAATTATACCAATATTGTTGTTTACAATTTTTGGCGCAAATAATGACCAAAATTTAAATAGACATTACTATGGCTTTATAGTTGGTACTTCTTTAACATTATACGCAATATTTGAAGAATTTGGCTGGCGTGGTTTTTTACAAAATGAATTTGCGAATCTCAAACCATTTTTGAGGGCTATAATAATTGGCTCATTTTGGTATTTATGGCACTTAAGTTTTATATCAACCGAAACAACAGTATTTTACGAATTAAAATTTTTCGGAATACTTGTTTTTGCTAGTTGGGGAATTGGTGCTATTGCCGAAAAAACCAAATCAGTATTTGCAAGTGCATGCTTTCATTTAATAGGTAGCATTTTGACATTTTCTCCATTAATGTCAAACTCGTTTGACAATCAAACACGTTATATAATTTTCGGAATATGTTTATTTTCTTGGATTATAATTGTTAATACTAGGGAGAAGTCAATGATAAAACGGAAATAATGCACAACTGCTAACAGCACCTACCCAAAAGTGGCGAGTTCGTCCTTCGTAAGACAGTTTATCGTATATTTGAAATGCAGTTTTCCGTTTGAAGTTCAGTGGTAAAAATCGCCACCTTCGCCAAGCCCTCAACCGTTAGCGGTCAGGCTAAGAAACGACATTGTTCACAACAAACGACAAAGACATAAAGCAGAAATAATGGAAACGAAAGTAAAAATATCGACAACCTTTAATTGCTCATTGCAAAGAGCATTCAAATCGCCTATGCTTTGTGATGTAACGAAAGTTCACACGGGATATGGAATGATGCCAAAAGTTACACATTGCACGGAAGACGAAAATTGGGGAAAGATAGGTTCTAGTAAAAAAGTATTTGTTGAAAAATCATTGACACATAAAGGAGGATTCGGTTCGGTTGACAATGTAGTTGAACGAATTGAAGACAAGTATTGGAAAATAGAAATTAACCAATTTCAAGCGTGGATGTTAAGTTTTTACAAATTTGTTGGCGAGTGGCAGACAACCGAAATAGAAAAAGATAAAATCTTGATTGAATACACTTATACACTTTATTCAAATAATGTTTTGCTTTATCCTATAAATTGGATTTTTACCAAGACATTTTGGAGAAAATATATGAAACAAGCATTGGAGAATGTTAGACAAATCACACTTGACAAAGAACCTTATCAATATGCGTAAAAAGCCCGAACCGCTAACATGGGTTTGGCAAAAGTGGGGCTTTTGTGCTTAATTGAACATTTGTACTTTCTATTAGCTTTTGTGCTAAATTTGAACTTTAGTACTTTTTAATCCCCACCTTCGCCAAGCCCAAAAACATTATCGGTAAGCCGAAAATATCAATACAACAAAATGCAAAACATGACAGAAGATTCAAAAGAAAACATTCGAAAAAAAGTGGCATTGTTCACAGAGCCGACAATAGGTGATGAATGCCCAAAAAATCTTTGTTTCTGTGCATGTTTTCCCTTACTATTGTTTTTGAAAATAAACAACATACATTGTTCGTTGACAGGTGGAGACTATAACGGCATACGACACTTTTGGCTTACAGTAAATGGGTACGAGAATATCATTATTGACCCTACAATAAGACAATTTAAATCACAAGTTGAATCTATTTATATTGGTTCAATGACTAGCGAGTACACGCCAGACACTAGCTCATTTAATGAAACATTTTCATGGGCATTTAAATTTTGGGCTGAACCAATATTAGATAGACCAAGATCCCATCAAGAAAAACCTATATGGCTTGAAGAAAGAACAAATTTCTATAACATTAAGTTTGCAATGATTCTGAATCAAGAAATCTCTCAAAAAAATCCTGAAACAATTACTATGCATCACAATAGACTTTGTAAGTTATATTTTGGGACGATATTAAAGTTCTTAAAATTAAAAACGCAAAACGACCAAGATTACATTAGAAATTTACGAGCGACACTTCCAAAAAGTTTTGAAAATTTAATAAACCAGACAAATACGTGCAACTGCTAACAGCAAGTGCCAGCCACGATCATACTTCTGCAAACGTTTAGTTTGTGAAAAGAATGTTTATCTTTGAAAAACGTTTTTGTGAAAAGTGGGCTGATCGCCTAGGCTGCAAAACGTTGGTATTCATTGTAAAACAACACAATATGAAACGGTCAACATTGACAACGGTAATTATTTTACTTTTAAGTTCAACGACATTTGGACAATCAAAAAAAGATTTAAACATAGACTTTATGCTTCGAGGAAACATTTATGCAAAATCAAGCATAATAGACTCAACAGCATTAGGCGGATTTGGTGGTTCGAAAAATTTACCCAAAAAGATAAATGACAGTTTAGCTATTACTAATAGTGGACTATTCTTAAAAATTGACACAGCCCAAACTACCACCATTAACGACAAATACAATGGTTACAAACTATACATAGCAAACAAAACAGACACAATTGTGCAACTTGAAGCTTCTGACAGCAGACTTTATGTAATTGCAGAAGTTTTTTATGGAGGCAAATGGCAAGCAATTGAATATTTGCCAAGTAGTTGGTGTGGCAATAGTTATCATAATGTCTATTTGAAACAGAATGAATATTGGACTTTTGACGTTCCAAAATTTGCAGGAAAAATTAAGACAAAACTTCGTTACAGACTTATGTTAAGCAAATATAAATTTATCTATTCAAATGAAATCGTGACAAGTTTTAACAAGAAGCAATTGACAGAAAAAGAGGGTCATACCCCCAATGGACTTATGGACCCATATAATGACTAATAGGATGATGAAGAAGGAAAGATTACCGCTAACAGCCGCTACAAGAAATTGGCGGTTCAGTGCTTCGTAGGAATATTTCGGTTAGTGGAAGTTTGGTTCTCCGCAATTATATTCGAGCCGAAAAGGGCCACTCCTTCTAGCTAGCAAAACGTTAAAACGAGCATAAGGTAAACTTAGAATAGATCTACATATTATGAAAAAATGCTGTTTAATATATATTGTTCTTTTAATAAATCATTACTCAATATCACAAATTTTTTCTGGTCAAATTGTTTCTTTCGAAACACGAAACCCAATTAGTTACGCAAGAATTGGAATTTTACACAAAAACAAAGGTGCAATTACTGATTATGACGGAAATTTTTCACTCGACATTTCTAATTTTTCGGATCAGGATACATTAAGGATATCAGCTCCAAATTATGAAAGTATTGATTTTTTGATTTGGCATTGTAAATCGTATTTCATCAATCAAAAGTCAATCAAAATTGAACTAACTCAAAAAATCCAAGCTATCGAAGAAGTGGTAGTTACAGCAGGAAAAAGTAGATTATTGATTTCTGGGAATAATGTGAAAACATCTATGATAATCGCTGGCTTTCAAAACAGAAAACTTGGGGCAGAAATGGGAACATTGATAAAATACAATAAGAAAAGAAAAGGGCAGATTAAAAGTCTAAATTTTAATATTATTTACAATAAAAAAAGTAAAAATGATTCGCGTGTGGATAATTTAGAAAAAACTGCTAATGATTCAATAAAATTTAGAGTAAATCTTTATGATTTGAAAGATGGTCTTCCAAATAAGAGTAAACTATCAGAACCAATCTATTATTTCGACAAACCAAAAAATGAAAAAATAACAATCGATGTTTCCGAGCTAAATATTTATATAAAAGAGGATTGTTTCTTATCAGTTGAATTGATTGAAAATCAAAATTTAGAAGGATTATTTTTTAAATCAGCTTTTTTAAAATCAAAAAGTTTTTACAGGGAAGCGCCTGAGGGTGATTGGATTAAAGCAATTGTAGACTTAGGATTTTGGGCGGAAATTTATTATAAAAGGTGACGTTTGCTAACACTGGTTTGGCTACATGCCGACGATCTTGCTTCGAACAACAATGAATTTGAAAGAAAATAACTTTATCTTCGGAGAGACGAATCTATTAAATCGGCGGGTCGAGCGCCAAGCAGCAAACCGATATGGGTAATTAAAAACAACGTATGAGACACTTAATTAATATAATTTGTTTTGTAATTTTTCCTTTAATAGGAAGCGCACAAGAAGTTGATTCGTTGATATTTTGCAATTATCCTGATGAAGAAGCACAACCACCATTTAAAATACATGAATTACTAAATGTTCTTCTGGATAATCGTCAAAATGAATTACCAGATTGTTTTGACCCCAGTAGTGCGTTTTATTACAATATCATTATTCTTAGCGACGGAACGGTGGCAGAGTATAACTTAGAATGTGTGATTAATGGACAAAGTTGTTATATTTTGGTTGATGATGTTTCAAAATTAGAAAAATGGACTCCTGCAATTACAAACGGAAAAAATTGCAACCAAAAAATGAGAATTAAAACATGCATTCACTTTGAATAAACAATACCCATAACACGCAGTAAGCAATATGGCGCACAAACATACTCGAAAGAAAGCGCCACATCGCCTACTGCAAACCGTTATAGATGATTTATAATATCGGACAATACTCGCGAATAAAACAGATTGTTTATATTTGCTTTAATGTTAAACGAACTTAAGACAAAACTATATGATGTCCTTTCAGGAAAGAGCGAAGTTAGGAATGGAGAAGCTATCCAAGCAATCGCCAGTTACCTTAGAAAAAGCCAAGAAACAAGCACAGATATTAAAGGAACAAAGCTCTTCAAAAAACAAGAAAAGCAGAGTCTAGAACTTTACATCACTAAGAAAGAATTGTGGCTCAAGAATATTGATTTCACTAAATATGTAAGTGAAGGAGCTGAGCAAAAAGTTTATTTAAAGGATTCCAATTCTGTATTAAAACTAAATGACTCAATTTATTACGAAAGCTGGATAGATTATTTTTACAATTTGCTTTTGCATAACTATTTTTTTGAGGATACAGCATACAAATTAAACGGATTTACAAAAGAAAATGATCAATTGTTTGCAGTTGTTGAACAGCAATTTGTAGAAATAACAGAACCTACAGATTTAAACTTAGTGAAGGAGTTTCTTTACTCAAATGGATTTGAAACAATTAAAAACAACGATTACGTTAATAAAAATATCGGAATCATCATTGAAGATCTTCATGATGAAAATGTCCTCACTCGGGAAGGTTTGCATTACTTTATAGATACAGTCTTTTTCATTAAAGATACTTTCTGGAAAGAATAAATAACCAACCTGAACACATGGCAAGCGCAAAAAGCACTTTTAGGTTCGTATGAAATATGTATTATTTTTACATTTCATAGTTTCGTAGGAACTTTTTAGGTTGAAATACCTTCTACGTCTGCCATTGGAACTATTTGTTTAATATAAGAATATGAAGAATTTCATTAGTAGTATCTTATTGTTTTTTTGCTTTAACCCTGTTTACGCATGTGACTGCAAACCTATTTCTATTGAAGAAGGGTATTTGGGAAGTTCCACAGTAGCATTAGGTCGAGTAATAAAAGCAGAGTTGAAAACTTACGTTATTACAGCGGAAAATAAAGACAGTATTGGGAACCACTATCAACGCCTAGTATTTAATGATACAATTAGTTTTGTAGAATATACTATTAAGGTCATCAAGGATAATAAAGGTTCAAGTATCATGGAAGATTTAATAGTGAGAGCGGAAGCAACTCATTCGAATTGTGATATTAGCTTAAAGGTTGGTAGCATTTACATGGTATATGGTCATAATGATTGGTGGACCAACTTGTATTACCCAAAGGATAAAAAGTTTGTTCTTTCGTCTATTTGTACTAGAACAACATTAAACTGGGAAAGAGAACAACAAGAATTGGAAAAATATTTACAAGAAAATAACTAGTTTTAGAACCAAATAATTTTCTCTTAGGTGTAACGGTTTAGTTTAAAGTTGGGCCGTGCGCCTGCGTATCAAACGATATGTTTAATATATTTGCCTCCGATATTGCTCATCAGTGCATAAAACAATCATAAATAAACGAACAAAAAGTAACCTATGAAAACCAAATTAACGCTACTGCTTCTCGCCGTAATTTTAATGAATAAATTATGCGCGCAAGACACATTAAATGTTCTTTTTTTAGGGAATAGTTATACATCATATAACAATTTGCCCCAACTCGTTCAAAGTCTTTCTAGTTCAGCTGGAAAAACGTTGAACATCGATTCAAATATGCCAGGTGGATTCTCTTTGTCAGGTCACGCAAATGATGCGACAACTTTTTCAAAAATTAGTCAAGGAAACTGGGATTATGTCATTTTACAAGAGCAAAGTCAAATCCCAACGATAGATTATTATCGCTATAACGAAATGTATCCCGCTATAACAAGTTTAAAATCACTTATTGAACAATACAATCCTTGTGCGAAAATAATCACTTATATGACATGGGGAAGACGATATGGCGGTCAGCAATGTGGTCCAGGTATGACCTATTGCAGTCCAGTGTTTGTTGATTTTAACCATATGCAGGATTCGTTGACAAGTGCTTATAATGAGATCAGTGATCAACTCAATATTCAATGTGCTCCGGTTGGAGTAACATGGCAGAATATTTTGAATGACACAACATTGATTCTTCATAGCAATGACAATAGTCATCCAACTATTGACGGTAGTTATGTTGCAGCCTTAACCATTTACAGTTCAATTTGGAAAAAGCCATCAAACGGCATAGCATTCAATGCTGGATTAACCCCGTCTCGTGCGCTATATTATCAGCAGATGTCCGATAATACGATATATAATAGCCAAAATGATTGGAACTTAACGATTAATAATCCGCTTGCCAACTTTAGTTATTCCACAAATGGCAACACCGTAACATTTACCAATACATCTTCTTCGAACATGAACAACCCAATGAATTATTTCTGGGATTTTGGGGACGCGAACACATCCGTTTTAGTAAACCCAAGCCACACGTACACATCAGCTGGGATTTACTCCATAAATTTAATGGTTACGGATTGCATTTTTTCAGACACAGTAAACTATACTTTTCAATTAGGCACAAATGGTATTCATGAAAATGCAATGGATCAAATAGGAATATATCCTAATCCTTCAAACACCTACTTATATTTTGATTATGGAAAGCTCAATGTCATCAATGGTTATAATTTGATTATAAAAAATGCCTTGGGGCAACAAGTCTTTACGAAAAATATTACATCACAAACAGATTGTTTGAATTCAACAACTTGGGGTGGAAACGGACTTTATTTTGCACAAGTCGTTGACTCGCAAGGAAACACCATCGAATTAAGAAAAATCATACTTCAGTAGTCAATCTCATAACAGCACCTTAACAAAAGCGGGGAGGAGGTGCGAATTTGAACAGTTTAGCGTAAAATAAACAATAATGGTAGCTATACAAGCGACTTCGAAAGTCCAACAACAAAGAGTTGTCATAACCTTATCAATTATTTTTAATGACCACGCCCAGAAAAGCAATTGAATTATTGTTTATATTGCGAATAAATGGAAAGAAAAATTATCAAGATAGTTACTTTATTGGTTTTTATTTTTTTGAGAATTCAAGCCTCTGGCCAACATTTGGATTATAAAACGTTTAGAGATAGTCTTACCCAATTATCATGCGGTCAGGTTGACAGTTTGACTGTAGTTAATACCAGAACTAAGTTAGAAACAGTTGACACCAATTTAATCTCTTCAAATATTGATATTTATTACCGTGATTTAGGTTGGTGTTATTACAGACTGTATTTGGAAACGAAAGACATCTCATTCATAAGAATGGCATCAGATTCTTATGACAAAGCATTATCTCACAATCCAAAATATGCTGCTGTTCTTCACGATCAATTTTTCTTTAACTATTTCTTTTTTAAGGATTGTCAAAAAGGAAAGTACTATATGGCCCGTTATAAAAAAGTAACACCGAGAAAATATTGGAATAAAGATGAAATGACGCGATTATCTAATAATTGTGACAAATTTAGAATCAAGAGTAAGCTTTAAGAACCACTATGAAAATACAATCATATTTCTATTTAATTTGTTTAGGAGTGATCACATCAAGTTGTTCGCCCATACTAGGTTTATATGGAGTGCGAAATCCTAAAGAAATTAGTGAAAAGAAAATCATCAATTATTCGACTAGGCTCGCTATTCCAACCGATGCAATCAGTGAGTTAGATACCAGCTATTATTCTTTTTTATCTTCACTCAAATTGAAGATAAACGAATCATTACTAACGGATTCATTGAAAAAAAAAGAACTTAAGAAACATGTACAAAATCATTATCAACCGCTTCAAGCTCTTTATTTCAATAATAAAGGTATATTGGAATCATTTCAGATTAATTGTTACGCCGGTGGATTTCCAAATTTAAACTGGGATAGAGATAGTATTTTAACTACATTTCCACCAAAACTTCAGGCACCGCTTGATACAATTCTTTCTGAATCATTATTACTTTCCTTTTTGAAACCAATGCCTAAATCGGCTGAACTAAAACTTGGCTATTATGACTATGTTGTGTATGTTTTTTATAGTAAATTTATGGGGAGACAAAACAAACGTTTCATTAATTATATACAAGAAAACAATAAACTATCGAATGAGAAAAAAATTCGAGTAGTTTATATAAATATGGATAATGCAATTGCCTTAAGTGATATATGGTAAGGAAATTAGGCAGCACCCAACACACTCTAGGCGAGGTAGTCGGAATCGTGGTAACCCCACACCCTAAAGAATACGAAAACAATTTTGGAATAATACCAATAATTGGTATGTTTGTTAAAAATTAGTTGTTATGAGTAAAAACACATCAATCACTTTGGGTAGTTATTTTGATCAATTTATTCAAAGTATTTTAAGAGAAGGACGTTACAAAAATGCAAGTGAGGCAGTTCGTGCTGGATTAAGATTACTTGAAGAAGAGGAACAGAAAATTATTGCTTTGCGTCATGCTATTGATGAAGGTGTAAATAGTGGTATAGCCGAAAATTTTGATGCAGATGAGCATTTAAAAATGATGAAAGCTAAACGATAATAAATGGCTAAGTTTAAGTTTACAAACAGTGCTGTTAAGGATTTATCTGAAATTTGGAGTTACACAATTGATACTTGGTCTGAAAGTCAAGCGGATAAATATTATAAACTTTTAATTAGTGCATGTACAATAATCGCTAAGAAACCGCAACTTGGGAAAGAATATTCGGAAATTTATCCAGAACTGAAAGGAAAACTTACCTCAAAGCATATAATTTTCTATCGTATATTAGAAGATCAATCGATTGAAATAACAAGAATCCTCCACGAACGAATGGAATTGAAGATTAAATTTACTTCTTTGCTTCCTTCTGAGGTGAAAAAATGAACTCCGCATAACACGAGTATAGTTACATCCCTAAATTCTCACTTCTGAAAACGGTAATTATAAAACAAAATAATCTTACCTTCGGACGAACAATTCATTTAAAAAAAATGGGCCGAGAGCTTGTCGGAAAAAATACTATATTTAATATTCAATAAGCGTAAGCACTAAATTAATAGAAACCAATTGCGATAGAAAGATGGAGAAAACGTTGAATTCAGATCGTGTTTATTTTCAGAATCTTGATGTCATTCGATTTATTGCAGCTTTTATGGTTGTTCTTGTTCATGCCTATGAAGCATGGTGCGGTTGGTATGGTCAAATTGGCATACTTTCCAATGGAACCTATAAAGATCTTAGCTTCGGCGGAAAATTTGTTGACACCTTTATCCGGAATCTTGGAATAGGAGTGGACATATTCTTTTTAATCAGCGGATTCCTAATTACCTATATTCTTCTGGAAGAAAAAAAACGATTTAATAAAATTAGCATTGGTAAGTTTATGATCAGGCGCGCTTTGAAAATATGGCCATTGTATTTTTTTTTAATCGCAATAACACCATTTTTAGTTGCTTGGGTTGATTCACCTTCGCCTAATTACTTTGTTAATTTGGTTTTCATTTCAAATTTTGATACCATTCATACGCAAAGTTGGACCTATCCATTTTCTCACTTTTGGTCCATTTGTGTGGAAGAACATTTCTATCTCATCTGGCCATTTATTATTTATCTTGTTCCAAAGAGAAATCTGATTTCCGTTTTTATGCTTATCATCGTTTCAAGCATCTTATTTCGTCTGTATACATTCAGTACGATGCAATACCCCTGGTATACATTGTATTTACATACGCTTAGCCGGATTGACATATTAGTGATTGGTGCTTTTGGCGCTTATTTTTACTCAGAAAAACCGTTTACTTTCCAAATTAATAGAACGGTTAGGATTTCGCTTTTATGTATACTCATTATTTCCCTGTGCGTTGAAACGGTTACATCTTGGGATTCAATGTTTTTAGCGGGCTTTAAAAAGTTTTTCTACATTGGGATTATTGCGATCTTACTCTTAGATTATAATTTGAATGCTAATTTTAAGCATGTATTGCCTAAAAAGAGTATTATTCATTATTTCGGAAAAATTTCATACGGAATATACATGTATAGCAATGTGCTACTCATTATCATTATTAAAAAATTCATGTGGCGATTTGAAATCACTAATATTTGGGTCTTCTTTTCGGTAACTATTTTTCTATCTATCATAATACCGATTCTTAGTTATGAGTTATTTGAGAAGCACCTATTAAAATTAAATCGAAAATTTTCGGTGATCAAAACGGAAAGATAATCCTGGAGATAAATTTGAAAACGTAATTATTGAAATTCAATGACCTCGTATAATAAAGGCTCAAACGGCTCTGAGTAGCTAAGCGCTACTATAAAAAATTTCCAACGATTAATTATCTTAATTTTGCACTATTAAATTATTGAAAACGACAGCTACATGAAAAAATTTATGTTAAACATCCAATTGGAAGGATTGGACAACGAAACAAGAATGAAACTACTACCAAGAGAGCAGGAGCTTGTTAAAGAGCTAGAGCTAAATGGGACCATTGTAGAAAACTATATTAAATTGGACATGTCAGGGATTTTCATTGTCGTGATGGCAACCGATTCAGATGATGTACACGCCAAACTTTCCATTTTGCCTTATTACCCTTTTATGAAAATTGAAATTATTCCAGTGAGAGTGGTCAACAGCATTAATCAATAAAACAAGTCGCAAGGGTCGTTGCACAAATAAATAAAAAAGCAATATGAACATAACGATTATAGGTGCCTCGGCTGGAATAGGCTTAGAAACAGTAAAAAGAGGATTAAATAGAAACCATTCGATAACCACACTTTCTCGATCTGAAATTGAAATAGAAGAGAAAAAATCGTTGAATATGATTCTTGGTGATGCTACTAACAAAGCTGACCTTATCAATTCAATCCAACAGGCCGATGCGATAATTGTAACATTGGGGACTGGGAGGAATATGAAAGCGACCACCCTTTTTTCGGATTTTGCAAAATTAATTGTGGAAATAAATCTGGAGAAAAAAATGGATGTCCCGTTTATTTTTGTGACCGGATTTGGAGCTGGAGCAAGCAAAAATTATGTCCCTTGGATGGTAAAACTCTTTTTAAAATACTTGTTAAAAGATGTTTATGCTGACAAAACTAAAATGGAAGAAATCATCACTAATTCAAATTTAAATTGGACAGTCGTGAGGCCAGGAAGGTTGTTGGATAAGGAATTGACAGAGAAATACCGTATTGAAAACACATTATTCAAAGGAATTAATATAGGTGGAATTAATAGAGCAGATGTAGCCGACTTTTTAATAAAACAAGCAGAAAAACAAATTGAATTAACAAAGTATATTGCTTTATCTGAAAAATAGGATGGAATAATTGCAGAACACCTAACACCAATTTAGTAGGTCAACTCGTTTTTCAATCCAACCCAAAATCAACATACATTTCAGTGAACATTAATTCCACAGGAATTTATTTTGTGACAATAGCCTCCGTTAATGTAACTTCAACAACGAGAATTATTGTCGTAGATTAAAATTACTGCCAGTAGATTCTTTTGGTAAAATAACAAAAGCGCAAAGAATAAAACATGAAACTAAGATAGTTTTACAAGGTTTTTTTTGATAGAGACGTTAGCAACAAAGGAAAATAATATTATCTTTAAAAATCGGCTTATTTGCTAGTCTTTAAACTGTTATGGGCAAGTACATTTAGAATTTTTATCTTAACACTTAAAACAAAAAACATGAACAGAATCCTATTATTTTTTACCCTGTATTCTTTGTTGGTTTCTTGTAGCACGAATAGTAATAATGATAATAATAATAATAATAATAATAATGAAACAGTTACAGAAATTGAAGAGCCCATTCCACCACCCCCAACAATAGACTTTGCCGTTTCGAGACACGAAAAGAAGTTTTTGAAGGAATTGTTCAAAGATTGCAATTCATCAGGTGACAAAAGACAATTAGTTGAAGCATGCAATTACTCAAATTCTACGGTAAGAAACAATGCGGTTTCAATAGCTGGACAAAGTCCAGGGTCATATAACCTTGGACAAATTTGTGATATTTTTGACCATTGTTACAACGGCTGGAAATACGTTAACGACCCAGAAGGAAACGAAATTTATGAATATGCTTCAAATACAATTTCAAATGGATTAAATGGGGATTGTGATGATTTTGCTGTTTTGGTTTGTTCAATGGTTTTATCAATTGGAGGTGAAGCAAGAATTAACTTTGCTTATGGCCAAAATGGAGGGCACGCCTTTACAGAGGTAAATATCGGCAATACTGAAGTAGAAGAATATATTTCTGCACGCTACAAAAGTGTTTACGACAACAGCGGTATTTGGACAAGAACAGATAAAGATGGAAACAAGTGGTTAAATCTTGATTGGTTTGCGAACCATCCTGGCGGAAAGTATTTTGACTACACACACGGAACTACTTTTTATATTATTCAAGAATATTGCAACGATTTTTAAGTGGTTCAATAACTAAACCACAACCCTCCAATTATTCACCTTTTGGAAAAACGTTATCGAAACAACATGTCGACATGCAAATTATTCATTAAGACAACTAGTCACCTCAAATCTTTATCGTAATATTGCAATCTAATTAATTATTTTGGGAGCGACAAAAACAGAACACTTTACAGATTATCAAAATCACATTGCTATACTTGCAAAAGCATTGGGGCATCCTGCAAGGATTGCTATTATTGAGTATTTAATGAAAGTCGACGCCTGCATTTGTGGCGATATCGTTAATGAATTGACCTTAGCACAGCCAACAGTTTCGCAACACTTGAAAGAACTAAAAAACGCTGGGCTTATTAAAGGCAATATTGAGGGAAACGCTATTTGTTACTGCATTGACGATAAATCATTGTCTAAACTTCAAGCTTATTTAGCAAATATTTCGGATAGCTTAGAAAAGAAAAAAAATAATTGTTGCTAGCAATATAAATTCAAAGAAAATGAAAATTGAACAAATAAAGAAACATTTGAGCACCGCTGAAACAGTTAATTTTGAACTACAAAACGGAACTATTGTTCCTGAACACTTTCATGTTACTGAGCTTGGCGTTGTAACTAAACATTTCATAGACTGCGGTGGAATCATTAGATTTGAGAAAGTGGCGAATTTTCAATTGTGGAATGCAAACGATTTTGAACATCGTTTAAAGCCAACAAAGTTGCTCAACATTATCAAGTTATCGGAAGAAAAATTGGGAATGGAAGATTTAGAAATTGAAGTTGAATATCAAGCTGAAACAATTGGAAAGTATGATCTAGAATTTAATGGAAAAAACTTTGTTCTTATTTCAAAGCAAACTGCTTGTTTGGCTGATGACAGTTGCGGTATTCCACAAGAAAAATTGAAAGTGAATTTAGCAGAAGCATCCACTCAAAATGCCTGTAAACCAGGTGGTAATTGTTGTTAAAAGCATGAAGAATTTATTAAATTATCTCGGCAGACACAAACGATTCTTACTAGTTATTGTAGGAATTGTTTCCTTAAACTTTGCTTATGGTTTTGATGCAAGGTTTACCATTATCAACTTACTTTGGATTTTTATCAGTGTCGTGAAAATTGATCGATGAAGAAAGTATTAGTCCTTTGTACAGGCAACAGTTGCCGAAGTCAAATTGCCGAAGCTTACTTACGATATTTCGCAGGCGAAAAAGCGGAAATTTATAGTGCTGGTGTTGAAACTCACGGAGTAAATCCGAGAGCAATTTCTACATTGAAAGAGGATGGTATCGACATATCGCAACACACATCAAATAATATTGACGAATACATCAACATTGACTTTGATTTTGTAATTACCGTTTGCGACAACGCCAAAGAACGCTGTCCGTTCTTTCCGACAAAAGCCAAAAAGTTTCATCAAAATTTTCCCGATCCTGCAAAAGCTACTGGAACAGAAGAAGCAATTTTAGAGCAGTTTCGAGAAGTTCGTCAAATGATTAAAAGCTATTCACAACAGTTTGTAAGCGACAATTTAAGCGTTTAGCAACGAACTAATCCACTAACATCGGCATTAAAAAATCTAATGGTGAATGTTGTCGCGAATTACTTACCATTCCTTCCATATTATTTGTTTATTAATACAAACTATTTTAGACCACTAGTTGTTTATAAATTTGAAAATTAGTTCAGCTTTTTTATAATTTTACGTGTCGGGAGCAATTTTTATTAAAAAAAAACAACTAATAGTTTTAATCAAAAAAATGATCAAGAACATGAGAAATAGTCTACTAATTTTAGGATTAATCATTCTTTTTAAAACGAATGCATCCGCACAATCATACAACACACTTTGGATTCCTGATACATTATCAGGTACAAATTTTAACCTAACCATCAAAGATACCTTTGCTCAAATTGTGAACACAGGAAATCAAACCATTACTGGTGGTATCAATGGGAAATTTTGGGGACCTACCTTGTTCATTAATAAAGGGGACGTGGTGAACATGAACGTTCAAAATGATTTGAATGATTCAACAACGATCCATTGGCACGGAATGCATTTACCTGCTGTGATGGATGGTGGCCCGCATCAGATTATTCCTCCAGGAACGCTTTGGCAACCTTATTGGGAGGTGAAAAATCAAGCTTCCACGCTTTGGTATCACCCACATTTGCATGAAATGTCACAGGAACAAATTACAAAAGGTATTGGAGGCTTTATCATTGTGCGTGACGCAGCAGAAGCAGCACTTGCTTTACCAAGAAAATACGGTGTTGACGATATTCCTATTGCCATTACTGATAGAGACTTTAATACACAAAATCAATTCTCAATTGTTCCTTATGGAGATAGTATAATGGCTAACATGACTTTGCGCGCTCAATACTCAGTTCCTGCTCAATACGTTCGCCTGCGATTACTAAACGGCGCAATTGAAGCTTCCTACAATCTCGGATTTAGCGATAATAGATCCTTTTATATAATTGGAACGGATGGTGGATTGTTAGATGCTCCCTTGTTAATAAATGGGACAACGCCTCGCTATTTATTGTCAGCCGGAGAACGTGTTGAAATTTTAGTAAATTTTTCAGGGCAATCTGGGAGTTCTGTTTTCCTAAAGGCCTATAACCAAAGCTTAGGGAATTTTATTCCGGGCGGAGAAAGTTTTCCAAATGGTCCGTTTGCAAGCTTTCTTGGTCATACCAATTATAACATTGTGAAATTGAACGTTACCAATACAACTGCTAATCCGATTACAAGTGTGCCAACTTCCCTTGTAACGAATACCTATCCTTTAGAACAAGATGCTGCTCTAACAAGAATCATTACGCTTAGTGATAGCAGCGGAGTAACAAGTGTTCCAATCTTAGGACCAAATGCTTTTATATTAGGGCATCAATTATTTAATTTCAATACGATCAATCATTCTATTCCTTTGAATCAAACAGAAGTATGGGAATTGAAAAGCACTTCTGTTTTTGGGCATCCCTTCCATATTCATGATGTTGAATTTAAAATATTGACAATTAATGGAGCAACACCACCCACTTATCAGCAAGGGTGGAAAGATGTTGTTCTTGTGGAAGGAGGAAAAACCGTCAGGTTCATCGCAAAATTTGATGATTATGCTGATGCAATACATCCATTTATGTATCATTGTCACATTGCCTTGCATGAAGACGAAGGCATGATGGGGCAATTTGTGGTAACAGATCTAAACTCTGTAAATGAAATTTCCAAGGTAGAAATACCGATTACATTATATCCAAATCCATCACATGATAAATTGTTTGTTGAGTTTAAGAATCAAGCTCAATCTGCCTATTATGTTAGCATAAAAGATTTATTAGGACGAACAAAATTGATGTTGCCCAATCCATATTTAAAAGATGGAATAGATATTAGCACATTAAGTAAGGGCGTTTATACTATATCTATTATGGAAAAAGGTAGCAAACAAGTGATTACAAAAACGTTTGTTGTAAACTAAGACAATGAAATCGGCCTTAGTAACAAGTGTTTGTTTACTTTTCATTTTTTTATTTGGCAGTTTTAATTTAATGCTCGAAAAACGAGTTGATAATTTTACCTTACTGAATGTAAATGGAAAAAATGTATCAACCCAAGATTATAAAGATGCAAAAGGATTTATAGTCATTTTTACCTGTAATCATTGCCCATTTGCTAAATTATATACCAATCGTTTTAATGAGTTGAATACAAAATATTCCAAATTAGAGGTTCCTTTGTTAGCTATTAATTCGATGGATACCTTGTTATACGAAGAGGAAACTTTTGAACTAATGCAAAAAAAAGCAACTAAGGAGAAATTTAATTTCCCTTATTTACAAGATGTTACACAAGCTGTTGGTAAATTATTTGATGCACAACATACACCCATGGCATTTGTGATTTGGAAAGAAAATAATGAATGGATTATTAAGTATAAAGGAGCAGTTGACGATAATGGAGCTCATCCAAAACTCGCAAACTCCTACATATCAAATGCAGTTGATGAGTTGTTGAATGGCAAGCCTGTTACAAATTCAGAAACTGAATCTTTTGGCTGTGCTATTTTTTATAGAAAATAGATTTCTCCTGAGGGACTAGAGAATTAAACATCCAAAACTGTCACCCTCCTCAATCCTCCCTCGAAGGAGGAAGCAATAGATCTTTCACATTGAAGACGGATATACTAAATTTAATAAGCTTTCAAGACCTGCTTTTGAAGGTAGATTTCCCCTCCGCTCCGCCGCGGCGGAGGCGGAAGGGGGACTAAGGGGGAGGAATCAATGAGCCTTCTACTTTGAGTGTGAAAGGATTTTTTAATTTTAAATTCTATATAATGCCTAATATTTATATTTTTGCATCGCAATAAAATATAACACATGAAACTACAAAAATTATTATCAGGATCAGAGCCGCTAACTCAATACTATATTGTAATTATAAGAGTCGTAATAGGGATGTTATTCATCTATCATGGACGTGAGTTATTTGATGCTAAGGCAATGACAGGTTTTGCTGCTTGGCTTGATAAAGATTTGCATTTCCCACTACCGCTTCTTATGGCCTACCTGCGAACTGGAGCAGAGTTCTTTGGTGGAATTATGTTAATAATTGGACTTTTCACACGATTAGGATCGTTTTTAATCTGTTTTACCATGCTAGTGGCAGGATTTGTAGTTGATAAAGGCGACTTTTTCGGAGAAGGAGAAATGCCATTTGCATATGCAGCTATTTTATTCACCATATTTCTAGCAGGGCCAGGTAAGCTTTCATTAGATTATTACTTTTTTAAAAAGTAAAGCGTATTTAAGGTCGGGAATAGCATTTTCAAAATAATAAGCGATCCCATAATCTCACCCATCTTATAGTTTCTATATTCGAATGTGAATCATTCCTTTTTGTGGCTCATTTCAAAACAATAAACATCTAGGAAACAAAAGAAACCATTTCATTAATTTTAGAAAACGGAAGCCTATTGGTCATGAAAGGCAGTACACAAACATATTGGCTTCATCGTCTACCACCTACAAAACTAATTTCTACACCTAGAATAAACCTAACGTTTAGATCAATTGACTTGTAAATAGTTCAATTGCCGAAGTTGGAGAAATATAAAGGAAGCGCAAGGCAAAGCAAACTCCCAATGAAACTAAATCCATTCATAATTTTCCATGCCTATGCTATAATTTTCTGTTATGCTTTCTTTTGACTAATTTTAAACTTTAAATTATGTGGCATGTCGAAGGAAGTTTTCATTGTTGATGGTATTCGAACACCAATTGGTTCCTTAGCGGGAGCTTTGAGTAATGTGCGGGCTGATGATATGGGCGCGCATGTCCTAAAGTCACTAATGGAGAGAAATGCTAATCTTGATCCATCATTGGTGGAAGATGTTATTTTTGGCTGTGCTAACCAAGCAGGGGAAGATAATCGAAATGTAGCGAGAATGTCTTTGCTACTAGCTGGTTTACCGCTAACAATTGGTGGTGAAACGGTGAATCGTTTATGTGCTTCTGGAATGGCGGCAACAATTAATGCCTCAAGAGCAATAAAAGATGGAGCAGGGGAAATATACATCGCTGGTGGTGTTGAACAAATGACACGGGCTCCTTGGATAATGTCTAAGTCAGCCAATGCTTTTGGTCGTGATATGCAATTAGCCGATTCAACTTTTGGATGGCGTTTCATTAATCCACAAATGGAAACAATGTATGGCGTTGATAGCATGGGGATGACCGCAGAAAATTTAGCCCTTAAATATGCTATTTCACGTGAAAATCAAGATCAATTCGCCCTATGGTCGCAACAGAAGTTTGCGGCTGCAAGAGAAAATGGTTTTTTTAACGATGAAATTGTTCCGGTAATCATCCCACAAAAAAAAGGACCTGCTATTGTTTTTGATCAGGATGAATTTCCTAGACCGACAACAACGATTGAAACATTAGCTGGCCTTCGTCCTGCTTTTACAAAAACAGGAACCGTTACCGCTGGAAATTCCTCGGGATTAAATGACGGTGCCGCAGCCTTGTTATTGGCGTCCTCGGAAGCTTGTACAAAGCAAGGACTAACACCACTTGCTCGAATTGTGGCTGCATCGGTGGCAGGAGTAGAGCCTTCCATTATGGGAATTGGGCCTGTAAAAGCGACGCAAAAAGTACTCGAAAGGGCTGGACTTACCTTGGATCAAATGGATATTATTGAAATTAACGAAGCGTTTTCAGCCCAAGTCTTAGCATGTTTAAAAGAATTAGCCATTAGCGCCGACGATCAACGTGTTAATCCAACCGGTGGCGCCATTGCTTTAGGTCATCCATTAGGAATGTCGGGTGCACGAATTCTATTAAGTGCAGCAAGGCAATTGACAATTACAAAAAAACGCTATGCATTAGTAACAATGTGTATTGGAGTAGGGCAAGGATACGCTGTTATTTTAGAACGCGCATGAGAAATAAATACATAATTATCACATTTTTCAGTGCCTTATTACTTGTCAGTACGGCTTGTCGTAAAGAAAATACATCGTGGAAAAATGATTGGGTGGCTCCAATAATTAACGATACGCTAAGTTTAGCGAATTTTTACAATGATTCTACCCTTATTGCGGGTGCAAATGGTACAATAGACCTTGATTTTTCACGTACCATTCTGGATTTAGGAATTTCCGATATTGTTAAGATGCCAGACACTTCAATCGCTCAATTTTTTTATCCTGCCTTTGGATTTACCGTTCCTCCAGGTGTTGATATTTTCAATAACATAGAAGAACATGCCTTAATGATTCCGGGAATTCAATTGAAAAAAATTCGCGTTTATTCTGGAAAAATCAATATTAAAGTATTTAATCCACTTAATACAACAGCAATATACAAAGTGAATTTGCCTGGAGTCACAAAAAATGGGATTGTTTTTGAGCAAACGTATTCCGTTCCCGGAGGAAGCCAAGCTAATCCAGGGACATCCACCGCTATTCTTGACGTAAGTGGGTATGAAATGGACTTGCGAGGAATCAGTGCTACCCATTTTAATGTTATTCAATCGCAACTTACAGTAAAGACAGATCCTTCAGGTCCCTCGATAGCTTTGAGCACGAGCAATGAATTTAAAGTGGAAGCAAGTATCCAAAACTTAACCGTTGACTACGCATTAGGGTATTTTGGAAATCAGATCATTTCAGATACTTCTTTGTTATCGGTTCCATACCTAAATAACATTGTCTCAGGATTAATTGATTTACCAGCGCTTGATCTACAGGTTGAAATAGAAAATGGAATGAAGGTTCCTGTAAAAGGAATTATTAGTCTTATTGAAAATACAAATGCCAATAATCAAACGGTTGCGCTGAATGCAAGTTCATTGGGTCAGCCGATTTTACTTTCTCCCGCAATTGGGAGCTGGAATACGCTTCAAGCAAGTCAAAATTCCTTGTCCTTTAATTCGTCAAATAGTAATATCGAACAATTACTGGAAAATTTAGGTAGCACCTTAAACTTTGGTTATAGCATTCAGTTAAATCCATTAGGCAACGTGAATGGTGGATGGGATGAAATATTTTCAACCTCAAGAATAAAAGTGAAGCTCAAAGCGCAAATGCCTTTGCAGCTTATGGCGGATGGACTTACTCTTATTGATACTTTCAATGTAAACTTAAAGCAATCTTCCCATTCAGTTACTGTTAGTTCCGGAAAACTTATTTTAGAGGCTGTAAACGCTTTTCCAATGCAAGGCGAAGTGAAATTATCGTTTTTAACGGAGCAAGGTTTTACCTTACACGAAGTATTTGGAACGGCCGCAATACTATCTGCGGATTATGGTGTTGTTGATCCAGTCGATAATTTACGCAAGAAAACATCTGTATTAGAATTTGTCTTTCCTGAAGCGCTTATTGCTGATCTTGAGCTCATTAAGAAATTGAAAGTGGAAGTCAAATTAGATACGCCAGATCCTATCAATACCATTAATCATTCTGTTGCTATCCCCTTTGGTGCATTCATTGGCATAAAGCTTAAAACTGCCTTCCAAACTAAAATCGTTTATTGATGAAGTTCATTTATGTTGGTCTTTTTCTGTTCATTTCTCTTGGTGTTAAGGCCCAATTAATGCTGCCAATATTGGAAGATTCACTTGTTCCTAAACATGAGTTTTGTTTGTCCGGTCTTGCAGATTATAGTGGCAGTTCCATTTTGAATAGCCTAAGTGATAAACTTTTTTATGGTGGTGAAATTACCGATGATATAAAAACAGCAAGTTTTGATAAGCATGGCGTAATTAATCGTTTTGGTTTGAACTTGCAAGGAGAAATAGAATATCGAAACACAGCGGCTAGTTTATGTAAAAAGCATGATTTAGGGTTTGGGATCAAAGCAGCGTACCATTCATTTGGCGGCGTAGTTTACCCAAAAGACCTTTATGGCCTAGCGTTCTATGGCAATGCGAATTATAGCGGTACTATTGCTGATTTCAGTGGTACTGCATTTTCTTTTTATAGTTTTCAGAAGCTCGGATTTACGCTCATAGATAAAAAAAGCAATTCAAGCCTCACACTCAATTTGATTAATTTATCTAATTATTCAAGTCTTCAAATAAATAACGGAACTATTTATCAATCGCTGCAAACCGATACCTTAACGCTAGCAATTAATGGTAGTTTGAAAAACACAAATGGGAATTCCTTTTCTAAAGGTCTAGGTCTTTGCTTGGATGCCGATATCCGCTTGCCCTTAAAAGGGAATAATGAGAAGATAAATTACCTTCAAATTCTAATTAAAAACGTGGGTTTTGCCCATATGAATCAAGCGCTAACGGTTAGTTCTGTGGACACAAATTATTCAACAATCGGACTCTCATTTAATCAAATAATTAATGCGAATGGGCAATTTAGTCCAAGTTTCAACTCCTTAGATTCCTTGCAAATCGTTGATAAAAGTAGTGCTAATTGGGTGCTTTTGCCTGGTATGATTCAGGTAGCCAAACTAGTGGAAACGAGTTCAAAAAAACGATTTCAAGAGTTCTATGGCTTTAGGATTTTTCTTGCTAAAGCTTATATCCCTATGGTTTTTGTTGGTTTAGATGCTCGCTTAGGGCGGAATTTCCATCTTGGAATGAATGGAAGTTATGGTGGTTTTTCAGATTTTATGCTGGGTATGTATTCCTATTACAAAAAAGGAGCTTGGTCTCTTGGAATTGGTAGTGAAAATTTACTGGGTGTTTTTACTAATAAAGCCTATGGAGAGGCAATTTCTATACGTTTACGATGCGGAATTTAACAGTTGTTTTTCTTAGTATTCTTTGTTCTGCTTTTACTTTAAGCAGTCAGGTCTCTTTTTTTAAGTATTTCT
Organism: Flavobacteriales bacterium; assembly: GCA_947462255.1. Lineage (GTDB taxonomy): Bacteria > Bacteroidota > Bacteroidia > Flavobacteriales_D > Crocinitomicaceae > UBA952. Next base: position 14,654 of record CANHOA010000028.1, on the reverse strand, counting down.
CCGGGACAGGTTATGATACGGGGCAAGGCATTGCGCAATTAGAAGATTCGAGTTATATCATCACAGGTTTGTCAGGAAGCTTTGGCGAAGATTCAGAAGCATTTCTGTTGAAGTTATCGAAAGCCGGTCAGTATCAATGGAGTAATCATTACGGTGGAAATGAAGCAGATTGGGGTAGGAGAGTGCTCTACAATCAGGATTTGGGGTATTACATTGTCGGTAATTCTAATTCGTATTCTAGTGGTGATTATGATGCGCTGGTGGTAAAAACAGATTTGCAAGGAAATCAACTTTGGTCAAAAACCTATGGAACGGGTAATTGGGAGCAAATAAATGATGCCGTATTCGCCAGTGATAGCGGAATTGTAATGGTGGGATCAAGCCAAACACTATTGGGGGGAGGAAGCGATATTTATATGGTAAGATTAAATCAAAATGGCGATACACTTTGGACAAAAACCTTTGGAGGAACAGGTCAAGATGTCGCCAATACCATCATAAATGTGGAAGATTCAATGTTTATTGTTGGTGGAGAATATTATAATCAAGATTCCTTGCTTTCTAAAGGCTTTTTAATGAAAATAAATCAAAATGGAAACGTTGTTTGGATGAATCAAATAGGGGATAATGGTTCATTTGGCATTACAGACATTACCTTGTTCACGAATAAAATATATGCAACTGGTTGGAAGTGGGATCCATTGCTAAATGAACATGATAATTATACCGGACGATTTGAGTTAAATGGTGCCCTTTTTAATGAGTATGTTTTTGTGAATCAAGGGGATGTAATTTTGGATGAACTTACGTTTAACGGTAATTTATCCAAGTTATATATTGGTTATCGAAATGAAAATTTCTCCAGTTCCTTATTTGGTTTAGATGTGACTATAGGAAGATTTAATTCAGCCTTTGATTGGGACAATGGTCCTGTGAATATCAATAATTTAGAGGATGAAAAGGTGGAGCAATTCATGGCGACTTCCGATGGTGGTGTAATTGCAGTGGGTTGGACAAGCGGATTACTTGCAGTGGGTAATTATCCTGTTGGGGGTACAAAGGTTTATGTTATAAAAATTGGTCCGAATGATGAGTTGCCTATAACCACTGGAATCCAAGCTGTTAATACCTTGGTCTCAGTGACAGAAGAATCAACAACAGTAAAGAATATCTATCCAAATCCCACAAAAGATCTTATCACTGTTAACGGAATTTCTAGCCCTTTTGAATATTACATTTTCTCCTCGCTTGGTGATTTGGTTACACAAGGTAAATCCTTTGAAAAATCGCTGTCACTTGAATTTTTGAATGAAGGGATTTATTTTATAAAGATTGAAGGAATCTCAACTCCTTTTAAGGTGATAAAAATTAAATAGGCAGTATGTGTAGAATTTTCTTTGTTATTCTCGCTTTAAATTACGCTGTATCTTATACCCAAGTACTGCCCCTCAATCGATCTGTTGATTGGACTGTTGCTGGTTTAAATGACACGAGTACCATTGGATTCGCATACTATAATGTGATTCAAGAAGGTGTTATTCCTGATGGCATAACGCCCGTGATCTCTATTGTTGACAGTCTCTTACAATTAAATCAAACTAGTGGTATTCACCTTCATTTCCCCGCTGGATCTTATTTCTTTAATGAAACTCTTGCTTTACCAAGCAATTGTTTAATTACAGGAGATGGAGCGACTGAAACCCATTTTATCTTTGATCTAGGCGGAACAAATCATTCCATACAAAGCACCGGAAATTTGGTCAATTCTGATACTAGTTCATTTACTAATCAGGGTGATAAAGGGAGTCAACTGATTGTGGTGAATAGCACTTCATCTTTTGAGCCTGGAGATTGGATTCGAATTCGTCAGCAGGATGCCGATTTAGTTTTTTCTAGTTGGGCGCAAGGTAGCGTGGGTCAAATAGCAAAGATTGTTGCAATAGCAGGAGATACCTTGTTTTTAAATTCAGAATTACGAATGGATTATTCATTAAATCGTGCTCCTTTGGTAATTAGAATTTCCATGAAGCGAAATATTGGTATTCAGTGTCTGTCTTTAGAACGTATTGATAATACTGCACCAGAACAAGCCAGCGGTATTCATTTTACCTACACTGAAAACTGCTGGATTAGTGGCGTTTCTTCAAACAAAACTACTTTCGCTCATATTGAATTTGAAGGTGTTTCTAATTCAAAGGTTGAAAAGAGCTATTTTCAAGATGCTTTTGAATACGGTGGCGGAGGTCGCGCTTATGGCGTGGTATTGCACTTTACAACAAATGAATGTTTAATTGAAAACAATATATTTAAACATTTAAGGCACAGCGTTTTACTTCAAGCAGGCGCAAATGGTAATGTAGTCACTTTTAATCATTCGCTCGATCCGTATTGGACGAATTCTAATCCTATTTTGGGTGCTAATTCCGCTGGTGAATTGGTTTTACATGGCAACTTTGTCTACGCTAATCTCTTTGAGCAAAACGATGTTCAAAACATAGTAATTGATAACTCGCACGGAGCGAATGGTCCTTTTAATACCTTTTTAAGAAATAGAGCTTCTTTATACGGTATTTTCTTTTCGGATGGAACTAGCCCTTCGCAAAATTTTATTGGAAATGAAATTCCAAATACTGGATTTCCATACAGCGCAGTGAATTATAACATTCAAGGGAACGATCAATTTACGTATGGAAACAATAATAAGGGCACTGTTGCGCCTGCTGGAACAACTAATTTAGTTGATATAAGTTATTATTATTCGCAAAAACCTGAATTTGTTCAGGATTACCAGTGGGGGGGAATTGGAATTCCAAGCACCATGAATTCAGCAACTGTTCCAGCAAGGGATCGGTATGAATCAAATTTTATTTTTGCCGGAGCATGTGGGAATAATGATTTTTATCTAAGTATCGAAAAGCAAAACAAGCAAGAAATAGCGATTTATCCCAATCCAAGTACAGGCTGTTTCAACATTGAGATCCAGGTAGATTGTTTAAATGAAATGCTTCGTATTTATAACGTTTACGGTCAATTAATTCACAATGAGAGCTTAAAAAAATTGATGACAAACATAGATTTAACTAACTTAAATTCAGGTGTTTATTTAATTTCAATTAAAAATAAAAGTTATAAATTAATCCTAGACTAAAGACGTCTACGGTTTCTTTCTTGCTGAATTAGTTTTAATTCTCTGCTTGTTTGACCAGCAACCGAAGTATTTTCATTTGCACGCCTTAAGAGATAGGGCATAACTTCTTCAATTGGTCCATAAGGAACATATTTCGCCACCTTGTATCCTTCATTTGCTAGATTGTATGAAAGGTGATCTGACATACCTAGTAATTGAGCGAAATAAATAGAAGGTGTTGATGAATCAATGTTAAATTTCGCCATTAATTGCGTAAGTAAAAGCGAACTTTCTTCATTATGTGTTCCAGCGACAAGTGCAAAATCAGATAGATTAGCTAAAATGAATTCCATGGCTTTATTGAAGTCGGAATCAGTCGCCTCTTTGGTTACCTGGATAGGGTCGAGGCAGTTCATTTTTAAAGCGCGTTCCCTCTCTTTTTCCATGTAAGCACCCCGAACTAATTTGATTCCGTATTTGATGCTATGCGTCTGCGCTAGCACATGGCAATCTTTCAGAAACGCTAAGCGATCATGCCGATACATTTGAAGCGTATTATAGACAATGACTTTTTCTTTATTGTAGCGCAGCATCATTTCTAGACACCAATGGTCTAAACACGCTTGAATCCAACTTTCCTCAGCGTCAATAAATACGGGGACATTTTGCTCAAAAGCAGCCTTGCAAATTCGATCAATCCGACCTAAAATGATCGTTTCAAGCTCTTTATCAATGACCTCATTATTTTCGATAGCTTGGGATATCTTTTCTAGATCTCCGAATCTAGCAATACCTGAAACTTTAAAAACGGCAAAAGGAATATTTGGATCGTTTTTACCTTTATCAATGGTTTTGATAATTTCTAATACGGTTGTTTCGAAGTCTTCATCGGACGTTTTTCCTTCTACAGAATAGTCGAGAATAGTTCCTACACCATATTTACCTAAATGTGCTATTGCACTATCGCATTGAGATACTTTTTCACCACCGCAAAATTGTTTGAAAATAGTCGCGCGAATCATTCCTTTAATGGGTAGCTTTATTTTTAAGGCAAATAAGGTAAATGCTTTTCCTAGCTTAACAAGTGTAGGAGAACCAATAAGCTTAAAAAGCCAATACGCCTGACGCAGTTCGCGATCAGATTTGCTTTTAAAAGCTATTTCGGTATTATTGAAATTTATCACGACACAAATTTAATTTTTTTCTGCCTTTCCTCAACCAAATATGGTAAGTTTTAGATCAGTTGCCGTTTATTTTACGATCCAATTCCAACATTTCTTATGTAAAAGTGGAATGCAAATACCCATTAAGGGAACTAAGATTATTGTAAAGATCAATGTTTTGATTAATTGCGGAAAATCTTTAATTAAGGGAAAAACTAAGGCGAACATCAAATTGATAACAGGATATACAAATAACCAACTGATCAGCATTAATTTCCATTTTTTAGGCTTGATATTATTCGCTTCCATATCTTTTTTTATTTTAAAACAGTTAAAAAGTAAAAGTGTTTGTTTCTTATAGAAAATTATCGTTGAATTAATCGTTATTCTAAAGCTCACTGCTGTTAATGCTACTTTATTCCTTAATGATACGCTTGAACTCAGTTTTAGACCCGTCATTAATTTCCAATAAATATAATCCTTTAGGATGTGAGGAAAGGTCAACTAAAATAACGTTTTCTTGACTGAACAGTGTATTTAATTGTTTGCCATCTGATGCTAATAAAACTATTGCCAGTGGCTTTTGAGTGCTGTTAATTATGGAGAAATTCGATTGCGTTGGATTTGGAAAAACTGAAAATTCCTGATTGCCGCTCATTTCGTTCGTCCCTAAGATTCCACACCCTGCTGACGTTAATAAACTTGCTCTTGGAGTAATAACGGCTGTAGCCCTCATTCTATCTTTCTGACCTTGTGTAAATCTGTTTACAAGCGGACAATAAGACATATAATTATACCGGCTGTTATCCCACACGCCAGCTACTGTGCATGGATTGGTAGCTCCACAATCGCTTTGTTTATGAGGAGGTGTATCGCAAACACGATCCCCATCAATGGTGCAATCCGCGTCTACTGGACAATTAACGTTACCACCATCGCCATTGAATGTATGATAAAGAAAAAATCCATGCCCTATTTCATGCGGTAATGTGCCACTGTTACTTGTCATTGAGGTGGAAACAATCACTAATCCATCGTAAAGGCCGCCAACTGGATATGATGCAAAGCCAACAAAACTGCCATTACATATTTCACTTACTACCCAAATGTTATAATAATCTGCAACAGGCCATCTGCTTAAGTCCTTTATGGAAGTTTCAATTCCTCCGATACATGGATTTCCAGTTGGGGTTATGCCGTTTGTTTGATAATTTGCTACGCTTGTCCCATTAACTCGGTTAATACCTGAAGTTGCATTTCCGTTAGGGTCTAAACTTGCTAGACAAAACTCCATTTCAACATCAACTCCATTACCGTTTGAATTATTAAATCGGTTATTTAGACCCGTAATTGCTTGTTGAATTTGTAAATCTGAAATATTAGTTCCTGTTCCAATAGCCTCACCTAAATGAAGTACATGAACAACAACGGGGATTTTATAAATGGTCGATTTTAAATTGTTATGTGCATGGTTTTTTATACTAGCTTCAACTTGCAATTCCAACTCAAGGAATTGCTTTTTATAAACGGCATCGGATTCCATCCGTGTATTGTGAATGAAGTCAGTCCCACATTCGCTATTTTGAGCCACGCCATTCATTTGAAAAAACAGCACGAAAATTATTAATTGAATAAAACTTGAATAGTTGCCCATAGTAGCTCTTGTTATTGTTCTGAATTTTTGATTAACAATGTTACAATTATTTATTGGACTAGCATTATTGTTTTTTTGCCGGCTACTATTTTTATCTATTATTGCTAGCAAAATATAGGGGGTAGTGCTGAAGAGTTGGTTTATGAAACGTATGCTGAAAACAAAAAAATATCACTTAATTATGCCGCAAGTATAATTCAAAACCCCATTGGGGTTAAATGTTAATATCGACGATATTAACATAGAATAATACCCTTTTTGGCATATATTTTTATTTAAAATCATGACAAAAAGATTTTGCGGAAAGAAAGCCATCGGTCAATTCAATTGATATATTTTGGAATAAAAGATAAATGGAATCGTTTGGCGAAAAAAAAACAAGTATTTAATCATCTTATTATTGGAGCGAAAAACGAATCGGAATTACCATCTTCACGTTCACTTCTTTACCGTTATTTTTTCCTGGCGACCAATTTGGCATTTGTTTCACCAAACGAATTGCTTCGCGATTTAAACCATCAATTCCCCTTGCAATGGTTACATCTTCAACACTACCCGTTTTGGTTACGACAAATTGCACAAAAATCCTTCCCTCGATTCCATTTTCTTTCATTTCTTCAGGGTAGATCATGTTTTCTAATAGATACTTAACCATTTCGGGCATTCCCCCTGGAAATTCGGGCATCACTTCCGCATAAGATAGGACTTCTTCCGGATTTGTCACCACTTCTATTTCTGGTAAAGGTTCATACGTAATTCCTCCAGCAATAGCAGGGGGAGGTTCGGGAAGTATGGAGACTTCACCCATAAGTTCTACTTGAGGAATAATGTGCTGTTTTTTTCTTTTTTTCAAACTGTCGTCAATACTTGTATTATCTATGGGATTAATTTTTGGCTTTTCAATAGGATTAATTGTCTGCTTCTCAATTTTCATCTTCCCAATGGTTTTTTTACCTGTGGAAGCTGTCTCACAGGAATAGAATAAGCTTGAGCAAACCACTGCCAATATTAAAAATGCATTAGCGCGAAATCTTGGTTGACTAAGAATAGAAATTAATTCGGGAAGATCTTCTTCTTTAATATCAAATTGCTGTTGGTTCATTCTACCACAAACGGAACCATTTGGATTTTCAATTAAATAGGTGATTATTTCCGCCCTACTTTTTTTTGTAAAATCCACCACTGATTTATCGCATTGGGTACAGTGTCTTGCGTTAAGTTTGATCTGCATCTTCTCCCAGTTCGCAGGACAAGGTTCAAAAATGGATACTTTCATACTTTCATTTTTTCAGATTTCAGCAATTATTAAGCCGTAAATTTTCATGCTAAAATACAGTAAAATTTGAGGTTAATTCGCTGCTTGATTTGAGAAAGCAAATTGACTTTTGACATGCGTCTCTACTATTCTGTCACAGAATAGTTACTAGTGGGGGTAGTTTATGGAGTTCTAGTGAGCGGAGTTCATACAAAAAAAGCACCCAATGGATGCTCTTTTTTCATAATAGTATTTTTTACTGCTTAATAATTTTAAAAGTCTCATGCATCACTTCACCTGCTTTAAATAGATAGATGCCCTCAGAAATGTTTGATAAATCTATTTCTGTTTCTTCAGTAGTAATTACACCTGATTTCACTGCTTTACCTTGTTGGTCATAAATAATATATTCTTTACCAATTAATGCCAATGAGGAATTAACAGTTATTTTAGATGAGGTGGGATTGGGGGAAATGCTTACTGAATTGCTATTCGGCTCATTAATACCAGTATAATTTAACGTTAAATTCAAGGTCACAACACTATCGCAACCTGCTGCATTAGGAATGGTCGCCGTATAAGTTCCACCTTGAGTATACGTTTGGTTGTTAAGAGGCCAAGTGTAGGTGTCTAGCGCTGTTTGGGTTTGGGTGGAGGTTGTTGGATTTAATACCGTAATATTAACAGTATCTGTTCCAACACAACCCAATGTATCAGCGCCGGTTAAAACATATGAATCTGTTTGTAATGGCTCAAATGGGAAGGCATCTATTACTCCATTATTCCATGATAAAAATATTCCTCCAGAGCCATTTAAAGTAACTGAATCACCCTTGCAAATTGTCTGATTTGGCCCCGCATCAATTGTAGTAAATCCTAGTTGTGAATGATATAAATCTTGGATTTCACAATCTGAAATTGGTCGGTTCCAAGAACCAATATCGTCTATATCTCCGTTGAAATAATATAGGTCTTGTACTCCGTCATGATGTTTTCCTACTGAAAAAGGAACATTGAACTGGCAAAGAGTAGATAGATTTGTAGTGGTATGGATTAAATTGTTATTTAAATAAAGTTTATATGTTCCATTAAGGTCACAAGTAAGGACAAGATGATACCATTGATCGATTCCCGTTGTCATAATATTAACAAAATTAAAATAGTTTGGACAGATATTATTACATTGGCCACAGTTACTCGCAAGCTCACGAATAGAATTATTGTATAGTTCTACTATGTATCCAGCACCCCTTATACAATTATCCTTATGCTGAATTATTCCCATATAACTCTGGTTTAATATTGATGAATTAAACCAAACAGAAACAGAAAACTCAATGGTTTGAGGAATGTTCATTTCAATCCAATCATTCCCATCAAACCCATAAGCCTGATTAACATTCCCAAACCTATCACTTGTCAATGTCGCTCCATTCACAGTCCCATTATTCCCATTTCCACTCTCATCATTGGCATTCCCATTAAATGGCCACCAACCTACAAGACCATTAGCAGGAACATAATTAGGAACTTGAGAATATCCCAAAGTTGTAAAAAGAGCAAAAAGGAGATTAAGTATTATTTTTTTCATAGTCGATCGTATTAAATAGGTAGTTTTTTCTTGACAAAGATAGCAAAATAATTAAACATATGTGTTTAGTTAATAAAGTTCCATTATTACCAATTTGGCACTTATGGAAAAAACAGCTTTCAACAAAATATTTGGAGAGTTTGTCAGAGTTAAAAGGATAAATTTAAAACTTAGTCAATCAAATCTAGGAGATAGGATGGGGCTAGATTATCAATATATTTCACGGGTTGAAAGAGGGTTGATTTCACCAACACTATTTTGGATTATTGGTTTGTCTAGAGCCTTTGAACTTCCATTAGAATTATTTATTAGTGAGTTTGTTAATTATTCAGGAATTAAAACTTTAGCTATTAAATTATAATTCATCCACTTTATTAAACCAAACTGCTCAGGATAAACTTCGAAAGGGTGGGGTAGTATTTTCGTCAAGAAAACAAATCTTTCTCGCCAAAATACCCCGCTCTTATCACAAGATTTTTTTCTTTGATTAATTAGGTATATTTGTTAAAATCAAAGTTCTCAACTGCTAACAGGGGAAATAAAATCACAAATAGATAAGATTAGGGAGGCCTTTTCACCTGAAGCAGTATCAATTTTGGAAAACTTATTGAAATAATACTGATGGATTTACAAAAACAGTTTACAGAAATTACTTCTCTTATTGCTTCTGCAAAGTCTAGGGCTTACCAAGCGGTAAATAAAGAATTAGTTAATCTTTATTGGCATGTAGGAGAACATGTCAGTAAACAAGTTCTTTCAAAAGCTTGGGGGTAAATCTGTGGTACAAGAATTAGCAGATTACATTCAAAAATATGAGCCTAATATAAAGGGATTCTCAGCTCAAAATATTTGGAGAATGAAGCAGTTTTACGAAATGTATGCTAAAAACACAAAACTCTCACCACTAGTGAGAGAATTAACATGGACAAATAACTTAATCATCTTGACATGTGAATCGGAACAAGAACAAGAGTTTTACCTTAGGATGACGATCAAAGAAAAATGGTCAAAATCTGAACTGCAAAGGCAAATAAATAGCTCTTATTATGAAAGGGTTATGTTGGCAGATGCAAAACTCTCAACACTGTCGAGAGAATTACCACAAGATGTAAGCAACACATTTAAAGACACCTATGTGTTTGAGTTGTTACACCTACCTGAGGAACACCAAGAAAATGATTTACAGAAAGCAATAGCTAGAAACATAACCAAGTTTTTACTAGAATTTGGTAGAGATTTCGCCTTCATGGGAGAAGAATATCCATTACAAGTTGGCAATCAGGATTTTGCAGTAGATTTAATGTTCTACAACAGAAGTCTAAATTGCATGGTAGCCATTGAGCTAAAAAATGAACGCTTTAAACCTGAACATTTGGGGCAACTCAATTTTTATTTAGAAGCATTGGATAATGACATAAAAAAAGCGCATGAAAACCCAAGTATAGGAATACTGTTGTGCAAAGGGAAAGATGATACGGTGGTAGAATATGCTTTAAACAGAAGTTTATCTCCAACTTTGGTGGCAGATTACAAAACAAAACTGCCCAACAAAGCCCTGCTCCAACAAAAATGGGAGGAGGTATTGGCTAATCTTGAAAATGAAGAGAAATCCGCTTAATGATAGAATAGAGGAATTGATTGAATTAGTTGGCTTGTTGAAATGATTGAATCAATATTCTTAGCAAAAGGATGTGAGATCTTCCATCGGGAAGTACTCCAACTTAGTAAGCTATGCTAATATGAATGCTTTGTTCACGTGAATTTCGCTCAGGATAAACGTCGAAAGGGTAGGGTAGGCTTCTCGTCCGAATCGTAAGTAGAAAGCTAAGTTCGGTCGCTGAGCTAGTCGAAGCACTCCCCAAGCTGGTCTATTCTCGAACCAATTCTGTGATGAATTGAGGGTTTATGCTACTTTGGTATAAATACATCATAGTTGATTTGGGTAATGTTTTGTTTATTGATCAGTAGTTATAATTCGCCAAAATTCATCAATTTGGCTTGTTTTGGCGAAATATAAAACGCCAAAAGCATGTAAACACAAAAAGCCACACGTTGCTGCAAGGCTTTCTATTTTTCGCTCCTCTCCCACACATGTGGGATTGGACTTCCTTCGGCTACATTTCATTACGCTCAGGATAAACTTCTCGTCCAAATCGATCTAAATAAAAAAAGCCTCACATTGCTGCAAGGCTTTCTATTTTTTGCTCCTCTCCCGCAAGTGCGGGATTGGGCTCGAACCAACTACGATAGCTATCGTTGCTCTGATTAACAGTCACTATATCTTTTTAATAGTTTGCATCTCATTTCAGGGTATCTCATTAGATTGTCAATATATACTTTACTATTCATTTTTTTAATGTGACTTTCAATTAATAGACCTTGCTTTTTTGATTCACAATTCATTGTAAAAACAACCAACCAATCTTTTGCTTTTGCAGTAAATTTATTTTTTGAAGCGTTCCTGTGGAACTCTAATCTGAGCTCTAAATCAGTTGTGAATCCAGTGTAATAACAATTCATGGATTTTGATTGCAATATATATATATACTGTAAAAGTCATCTGGTTAAAACAAAAAACCATGATAAGTATTGCTTACCTATGTTTTATTTGTTGCTCTGTTTAACAGTAATAATCTTTTTAGAGTATAAAAATGCAACAAACAAAAAAGCCTCACATTGCTGCAAGGCTTTCTATTTTTCGCTCCTCTCCCGCAAGTGCGGGATTGGGCTCGAACCAACCCCGCATGTGCGGGAATCTGATTAATCCCGCACATGCGGGACTCTAACCAGCTGAGCTAAATAACCTGATGGTGTAAAATCCAAATTACACAACTGCGTGATAAGCGTCCTAGATTTTTGTTTTTTTATAAATATTTCGATTTTCAAGGCGTCGCCTTTAGTTTTAGCTGCTTCAAAAACAGCCTTTAAAATCCAATCTTTAGCCTTTCCAGTATATTTATCTGATGTATTCGAGAGATGTTGTTCAAATCGAATCCAAGGATTTTGTGAGTAACCAACATAATAGCGGTCTATATCATTGGAATACAGAATGTAAATGTAATAAGTCATATAAATCAAAAAAGCCGATCAATAATGACCGGCTTTTCGCTCCTCCTCTTGGGCTCGAACCAAGGACCCTCTGATTAACAGTCAGATGCTCTAACCAGCTGAGCTAAGGAGGAATTTCCCTCAAAAATTGAGAGTGCAAATATAAAAAATTATTTTAAATAGTTGAAATAAAACCTAAAAAATATCTATGGTATTTTTATTCCTATCTAATTAGTGCTGGTGACCATGTGCTCCATGAACATGACCGTGTTCAATTTCTTCTTTTGATGCATCACGTACTTCAATCACTGTTCCCATAAAATGTAAGTCGACACCTGCAAGTGGTGGATTAAAGTCCATGGTGATGTTTTCTTCATCTACTTTCAATACTTTTCCATGCAGGTGATTCCCATCGTTATCGCTCATTGGAATCATTGCTCCAACTGGAAACATTTCCGCCACAAATTCGCCTTTCTCATCGAAGAAAACACTCAGTGGAATAACGGCAAAATTAGCGTCGCTTGGCATTCCGTATGCATTTTCTGCTTTTATCGCAAAGTCAAAAGTATCGTTAGCTACTAATCCATCTAGGTTTTGTTCAAATTCTGGAATTAATGATCCAACGCCATAAAGAAAAACTAATGGGTTGCTTTCGTTTGTCTCTTCAATTTTTTCACCTGTTTGATTATTGGCAAGGGTATATTTTAATGAAACGACGGAATTTTGAGTGATTTTCATACTATATTATTTAGGTTCTTTTAATAGTGATTTAACAAAGTTTGGGGTTGCAAAACTTCCCTTGTGGATGTCTGCATTGTAGTATCTTAAGTTATTTTCCTCTACAAACTTGGTGACCAAATCATCATTGGATAGTTCCTTTGGATGATCTGTATTTTTCAAACCATATTGAAAACTCCACATGCCAGAAGGGTAGGTGGGAACGTAGAACAAGGAAACAGGGGCATTGTCAACTCCAAATATTCCTTGAAGCGTATGGTTTAATTCGGCAAATGCTTTTTCATTGAACTTTGGTGATTCTCCTTGCGCCACCAGAATACCTTTCTCTGTTAATGCATTGAAACAATTCGTGTAGAATTCAACGGAAAAAAGACCTTCTGCTGGACCAACGGGATCAGAACCATCAACAATAATGATATCGTAACTTGACGCTTGTGCAGACTTTAAAAAGGCAATGCCATCGTCTACTAACAAAGTTAATTTTGGGTGATCGAATGCACAAGCAATAGCCGGCAGATGTTCTTTACACGCCTTGATTACTTCACCATCTATTTCTACCATCGTTACGTGTTCAACAGAATCATGTCGAAGGATTTCCCTAATCGTACCACCATCGCCGCCACCAATTACCAATATATTTTTTGGATTTGGGTGAGTAAACATGGCGGGATGTGAAATCATTTCGTGGTAATGAAACTCATCTTGTTCGGTAGTCATTACCATATCATCTAAGGCAAGCATTTTTCCGTATTTGTAAGATTCCAATATGCGAACACGTTGAAAGGGTGATTGTACATCATAAAATACTTCTCCAGTAAATCGTAGGGACAAGGCTTGATTTTCATCTTTATCTGTAAACCAAACGTTGCGTGTGTAAAAATCTGGGTTTCGCCATTCTGACGCTTTCGATCGCATGGTGGATATATCAAAATCGTTGCGCTCGAGCAAGTTCAAAGAACCTCGTTTTAATTCAATAGCAGAATACGATTTCGCCTTGAAGCATTCCTTTAAATGATCAAAGGAAATCCAGGCATTCATCTCGCCACAGGTAAATAAATCAACGGCAGCATAGCCATATTCAGGCCAGGTATGAATCGCTAAATGACTTTCTTGAATCACAACAACGCCAGAAACTCCGTATGGTGAGAAATGGTGAAATGTTGAATTAATAACGGTTGCACCAGCTTTTTGTGCTGCTCCTACCATATCTCGTTCGATGCTTAATACATCGTTCATTATGTGTGGATCACAATTCATAAATTCCACCAAAATGTGATTTCCTAATGCTACATTCATTTTTACTTACTGATTTAAATCGGCGCAAAAGTACGAAATTTGATAGTTTATTGCTAAAATAATAGTGAAATTAGATTTCAATTGGCATATATTATTAATTTGAGTCATGACAAAAAGATTTTGTGGTAAGGAAGCAGTCATTCAAGCTAAATACTTTAGAATAAAAAATCAAATAAATCGTTTGGGAGAAAAACAAAAAAAATATGAAATATAATAGTTTAGTTTTCATGCTCATCCTCGTATTGTTTTCGTGTAAGAAAGAGAGCATAAGTAAAATTGAGGAAATCCCAGTAAAAGAAAAATTTATTTCAGAATTCACCAATTATCAAACACAATTAGATTTCCATTTCACATGTTGGGATGGTGGTTGCGGTACAATAGAGAGTTATCAAACATATAAATTGAGGCTAAAGGCTGGCTTTGAGACTGGTGAAAAATATTTCTATGCTATTGAAACAAGTTCTTTGTTTACTGGCCCTTGTTTTTTACTCAATACGCCTTGGATACAAATCGATGGCTACTATAGATATTCATTTGATGAGAAAAAAGCATTGTACTATCAAGATATTAATGATCAAAATCCAAAAGTGTTGATGGATTTTAACTGTCAAGTTGGAGATACAATAGTTATGGATCAATCAAGTTTCACATCAATAATTGTCACTTCTATTTCAAGCGAAACGATACAAAATATTGTTTTTCCAAAAATTATTGGTCGTGTGGTTTCCATCAGTAAAACGGGTCAACCAAATCCTGAATTCAAACCCTCTGACGCAAACCAT
>CANHOA010000027.1 GCA_947462255.1 Flavobacteriales bacterium | reverse complement strand
GCTAAACTAAAGGTGTTGGAAGATTAATCTTGGAAATGTTAATTTTTCGCAACTAAAAATTAAATCAAATTTTAACTTAAATTATTTAGCTACATTCGACAAAAAATATACTATGAAGATTAGTAGCTTAATTACATTTCTCTTTTTTGTTTGTTGCAGTGCCTGTAGTCAAGAAGTTCGGATAGATAAAAAAAAGGTGAATCCTGCAATAATAAAAACATTGCTAGAAAAATACCCGAATGCTAAAAGATTAAAGTATTACGCTTTAAAAAATTCGCAGAGGATAGAAGCAGATTTTCGTTCACAAAAGCAAAATATTTCTGTAACATTTAATGCTAATAATGAAATCATTGAATTGGAAAAAGAAATAGAATTTGAATCTCTTTCTCCTACAGTCCAATTACAAATAACAAAATATCTAATCCTTGAATTCAAAAACTTTCAATTAAAAGAATTACATGAAATACTAAGCGATTCAAAACCATCCATTGAAATTGAAATTCAATACAATGGACAACTAATCGACTGCTTTTTCGATGTGAATGGAAAATTTATTTCCTTAGAGAAAATCGAAGAGAATCCAATAAACACCCAATTCTAATGAAAATAACAATCACAACTTTCTTCGTGACCTGTTTTCTTGTAATTGGTCATGGACAAAACCTAAAATTTTCGGGAGTATTGCCTGCAATTTCTCAAACAGGAAAACTGAGCAATAAATTGAATTACAATTTATTTATCTCCACAACAATAGATGCTTTTGACACAAAAATTGGAGGAATAAATTATCCCGCAAATGATTTGCAACTTTATATTCAACCTAGCATTATTTATATTGTTAATCCAAACTTCAATTTGGCGGGTAGCTATACATTTCAGCGAAATAATCCTTTTGAAAACAACTATTCGAATGAACATAGACTTTGGCAACAAGTTGTATTAGCCCACCCATTAGGAAATGCCAGAATGTCACACCGATTTCGACTAGAAGAACGATTTATTCAAAACCGAGTTACTGGCCACTACCCTTTTTCAAGCCGATTAAGATACCAGATTGCCTACACCAAACCTTTGCAAGGAAAAACATTGGATCCAGGAGAAATTTATTTGAGTGCCTACAATGAATTTTACACAACTCTTACTACACCTCGAAATGCATTTTATAGTGAAAATTGGAGTTATGTTGGGCTAGGATTTCAAACCAAAAAAATAGGAAAAATTGAATTGGGATATTTACTTCAATTTGCCGTTCGAAACAGCGCAAAAGATTTAAGAGTATTAAATCTAATGCAAGTAATGTGGATAACCAACCTTAAGCTCAAAAAATAAGAACATTATTTTTTTACCGCAACCAATAATTAAATTTTAAGGACTCCGAAGAATTGTTCGTAGGTGCCATCAAAAATTGTGGGCGCGTATAATTCGTGATTTTTACACGAGTAGAAAATAATATCTCATCGCGAGAAAGTAATACTTCCGCTTCATCATTTAAGGCCAAACCGTTCATCATTGCATCAAACATTGCTTGATCAACGCGGTATCCATTGCACGCAATTACCTCATCATTCACACTCAAGCCCGCATCTTCTGCAGCAGAAGCAGCACGGATATTTTTAATAATTACTTTCCCACCGATATTTTGAACAGTTGCGCCAAAGGAAGGCTTCGTTAGCGCATTTTGCGTTACTTGAACCCCTATTTTTAAAAAATAATCGTTAAAAGGAATTATTTCCGTTCCGTTAATGTGTCGCTTAAAAAAATCATCCATGTCATGACCGGTAAATACCGCCAATTCACTTTTAAATTCAGCCTCTGTAAAACCACGATTTTTACCCTCATAATACGTTTTGTATAGATGCTGCATAAAATGATCTAAGCATTTTTCACCCTTATATTTTTCGATGATCATCGCATCAAATACAGCGGCCAATACACAACCCCGAGAATAATACGACATGCTTGTATTGGAACTGTTCTCATTGGGACGATACGACTTTATCCAAGCATCAAAGCTAGCATGCGCTACAGGCTGAACACGTGACCCTACGCTTCCCTCAGCATAATTCATAAGGCTTTGTAATTTTGTAAGAAATTCGGCTTGAGAATAATATCCCGAACGAAGCATAATGAGTTCATCATAATACGAGGTAAATCCCTCCATTACCCACAATAACGAAGTGTAAACTTCCTGATCATAATCAAAAGGACCTAGTTCTATCGGACGAATTCGTTTAACATTCCATAAATGAAAATACTCATGTGCTACCAAGTTCAAAAAACCAATGTACTCTGAACCAGAATACGTCCAACGATTGACGCTCAGGGTGGTAGAGTTTGTGTGCTCCAATCCACCTTGACCATCCACAACATTGTGAATGATGAATAAATAATTTTTATTCGGGTTAGCACCAAAAACCGCCGTTTCCTTTTCAATAATGTTGGCCATGTCCTTTTTAAGATCCGAGATCGTATAATTAGCATCGCCATACATTGCAACAGTGTGTTTTACACCTGCTGCCATAAATTCAAAAACATCTTGATTACCAATTTCAATCGGACAATCCACCAACTGATCATAATTATCAAACGTAAAAGTTTGGGAAGCATTCGCCTGCTGCTCAAGCGGCGCTGGTGTTAGCGCGGTATTTATTTTCTTAAATGTTTCGAATGGAAAAATACGTAGCGTACCGTTCATATTTTTATAATTATCAATATACATGAATATACCTGAACCACTTATGTAAGCATGTGATAAGTCTAAAAAGGAAGTCCTTACAGATAATTCAAAGGAATAAACTTCGTATCGAATCTTCAATGATTTAATACCCTTTGTATTTATTTCCCAAGCATTTTTTGATAGTTTCTCTACTGTAATCTCTTTTCCCTTCTCATCAAAGGCCTTAACTAAATTGATATTTTTAGAAAATTCACGCACTAAATAAGAACCTGGAGCCCAAACAGGCAACTTAATCACTAGGGACTTTTGATTAATGTTTGAAAGTGACATTTCAACTTCAAAATAATGATTTTGAGGTTTAGTCATGCTTACTGAATAAGCGATATCGATTGACCAAGAAAGAAAAGTGGTCACCGAGAAAAGAATTCCAAGAAAAAATTTCATTTAATTAATGTTAATCATGTTAGCAATCTTTTTTGCTGATTCTACTAAGGCCTCAACAGGTTCATTTCCATACGCCAAAGCGACCCCCATCCTTCTATTAACCCGCGTAGAAGGCTTGCCAAAAATACGAAAATCTGAATTCGGAAATTTAGCAGCATCCTCAAGTCCTGTAATTATCGGAAAATCCTCCTTGTTATCTTTCGCTAAAATTACGGCGCTTGCTCCATTTTTCGCTAAGGTAATTTCAGTCACCGGAATTCCTAAAATCGCCCTGGCATGTAATTCAAACTCAGAAAAATTTTGTGTGCCCCCAAGCGTAACCATACCTGTATCGTGGGGCCTTGGAGATAATTCTGAAAAGACCGCACCCGTTTTTGTGATAAAAAACTCTACTCCCCAAATTCCTTGTCCCCCCAAAGCAGCCGTAACCTGCGCCGCCATTTCTTGAGCTTCTTGGAGATGAGAAGGATTCATTGGCATAGGCTGCCAACTTTCTTGGTAATCTCCTCGCTCCTGCCGATGTCCAATTGGCGGGCAGAATAATGTATGACCATTTTTTTGAGTGAGCGTTAACAGCGTAATTTCGTAATCAAAATCAACGAAAGATTCTACAATTATTTCCTTTAGGTCGCCACGAGAACCTTCCATCGCATAGTTCCACGATTTTTCAATATCGTCTATAGAACGAATAACACTTTGACCCTTACCAGAACTTGACATTAAAGGCTTTACCACGCAAGGCAACCCACATGCGGCAACGCCTGCCGTCAACTCTTCTAAACTATTAGCATAGCGATAAGTAGCTGTTTTAATTCCGAGTTCCTTAGATGCAAGATCTCGAATTGCTTTCCGATTCATGGTAAAATTTGCAGCTTTCGCACTCGGAACGACATGAATACCTTGTTTTTCATAATCATAAAATCGCTCTGTGCGAATCGCCTCGATCTCGGGAACAATAATATCCGGCTTAAAATCAGCCACTAAGGAATCAAGCGCTTTTGCATCAAGCATATTGATGACTGCACATTCATGCGCAACCTGCATAGCAGGCGCATTTGGATAACTATCGACCGCCATAACATATTGACCAAGTCGTTGGCAAGCAATAACAAACTCTTTCCCTAGCTCCCCTGAACCCAATAGTAAGATACGTTTTCTCATGTGACAAATATAAAACTCAATGTTCGTTAAAATATATTATTTTAGCATAAATTAGAAAAAACAATTCAAAATATTAACTTTGGCTTAATGTTAAGTGAACAATTTAATAATCTAATACGTGCCTTTACCCCCATCCATTTAGAACAAATGGACAGAGTTAAATTAATGAACCGTGTAGATACAAAATTTGCTTTTGATCGAGAGATTCTTTCGGAAATTCTGCCTGAATTAGTTGAAAATTACACGATTTTAGAAATAAACAGCGTGAGAACTCCGAGCTACCAAAGTCAATATTTCGATGATCAAAACCTGACATTTTACAAGGACCATCATAATGGAAGGACCAATCGCTTTAAAGTACGTATCCGAAAATATGTTGAGTCTAATTTATTATTTTTAGAAATCAAACATAAATATAAAGGTCGTACGATTAAAAAAAGAATAGAAGTAGATGATTTCAAGTTTAATTTGTCCAGTGAAATGAATGCTTTTATCAGTGATAACAAAGCCGCAAAATCAGCTTTAATGCCAATTTTAGAAAATGCTTTTCATCGAATAACATTGGTTAATAAAACAAAAAATGAGCGTCTCACCTTAGATTTTGACCTATCCTTTAAGCGAGAAAATACAACGAAGGAATTTAAAAATCTTGTTATTGCGGAATTGAAACAGGAAAAAATTGACCGAACATCACCCTTTTTCGTTGCGATGAAAAATAGAATCATTCGGCCGTATCGTTTAAGTAAATATTGCTTGGGCGCCATGGCACTTTACGAAAAGGAAAAAATAAAAATTAATCGATTCAAAAGAAAATACATTTATCTTCATAAAATAGAAAAACATGCTTGCTAACTTCATAGCCCTTGCCAAAGGGAATAATCCAATTGTTAAACATGCGGTGGATTCCATTTTTACATGGAACAATTCGGATCTGTACACCCTGCTAATACGTTTAGCGATTAATACCATCATCTTAACCTTGATTATTCGTTTTCTTTATTATCCAAAAACCAAACGCAAAGATTATTTATTTACCTATTACCTAATTGGTTTCATTACATTTTTCCTATGCTTCGGCTTAAAGAAATTAGACATTGATACCGGAATGGGCCTTGGCTTGTTTGCTATTTTTGGTATCATTCGCTACCGAACAGATGCCATTGAAATTAAAGAGATGACCTATCTTTTTGTGATCATTGGGCTCAGCGTTGTGAATGCGTTATTGGCAACTCCGTCCATAATTACCAAAGATTTATTCCAGATTAACTTAGTTGAAATGGGATTAATAAATCTTTCAATTGTCTTGATCATTTTTGTCTTAGAATATATTTGGCTGGTAAAACACGAAACAAGAAAGACCATCAACTACGAACGAATCGATTTAATCCATGTTGATCGTTATGAAGAGATGAAAAACGATCTAGAAAAAAGAACAGGCCTTCAAATTAATAGATTTGAAATCGGTAAAATTGATTTCCTCAACGATACAGCGCAAGTTAGAATTTACTATTATGACGATGATCAAGCCTTGTCTGATTACCATACTAGCTAATATTATTTCTAAGAATGATGATTTCTTAACGAGATTCTCCTAATTTTGAGCATGGTGATGCTTCGCTGGCTATTGTTTCCATTTTCATTTCTATACTGGCTAATTGGTAGTGTTCGTAATGGGCTATATAATTACAAGATTCTTCAGTCGCAACAACCAACAATTCCATCAATCTGCATTGGTAATTTAAGCGTTGGAGGAACGGGTAAATCGCCCATGACAAATTATTTAATTCAACTCCTAAAAAGCGAACAGAAAGTAATTGTACTTTCGAGAGGATATGGACGCAGCAGCTCAGGATTTTTACTTGTGAATGAATCACATTCAAGTCAGGATGTTGGGGATGAGCCACTGGCGTATAAATTAGAACACAGCGAATCCATTTCAGTTGCCGTTTCTGAAAATCGATGGAAAGGAATTGAAGCGCTTGCCCCATTTACACAGAAATCCGTTTTATTGCTAGATGATGCTTATCAACATCGATCAGTTTGCCCGGGTTTTACAGTGCTGCTGAGCACCTATGATGCACCATTCTACAACGACTTTGTACTTCCAACTGGTAATTTACGCGAAGGAAGAAGTGGTGCAAATCGAGCTGATATAATCGTTATTACCAAATGTCCTAAAGACATGTCACAGCAACAAAAACAAGTCGTGTTGGGTAAATTAGCGAAATACAATAAAAAAGTCTTTTTTTCATCCATTGCCTACTCACCTATTATTCCAATCGGAAAACTGCAGGTAACAAACTTTGACCATGTGCTTTTAGTAACAGGCATAGCCAATCCTTTTCCATTACTTGAACACTTGAAAAATAGTCACAAAATAGCACACATCAACTTTCCCGACCATCACAATTATAGCGCGAAAGACTTGGTCAATATTCACCAAAAATTTGATAACTTTGTAAACGGAAAAAGTATACTTGTTACTACTTCTAAAGATTATATGCGATTAAAAAATGCATTTGATGAAAACGAATTATCCAATTATCCTTGGTATATTCAACCCATGTCAGTCGAAATTGAAAATGAAAATGAATTTAATCAACTAATTAAACAGTATGTTAGAAAAATTTAAAGAATCCGTTGCCTACATCCAAAGCCAAACAAAAGTAAACCCAAGCGTTGGGATAATACTAGGGACAGGACTTGGCGGGCTTGTAAAAGAAATCAATATCATAGATGAGATTCCATATGAAAACATTCCGAATTTTCCGGTGTCAACTGTAGAAAGTCATTCTGGAAAATTAATTTTTGGTGAACTGGGTGGAAAGCATGTCGTTGCTATGCAAGGACGTTTTCACTATTATGAAGGGTATTCCTTACAGCAAGTCACCTTCCCCGTTCGTGTTATGAAATTATTGGGTATTGAAAAACTTTTTGTTTCCAATGCATCAGGCGGTGTAAATCCTGACTTTGAAATAGGTGAAATCATGATTATGAATGATCATATTAATTTATTTCCGGGTAATCCATTGATTGGTAAAAATATTGATGAAATGGGTCCACGCTTCCCTGACATGTCAGATGCATACGATGAAAAAATGATTGAACTTGCCGTTCAAATTGCCAAGGAGAATAATATTCGTGTTGCTGTTGGATGCTATGCAGGAATGACTGGCCCAACGCTTGAAACGCCTTCAGAATATAAATACGTCCGAATTATTGGAGCTGATGCTGTTGGAATGTCTACCGTTCCAGAAGTAATTGTTGCTCGACACATGGAGATCCCTTGTTTTGCCATCTCCATCATTACCGATTTAGGAGTGCCAGGTAAAATTGAAAAAGTTAGTGTACAGGATGTTATCAATGTCGCCAGTAAGCAAGAACCGAAAATGACAATTATCATGAAAGAATTAATTGCACGAAGTTAAAATGAATCAAAGCATCCGTGATAAATATGATGTAATTATTGGTCTTGAGGTTCATGCCCAAATGCTCACTAAGTCCAAAGCTTACTCAAACGATTGCAATGAATTTGGCGCGACACCCAATACAAATGTGAGCGCTATTACACTTGGACATCCAGGCACTTTACCGGTAATGAATAAAAAAACAATCGAGTTCGCCATTCGTTTAGGACTTTCATGTCAGAGTGATATTGCACGAAATCAATATTTTGCCAGGAAAAATTATTTCTACCCTGATTTACCGAAAGGATACCAAATCACACAAGATAAAACACCGATTTGCGTGGGTGGGCAAGTCATTATTAAAGATGATAATGGAAAGGAAAAGATCATCGGAATTACCAGAATACACATGGAGGAAGATGCTGGAAAAAGCATTCACGATGTTGATGTATACGATACCTTAGTAGATTTAAATCGAGCGGGTGTTCCATTGCTTGAAATAGTTTCAGAACCTGATATGCGCTCCTCTAGTGAGGCATATTATTTCGTGACTGAAATCAGGAAGTTAGTACGCTATTTAGAAATTTGTGATGGAAATATGGAGGAAGGTTCACTTCGTTGTGATGCTAATGTCTCTGTAAACCTAAAGGGTGCTAAATCCTTTGGAACAAAGGTGGAAGTTAAAAATATGAATTCCATCAAAAATGTACAAAAAGCGATTGATTTTGAAGTCATACGGCAAATCGAACTAATAGAGAAACAAGAAAACGTGCGCCAAGAAACACGCTCTTTTGATGCATTAAAAAACATAACTATCTCGATGCGAGCAAAGGAAGCGGCAAATGATTATCGTTATTTTCCTGAACCCGATTTACCACCATTAGTCATAAGCCAAAAAGATATAGATGCTATTTCAGCAACGATGCCCCCACTTCCAAGAACACTTTACCTTAAATATACAAATGAGCTTGGTTTAACAGACTACGATGCAATGAATATAACCGATAACAAAGCCATTGCATTGTATTTTGAGGAATTATTAAAACATACGAAAAATGCCAAAGTAGCAGCCAATTGGTTAATGGGTGAAATAAAATCATACTTAAATGAAAATGGTGTCGAAATCACGGATTTCCCAATAAGCCCAGATAAAATTGCCGCCCTTATTCAACTGATTGATGAAGGAAAAGTGTCGACGACCATTGCAGCACAAAGAATTTTTCCCTTGCTGATTGAGTCGAATAAAAGTCCACTTGCTATTGCAGAAGATTTAAATTTATTTCAAGATTCCGGAGAAGATGTAATCGATGCCTATATCACAAAAGTAATTGAACTTAATCCGAACGAAATTGAACGTTACAAAGCTGGAGACAAACAATTAATTGGTTTTTTCATGGGCCAATTGATGAAAGTATCTGGAGGAAAGGCAGATCCAAAAAAAGCCAATGGATTATTACGTTCCAAACTTGATAGCTTATGAAAACGCTTTTGCTGATTTTATTCCCTTTTCTACTGCTTTTATTCGCTTGTCAGAATGAAGAAGCTGAGGCGCCACTTGACATTAATTTTCACGTTTCAGGAAAAGTACGTAATGCAATCGGTCAAACCATTTCTATAAACGCACCAAGCGAAAATGGGAATGTATTAGTAGCCAGTGCGAAAATAAATAGTGATGGTACATTCGCCATTGATGGAAATATTCCTGGTCTTGGATACTACATTATGAAAATCGGTAGCGAAGATAAAAATAGTGTTCCCTTGGCACTCAACATAAAAGATCATCTCAAGATAAATACATCACTAGAAACCTTCAGTTACTCCCTAGATGCCTCAGGCACAACATGGTCATCAACCATGAATGAGTATTTAACATTACGGCATGAATTTGAGTTGAAAATGGGAGAAATAGCAAATCAACAACAAAAATTAAGCGAGGAAGAATTTACCATAAAACTTAGTGACTCAAAGCAAAAAATAGAGGAGTTTTCAAGGATTAAAATAAAAAGTACGCCTGAAAGCCCTTATAATATTATTCTAGGAATGGAATTATTTCCCGTTAATGGATTCGAAAATTGGAATCTTGATAATTTGAGTTATTTGGAACTAATGAATACAGCCTATCAAAACACCTATGGAGATGTTCCCGCCAGTAGATCAGTAGCCTCTCAGTATCAACAGATTTATAGTGGATTCGAACAATATAAGACAATCGAAAACGGCACAATGGATGCGCCTGACTTTACTTTATCAACGCCAGATGGGAATCCTATTTCCCTATCCTCTCTTAAAGGAAAAGTAGTACTAATCGATTTTTGGGCGTCATGGTGCGGGCCTTGTAGAAAAGAGAATCCAAACCTAGTTAAACTTTACCAAAAATATAAGTCCAAAGGATTCACCATTTTATCCGTTTCCCTAGATGATGACGAAGCAAAATGGAAAAATGCGATAGAAGCAGATGGCTTGATATGGCCTAATCATGTAAGCGATCTAAAAGGATGGGAATCGCCAATGACGCAAGTATATGGATTCAATTCCATTCCTCATACCGTAATCATTAATAAGGAAGGAAAAATTAATGGTATAGGATTAAGAGGTGAACAATTAGAGAAGAAAATTAAAACTATTTTATAAATTTAAATCATGAAAAAAGGAATCATAGTATTGCTTATTGCTTTTTTAAATAGCATAGCATTCGCACAAACTAAAATCAATGTTGCCGTTAAGGGCCAAATTTTCAATGCTAATTTCGATTCTATAAAAATCTCACATTTCTATGGAAACTACTATAAAGACTACCTATCTGTGCCTATCACTAAAGATGGGAAGTTTACAATAAAGGGAGAATTACCTTCATTGGATTTTTATGTACTAAGAATGGGTAAAAATCAAGCCCATTTAGTTTTACGCGATAAAAGCGACATCACTGTCTATGGCGATGGAAAAAACATTAGCCAATTTTGCAACTTTATTAATTCTGATGAATCACAAGCGATGAATAAATTCTCCAATCGCATTGACCGTTGGAACATTAAAAATGATTCTGCTATGGCCGTACTTAAAGCTGACTCAACAAAAATGAAATCGCTAAATGAATACATGAGCAAAGAATTTTTACAATATCAAAATGATAGAAAAGAATTCATTTCGGAAAATCAAAATTCACCCGCTTTAATTATGGCCTTGGTTTCCATGAATATCGATAATGAATTTGAAGCCTATGAGGCTATTATGAAGCAAGTTGTTGGATCATTTGGTGATAGCCCCACTGTTAAAGAATATGCAAAATATGTGCAAACTAAAAAAGACCAAAAAATATCGGAAGCAAAAGCGCTAGACGATGCAACACTTCTTTCTCCAGGTAAAGATGCACCTAGCTTTGAAGAGTTGGGTACTGATAGAAAAACCCTCATTAAGTTATCTGATTTAAAAGGTAAAGTCGTATTAATCGATTTTTGGGCCTCGTGGTGCGGCCCCTGCCGTAAAGAAAATCCTAATGTCGTGAAGACTTATGATAAATATAAAGATGATGGCTTTACCATTATAAGTGTATCCATGGATACAGATAAAGAGAAATGGTTCGCAGCAATAAAGCAAGATAAACTGGTATGGCCAAATCACGTGAGTGACCTAGGCGGTTGGAATAGCAAAGTGGGTCAAACCTATGGCGTAAAAAGTATTCCGTTTACTGTACTGGTTGATCAAGAAGGAAAAATAATTGCGACCAATTTAAGAGGTGCAGCTCTGGATCTCGAATTGGAGAAAATTTTTAAGCATTAAGAGTGATTGAATCCAAGACTAATATCTATTTTGCTTCTGACTTTCATTTAGGTGCGCCCGATTGGGAAACTAGTCTAACCAGAGAAAAAAAGATTATCGCATGGTTAAATGAAATTGAAAAAGACGCCAAAGAGATTTATTTTTTAGGCGATGTATTCGATTTTTGGTTTGAATATAAACATGTAGTTCCAAAAGGTTTCGTGCGGCTACTAGGTAAGTTAGCGAATCTAAGTGATGCGGGAGTTAAATTGCATTTTTTTATAGGAAATCATGATATGTGGCTTTTTGATTATCTTCAAAAAGAATTAGGAGCTACCATATATCAGCAAGCCCTCATGCGAAAAATAGAAGAAAAAGTATTTTTCATAGGTCACGGTGATGGCCTAGGCCCTGGTGATTTGAAATACAAAATCCTCAAGAAATTTTTCAGAAGTAAAATATGTCAATGGGCCTTTGCTCGCTTCCACCCGAATTTTGGGATTGGCCTCGCTAGCTTTTTTTCGAAAAGAAGTCGAATTTCTACCGGAGATTCTGATGAAAAATTTTTGGGTAAAGAAAATGAATGGCTCTACCAATATTCAAAAGAAATCAAGAAAACCCAAAATGTAAATTACTTTATTTTTGGTCATCGACACCTTCCAATTCAACTTTCAATTGATGATGCGACCTATTTTAATATTGGTGAGTGGATGAAACATTGCACCTTCGCCGTGTTTGATGGACAAGACCTAAGCTTAAAGAAATGGGAAGACGGAAAAATTCAACCTTTTATTTTTAATGAAGACAAGTAAAGATGAAGATTACTATATTCTTAATAAAATAGAGGATATTGCTGCATTTACCGAACTATTTTTAAAAAGAGTACCCCCTCAATCATGTATTGCCTTTTCTGGAGAAATGGGAAGCGGGAAAACCACCTTGATTACAGCAATCTTGAAAGCAATGGGAGTAGCTGATTTGCAGGGATCTCCCACCTACTCTATTATACAATCATACCTACTTCCAAGTAAAGTAACGTGTTATCACTTAGATGCATACAGAATTAAAAATAATAAAGAGGCCTATGAAATTGGGCTAGAAGAACTTTTCGAAGAAGATGCCTATTTCTTTGTAGAATGGCCAGAAAAAATAGTGGAATTTCTTCCACCGAACACAATTTGGGTGTATATTCGTGAAATAGAGCACCAAAAACGTCAGATAACTTTTAAAGATGATAACTGATCCAGAATTATTAAAAACATTAATGCAACAAGGGAAATTTCTACCAAAGGAAGAAATGCTTGAAATTGAACGCAAAAAAGGGCGTTTAAAAATTGGAATCCCAAAAGAACTATCCTTTCAAGAAAGGCGTGTAGCACTCGTGCCAGAAACCGTATCATTACTTGTGGCCCATGGCCATCATGTGCTCATTGAATCAAAAGCCGGAGAAAATTCTAATTTTACTGATAATGAATATAGTGAAGCTGGGGCTGAAATATCCTCTGATCGGAATGCTATTTATCAATGCAATATTATTTTAAAAGTCGCTCCACCATCAGAGGAAGAGGTCGATTTAATGACAGGGAATCAACTATTTATATCAGCCCTTCAGATAGCAGCCCAACCAAAAGAAATTTTGCAGAAGCTTATAAAAAAGAAAATTACCGCAATAGCATGGGACTATATTAAGGACGAAGAAGGTGTATTTTCCATCGTTCGAACAATGGGAGAAATTGCGGGCACTACATCCATTTTAGTGGCTGGCGAACTACTTTCCTCCTTTTCTGCAGGAAAAGGGCTAATGCTAGGTGGAATTGCGGGTGTTCAACCTACTGAAGTAGTAGTAATTGGTGCAGGAACTGTTGGAGAATTTGCCACACGAGCCGCTATTGGATTAGGAGCTTCAGTTAAAGTATTTGATAATTCCCTTACGCGATTACGCAGGTTGCAAAATGATATTGGAAGCCGCGTTTATTCCTCCATTATTCAACCTAAAGTATTAGCAAAAGCAATTCGAAGGGCAGATGTGGTAATTGGTGCCTTACGATCTGAATTTGGAAAAACACCCTGCGTTGTATCCGAAGAAATGGTTCAACAAATGAAGTCAGGATCAGTGATCATTGACGTAAGCATCGACCAAGGCGGGTGCTTTGAAACTTCCTCGGTGACAAATCATGATAATCCAATCTTTGTAAAACACGGTATAATTCATTATTGTGTTCCTAATATCGCCTCTAGGGTAGCAAGAACAGCTTCATTTGCACTATCAAATATCTTTTCACCTTTAATTTTAGAAATGGGAGAAAAAGGCGGTGCGACAGAATTAATAAAATCTCACCAAGGATTTAGAAATGGCGTATATATTTATCGCGGTATCTTAACGAATGAAGTTCTTGGAAAAGTATTTGATCTAAATTACAAGGACATAAACCTCATTCTTCCAGGCATGTAATGGCTCTTATTACTCCATTAATTTTTCCAAAAGCACCACTGGAACTGACCAAAAAAAATGAATTGGTGTTTGTTCGTTGCATCATTCGCAAAAAACTATTACTGCTGAGCCCCGAAGAATGGGTTAGGCAGCACGTACTTCATTTTTTAAACCTACAAAAAGACTATCCTCTCTCACGTTTATCAGTTGAAAAATCAATTCGCTATAATAGTTTGATCAAAAGATGGGATATTGTAGCGTATGATGTTGATTTCAAGCCTAAGGTATTGGTGGAATGTAAACAAGCAAGCATAAAAATGAGTATTGACACATTGTTACAGGCAGCTAGCTATCAAAAAATTATTCAATCAGAAAATATCTTATTGACGAATGGAAAAGAAGTTATCTATTACCCAATAAATTCAGTAGAAAGTATAAGCGACAACTTAGATTCAATAGCCAGCTATTAATTTGGGTGAACAACCCAATCGCCTGACTTCATCTTATGAAACTCTCTCGATAAATAGGCTAATTGAATTCGCATTGAATCAAATGCTTCCTCCGTCTCTTGAGTGATCTCAGTTTTTCGAACTTTTAATTGCAATTTCATGTTCATCGCATGCAGCAATATTTCGACATCATGATTATTTAGCATTTCTGCCTTGGTTTTGAATTCATCCAAATAAATGCGCGAAGCCTCAACTAAACCAATATACTTTGGGTCTTTTACAACAGATAATAAGGTGTTGTGTAAGTAAATTAATTCTGTAATAACTTCTTCCACTTCACAAATATGACCTTTCTTTTCCTTACCCGTTTGTTGCATTTCATGTGCAATCGACGAATACCAGTTCTCGTATTGTCCCAAAAATGATGCGTCAGGTAATTGTTTGCGAACGTATTGATCAACTAACAAAGGGATATTAAACATGAATTTTCGAATGGTATCCTCAACGTGATACATATACAGAATGTATTCGGCAATATTTTCTGTCTTCTTTACCCTTGAAATATGCATTATTTTTTCAAATCTTTTTCGATAGATGCTTGATTTTCATTAAGAAAAGCAATGAACTCCTTTGTAACATCCATCGATGGATTAATATAATTAAGTTGGCCTCCATCACCATGAATTAACATCAAATCGATTTTATGTAACTCACAATATTTTTTGCCTAACACTTCAATTTTCCTACTAATTTCTTCCAATTTCGCCATCGTTTCCTCCTCTAATTTGGCGCCTTGTACTTGCTGATATTGCATAACTGACTGCTCCATTTGTTGGGCTTTTTGCTGGATTTGTACCACTTCATTCTCAGATAACAAACCATTCATTTGTTTTTCAGTGTTGCGCTGAATATACTGCTGCAATTCGTTCGTTCTACGCTGTAATTCAGCTTGAAATGCCTTTTGCTTCTTAGTAACAATGGCATCTTGATCTTTGTAGTACAAAAAGTTTAATTTGATGCTATCGTTAGAATAATATACGATTTTTAAACCATCTAAATTCCTACTTTCAACCTTAGGAACGGTATTGATCTTTTCCTTTTTATTATTACAACTACTAATTAGAAAAGCGCTACAAAAAATAAAAAATACAATTCTTTTCATGTTTTTTGGTTTTGAAATAAAATAATGTCATTACGCATACTTAAAAATCTACTTAGGCAATTTGCTAAAAAATCTGCCGACAACAAGTCATCGATATCATCGGGCTGAAAGGAAGCGTCCTTATCAAATTTAAATATTTGCTCATAAGAATCTAAGGTGATTTTTAATAAATATTTTGAGTTGTATTCATGTACTTGAATTAGA
Organism: Flavobacteriales bacterium; assembly: GCA_947462255.1. Taxonomy (GTDB): domain Bacteria; phylum Bacteroidota; class Bacteroidia; order Flavobacteriales_D; family Crocinitomicaceae; genus UBA952. The sequence continues at coordinate 29,404 of CANHOA010000027.1, read as the reverse complement.
TACCTAGCATGTGGGATTTCTTTAATTAAACGCATATAAAAAATTAGCTTTAAAGATACCTAAATAATAGAAATCTAGTTGATTAATATACCCTCTTCAGTTTCAATTGCCTTAAATATAAACTTAAAAGGAAGCAATTCCTGAAAATCTTTCCCCATTTCTTCAAGTTGAATATCATTTATTGGATAATACCAATAAACATCTAAGCTAATTTCTTTATTTTTAATATCACCTAATAAATAAAGCAATTTTAAAATCTCTAAAGAAGAACTTGTGTTTACACAATCAAATTGTAAGCATAAAATTATTCGAGCAGGATTAGTTTCAATGTAGTTGACCAACCAATCATTAGCAATACCCCAAAATAAAGCATCTGGCTCAGGAAGTACCCGTCCTGAAATATGCAAAATTCCATTAGCCTGAAAACTAAACACTGGGCTGTTTTCACTTGCTTCTATTAGTAAATCCTTCATGTTACATTTAATTTACGGTGCAAATTTACGGCTAAAAAGTTAATTTAGTTTCATAGTTTAATTAGTTTCTTTTACTATGAAAAGAAAAAAATCGTAGTTGGTTTCGAACTAATTCTTATTTTTTTTATCGAATTTTTGTACAAAACAATAAATTGTTATAATTTCGACCAAGTTAATTTTCAAATTAGTAAATCTTTAGAGCGTTGAATTCTTTATGACCAGTATTTTTGTTGCCAAACTAGATTTTGGCGTAAGCAGTGAGCAGCTAAAGCAATTGTTCGAACAACACGGAAAAGTACTTAAAGCTAATGTAGCTACCGATAGAGAAACAGGAAAATCCCGGGGTTTTGGATTCGTTGAAATGCCTGATGCAGGAGAAGCAAATACTGCCATCCGAGCCTTAGACGGTTATTTAGTTAATGGCAGACCTATCGCCGTAAAAGAAGCAGAGGCAAGAACTAATACTAGAGCACCTGGTGCTGCTAGACCTTTTTCACCATCAGATAATCAAGCACCTCGGCCAAGAGTCGATGGCCAAGACGATAGTGTAATATCGAAAAGTGATTTCTCCCTACCTAGTGTAGATGGACTAAAAATTGAACCACGTAAAAAAGTTAACAAGGATAAAAAAGCGGTCGACAAAGATTCAGATAATCGTTCGAAGAAGCCAAAAATGGATGCGTATAAAAAGTCTGGAAAAAAATCATCCTTTTTTGATGATGATGATGACCTTGATGACGAACTACTCGATTACAAACGTTTGGACGATAACGACGACGAAGATTAAATCATTTGTTTTCTCTCTTTTCGGCTTAAATTGTATTTTTGTAGCCAAATGAATCGTAATTATACCGAACAATTACAGCACCCTGTTTTTAAAGTAGTTGCAAAATATGCTACAGAAAATAATATTCCCGCTTATGTTATTGGTGGTTATGTGCGCGATTTAATCTTAGGAAGACCTTCAAAAGATATCGATATTGTTGTTGTTGGTGACGGCCCTGCCTTCGCTAGTGAGATAGCAAAAATTATGCGCGTTAAAAAAGTATCGATCTTTCAAACATATGGTACAGCCCACTTTTCATATAAAGACTTAGATGTGGAATTCGTGGGGGCACGAAAAGAATCGTATGCCTCTGAATCAAGAAATCCAACTACTCTAGCAGGAAGCCTTCAAGATGATCAAAATAGAAGAGATTTTACCATTAATGCAATGGCTCTAAACCTCTTCGGAGATCAATTTGGCGAACTTGTCGACCCATTTAATGGTATCTCAGACATTGAAAATAAAGTATTGAAATCACCTTTGGATCCTGACATAACATTTAATGACGATCCACTTCGCATGATGAGAGCAATTCGTTTTGCAGCACAATTAAACTTTAGAATAGAACATAATTGCTTGCAGGCAATTCATAAAAATGCTGATCGAATTAAAATAATAACAAAAGAAAGAATCAGCGAAGAATTAAATAAAATTATAGTCTCACATCAACCTTCAAGAGGGTTTATGCTGCTACGTTCTACAAATTTACTTGGACATATATTTCCCGAATTACTAGCATTGGAAGGAATAGAAACCATTGACGGTAAAAGCCATAAAGACAATTTTCTGCATACCCTAGAAGTATTGGATAATCTATCGGAATTTAGTGATGATTTATGGTTGCGTTGGGCAGCTATATTACATGATATCGCTAAACCACCCACTAAAAGATTTGACAAAGTTGTTGGCTGGACATTTCACGGACACGAAGATTTAGGAGCAAAAATGGTTTTTAAAATATTCAAACACCTTAAACTTCCCCTGGATCATAAAATGAAGTATGTACAAAAACTCGTTCGCCTTCATCTTCGACCGATTGCACTCATTAAAGGCACAGTGACTGATTCAGCTATTCGTCGCTTATTATGTGAAGCTGGTGATGATATTGATGACCTTATGATTCTATGTAATGCTGATATTACCTCGAAAAATGACTTTAAAGTAAAAAAATATAAACGCAATTTTGAATTGGTCGCCGAAAAATTAAAATTGGTAGAGGAAAAAGACCGTATAAGAAATTTTCAACCACCCATTACGGGCGATTTTATTATGAAAACCTTTGGACTTAAACCTTGTATGGAAATCGGGACAATTAAGAGTTTGATTAAAGAAGCAATCCTCGAAGGAAAAATCAAAAATAATTTCGAGGAAGCTAAAGAAGAAATGCTAATTTTAGGAAAATCATTGGGATTAACAATATCTAAGCAATAAATTAATAAAAATCAATATGCCAGGACTTAAATTTAGAGTCTTACTCGATAGCGATAAACAAGAAGAAATTTTTAGAGATATTCTTATCTCTGACATGGATAATTTTGAAAATTTTTTCAAAGCTATTTTACAAGCTTTTGAATTTAAAGGCAAAGAAATCGCTAGTTTTTATGTTTCAAACGACGATTGGGATAAAGGTCATGAAATTAATCTCTTGGACATGTCCTATGACGATGATGCCATTGACCAGCCTTCAGCAGTCATGAAAGAAGCGATTATCAAAAATTTTCTGGAGGAACCTGACCAAAAGTTCATACTTGTCTATGACTTTATGCGGATGTGGATTTTCTTGATTGAATTAATTGGCTTTGATAAAACGGAACCAAAAACACCTTCTATTCTTCTTAGTGTCGGAAAAGCACCTCTGGAAAACTCTAAAGATGTGATGGATGAAACTCTCTTTTCTGAAGGACAAATTGATAGCAATGAAGAGGATGATGATTTCGAGGATGATGATGATTTCGAAGATGGCTATGGTGATGATGACTTAAATGGGTTTAATGAATATGAATACTAGAGAGCAAGATCCTATTGGACAAGCCATTTTAGATTTTACGAAATCGAAAAAACCGTTCGATATTATCGTAAAAGCTGATTTATGTGATGATGATATTATTCCGATTGAAACACTCTTTCGAAGCTTTGAAGAAATGCCAAAATTGGAACAAAAAGCCATGCAACTTTGTAAAGGCAAGATTCTAGATGTTGGCGCTTGCGCTGGTGCACATAGCAGGTACCTTGGTGATTCCGGGTTTAATGTAAGTGCAATTGACGTTTCCCCTGGTGCTGTTCTTTACCTAAATGAGATTGGAATAAATGCGCATCAGGTAGATTTTTTTCACTTTAATCCGAAAGAACAATATGATACCATCCTTTTGCTTATGAATGGTCTTGGAATAGCAGGAACTTTAGCAAATTTAGAGCAAACGCTATTAAAAGCGAAATCCTTATTAAAGCCAGGTGGTCAAATTCTCTGCGACTCATCCGATGTTAAATTTTTATACGAAGAAGAAGATGGTTCGTATTGGATGGATCTAAATGCACAGTATTATGGAGAATTTAAATTTAAAATGAGCTACAAAAAAATCGAAGGTCCATGGTTCGATTGGCTATATGTTGATTACGATAAACTGCACAAAGCCGCTAGTAATTGTGGCTTTAAGAGTGCCAAAATAGAAGACCAAGAACACCACTACCTAGCACAACTTATTTTGACGTAATGAAATTCCTTGTTGTTTCTGTTTTTTTATCATTCCTTTCATTTGCTCAATCGAATACATCATCACTGCTTTGGGAGATTCAAGGTCCGCAGCAGGAGAAAGTATCATACATTTTCGGCACCATGCACCTCATGGATGATGCTCATTTTTATTTTCCGAAAAAACTTGAAAAATTAGTTTCAACAGTGGATGCAGTTTGCCTAGAAATAGGAGATGTACAGCATACACTTATAAATCCAGATCTATTGATGCTAAAAGAAGAGAGTTTTTTAACAAAACTCTCTGAAATGCAAATGGATACATTATGCAGTTGGGCCAAAATACAGCTATTAATGGACAAAGATCAATTTATTTCTAATTTTTCGAAAGCAAAGCCATTCCTAATTTATCAGCTAATTTTACAAAGTGAGTTGCCAGATCATCTTCAATCTCAAGAAATAAAAATTGAAGAGATATTAGAGACAAAAAAGAAAAAAATGACTGTAGGATTGGAAACGATTGAAAGTCAACTAGCATTGTTTGATAGCCTTCCTATTAGTTGCCAGATTACTTTAATCATGACTGAATTGGCAGATTTAGATAATGTAGAAGCTCATTTTAATCGCCTTCAAGAAAACTACCTCCAAAACGATGTCGAAGCGATACATGATGCCCTAATGAAAGAAATCCAAGATCCGTATTTTAATCTCAAATTCATTGATGAAAGAAATGCATCGTGGGTTGAAAAAATAATGCCAATGACAGCAAATCAAACCGTACTATTTGCAGTGGGCGCCGGACATTTAGGAGGTGAAAATGGCCTTTTAAACCTGCTAAGAAAACAAGGATATTCAGTAAAACCAATACAATTATGAACAGCAAACTACTTTTACCCTTAATCATCTTTATCGTAAGTTGCTCAACCTATTCGGAACAAGAACTAAATGAATTCGACCAAAATATCATCAAGTATACCTCAAATAAAAAAATTAAACTAAGCCGCACCGATTCTGGTTTATACCTAAAAATAAATACACAAGGAAGTGGTAGATTGATACAATACGGGGATAGCGTAAGCATTTCCTATGCTGGGGAATTATTAAATGGCAAACTGGTTGATATTCAAAAAAACCCGATCACCTTTGCTGTTAAAGATTTAATAATGGGTTGGAAAGAAGCATTAATCATGGCAAATAAAGGTACTGAGATGACTTTAATTATTCCCCCAAGTTTAGGTTATGGTAATCACGAATTAGAACAAATTCCACAAAATTCAATTATAAAGTATGATTTGAAGGTTTGGGATGTTAAATAAGAATAAAATAAATTGCTAATCAAAAGTCATTACTTACTTTTGAGTTCAAATTTTTAAAATATAACTATTATGGGTGTCCTAGTAAATAAAAATTCAAAAGTAATTGTGCAAGGATTCACGGGAAGTGAAGGTACATTCCATGCCGGCCAAATGATTGAATTTGGGACCAACGTTGTGGGTGGCGTTACGCCAGGTAAAGGAGGTTCATTGCATTTAGATAAACCCGTTTTTAATACCGTTAAAGAGGCCGTTTCGAACACCGGAGCAAATGTCTCAATCATTTTTGTGCCCCCAGCATTTGCTGCGGATGCTATTATGGAAGCAGCAGAAGGTGACATAGGGCTAATTGTTTGCATCACCGAAGGAATTCCAATCAATGATATGATCAAGGTAAAGGAATATATTAAAAACTTTAGCTGCCGATTAATCGGTCCTAATTGCCCGGGTGTAATTACCGCAGGTCAAGCAAAAGTTGGGATCATGCCTGGATTTGTATTCAAAGAAGGGAAAATTGGTATTGTTTCAAAGTCTGGTACATTAACCTACGAGGCAGCAGATCAAGTTGCAAAAGCAGGAATGGGTATTACAACAGCAATCGGTATTGGAGGAGATCCAATTATTGGAACCACCACCAAAGAAGCAATAGAATTGCTGATGAATGATCCAGAAACAGAAGGTATCGTAATGATCGGTGAGATTGGTGGCAACTTGGAGGCCAATGCAGCGCGATGGATTAAAGAACATGGTACAAAGCCAGTAGTAGGATTTATTGCCGGGGAAACTGCTCCAAAAGGTAGAACAATGGGGCACGCAGGTGCTATCGTTGGTGGAGATGACGATACAGCAGAAGCAAAGAAAAGAATTATGAGAGAATGTGGGATTCATGTCGTTGACTCACCAGCACATATTGGAACTAAAATGGCTGAAGTGTTAAGCATTAAAGCTTAACATATATAGTACAATCATTTAAAAGCGACTTCGGTCGCTTTTTTTGTGCTTAATTCCAGAAATCCCATGTTACACCTAACTTGATTTGCCAAGTTGGTAAAGTGTAGCCATCGAAAAACAATTGACTTCTATCCGAAATAAAATAGGCTATGTTATCAAGCCTAGCAAAAAATCGAAAGGTTTCCACCTCAAAGCCAAGCAATACAGCGGCATTGAATAGCGGTTTTTGTACTATGGCAGAAGGTAGACCTAAAAAATCGATAACAGTGATATTAGTTAGAATAGCTGGCGCTTTGTACGAACTTGAATAGAATAAGTCAACTGCTGCAACAGCTTTTAATTTTTTAGCCTTGAAAATTCCGCCTTTTACCATAGACCTTGCTGAAATAGTATGCATTGGATAATAACGATAATCCTTATCCATAGTAGTGAATTGATAAGTAGGTATCAAAGAGTAGGAACCAAACACGAATTTACCATTGATGCAAAATTGATTGATTACTTGCTGACTTAAGTTTGCATCATTTACCCAGGACTGCAAATCATAAACATATACTTGTTTAGTAGATTGCCATTTGTAGGATAACGCTATAGAATGCTTTCCAAAATTTTCTCTGAATAATGCATCAATACTATAAACTTTTTGAAGCGAAAAGTCAGCAAGTGAATAACTGCTATTGTTTGCTTGATAAAAGCGTTGAAATGGTAATGGAGCAGCATTGACATTCGAATTGGCAACACATAAGTAATGACTATTTCTCGTCCATGAGGCAGCAGAGAGAACAGACCATGCATTTTTTGCACCTAAGAAATTATAAGAAGACACATTACTCACTTTCCAATTTCCAACATTAAAATCAACATGTAATCCTAGACCTAATTCAAGGGTGTCACGAATACTTCCACCATTCGTATATCGCCAATAATTACTATTGAGCGTAGCCATGAAACGACTATTATTGGATTTATATCCTAAACCTACATTATTCGCTAAATCAACCATACTGTAATGATCTGAAGTAATCGTGCTATCATATTGACTAAAAGGGTAAACACTATTCAATTGACCTGACTCATTATAATAGCGATCCAATGAATTTAGTTTGGCTTCATATACTAAGCCAAAGAAACGTAAGGAATCAGATGGTGTGAAATCAATAAAGTTTTCAAGACGAAACGATCGTAAAGTTGCATTAGAATTCGCATCTTCTTTCCGAACAGGTATCAGCAATAAAGAATACAAATCAGCTAATGAATCCGAAACGATCCCATTACACAAGCCCCGAAATTCCTTAGAAAATCGAGCTGAAAATTGAAAACTATAGATGCTCGAATTTTTCGCAAGTTGAAGTGAATAGGCCGAATTCTTCCAGTTAGAATTTCGATAAAAGCCCGTGGCAGCATTATTTTGAGCAGATAAATTGACGACAAAATTCTTTCTAAATACCTGATGATAATTAAATGTTAAATGTTGAGCCCCTTGGCTTCCAAAAACATATGCCACACCAATGTGAGGAAGTGCTGAAAAAGAGATGGTGTTATTTTCCTGAGAAGGATTATGATACAAACTTCCAGCAGGAGATGAAACAAGAAAAGGATTTAAAAAAGATCCGAAATTTCCCTTCGATAACTGTGGAAATACCATAGATGAAGACTGGTATTTCATTTCGATAGAATCTAAGGCACCGTTTGTTTTATCTGATAAATATAAGGTGTCAAAAACAACAACATTTACATTACTTTGAGAAAAGATGGCGATGCTAAAAAGCGAGAAAATGAGTTGAAAAAGGTATTTCATTGTCAACAAACTTAATAAAAAAAGGGGCTATTCGCCCCTTTTAATTCGATTATAAATCAATATTTACAAGCCATTGATATGCACTTGTAAACCTGATTTTAAGTTTGCCGCTTTGTTTTTATGAATAATATGTCGCTTAGCAAGTTTATCCAACATCGCTACAACAGTAGGGAATAACTTTTCTGCCTCAACGCGATCTTTTAATTCACGCAATCTCTTTGCAGCATTTCTAACTGTTTTATGCTGATATTTATTCAATATCCGACGTCCCTCGTTAGTACGAATTCGTTTAATTGATGATTTATGATTTGCCATAATCTTTAATTTTTAAACTTTTTTTTTTAGGTCTGCACTTAAGCAAACCAACTATTTCTTGTAGCCCATAGGAGAATCGAACTCCTGTTTCCAGGATGAAAACCTGATATCCTAACCACTAGATGAATGGGCCAAATCATTCAAAAGGTTAATTTTGGAGTGCAAATATACGCTTAAAAAGAATAATGACAAACGAAATAGATGATTTTTTTATTAAAATTCTGAATCTTCTTCCAAACGTTTAAATCCTAAACGCTTAGCTGTTTTTAATTTTAATTCATCGCCTATCTGCTGAATCTGCCCAACAGATAATTCTTCCATAATCTCAAATGGAGGAACTAATAGATCAAAAGTTAAGGCATAATGAAAGGAGAGCTGCACTATCAACCTAATTATTTCCTCGTTTAATTCCATGTTTTGTGGATCTTGAAACAACTTTCCTAAAGTCCCTTTTCCTTCCACTAAGAAATGACGCTCATGATTGATTAAGATCCGGCCTATTAAGTATCCTGAATCATTTAATCTATTTTGAAGAAATGATTGCGCCAGAAAATTATAAACATAAATCACTCCGAAATATCCGTGATTTTCATTTTCTTTAAAATAAGACGTGCCCCACAAAGCATTCGAATCAGGTAGCCTAAAAACATTGCTGTGAAGTGTAAAAACCAATACATCGCTTCCCACATAAACATGGATTTCAAATTCTCCTTTTTCTTTAAAACTCAAACGAATTCGTTTATCAGTGACCTTCTTTTGTAATTCAATTAATTCATTCTTTATATGCGTTTTTAAGGAAGAAAAAACTTTTTCGGCATCGTCTGCAATATCTTGTTTTAACGCTGATTTATCAAGTAATACTTGTAAGATTTGAGCCCTATTATTTTCGATCGGATTTTTTTTCATGTTCATCAATTTATCCAAAGATAAGCATTCAAAATTAGTTTTTTGTAATTTGGCTGAAATGAAAAATTCGTTTAGTAATTGGACCTCGGTCATCCATAGATTTTTACTTTTGTGGCTTGTGCTAATTAGTACGAGGCTAATTTTTTGGGGTCTTAATGCTTCCTATTTTGATCTTAAGGCAATGGATTTTATATACACAATTCCTTTTGATCTCAGCACTATTGCGCTGTATTGCCTACCCTTACTCCTAATTCACTTTTTTCCTCTAAATAAGCGTTATGCTTTCATAAAGAAACGGGTTGCTTCTATCATTTTTTATGTGATTTTAATCAGTATCATTTTCCTTAACATGTGGGATTCTGCTTATTTTTCATTTAGTCAGCGAAGAACTTCCTTTGATGTTTTCTTGTTTTTAATTCAAAGCCCCGACAATGGTTTGTTTCGTTATTTTATCGTCGATTATTTTTGGATTTCATTGGCAGCACTCGCATTAATCACTTTATTTATCTTTTTAGATCTTTATCTCTCAAAAAAAATAAAAGAAATAGAGACGGCGATTAAATTTCAATTTCTTCATTTGATCATGGCATCTGCAGTATTTTTTGTTATTGGCAGGTGGAGTTTTGGCCCAAAACCGCTTGGTGTTTTAGACGCGAATAAATATACCCATTCGGAAAATGTTCCTTTTATACTAAATACTGCTTTCGTTACATTAAAAACCATTCAGTCCGAACAATTTCCAAAAACATCATTGATAGATTTAACGGAAAGCGAGGCCTATTTCAATCCAATTAAGTCTGTTTTGCAAACAAAACAAACTAATACAAGAAAAAATGTCGTCTTTATTATCTTAGAAAGTTTTGGTGACAAGATGATTCATCAAACTATAAATGGCATAAAACTTACTCCCTTTACTGATTCATTACTTAATCAATCCTGCTATTTCAAAAATGGAATTGCCAATGGAAAGCAATCCATTGAAGCGATACCCGCCATCTTTGCTTCTATTCCTAACTTAATGGCTACTCCATACATTCTTAGTTCATTTTGTAATAATAAACTAAATGGACTTCCATCAATTCTGAAAACAAAAGGTTATTCAAGCGCTTTTTTCCATGGCGCTAAAAACGGTTCCATGCGGTTTGATAGCTTTTCAAAAAGACTAGGATTCGATACTTATTTTGGGATGAATGAATACCCAATAAGAAGCCATTATGATGGTTTATGGGGAATACCAGATGGCTACTTTAATCCTTGGGCGCTGAGTAAAATAAATAAAATGAAAGAACCGTTTTTAGCCAGTATATTCACTATTTCATCCCACCATCCGTATAAAATCCCAATAAAACTTGAGAATAAAATAAGCAAAAACTTAACTAAAGAGCAACAATCATTCTACTATGCCGATCAAAGCCTTCGACGTTTTTTTAAACAGGCTCAAAAATCCCCTTGGTTCAAAAATACCATTTTTGTAATCTGCGCCGACCACACGCCACAACAACTAGATGGTAAATCGGCTACTAATTTTGAAAAATTTAATATCCCAATTGCATTTTTTACCCCTGATAAATCAATCCTTCCAGAAAAAAATCTTGCCTATTTTCAACAAATAGACATCTTGCCATATTTATTAAAACAACTTGGAATTACAACAAAATATTATGCATTCGGAAATGATTCACATCAATCTGGCGGACTTGTATACCTAAATGGAAACTACTTATTTTTAGAAAATAAAGGCGAATTAATTTTTAATGAAATCGAAAAAACAGCCACGTATATTGATAAAACAAAAGGGAAACGTATCCTATTTGAAAATAAAACGTTAACTTTGGGAGATAAGCAGTTATTATTACTAGTTAAATCGGTAATTGAACGTTACCGAAATGATTTAAGAAACAATAAAACAAGCGTAAAGTGAAAAAGCGTATTTGGTTCATTATTAATCCAATTTCAGGTGTACGTCGTAAAGATGATATTCCTGCTTTGGTGCGTGAGTATTTGGACCACAATCAATATGACTTTGAAATTCAATACACTACTCATAAAGGTCATGGAAGTGAATTAGCTAAGGAAGCAAGAAATTTAGCGATAGATATTGTTTGTGCAGTTGGTGGAGATGGCTCTGTTCATGAAATTGGAACATCCTTGATTGGTTCAAACGTATTATTGGCCATTATTCCAATTGGTTCTGGAAATGGTTTGGCACGTCACATGAATATTCCCCTCACCATAAAAAAAGCAATACACTGTATAAACGACCAACATAAAATCACAATGGATACGATTTTGGTTAATGAGCAGGCGTTTTTAGGAGTCGGAGGATATGGTTTTGATGCTTTAATAGCTCAAAAATTTGAAGGGTCGAAACGTCGTGGCTTAGTAACTTATTTCAAACTCATTTTAAAAGAATTTTTTAAATACAATCCCATTAATATCTCAGTAGATGCTAATGGCCAAATAAAAAAGCTTCCTGTTATGTTGTGTACTTTAGCCAATACAAAACAATGGGGAAATGGTTTGGTGGTCTCACCAAATTCAGATGCAACGGATGGGAAGGTTGAGTTAATTTTACTTAAACCATTTTCATTTTGGAGGTTACCTGTTTTAGCCATGCAATTTCTCTTTCGACGTTCTGATAAAAGTGCTTTAATGGAAGTTATTTCTTTTGATAAAGCTACCATTCGAGTTTCTGAAAAAATTGCACACTATGATGGCGAATCCATGGCAACAAAAGGAGTCTTACATGTGAAAGTTGTTCCGAAAAGTCTTCAAATATTAGTTGGAAAATAATATATTCAAGTTAACAAATGGAATTCACAGAAATGTTGGCTGTTCTTAACGGCCTTACTCCTAATCAAAAACCTTTATGGGGCAAAATGAATGCCCAAGAAATGGTCGAGCACCTCAGCGATATGTTGATGATGTCAAGAGGGACAGGTAATTTTGCCATCGATGTTGATGCAGAAACAATAGCAAGAAGGCAACAATTTTTAAGCTCCGATAAAGAAATGGCGAAAAATATTGCCGTGCCATTCACAAAAGACATCATTGAATTACGCAACGATGAGTTGGAACTTGCTCTCGATGAATTTTCTGACGAGTGGATGAATTTTACTGAATACTATGAGAATAATCCTAGCGCTAGCGTCATTCATCCTTATTACGGCGCCTTAGATTTTAATCTTTGGCTCAAAATGCACGATAAACATTTTATGCACCATTTTAAGCAGTTTGGATTAATCGAATGAGCTTTTGGTTAAGCGCCCTCGGAATAGGTGTAAGTTTGGGTATTCTCAATTTCTTATATTGGAAAAGAAAAGGCTATACAAATTATAGTAATCTATACATGAGTATTATCGCTTTCTTTGCCCTAACCCTACTCGCATTTAAAGCACTTGGGTTTAATACTCCATAACAATGTTGTTCGAATCAATGAGTTTCCTCATGTTAATTAAGGCGTAACGCATCCTGCCCAACGCTGTATTTATGCTAACATCCTCCATTTCGGCAATTTCCTTAAACGACATATCCTGGAAAATTCGCATTTGAATAATTTCTCGCTGCATTGCTGGCAAGTGATCTAATAAGCCAAGCATCTGAGACTCTAATTCTGTCTCACACCTTTCTTCCAAATAATTCTTTTCATCAGTAGATAATTTGTGAAAAATAGTGAACTCCTCATTTAAGGTGCGTGATTCAGAAAGAAAACGAACCTTATTCGTTTTACGAAAATGATCAATGATTAAGTTATGTGATATCCGCATTAGCCATGGTAAAAACTTGCCCTCTTCATTGTAATTACCACTTTTCATGGTCATAATCACTTTCATAAACGCATCTTGAAAAATATCATTGGCTAAATCAGCATCTCGGACCTTGGAATTGATATATCGAAACAAGCGATCTTTATGACGTTTAAGCAATTGAGCAAAAGCTCCTTCATTTCCCGATAAATACAAACTGATTAATTCTTGATCTGCTAGATTTTGTAATGACATAATTTACTATTTAATCCAAAAAAAATATTGGCGGTTAAGTAAATGTTGTCTATAGGCAGATTTAATTTTTAGTACGTGGTAAATATAACGCTAAATGTTAAATTTTAATCGATATTTTTAACGTTCAATGCTTTTTAATGAATATTAACAGCTTATGAGAAATAAAATCATGCTTTTAGGTTTAGCGACCTTGGTTATTTTTCCGCTAATTGGTTTTTTACTAGCTCAAATTTCTGGACCCATTTCGCTTATCGAGTTTTTGAAATTGGAAACTATAAATCCAATCGCCATAGGCTATGGACTTGAGTTCGGAATAATCTATGCTTTTTTGGGGTATTTACTCATGAATGCGCGCATATTTGATTCCGTATCATCAAGAATAGACAAGCTTATCGGATCGATGCAATTAAAAATTTGGCAAGGCTTATTTTTATCCCTTTGCGCAGGTGTTGGAGAAGAATTACTCTTTCGTGCTGGTGTCCAACCCTTCCTAGGTGTTGTAATTACATCCGTTTTATTCATTGCTTTGCACGGCTACCTTAATCCATTCAATTGGCGGTTTTCACTTTATGGCATCATTGCGCTTCCCTTCATTCTTATCCTTTCGTATGGCTACGTTTATTTTGGGCTGTATTTTGCTATCGCTGCTCACTTCTCTTATGATGCGGTACTTTTTACATTTATCATCCGACAAAATGATCAATAACGAAGGATTTATTTTACCTTTGATTATAGATGAAAAAGCAAACAAATTCTTATTTTTTTTTCGCAACAATCATTTTTTGGGCCTTAGCAATTACGTGGATTTGTCTGGCAGACAAACTACTGATTCATAAAACACTTACTTTTTTTCAAACCAATTTCCTTGATTTTGTTTTTCAAGGTATTACCTACATGGGCGATGGCGTGTTCATTGTATTAATTTCAGTTGTCTTACTCTTTATAAATGTAAGAATTGCCTTGCTTCAAATCATTAGTTACGCAAGTTCAGGTTTGATAAGTCTCCTCTTAAAATATAGTTTCTTTGCAGATAGTCATCGCCCCTATTACTTTCTAAAAGATGATCCGACCTTTCATAAAATAGCCAACTTCACGTATCACATCAGTAATTCTTTTCCATCTGGTCACACCACAAGTATTTTTGCGCTAATGACAATTTTTGCGCTGGTATATCAACAATCAAAATTAGTATCGATAGTGTTTTTTCTAGGCGCCATACTAGTTGCTTTTTCAAGAATCTACTTATCACAACATTTTCTTATTGATGTTGTTGCTGGCTCTTTCATTGGGGTAGCAAGTGCCTATTTTGTATTTCGAATACTTAATCACAAATTTGTGAGATTCAATTCATCCATCCTAAACCTCAAGCAAGCCAATGAATAGTTATCGTTTTAGTTTCATTCTTTTTGTGTGCCTGCTATTATTCCTTCCATTTTTAGGAACAGTGCACCTTTTTGATTGGGATGAAATTAATTTTGCAGAGTGCGCACGAGAAATGATTAGCACTTCTAATTATTCAACTGTAACCATTGATTACATGCCATTTTGGGAAAAACCTCCCCTTTTTATCTGGATGCAAGTTATCTCTATGAAAATCTTTGGAATTGGTGAATTTGCAGCACGCTTCCCTAATTTACTCGCTGCCATTGCTACGGCATTTTTCTTGTATTTAGCGGGTAGAAAAATTAAAAATGAAACCTTTGCTTATTGGTGGCTTGCCTTTTATTTAGGCTCCTTCTTGCCAAATATCTACTTTCATTCTGGCATCATTGATCCATGGTTTAATTTATTCATTGTTGGTGCTATTTATCATTTATATAAAGGACACAAAGATGAATACGGTATAGGATCGTACCTTTTAGCAGGTTGCTTTCTCGGCCTAGCT
Source organism: Flavobacteriales bacterium (assembly GCA_947462255.1). Classification (GTDB taxonomy): domain Bacteria; phylum Bacteroidota; class Bacteroidia; order Flavobacteriales_D; family Crocinitomicaceae; genus UBA952. The sequence continues at coordinate 14,247 of CANHOA010000027.1, read as the reverse complement.
GTTATGACAAAAGGACCGGTGGCATTAGCATTAGTTGGTGGAACCGCTTTTATTTACTTTGTTTCAATCCGTTTTAGACAATTTCCATCAATTATTCAATTGGTCGCATTTTTTATGTTTACGCTGCTGATTGGTGGAATTTGGTTTATGCTATTAGTTAATACCGGCAATAAACAAATGATATCAGAATTCATTTCCTATCAGCTCAGGTTATTTCAAACACAAGACGCTGGTCATGGAGGACCATTTTATTACCATTTTTTAATCCTTCTTTTAGGTTGCTTTCCCGCATCGTTTTTTGCAATTGGCTATTTTTTCTATCAAAAGAAACATAAAAATGTGCCTTTTGATTTATGGATGAAAGTCATTTTTTGGTTGACCTTACTTCTATTTTCAATCGTTAGCACGAAAATAATTCACTATTCATCGCTCTGTTATTTTCCTCTTAGTTATTTTGCAGCGAGATGGGTGCAAGCATCCAATTATCCGAAACAAGTAAAAATTATAGCCATTAGTACGATAAGTTATTTGGTAATTCTTTCAATAGTGCTTTTTATTATTCCCTATGCTTTACACAACAAGGAATGGTTAATAGAAACGTTCAATATAAAAGATCCATTTGCAATAGCCAATATAAATGCAAAACAGCCAGGGAGTAACTGGGATTATTTGCCAGGAATAGTATTCCTTGTCGGCGCAATAACATCTCTCGTGTTACTATTTAGGCAACAATTAAAATTAGCAATCATTGCTTCATTGGTAACAGTTGCTGTAGGAATTTTAAGCATCCAAGCGAATACCTTATCTAAAATTGAAGGAATAACCCAAGCAGCTGCAATTGAATTCTTTCAAAAACATAAAAAAGAGGACTGCTACCTTGTTCCTCTTGGCTATAAATCATACGCCCATCTATTTTATGGAGAAACGCCAAAGCATAAGAATAAAAAACGCTTTGATGAAAAATGGCTTTGTAATGGAGAAACCGATAAACCGGTTTATTTTATCTCTAAAATTGACCGCAAAAACTACTACATGACCACGTATCCAAGGTTATTTATATTGTATGAAAAAAATGGCTTTGTTTTCTATAGCAAGTTGCCCAAAGCCAAATAAAAACAAGAAGAATTGATTACGCTTAACAATAAATAACGCTTAACCCTTATCTTTGCAATACAAAGCAATTAATTTTAACTAACAAACTAAAATATGAAATATCTAAGCTTCCTTTTCCTATTCATTGGACTAAACACATTTGCTCAAGAACAGTCGCTAGTAGTCAAAAAAATAGTCCTAGATAATGGGTTTACTATTTTATTAAACCAAGATGCTAACGCAAAAAGCGTTTTTGGGGCAGTTGTCGTGAAAGCAGGAAGTAAAAATGACCCGGCAGATGCAACGGGAATGGCTCATTACCTAGAGCATTTATTATTTAAAGGCACCACGAATCTAGGTACCATCGATTATGAAAAAGAAAAGCCATTCATGGATTCAATTATTTTTTATTATGATTTATTAGGAAAAATAAGTGATGAAGAAGAAAGGAATAAGATTCAAAAATTAATTAATAATCAAAGTCTTGAGCAAGCTAAATATGGTAAGCCAACGGAATTTGATAAATTAATCAAATGTATTGGTGGGACGAATTTAAATGCCTTTACACAAAATGACATGACTGTTTACCACAATGAATTTCCTGGGAATCAAATTGATAAATGGTTAGAGCTCTATTCAAACAGATTTCAGAATCCCGTATTTAGATCATTTCAATCTGAATTAGAAGTTGTATACGAAGAAAAAAATAGGGGAATGGATAGCCCGTTTAGTAAAGTATTTGAAGAATTAAATGGTCAATTATTCAAGACACACCCATACGGAACACAAAGTACAATTGGAACAACTGAACATTTAAAAAGTCCTTCCCTAACAAAAATGTATGAATATTTCAATACCTACTATGTGGCAAACAATATGGCATTAGTACTATCAGGGAATTTTAACTTGGAAAAGACAATTCCTATTATCACTGAAAAGTTTTCTAAACTAAGATCGGCGACAATTCCTGTATTTCCCAACTATGCAAACAGTACGTTTGACAAAAAAGAAGTGATTGAGGTAAGTTATACACCCATTAAAGTTGGGCTTTTGGGCTACAAGACCTATGAAAAAGGAAATAAAGATGAAATCGCTTTTGATATCTGTTCAAGTTTGTTACAGAATGAATCTGAAACTGGAATATTAAATAAACTAGCTTTAAATGGCGATATAATGCAGGCAGGTAAATTTGCACTAACCTATAATGATGATGGAGCGCTAATCATTTTTTACATTCCTAAATTAGTTGGGCAATCCTTTAATGAAGCAGAAGAATTAGTGTTAAATGCCATCGATAAAATTAAAAAAGGAGACTTTTCAGAAAATGATTTAACCATCATAAAACAAGAAATTTCAAGACAAAGACAACAAGGATTAGAAAGTGTAGAAAACAGAGCATTGAATTTAGCACAGATCTTTAGTGAAGGTTCTACTTGGGAAGCGTATTTAAGTCAAGTAGAAGAAATTGAGAAAATAACAAAAGAAGACATTATCAGAGTAGCTAACAAATACTTTATTGAAAACTATTTGGTCTACCGTTCCTCCATGGGGTTCCCAAAGAAAGAAAAAATGCAAAAGCCTGGTTATCAAGCGGTAATTGCTAAACAAACAGAAGATTCCGATTACGCAAAAAATTTCATTGCATCTATTACTCCCAATGATTCCCCAAGAATTTTAGATTACAATAAGGATGCTAGTATGGTACAAGTAAACGCAAGTACAAAACTGTATACCACACTTAACCCCACAAATGATATTTTTTCATTAACATTTGAGAAAATGATTGGAAAAGATTCGATTAGAAACCTAGATATTGCGAGTTCCTTATTCAACCAATTTTATACGAAAGATTTTACAAGAGATCAATTAAAAGAACAATTTGCTTTGTTAGGAATAAGCTATTATGCCAATGCAAGTGATGCTAGATTCACAATTGTATTTACAGGATTAGAAAAAAATTTAGAAAAAAGCCTTCCTTTAATGAAAGCGGTAATGTATGACCCGATGATTGATGAAAAGTCAATAGAAACCATAAAAGAGGGAATGTTATCTGATAGAAAATCAGAGGAAAAAGAACCAAGTGCCATGGGCAGAATGCTTTTAGATTATGCTCGCTTTGGTGAAGATTCTGAAAACTTAACACGCTTAACCGAGAAACAAATAAAAGGAATGAAAAGTCAAAACATCCTTGCTGATTACAAAAAAATATTTGCTTATAATACCAATATTCACTTTGTTGGCAAAACGCCTGCTGACCAAATTGAATCGTTACTTTTTAAGGTTTTTCCTAATGAAAATACGAATAGAAAAGTAGCATTAACAGATAAGAAAACAAAAGCAATCGTAAAAGACATTGTTTATTTAATCAACGATAAAAATGCAGTTCAAAGTCAAGTTTACTTTTTGATCAACACCCCTAATTTTTCAGGGAATACAGCTGATAAAGTACATGCGGAAGCTTTTAATCAATATTTAAGCGATGGATTTTCTGGAATCTTAATGCAAGAAATAAGAGAGTATAGATCATTAGCATATTCAACAGGTGGGTCATTCGTTAATCCAATTGAAAAGAACAAACCAGGTGCATTTTATGCGTATATTGGTTGCCAAGCTGACAAAACAAATGATGCAGTTGCTGTATTGGATAGTATTTTAAATTACATGCCGGAGAAACCAGAAAGAATTGACATGATTAAATCTGGAATGATTAATTCAATATCATCTAACTTCCCAGCCTTCAGAAATATATCAACATCAATCGAATTAGGTAAGCAATTAGGGTATACGCAATCCCCATTAGGTGAAGAATATAAATTGTATAAAACCTTAACCTTTGACGATATCACCAATTTCTATCAACCAAATATTCAAAAACAACCAAGAGTTATTACAATCTATGGTGATTTAAAGAAAATTGATCTAAAGAAATTAGCTAATTACGGTCGAATAATTGAATTAAAATTAAAAGACATCAAGACTAATTAGAGATCTGAATTTGCGCTTGTTTATAAAGAAAAAAATAAGGGATTTGATTCTGTGATTCTATGGTATTTTGAGACTTGTGAACTCGCAATTTCAGAACACAAATTTTAAGAACTATCAAAATTATCTTTTGGCGGTTCAATTGTCTCTCTCTATCCGTTTGCTTGTCTTTTCTTAAACAAGCCAGTAATTTCCGTGAACAGATGCTTATTTTTGCTAAAACTTACTCCTGCTAATTTATCCATATCACAAAAAAATCGAAATAATGGCACTTGCAATCTATTATGGGAACAGTAGTCAAAAGTGATTTTATAAATACATTAATTTAATGTATATTGTTCTACATCAATTTCAGTGCCTCTATAACTAATCTGTTTTTCTCCTTTCCTATATGCCAATTTTGATAGATAAGTTATTTTTATTATGTTTATTAAATGGCCTAACCGAATTATAGAAATAATATAAAGTAGTGTGCCAAATAATTTAGTCCAAATAGATTGATTTGACCACCAAGTTGTCTCTATTAAAATGAAAAATGATGGGATAAAGTAAAAAATGTAAATAATGGCTGGCAGATAAACTTTAAATAATCTAAGACTATATGACTTTCTTACTTCTGTAGCTAGCATATAAATATTTATGAAGTCGATAAACCAGGCCAACAACCAAATGACAAATGCAGATGCAATGAAAATCCATCCCTCTTTATTTATTGAATAAGAAACTATAAAATAAAACAAGAAAAGGGTTAAGATCGATGAAAAAAATACACCCAAAGTAAGACCTATTTCATACGAATTAGCACAAAAATCTGTATTAAAATCTTTACTTGGTTTATTGCTATATGCAAGAATTGGAAAAAATATCCAGGGCAAGATAAAAAGTCCCACTGCAAAATATTTATTTCTATTAAAAATATAACTAATCCTTAAAAAAACTTTGATTATAATGAACCAATTAAGAAGTGGTATAAACAATAAAAACAGGTACTTACTTGGCAGATTAAGTGAATATAAAAAAATCCTGAAATTATAAAAGGGAACTAAAGTTGCGATTTGTGAGTAGTTCATTCTCTCAAAAATTTTCCACATTGATACACAAAAAATAGTATCAATTGGAGGCAAAAAAAATAAGAGTAACCAAAAGTATGGTAATAAAAGAACAAAAAGTGAAATCAGAATCAGAGTTTCCATGATATTAATTTTAGTTTAAATTTAAAAATATTCCCAAAAGGTTTTGCTGGTTGACCATGTAGCCCTATGTTGTCCCGATACTTCGTGACGGCAGGGTTATGAAACATGCACGCTATTAAGGAGCTAGCTTATTCCTTTATCACTTTAAATGTCTGTTTCAAGTACTCTCCTGCACTGAACAAATAAATACCGCCCGATAAGTTACCTAATTCAATAACTGTATTCTCAGAGTTTATTTTTCCTGACAAAACCACTTTCCCAGTGTTGTCATAAACAGTGTAAATAGATCCTAACAATTTTGCATCTGCTTTCACATTGATTTGACTATTTGCTGGATTAGGATATACCTCAAACAATGAGGTTTGTGTTTCATTAATAGCATTGGTTAGATTTACTTCGTAAGGATCACCTGTAATGCCACAACCGAACTCATTGGTTATATACACAGTGTATGATCCCGACGCAGTAGGAACATAAATATTTAACGTTGCACCTGGAATCAGAACACCATTCAAAAACCATTGATAGGAAGCCGCGAGTGAACAGAATAAGGTGTCATTCGACTGAGTAATTACTGGAGGGAGTGGATTACTTCCTGCATTGACCACTACGATATTGCTTACTTGACTTGTACATCCGGCTACCGTGTTGGTTACGTAGTAAGAACCAGCTGCAAAAACCAAAATGGTATCGCTTGTTTCGCCATTCGGTGACCAGGTATTCCCGCCCATGATATTTGAGTAAAGTTCAATATTTCCATCCGCACATATAATTAAAGGACCTGAAGGATTAACTATTGGCGCTGTTGGATTTGGATTGACAACTACATTGATAGGCAATGAACTTGCTTGGCAGCCATTTGTAGCTGTATAGGTTACAGAGTAAGATCCAGCACTGGTTACTGCGATGGTTTGTGTATTCAAGCCATTTGGCGACCATGAATTTCCATTTGGATAGGAAGAAGTGAGAAGCAAGGTATCTCCAGAACAAATAGTAGTGGGACCTGAAGTTGAGATTGTTGGAACTGCAGGACCTGTATTTAGCGTTATAAAATTTGACGTAATAAGGGTGTCTACACTTACTCCATTGCCAACGATTAATGTCACAGGATACGATCCGGGAGTAGTGTAGCAAATGTTTGTAGGGTTTTGAAGGTTCGAGGAAGAAGGATTTGCACCGGGGAATGACCACGACCAAGTGCTTGGACTACCGTTCGAAATATCGGTAAAGTTGACACAGCTATTGGGTTGACAAAGTTGAGCTTGATTGGTTTGAAAAGCCGCGTTTAGAGAAGGTAAGCCACATAGAATTGATGTTGTTCCTCCACTGCCATAAAGTCCGCCTGAAACACTTGTTCCTCCTGCCGCCGAACTAGCTCCTCTTGTTGTATTGGTTGGTCCTGTCCCGCGATCCGCTCCACCCGTTCTTATTGTACAACAGGTATTAAGGGATGCATCTAATTTTACAAGGTAAAATTCGTCAGGATAAGTTCCAGCCGTTAATTCTTGCGAATAACCCGCCATCATGTACCCGCCATCATTTGTTTTAATTAAACATTTTCCCATGTCGTTTTGCGCTGTACCAATAATGTGCGTTGAAATTAGAGAGCCCGTTCCTGAAACACGAACCAAATAGTATTCCAATCCTACTTGTTGACCGGTACTGAAATTGTAATTAAACGAGAAAGTGTATCCCCCAACTAGATAGTCACCATTCGTCATCTGTATAACAGACTCAGCATAATCACTTCCATCGGTTGAGACACCAGCAATTTGTGTTCCTCCGTAATAACGAGTCCAAGAAACTGCCCCTGCCGCATCTAATTTTACTAGAAGATAGTGCCAGTTAAATCCACCGCTAACTTTAGGTTGGCCGGCTTCTCCTGCAATCATATAACCCCCGTCGGCCGTCTGAATAATTGACCTGGCATAATCTGGATATTTGGTTGTATTGGCATCTTGTACTAAGCGTGACCATACCATATTACCACTTCCATCAAGTTTCACAATGTAAAAATCATTTGATGAAGTGCTCCCGCTTCCTGTCCACGTATAGGCCGTTCCAGCAACTGCAAAACCACCATCATTTGTATTAGTAATCGAATAGGCAATATCTGATATTCCAGCAGCACCCACTTTTTTATCCCAAACAAGATTTCCTGCAGCATCTGTTCTTACCACATAAAAATCATTGGGAGATGCGCCAAAAGAGGATGTTAGTCCAGCAATACAAAAACCACTATCTGGTGTTTGAACGACTTCCCACCCTTGATCTGTCCCTGTACCACCATAACTTTTGTTCCATTGCACATTTCCAGCCGCATCCAATTTAACGAGGTAAAAATCATCTCCACCTGCACCATAGGAGGCAGTTGTTCCTGCAATGGCAAATCCACCATCAAATGTTTTTATGATCGATCGTCCATAATCATTTCCGGTACCACCAATCGTTTGTGTCCATATAACCGTTCCGACAGCATTGGTTTTCATTACGTAAATATCAATTAATCCAGCACCAAAAGAACTAGTCTGTCCTGCAACTACATACCCTCCATCATTTGACTGAACCATAGAATGTGCTTGGTCACTGGAAGGGCCTCCGCCTGTAATACAAATTTGACCTTGAGCTTTTAAGGTATTAAAGCCAACTGAAAGACATAGAAATGTTAGGGAAAATAGAAAATTTTTCATAAAAAGGTAGTATATTAATTACTTAGTAATCATAAACTTACTACTAATTTTCGATAATAGCAATTAAAACTTAGTATAAAAATAAACTGACATAAGGTATTCAAATTCAAAAAGGGAGCTCCCTTTTTATCATCTATATACTCTTATCGTTTGCGTTTTACCGTTAGCTAATGAAAGTTTCACCAAATAAATTCCTTTCTCCCAATTCTCTGTATTCAATGAGATTTGCTTGGAATTAGTAAAATTAGATGATGCACATAGACTTCCACTAACATTGTAAATGAGAGCTGCGCCTGATTGATTCATCGGAAAGTTTATCACCAACGAATTTGTATTGGAATTTATAAAAATGGAGGCCATTTCTTCTTCAGGAATACTCAATTGAGACGTGTAAAATTGATCAATCGCTAGTAGTGTATTGAAATTTGTTGTTTTTAAATTACAGTATACTTGTAAACTAGCTGTGTATGAACTCGCTAATGGTGGGTAAATTGGATAAGCAACTAAATACGTAGCCAAGACATTTGGAGGCACGATTGTATCAATTACTTGCCATGTCAAATAAATGGTATCCATTAAGGCAGGAGCGCCACTTGAAACGTAAGAAGAACCGATGATATATGCCCCACCAACAGCATTATAATCTAAAACACAATCAAGAACTTGCTGCGTTGATAATGAATCGAAGGTATTAGGAATGGTATTGTTATTAATTATTAATACGGTATCATTCCCAGGATTTATAGTTGAAATAACATTGAAACTATCGCAAGAATAGCAACCATTTGCATCTGAAACGCAACACGTGTACATTCCAACACCCAGATTAGTTTGCGTAAGAGAGATTGATCCTGTATTCCATAGAAAAACATAGGGTGCAGTTCCCCCTACCACAGTAACTGTTGCTGTTCCATCCATCGATGTTGGCGTGCTTGCTTGGGTACCGCTGGTTAGAACCATAAAGCCATTACAAGGAGTCCCTGAAATAATAAAAACTGCAGACACCGAATCATTGGGTGTATAATAATTCACCATATAGGTACCCGAACATAGATTAGTTACGGAAATGCCTCCTTGTTGGAATACCGCTCCATTCATATACCAAACAATGCTAGAAGGTATTACAATATTCGGATTATTAATAACTGCGGAACCATCACATGTTGCTGGATTGGAAGCATCAATTACTGTTATAGGATTGATAACTTGGCCATAAGATACAGCGCTATTAAAAGTTAACATTAAGGCAGTAATGAAAAGAAATACGACTTGTTTCATGATGATTCTTTTTTATAAAAAGTTATTATTCTCTATAAAATTAACATTAATACTATACAATGCAAACTTCTAAATAATAATAAAAAGAAAGGAAAAGTAATTTACCATCAATAAATTGTATAGATTTGAACGTGCTCCAAGAACGAATTTTGGACAATTTCACTAAACTAAAATTTATTATTATGATTTGTCCTATGCTTATTGTCGCTTTATGTCTTGCATTAATTGTGTTAATGGGAGGGTTGTTTTTAATGGCTTACAGTAAAAAAGAAGGTCTTGGAAAACTTACTAAAATTGCTTCTTATGTTGCCATTGTATTCGGAACTAGTGTATTTGTGGGTGGTTTAATTTGTGCAATCATGTGCGCTACTTGCCATAAATCTAAGTGTGATAAAGACAAAAAAGGATGTTGCAAAGATAAAATGGAATGTTCCAAAGATGAAAAATGTTCTAATAACAAAAAAGAATGTTTCAATATCAAAGTGGAACGTCGTGAAAAAGATTCATCAAATGAAAAGGAGGTAATCATTATAAGAGATTAACTTCTATCTGATTTTTGAATTGTTGTTTTACGTATAAACGGATTTCAAAACATATAATCTAAATGCGTTGAAATCCGTTTTTAAGCCAGTTAGCTTTTACAAGCCATTCGCAGCCTTTCGATTGGTTAAATCCAAGAATGCCTCAGCATATTTCTCTTTAAATTTCTTCTCTCTGTTCGAAAGATCGATTTGAGTTAAGGCCGTCATTACCGCTTCCGCTTCAACCGTTTTTCTTTGAGCATAGTAAGCCTCGAGCAAATTGAAATAAATAGAAATCGTTACATCTTTATCAATCCTTGCTTTCTTGTCTAATAAATCAGATTCAAGCAAAATTGATTTATAGGCATCTATTGCAGCGTTTAACTTCTGCGTCGCTAATGGCTCATTGATAATTAACGATTTCAATCCAGTCAATTGATTGTTATACGCCTCCAACACATCAGCATGCGCATCATTTTTAGATTTAACATAATCCAATGAAATGGTTCTTGGTGTAACTTCATAACCAATTTGATCATTCACCAAATGATTTATAAAAGTTAAATTTTCTTTTAATATGTTTTCTTCCGAAGATTTAAGTAAAAAGGTGAAATCAGCCGACGGCGAAGTCTTTTGTGAAGTTGATTTATACGTTTTGAAGGCAGTAAATTCTATTGGAGCCAAGAAAATTACATCTTGATTTTTCGTGTTTGCAACGCGCACAGACATAGGATGACGATAATTGTATTCGATATAGTAATAAGTAACATCATAGGTAGTGGAGACATTGTTCACACGAGAAACTTCTTTTTTTATTTCTGTTTTAATCATTGGTTGAGAATGCTCAAAACCTTGTAAGGTAACCAGATACGTTAAAGCATTCATATCGGCTTTGTTATATCCATCAATTTTCAAATACGTTGCTGCCAAAGAGGGATAGTCGTAGCTTGTTTTTAAAGCTGGTGGTGAAATCGTTTTTCTGTAAGGTGCCGCTACGTAATCTTTCACAGGACGATTATTCTCATTTAACAACTGTTTTTCAACAATTTTTAGCGCAGTAGATTTTTCATTCCATGCTTCCATCTCTTTTGCGAATTTATCGTCAGCAGCTTTTAATTTAGCAGGGTATTCCGACATTTCTCTCTGGTAATCTTCTTCTGCACGCGCTTTATCTGCTTCAAATAATACGAGCAGCTTATTATTAACCGCTTCATAAGTTGCCGTTATAGAAGAAGTATAATTTTCTACTTTTGGCACTACTGGTTTCGATGGAAGTTTGATAAAACTGTAGGTAATATCTTCCGACTTAATGTTTTGGGCAGTAAGATTTAATGTAAGGAGAAGAATGGGTAAGAAAGAGGCGATTTTAAACATAATAAGAAGGTTTTAGTTGAGTTAATTGGGGTCAAAATTACGACTAATTGTTGCACTAAATCCAACGAAAAATAAAAAGGAGTAGATATTCAGGTTAAATTATTATTAATCGCTCTGTTTCATCGGTGTTTGATAAAATACAAAATGGATTAAATAAGAGTTGGAAATTGAGTGTACGCTTTCAATTTCGCTCTTTTTTATCAAGACAACAGGACAAAGAAAACAGCGTCCTACTTATTATCGGACAAAAGTGATTACTTTTGTTTCAAAAAATAAAATAATGCCTCAATTATCAAATAAAGCCGTGTTAATGCCTGCTTCTCCGATCCGGAAATTGGTTCCTTTTGCAGAAGAAGCTAAGAAAAAAGGTAAAATTGTTTACCACCTTAATATCGGTCAGCCGGATATTGAAACACCTGAAGTTGCGCTAAATGCGGTAAAAAACTTCAATCAAAAGGTCATAGAATATAGCCATTCTGCAGGTTTTGAGAGCTATCGAATAAAATTAGCGGCTAAGTATCAAGAAAATGGTATTCACGTGCAGCACGATGACATTATCATTACAACAGGTGGTTCTGAAGCCTTAGTTTTTGCTTTAATGGCGACTTGTAACCCAAACGATGAAATCATTATTCCTGAACCTTTCTATGCCAATTATAATGGGTTTGCGATGATGGCCGGAGTAACGGTTGTTCCTGTAATTTCTAGCATTGAGTCTGGATTTGCTTTACCACGAATAGATGAAATTGAACAAAAAATAACGCCTAAAACAAAGGGTATTGTTATCTGTAATCCTGGTAATCCTACAGGATATTTATATTCGAAGGAAGAATTAGAGCAATTGGCTGCAATAGTAAAAAAACACGATATTTTTCTCATTGCCGATGAGGTGTACCGAGAATTTTGTTACGATGGGGCAAAACCAATGTCTGTCATGAATTTTCCCGAAATAGCATCCAACGTCATTATGATCGACTCGGTGTCTAAACGATATTCCATGTGCGGAGCGAGAATTGGCGCCTTAATCAGCAAAAACAAAGAAGTCATTTCTGCAGCACTAAAATTTGGACAGGCGCGCTTGTCGCCTCCTACCATCGACCAAATTGCAGCAGAAGCAGCATTAGATACTCCTGAAAGCTATTTCAAGGACGTCGTGGCAGAGTATGTGGCCAGAAGAAACATTATGGTTGAAGGCTTAAATGCCATACCTGGTGTGTTTTGCCCAAAACCAAAAGGCGCATTTTATTGTGTGGCGAAATTCCCAGTAGATGATGCAGAAAAATTTTGCCAATGGTTGCTAGAGTCTTTCGAACATGAAGGTCAAACCGTGATGATGGCCCCTGCCAATGGATTTTATTCCAGCCCGGGCGCCGGAAAACAAGAAGCGCGCATTGCGTATGTCTTAAATCAAAATGCGCTGCGCAAATCAGTGGAATGCCTTAAAAAAGCCCTTGAGGTTTATCCAGGTAGAACAATCTGATAGCAATGGATGCTTATCTTTAGGCACCAAAGAGCGAACAAAAAAGGAGCCTTTTCTTTTCAAATGCATGGATTTTTGGTGGACGAATATTAAAAAAATAAGATAGATAAGCCTGATAAAAAGGACTTAAATCCCTGCGATTAACATCAGTTTATTTCGATCAAGCACAGTGATCTTCCTAGCTTGCGTTTCAATTAATGACTCTTCTTTGAAATCTTTCAATAAACGAATTAATGTTTCAGTTGCTGTTCCAACAAAATTAGCCATGTCTTCTCTAGAAAGATTGATGGCTTCACCCATATAAATATCCATTAATAGTAGTATGCTAAACGCCAATCTTTCACGGACAGATTTTTGAGCCATGTTGGTAATAAAATTAGCACGATCAGCCAACTCTGTAGATAATTCTTTAATTATTCCATTTCTCAATGTTGGGTTACTATCCATAAGAGAAAGAAAATCCTCTCTGCTTATGAAACAAATATTGCATTCTTCTAAGGTTTCTGCTGAAACTTTATATACATCTTCCGAAAACATGGCTCGAAAACCAACTAAGTCTCCTCCCTTTGCAATTTGAATGATTTGCTCTTTACCTTCGTTGCCTCTTTTATATATTTTAATCCTACCTTGATTAATACAAAATACGCCTCTTGGATAAGAACCCTCTATAAAAAGCGATTGGTTTTTTTTATAATAATTACAAGATTTATGATCTTCAATGTGAGAGACTTCATCGCAACCCAAGCCGCCTAGTAAATTTTCCTTTCTTTGTTTACAAGTACTACATGATACATTACGAAAATCTTTCTCTAACATTGGACAATGGCTTTTAACAAAGATACAATAACATTCCGTTTTGTATGACGATAGTCATTTTTTACTACCCTGATTCAATTTAATTTTGTAAAATGCTAGTTAATCCATTGGTTTCAAAATATAATGTGCCTGGTCCAAGGTATACATCGTATCCAACCGTTCCTTTTTGGAAAAACATTTTTTTTACAGAAAAAGAATGGAAAATTGAATTAGTTAAGTCAGACACCAAAACAATTGCACTTTATATTCACCTTCCTTTTTGTGAAAGTTTGTGCACCTTTTGTGGATGTCACAAAAGAATTACAAGAAACCATCAAGTTGAAACCCCTTACATTGACGCAGTAATTAAGGAATGGGAAATGTATAAAGAAGTTATCAATGTAGATTTCCAACTTAACGAACTCCATTTAGGAGGAGGAACACCGACTTTTTTTGCGACAAAAGAATTAGAAAGACTAATACAAGCAATCAAACCATCTGTTCAAAATGAGAATTGCGAGATGAGTTTTGAAGCCCACCCATCAAGCACAACACCTCTGCATTTACAGGTTTTATTTGACCTAGGCTTCAGAAGAGTAAGTTTTGGAATTCAAGATTATGATTTGAAAGTTCAAAAAGCGATTCACAGAATTCAAAACTTTGATACAGTGAAAAACGTGCATGAATTGGCAAAAAAGATAGGTTATTCCTCCATCAACCACGATTTAATTTATGGATTACCCTTTCAAACAATAGCGGGGTTTTTAGCTACGCTTGAACAAACAATGAAGTTAATGCCTGAAAGAATTGCGCTTTATAGTTATGCACATGTCCCTTGGATT
>CANHOA010000026.1 GCA_947462255.1 Flavobacteriales bacterium | reverse complement strand
GTCAAATCTTGGGTAGTTACTGCGTTGTTCCACAAATAGGTATATCCTGGTGTTCCACCGCTTACGCTTAAATCAATGGCTCCGTTAGCAGCCCCAAAACAATTGATATTTGTTATAACGAAATTGAGTTGAATGGAATCAGGTTGAGTAATGGTAGTCACCATAGAATGTGGGCAACCTAGTGCATCAGTGATGTATATGGTATCATTTCCGGCTGTTACATTGACTAAATCTTCTGTGGTTTGTCCCGAAGCCCAGAGGTAGGTGTATGGTCCAGCCCCACCAGTTACCGTTACGTTAAGGGTTGCATTACTGCCGCCAAAACAAGTAGGCGGGGTGAAGGTATAGGTGGATGCTACTTGAACGGGATCCACTAAGGTGAATGTGGCGGTTTTCGAACAGCCATTGGTGTCAGTTACTGTTACAAAGTAAGTTCCTTGTGCTAAGTTGAAGATATCCTCGGTGTTTTGTCCCGATAACCAAGTAAAGGTATATGGTGCTGTTCCTCCTGTAATGCTTAGGTCGATGCTTGCGTTGAGCGCTCCGGGACAACTTGGGTTGGTAAGAATGGCTGTAATGCCAATGGTGTCTGGTTGATTGAGGAATGTTGAAATGGTATCAATACATCCGAGGTTGTCAGTCACACTTACGCTGTAAAATCCAGATGGGATATTATTGATGTCTTGTGTCGTTTGGTTGTTGTTCCACAAGTAGCTAAGTGAAGCGTTACCAGAGCTTACACTTAAATTAATACTTCCATTACTAGCTGCAAAACAAGAAGGTTGTGTCAACTGCAGAGATAGGGTGGTTGGAATCAAAGGCTGTGAAAGGGTGAAGGTATTGGTGATCACACAGGTGTTGGCATCTGTAATGCTGACCGAATAGCTTGCCGCTAAGATGTTATTTAAATCTTGTGTTGTCGCTCCATTGTTCCATAAATAGGTGTACGGCGCTGTTCCTCCAACTACAGAGAGATCAATGGCTCCTGTATTTTGGCTGTAACAGTTGATGTTTTGTAGTGTGGCCGAAGAGCTAAAAGGCTGTGGCTGTAGTATAGTAGCCGAAATGGTAGCTTGACAACCATTGGCATCACTTACTACGACAGAATAAGAACCTGCAAGCAGGGAGTTTAGGTCTTGTGTCGTAGCTCCATTGTTCCACAAATAGGTGTAGGGCGCTGTTCCACCTGTGGGTGTTAAATCAACGGTTCCATTGTTTCCATTGTAACAACTAGCCGGTGTAGCCGCAACACTCAATAGGAGTGGCGTAGTGGGTTGGCTTACGTTGAAGTTCCACTGGGAGGTACATCCGTTGAAGTCAAGGACTTGTAGGGCATAAAATCCAGCAACCAAGGTATCTACTAGAAAGGTATTTTGGTTATTGGACCAACTTAAGGCATACGATGGCACCCCACCTGATACCACAACTGAAATGGCCCCATCTTGATATCCAAAGCAAGAAATAGGTGTTATAGTAGCCGAGACACTGACCGGTAAAGCCGGTTGGTAGATATTCGCTGCGGCATTGAGTGTACATCCGTTTGCATCTGTAATAAGCACGGAATAAAACCCAATGGGTAAACCGTTGATGTCTTGAGAAGTAGCGGCATTGGACCAAGTATATACATACGGGGCGCTTCCTCCTCCAACTGTTAAGTCAATGGCTCCAGTACTTTGTCCAAAGCAAAGCACATTAGCGGTGGCTGTAGATGCTGCAATAGGTGCTGCAGGTTGTGTAAGTTGGGTGTTGAAGGTAGTTTGACATCCACCGGCATCGGTTACAGTCACAGAATAGATGCCTGCAGGGATATTGTTTAAATCTTGCGTAGCTGTCAAGTTCGACCACAAATAGGTGTAAGGCGCTACGCCACCAAAGACACTTAAATCAATGACTCCTGTATTTTGTGCATAACACAAAACGTTGGTATTGATAGACTGTATGGAAATAGGTGCAGCGGGTTGGGTAATGTTGACGGTATAGGAAGTGACACACCCATTGGCATTGGTTATGTTGTTGGTATATGCGCCCGGCACTAAATTGAATATATCTTGAGTTGTCGCCCCATTCGACCATAAATAGGTGAAAGGAGGGTTTGGTCCAGTAACCGTAAGGTTAATGGCTCCATTATTTCCACCAAAACAAGATACATTGGCATTAACGGCCGTTACAATAGCTGCGGCAGGTGGTTGATTTACAGTAAAGGTATCGGTGACTAAACAGCCATTTTGGTCGATTACGGCCACTGTGTAGATTCCAGCAGTTAGGTTTTGAATATCTTGTGAAAGCGATCCGTTGTTCCATTGGAACTGATAGGGCGCTGTTCCTCCTATTGCGGTGAGGTCAATGGCTCCATTACCATAACCAAAACAGAGGTTGTTGGTAATCAAAACGCTCAGTGCAATGGATGAAGCAGGTTGTGTAATGGTATCAGAATAGGTAGCGGTACATGCATTGTCGTCGGTAACGGTAACAAAATAAGGACCAGCGCCAAGTCCACCAATGGAATCGGTGGTAGCTCCATTGCTCCAGAGGTAAGCGTAAGGCACAGCACCACCAAAAACAGTTAGGTTAATGCTTCCTGAAGTTTGTCCAAAGCAAAGGTTATTGACATTGGCGGATTGAATAACGATAGGTGCAGGTTGAGTAACTAAAACGGACTGCGACGATGTGCAGCCATTGTTGTCGGAAATAACCACAGAATAAATACCTGCAAGGAGTGAATCTACAAAAGCAGTGGTTTGTCCATTGCTCCAAGTATATGAATAGGGAGGTGTTCCTCCAAGTCCTGCGGCTGTTCCTGTTCCCGATGCACCATTGTGGCAAGGAACGTTTGTGTGCTGAATGGTAGACACCAAGGTAGTTGCGGGTTGTGTGATTTGAGCTGTGAGTATAGCAATACATCCATTGGCATCGGTGGTAGTGACAGTATAAATTCCTGCCGCCACATTGTTTAAATCTTGAGAACTTGCACCGTTGGACCAAGCGTAAGAATAAGGAGAGGTTCCAAAAGAAGGGGTAAGGTTAATGCTTCCGTTACTCAAACCAAAACAAGACACATTCACCGTACTTACTCCCAGCGACAAAGCATTGGCAGGTTGGGTGATGGTAATACTTTGTGTGATACTACAGCCTGCAAAATCAGTAACGGTAACTGTGTATGTTCCTGCGAAAATGGCAGTGATATCTTCCGTACTCGATCCATTTGTCCAAGCGTAGCTATATGGCAAAACGCCGCCAGAAACGGATAAATTTGCTGCGCCGCTTGGTGTGCCATAGCAAACAACCATCGTTGGGAATATTGATGCAGTGAGTGCAGCTCCCGGTTGAGTTAGCGTATCTGAAATGTATTGCGAACATCCATTGGCATCAGTTACAGTAACTGAGTAGGTGCCGATGGGAAGGTTTGTCAAACTTTGTTGGGTGGATCCTGTGTTCCATAAAAAATTATAGGGCAGTGTTCCTCCATTGACATTTAGCGTGACAGAACCTGTACTGTCACCAAAACAAGGTATGTTGTTGTAACTCGAAATGACAACTAAGGCAGAATCTGGTTCGGTAATCAATTGACTCATAAAAAGACTGCAGCCAATGACATCGGTAACAATTACAAAATAATTACCTGGAGCGAGGTTGGTAATGTCTTGAACCACGGCTCCGTTTGACCAGTTGTAATAATAGTTGGGGTTACCCCCTGTTAATGTTAAATCCACAAATCCATCGGCACCGCCAAAACAATTGACATTTCCGTAGGTGTAAGTTAAATTCATATTATTGGATGGGTCAATGACCGGAATAGTGAAGGGCAATTGGCAGCCATTAGAATCTCCAACAAGCACCTGGTAAATTCCCGAAGCCAAGGTGTCTATATCCTCTGTCGTTTCACCGTTATTCCATAAGAAGTTGTAACCTGGGACACCTCCGGACACACTTAAATTGATGCTACCGCTGGTTCCACCAATACAGGAAGGATTGACGTGTGTTTCAGTAATTATTAGTGCATTTGCTGGTTGGGCAATCGATACAGTCAAGGTGTCGGTACAAAATACAGCATCTGTAACGACTACGGTATATGTACCCGCCGGTAGACTATTGATGTCTTGATTGGCACTGCTGGTACTCCAACTGTAATTGTATGCAGGGGTTCCTCCGCTCACCGTTAAATCTATGCTTCCGGTTGAAAATCCGTTGCACAAAACATCTTGATGGGTTTCAGTTAATACAATGGGTATCGATAATTCAACTACCGTTTGAGAAACAAATACTTGACAGCCATTACCATCTTGAACGGAGGCGGTATAAGTTCCTGCAGGGAGATTAAATAAATCTTGGCTAACAAAACCATTATTCCAAAAATATGAATAAGGTGGGGTTCCACCTGCTGGAGTTAAATCAATACTTCCAGTGGCTGCACCGTAGCAAAATATATCTTGATGCGTTGCAGTTGCTGAAATAGCGGTTAAAGGTTCGTTTACGAAATATGATCCTTGTAAAATACAGCCAACTAAATCAGTAACAGTTACGCTGTATGTTCCAGTAGGTAAACCTGATATGATTCCTGATGTTGCGCCGTTGCTCCATACGTAAGAATAAATCGGTGTTCCGCCAGAAACCCCCATGTTGATGGCTCCTGAACTGTCTCCGATACAGCCAACGGGTGTAATCACAGCAGAATTGGATAGTGGAGCGGCGGGTTGGGTAACTACTATGGAGTATTGTCCTAAACAATTATTGGAGTCAGTGATGGTCACCGTATAAACACCATAGGGCAGGTTTTGTATATCTTGATTGGTAGATCCGGTATTCCAAGAATAGGTGTATCCTGGTGTTCCGCCGATTACGGAAAGGTTGATAGAGCCAGTGGCATCGCCGAAGCAAGCTACATTCACGTGGGTTTCTGATGGTGTGATTGGCTGAGGGGGTTGATTGACTGTGTCTGCTATGATGCTAATACATCCGTTGACATCAGTTACGGTTACCGTATGAATGGCCGCAGGTAAATTGATAACATTTTGGTTATTGGTGTTGTTTGACCATAAATAAGTGTAAGGGAAGGTTCCACCAGTTGCCGTTAAATTGATGCTCCCATTAAATCCACCGTAGCATGTAACATCGGTGTGGCTTGTATTGAGTACAATGGGAGTCGGTTCGCTTAGAAAAATAGAATCTATGGCTACACAACCATTCGCATCGGTAATGGTGGCAACATATAAACCTGTGTCTAAGCCAAAAGCATTTTGGGTATTTTGCCCATTGGACCAAGAATACGAATATGGAGCTGTTCCGCCTGTACCCACCACGCTAGCCGTGCCATCTGAAGCATTGAAACAACTTATTTGTTGTCCATTGTAATTGGAAGTTACATTGGCATTGGCTATCAAAGGCGTCGGTTGTGTGATTTGATAGTTGGCGGTGATGTTACAGGTGAAAGAATCGCTTGCGGTTACCGTATAAACTCCTGGAACTAAATTTGAAATATTTGGGGTAGTAGAGCCATTACTCCATTGATAAGTGTAAGTTGGTGTGCTATTGGCAACAACAGTAATAGAGCCATTCCCATAATTAAAGCAAGTCACATTGCTTAGGTTAACTAAATTGATAGTGGGATTAGGGTTTACAACTACAGTATCTAGTAAATTATAAAAAGTACATGTACTTCCGTTAAAAGTGACATTCAATTGATAAATTCCAGCGGCTGCACTGGTAATGTTATTAATGAAGGGATTGGCAAGATTAGAGTTGAACCCATTTGGTCCAAACCAAGCATAATTTGCATAAAGGCTAGTTGGAACACTGAATTGAAGAGTATCACCTAAGCAGAGGGGGAAGTTGTGCGTTACGTCAACAGGGGGGCAACTAGAATTGATGGTTACCATATTATTATTCGAGGTAGGACATCCGTTTGCATCGTAAATATCAGAAACTCCATTATTGGTAAATTGATTTCCTGAGATATTTCCAGTTCCAAATATATACCCTTTGTTTTCTAGCGTGCTGTCACAAGCTAATATCAAGCAATCGTTCACTACTTGAACTTGAAATTTCACGACCGCTGAGTCTGCTCCGTTGGGTGAATTATTCATTACTCCGCCTGTTATGGCATTTGCTCCCGTATTAACCCGGGCAATTATACACCGGTTGATTGGATCATATTCTGCTTGATCATCACCAAAAGCATCTGTTTTAACGCCTACAAATGGACCATTAGAATATGTAATAGAGCCTGGCACAAAGTTCGTTCGAATATCAAGGGTGTCTGTCATGAAGGTATTATAGGATACATCACTACCAATATTTTTCCCAACCATTTTGTATTCCAAAATATCTCCAGGAACTACTTGTCCACCGTTTAAATCTTGAACATAAACAGTTGCCCTTAAGTCTGGCTCGTAAATATCTATAGCCGATGTAAAGGCCCTAGCAAGAATATTCTCTGATGATGTGGTAACTTTGAGTACGGCGGAAGTAGTATTATTTCCAATGTAATTGAGTGTGGTATTATTGGGATAAAAAATCCCAGCGTCGTATCCAAGGGTATTGTTTAAGTTCGGAATGCGGTAAGGTGTCAAGACCGCATTATCAGAGATCGTACTATTGAAAAAGTTAGTAGTAGGGTGCAGCGCATCAAAAACATTAACAAAAGTACCTGCTCCATCGAATTGTAACTGATCGCCTTGAGAGTCTCTGTCTCCATCTAAGCCAATAACTCCGAGTTCAAATGAAACCGGCCCAGATGGGGGTGTAGTAAATCCGCTGATTGGAATATTTAAATTATTTCCTGATGATATATTCGCAAAACCATCGAATACGGTGAGATTACGCATGGATTGTAGCACATTTTTGTATACTATGATGATGGTCCAACCTCCCCAACAGTTTGAGGCTCCACTAGATGATAAGGTGTTGTCTCTGGAAACTAAGTCTGCCACAGTGAATCGGGCATTGAGTCCGGTGCCTGCAAGTAATGACGTTACGTTTTTAAAACAGAAATAACTGGGATGAGACCATGTTTGGTTGTTTATAGTAGGTACATCCAATAATTGATCTGCCGTTAAACTTTGGTAAGCCCCGTTGTTGACTTTTAACTTAATTTGGTCTCTACTAGCATAATTGGTTGTGCTCGATAATATTCTGGCACTCCAGTACAACCCGGCCCATAAAACTTCACTACAGTTTGGTAGAATGATACTGTCACTAGACGACATGAAGGTAGTTGGGTCTGTATCTGTATCGACATAAACCATATTAAAAGCTCCATTGGAAGATGTGCCATTTGGAGGTACTTGTATTATGGCTGGGGCACAACTGTTGTTTGAAGAAGGGCAACTGAGTGATACATTCGAAACGAATTTGATACTACCTTTCGAATTCGTTTGATACCGAACATTAAAGGGGCTAACAATTTGAGCGTTCAAGCTACTGTATGAAAGCAGAAGAAAAAGGGAGAGGGTTTTGAGTAATTTTTTTATCAAGATTTTTGTCCGCTAGTTGAGTAAGCCTCAAAGTTATGAATTTCAATACGAAAGAAAAAACTTTGGGTTGCTATCCTTGTGTTTTATCGGAGAAATATATCAATAGATACGGGTAAATGATCTGAGTATCCACCTAGGTATTTGGTTCCTGCGTAGGTCCTTTTTGGTTGGATATTTCCTTTGTATTCCTCCATTAAAAATGGGAAGTTGTGAATCATTCCGGAATTAGGAACCACCTTCGTTTTACCATAGAAGCTTGTACTCGTATAAATATGATCTAAGATGCCCCATTCATTATTGTAAAAATAGGAGCCTTGAGTCGGCCCACTTTCTTTTTTTATCATTGGGTCTAAGCGTTCATCTATAATTTTGGGCGCATTATTTTCTGGATGGTCGTTTAAGTCGCCAAGGAAAATAATATTTTCTGCTACATAACCTGCCATTGAAACAGGTTTTCCTTCAAGGGCTTGTATTACTTTTTGGATTCTAAGTCCATTAATTGAGTCAATGAAATGGGCGGCTACTTGAGCAGCGGCTACCCTTTTCGCATCGCTTTCATCCGTTCCACTACGACGACTAGGCCAATGGTTTACCATCACGTAAAAACTACTTTTTTTATAGCCAAATTGGGCCCAAAGAATGTCGCGGGTAGTGGCTTTGTCTTCGCCTGGTAAATTAAAGCGCAAATGGTTTGATTGGAGTAGTTTTAGTTTGGAACTATCGTAAATTAGGGCCACATCAATACCGCGGGCATCTGGACTTTCATAATGCACCAAACCATAATTTTTAAATGCCTTTTGATTGCGAATAATATCCCTAACTACCCCGGCATTTTCAATTTCTGAAAACCCAGCGATGATTGGTTTATTCATAGCTAATAATACCTCTCGAATGTGCCCTAATTTGGCTTGGTATTTTTGGGTATTCCACTCGCTTTTCGAACCCGGTAAAAATTCTGCATCATCATTTGGGTTGTCGATGGTATCGAATAGATTTTCAACATTATAGAAAGCAATTCTACTGGTTTTTTGCGCGGAAATTTGAGCAGCGAATGTCAACATTACGAATGCAATAAATAGGCTAATTTTCATATTTTTTTTATCTTTAATTAATAACTTCCCTTAAATCTTCGTAAGAACCATTCTAAGGATGCAAGGGTGACAAGAAATCCAAGCAACCAACTTAAATCGATGAGGGATAAAAAGGCTTTTTCTTCGTATTGAACTGCTGCGATATCATCACGAGAGGCAATTTCATCCAAGGTTTTTTCATAGTCTTTCAAAAAACGATATTTTCCGTTTGATTGAATAGCTAATTGCTTCAAAGTAGAATGATTAGCGTTAGCATTATTTTGTTCAAGTTGTACGTCATCAATTAAGAAATAACCATTTTTGGAATATGTTTTTCCTTTATAAGTTGTACTTGCCAGCCAAGTGTATTTTCCGGGAGCTAATTTTCCAGCATTTAATTTATAATTTGTTCCTGAAACACCAAATTGCGATTTAAAGGTTAAGCCTGCTTCATTTTTTATAACCATTGAAATTATGGGGGTAGAAATAGGTTCAAGAGAGGCATTGTAGAAGGAAGCAGAAACGATTACAGGTTCATTTTTTGTAAAACGTTTTGGGAAAGAAACACTAAGACCTTCACCCTGTCGCTTGATAAGTAAATAATTAATTGACTTATTGATTAATTCATTGAAATTATCATGTGTTGTTGAACGTACAAAATCATTTAATTTCCAACGCCATATTCCTTCACCATACAAGACAGCATAATTTTGTTGTGGATTTTTTCCAAAGAAAAAAAGTGGATCTGATTTGGCGATAGTTCCAATTCGTTGAAACAAAAGCACATCTGTAGGATTTAGGGCTCTAACATTACCAAATTTCGAATTAAGGGGAGGATAAAATCCAATCGCTTGACGGCAACTTTCACTAATTTCAAAAGTGCTGAATGAGTTGTTGTATAAGCTAAGTACTTCATCCGTTTGATTTTTGGAATTAGATATGGCTACTAAATTTAGCTTGTTGCTTATTGCAGCAGGCGTATTTGGCCCGAGAATGTATAGCACTGGAATTCGGTTATCAGTGAGATATTTTAGAATTTTATCATCAAATTGAACTCCCGGCTCGTGCCAAATGACAAGGTCTGGTTTTTTAGTTGTAAAGTTGAATTCTTTTATAGAAACATACCTTGATTCGATGGTCTCATTTTGGTCGATTGCTGATTTAATAGCAGCGATATCTGGATGAGGCGCTGCACTTAAAAACATAACATTGCTTCTACTATCGATTACTTCAACATAAATTGTTTGAGTATTATTTTTAATTGTGCTTTCTCCTTCAATTGGGTCGATGCGCACTTGATATACCTGAAAACCTGGTGTATTTGCTTCTACCAAAAAAGTATGTTGATAAAACTGATGTTTTTCATTTGAATAGCTAATGGTGGAAGCATCTAGTAATTTCCCATTTTGCCAAATACTTAACCTAGTTGTTTTGTTTTGAATCCGATTGGCTTCTATGTCTACCTCAATCGGGAATTTATTTTTTAAAAAGACGACATCATTATAAACGGTATTGCGAATAAAATGATCTTTTTTTGGTATCGTATCACCGCTTCCAAGGGTGAAAATTGGGGTTAGATTTAACTTTTCAGCCGCGTAAATAGGATTTCCACCAACATTATAGTTGCCATCTGAAACAAAAATTAAGGCCCCTACATTTCGATTGTAATAATTTGTTGCAATGGCATTTATTCCTTTTTCAAGGGCGGTGGATTCTTCCGAAAAATCGAAGCTGTTCTGCTCCTTAAAATCACTACCAATCGAATAAGATACTAACTCAAACTTATCATTGAACTTATCTTTAATCTTAGCTTGGAGCGAATTGACTTGCTTGCGTATTAACGCACTGTCTTTAAACGTCAGCATAGAGGCTGAATTATCAACTAGGGTAATGAGTATTGGTTTTTCTGTTCGATAAAAAGTTTGCTGAAATATCAAGCCAATTAGGATCAGAAAAAGCAGGAATAAAATACTCGTTCTTAATCCTCTTAGAATTATTCTTAAGGATTTACTTTGTTGATTAAACCAATCGTTTTTAGCGTAGTAATACCTCGCTGCAAAATAAGCAAATACAAGACAGGGAAGCAACAACCAAAGTGAATAATCGGAATTAATTGACATACTACAAAAGTATAAAAAATCGCCTTAAAATAGCATATATTTCTTTTCTTTCCCCCTGTATTTAGCATAAATTTAATACCTTCGCTAAAAATTTGAATTATGTCTAAAGAAGTATATATTATCTCTGCTGTTCGCACGCCAATAGGATCTTTTATGGGTGGTTTATCAACTCTTTCAGCAACGAAATTGGGTGCAGCTGCCATAAAAGGCGCTCTTGAGAAATCAAGTATTGATGGCAATTTAATCGATGAAGTATTTATGGGTAATGTTTTACAAGCTGGTGTTGGACAAGCACCTGCTCGTCAGGCTGCCTTAGCTGCTGGTTTGGGGCAAAATGTGCCATGTACAACCGTTAATAAAGTATGTGCTTCGGGTATGAAAGCGATTATGTTTGGGGCTCAGTCAATCCTTTGTGGTGATAATCATATTGTAGTTGCAGGAGGAATGGAAAGTATGTCGCAAACACCGCATTACTTAAATGGTAGAAACGGAACCAAGTTCGGGAATATGACTGTAGTTGATGGAATTTCACTAGATGGTTTGTTGGATGTATACAGCAATGTCCCAATGGGTACTTGTGCTGAACTTTGTGCTAAAGAATACGGTATTACGCGCGAAGACCAGGACAACTTCGCTATCACATCGTATCAACGTGCTACAGAAGCATGGGATGCGGGTAAATTTAACGAAGAGGTTGTTCCTGTTAGCATTCCGCAACGAAAAGGCGATCCAAAAATAATAGCAAAGGATGAAGAATATACCAATGTGTTTTTAGATAAAATTCCTAGTCTTCGTCCTGCATTTGATAAAGAAGGAACCATTACCGCGGCGAATGCATCAACCATTAATGATGGCGCCTCGGCACTTATTTTAGCTTCCAAAGAAGCAGTTGAAAAATATGGATTAAAACCAATCGCCAAAATCGTTTCCTATGCTGATGCCGCACAAGCTCCAGAATGGTTTACAACGGCTCCTTCCTTGGCTGTTCCAAAGGCATTAGAGAAAGCAGGATTATCGACTAATGATATTGATTATTGGGAATTGAATCAAGCCTTTTCTGTCGTGGGAATTGCTAATACAAAAATCCTAGGTCTTCAACCAGAAAAAGTAGACGTCAACGGAGGTGCGGTGGCACTTGGTCATCCATTAGGTAATTCTGGTTCTCGCATAATAGTAACCCTTATTCAAGTTTTAAAACAAAATAATGGACGTTATGGTGGTGCCGCTATCTGCAATGGTGGTGGTGGAGCTTCTGCGATGATCATCGAAAACATCTAAAACAGGTTCGTTTTTTATTTTTTTTGTAACGATTTACAGGCTTTTTGTTTTGTATTAAACAATTCTTGTAGCCATGAAACGGATCATTTTTCTTTGTGTCGTTATTTTTCCTTTTGTTTTCAATGCGCAAATGTATATGCGTAAAAAACAAAATTTTGGTGTTTATGGTCAATATAATATTGGTTTAGCCGAAAACAATAATACTTCATTCAACCTAGGAATCACCAAACAATTTGGACGGTATTTCCTTCCTGAGTTTGGGTTTAGAAGCAGTACAATTAGCAATGTGGATCGAACAGATCTCCTTTCACCTTTTCAACATAAAAATTATTTAAACATTGCCCTAATGGCAAGGCTTCCTGTCTTAACCATTTTTGAGCGAAAAAAAGGGCGGTCTTGTCGCGCAGAAGTAATAGAAGTATTTTTTGCGCCCGAAGCATATTATAATTTACCACAAGCAAATAGTACAGCAAATAGTTTCTTATCGTATAAAACGGGTCTTGGTTTATACCACGTTCAAAGTGGTTTTGGTAAGCGAAACAAAGCCTGGACGATCAAATTAGAAGGGTATTATCGCGGTATTTTTCGTCAGCAAAACATGGACAATACAATCAATAAGGAAATTGGATTACAGTTGCGAATTATTCATTACAAAACCTATGATTTTTTTGATTAAGCTACCAGCTTCCACCGGCACCACCGCCACCAAAGCTTCCGCCACCAAAACCTCCGAATCCTCCACCGCTTCCTCCTCCACCAAAGCCACCTCCAAATCCTCTACCAAACCCACTACCCACAAAAAAACCGGTCGAGCCCATCGTCATTCCACCGCCTTTTCCTCCCTTCAGCATTAAAACAACTACTATAATAAGAATGATGATAACAAGTATGATTTTTCCTAACAAAGAACCTTCTGTCTTTTTAATGTAAGTTGCTGAATTATATTCTCCTTTTGATAACGAACTAAGGACATCTAGCGCATCGTTTAGTCCTTTAAAATGTGCTTCGTTTTTAAAATTAGGAATGAGCTCATTCTCAATAATTCTTTTACACGTAATATCAGGAATGGCACCTTCAAGTCCTCTACCGACGGCAATAAATATTTTTTTATCTCTTTTTCCACCGGTCGGTTTTATAAGTATAACGACACCATTTTTTTCTTTTTCTTTCCCTACTTTCCATAGATTACTAATCTTAATGGCATAATCAGAAACGTCATAATCTCCCAAATCATCAACGATAATGACTGCAATTTCATTGGATGTTTCCTTTTCAAATTTCTCCAATCGTTTCTCCATTATGATCTCTTCGCTTGGTGTTAGAAATCCGATATGATTTAGATCGTTATAAAGTTTTTGAGGGTAGGGTGCTTTTGGTAGCTGTGACCATGAAGCTAATGAAATGCTCGTAATTAATAATAAGGCAAGGCTATATTTACTCATTAATCGAAGGTGATTTCATTGCTTAATTCATCGATATCATCTTCTTGATGTGGAAAGTATTCTTTTAATCGTATTCCTACTTCATTGATTGATTTAATGATTCCAGGTATAAATTGCTGGTTTTTAAAATCACGGATAAGTTGTTCTTTAGTACTATCCCAAAAATCAGTAGCTACTTTTTTGTCAATGCCTTCATCACCAAGAATGGCTAATTTTCTGTCGTTAAATGAGAGGTAAATTAATACGCCATTTCTTTCTTTAGTCGCCTGCATTTTCAGCTTATTAAATACCTCAATGGCCCGTTTTAAGGGGTCACCGCTGCAACTTTTATCAATATGTACTCTTATTTCCCCCGACGTTAGTTCTTCAGCTTTTCGAATTGCCTCTTGAATGGCTTTTTTATCTGCTTCGGTAATGATTTTATTTAGCATCTTCGAAGTCTACATCAACAGCATTCTCCGAACCTTTATCTGCCGTGAAGCCTGTTTTTCTCGGGAATGTTTCGTGGTTAATGAACATACTATTGAAAAACCCTCTGATATGTGTATTGTATTCTTTTGTTGCTTTATTGTATTCGTCTCGTGCTGTTTTTATTCTGTTTTCAGTACCTTCCAATTGCGCTTGTAAATCCCGGAAGTTATCTGTTGATTTTATTTCCGGATATGCTTCATACATGATGTTGATAGCCGTGTTAATTTTCTTTCCCATTATCTCAAGATCTTCGGGTGTTTTTGCATTAACAATGCCCGCTCTTGCTTGAGTAACTTGTAGGAGAATATCTTTTTCGTTTTTCGCTGCGCCTTTTACTGTTTTCACTAGATTTGGGATTAAATCTGCTCGTCTTTGATAGGCACTTTGTACATTATTCCACTTTTCATCCAAGTTTTCTTGTTTAGTAACGGCACCGCTGTATGCAGTGTAGTACATTAAAAATATAATTAGGATAATACCACCTATAACACCAAATATTATATACGATTTTTTCATGTTTTATTATTTTTAACGAAATTACTTACTTAATCGATAAAACAGTATTTTTTTTTTACTTTTTCCACAAAACGACTTTCTATTTTCCGCAATCTCCTTGGTAATCTTTATGCTTAAATTGAATCCAATATTCTTGAAATTTTTCTGCTGTTTTGTAAAAGTGAACATTAGGTTTTCCTACACTGATTTTTTGGAGTGATTTCTTGAGCTCAACTAGCCTTTTTTTGAGAAAATAACTTGATGTAATTTCATCTTGGCTCCAACTTCCGCAGTGCTCGATTCCCGTGCTGGCATCGCATTTTTTTTCGCTTTTGAAGAACATCGTGATACAATATACTACGCTGTCTTTCAGATCCATTCCAGCAGTCGTTATTTTCGTTTTTTGAAAATCTATGCTTAGGTAGTTTCCTGCTTTAAATTGTGATTTTAAGTACTTTCCAAGTGTGTCCGCTACTCGATTTGAAAATTGATGCGCCACATCTCTGCGGCTTACATCACCTGTGTCGGCAAATTCTACGCCTTTATATATGCCGTATAATCCAGTTTTATCGATTCGTATGCTGTCCGGTTTTTCTCTTTTGAATTGGATTTCCCTTTTGTTTTTTTCGTCTTGATTTTTAGGTCGGTCGGTCTGACAAGCGATTAAGATAGCCATACAAAATAGTAGCATCGAACAAGTGATGGTTTTCATAGTAGTTTTTTAATAAAAAGATTAAAAATTAATCAAAAAGTTGATTATTAATTAATCAATTAGTATTACTTTTGTTCAAACAAATATATAGTATCTCTCTGTAATATTAACGTCAACTATTTTTTTTATCATGGCGATTTTGCGCTCAATTGTTCACATGGATTTAGATACCTTTTTTGTCTCTTGTGAACGCTTGTTGGATAGTCGCTTGATTGGAAGGCCTATTTTGATTGGCGGGACCGGTGATCGTGGTGTTGTCGCTTCATGTAGTTACGAAGCGAGGCGTTTTGGTATTCATTCAGCTATGCCGATGAAAATGGCTAAGGAACGCTGTCCCGAAGCGGTGGTCATAAAGGGTAATATAGCAAGCTATTCTAAGTATTCCAAGATGGTTACAGACATTATTAGCGAGGCATCTCCACTCTTTGAAAAATCATCAATTGATGAATTTTACATTGATTTTACGGGAATGGATCGTTTTTTTGGAACACTTACCTACGCCTCAGAACTACGGCAGCGTATTTTGAATGAAACAGGTTTACCCATTTCTTTTGGTCTTTCTCAAAATAAAACGGTCTCAAAAATTGCAACAGGAGAAGCAAAGCCAAACAATCAAATGCAAATTAATATTGGTGCAGAACGTGATTTTTTAGCGCCTTTATCTGTTCGAAAAATTCCGATGGTAGGCATAAAAACGTATCAAACTTTATGTAATCTAGGTGTTCGAAAAATTCAAACAATTCAAGAGATGCCTGTGGAAATGATGCAAAGTGCTTTAGGGGAAAATGGCATCAGTATTTGGAAAAAAGCACAAGGTTTTGACCATTCGCCTGTTGAACAATACAGCGAACGAAAATCCATTTCCAAGGAGCGTACTTTTGATCAAGATACAATTGATGTAGTCAAACTTCGTAGCGTATTAGCGGCCATGGCTGAAAATATGGCTTTTCAATTGCGTACGAGTAATAAACTAACGGCTTGTGTCACCATTAAAATTCGTTACGCTGATTTCCAAACACAAACCCTCCAAAAGCAGATTCCTTATACAGCAGCCGACCATGATTTATTTCCCATTGCTACTGAGCTATTCAATCGATTATTTCAACGAAGGATGTTGGTTCGCTTGATTGGTTTGAGGTATAGTTCGCTTGTGGCAGGAAATCATCAACTTAGTTTATTTGATGAATCAGTCGATTACGCTAGTTTGTATAGGTCCTTGGATCATATTCGAAAGCGCTATGGCGATCGTGCTGTGATGCGAGCGATTGGAATGAATGTCACTAAGATCGATTAAGTTGCTCATTCACTTGACTGGTTTGGTGGTACACTAGAGGTCTTATTCTGGTAAAATGTAATAATGGTATGAAAACATATTCCTACTTCAGCTTAAAATATGGGGTGCTTTCTCCTGATGCTATTTTGGAATGGGCGTCTGCTGCAGGATATACACGTGTTTGCCTGACTGATATAAATTCTACAGGAGCTGTATTGGCATTTGTTCGTGCTGCCCAACACCTTGGTATAAAAGCTATTGTAGGTGCTGAAATCAGAAATGGGATGGACATAAAGGCCACTGTAATCGCTAAAAATAACGACGGATTGTTAGCATTAAATAATTTTTTAACGAAGCACCTACATGGCAATTTGCCTTTCGAGTCTCGGCTTCCAGATTTAGTAAATTGTTTTATTTTTTACCCTTTAACAATCGATTTTAATGATTTAAAAGCTAACGAGTTTTTCCAAGTAAGGTATACCGATCTAAATAATGTATCCATCAATTTTAAGCATGTTCGACCTGAAAAAATAGTGGGGTTAGATCCTATGATTTTTCGTAATAAACGTGATTTTAATACGCATCGCTTGTTGCGTGCAATTCACTACAATACGCTTTTATCCAAGTTGCCGAAAAAGAATCAAGCCAATGAAAATGAACGATTTTTATCTGCTAGTGATTTATCCATCGTGTATCAGTATTTCCCTCAATACCTCGAAAGAACGCAAGCGCTATTTGATACCTGTCATGTTGATTTTGAATTTGGCGAGCAGGCAAAGCCTCAAAACCCAACAACCTATACAGGAAGTGTTGAGGAAGATGAGGAAATGTTACGGCAGCTTTGTGCAGATGGTTTGGCGTATCGTTATCCAATAATAACAGACGAAATCATCGCGCGCATTGAGAAGGAAATTGAGATTATTGCCCAGAAAGATTACTTGTCGTACTTTTTAATGACGTGGGATTTCACTTCTTTTGCGCGCTCGAAGCATTTTTTTTATGTCGGTAGGGGGAGCGGCGCTAATAGCATTGTTGCGTATCTATTGCGTATCACGGATGTTGATCCCTTGGAATTAGATCTTTATTTCGAGCGTTTCATCAATCTTTATCGGAAAAACCCACCTGATTTTGATATTGATTTTTCATGGCGTGATCGCGATGAAGTGATTGATTATATTTTTCAGCGTTATCCAAATGCGGCCTGGCTCTGCACTTATAATACATTTCAATATCGCGCTACTATTCGAGAACTTGGGAAAGTTTTTGGTTTACCTAAAACGGAAATCGATAAGCTAAGTCGAAGTAAACTTCCTACTACCAACCTAGACGAGCTTTCAAAATTAGTGCTTCGTTATAGTGCTTACATTCAAGGAATTCCCTCTCATTTAAGCGTTCATTCGGGGGGGATTGTTGTCAGTGAAAAACCTATTACGTGGTATTCAGCTACTTTCTTGCCGCCAAAAGGGTATCCAACAACACAGTTCTCCATGATGGAGGCCGAAGATGTTGGTCTGTATAAGTTTGATGTTTTAAGTCAGCGTGGTTTAGGAAAAATAAGGGAATGCTTGGACATTATCGCGTATAATCAAGCAGAAAATCCGCCACATGATATTCATGACATCGCTTATTTCAAGGAAGATGAATCCATTAGGTCTTTGATGTTAGAAGCGAAAGCATTAGGGTGTTTCTATATCGAATCTCCTGCTATGCGTATGCTCATGATTAAATTAAAAGTAAAAACGTACCTGGAATTGGTAGCGGCGAGTTCTATTATTCGTCCCGGTGTCTCGCAGTCGGGGATGATGCGTGAATATATCCTTCGACATAGGAATCCTGATCGTAGAAAAGAAGCGAATCCTATTTTATTGGAAATGATGCCCGAAACGTATGGGGTAATGGTCTATCAAGAAGATGTGATTAAGGTAGCACATTATTTTGCCGGACTTAGTTTAGCTGAAGCAGATGTGTTGAGAAGGGGTATGTCGGGTAAGTTTCGCTCGAGGGATGAATTTCAAGCTGTGCGCGATTTATTTTTTAGTAATTGCGCTAAAAAAGGATACGATTTAGTCCTCGTTGGTTCTATTTGGTCGCAAATCGAGAGCTTTGCCGGCTATGCTTTTTCGAAAGGCCATTCCGCTTCCTATGCTGTTGAGAGCTATCAAAGTCTTTATTTAAAAGCGCATTATCCGTTGGAATATATGACCGCAACCATTAATAATTTCGGCGGGTATTATCGAACTGAAATTTATGTCCATGAAGCACGTCGATTTGGTGCTCTTATCGAGGCGCCATCAATTAATGAGGGAGATTATGCTTCGGTATTAATCGGAAAGCGCTTGGTATTGGGCTTTAACCTAGTTGATGGAATAGAAGTGAAGTGTATCCGATCTATCTTGAAAGAACGCATCGAAAATGGCCTTTTTCGTAATTTCGACGACCTGATGCAGCGTCTTTTTATTCCCCTAGAACAGCTTTCTCTTCTGATTCGAATCGGTGCGCTACGTGATTTTTCGGAAGATCGAAAAACATTGTTGTGGAAGGCTCATTTATATTTGAATAAATCCACTCCGAATAGTAAGCAAAATTCCCTTTTTAGTACTGCGCCTATGTCATTCAAGTTACCCTCTTTTGAGGAAGGTAATATGGAATGTTCCTTTGAGCAAATCGAGCTAATGGGCTTCCCTTTATGCAATCCCTTCGATTTACTAGCGAATCCCCTGCCTAAGCATACTCTAGCCAAGCAAATCGTTAATTCCCTTGGGCTAGTGATTGAATTAGTTGGTTATTTAGTCGCGGTTAAACCATCTAAAACAAGTAAAGGAACACTAATGAATTTCGGAACTTTTATTGATGTGGCGGGTGATACCATTGATACGGTTCATTTTCCGGAAGCAGTCCGAAAGTATCCTTTTATGGGAAAGGGTATTTATCGCATGAAAGGTCGTGTGACAGAAGAATTTGGTTATTATTCGCTCGAAGTAGGGCAAATGGAAAAATTACGATTGATCGATGACGTGCGTTTTGGTGAACAAACTACGATTTCTAGTCTTGTATAAAAACTTTTTATGGCCTAGCTTGTTTTTCGAGTATGTATCAACTAAAAACAAAACAATTTGTAAAAACCGACATGGCTACGTGTTGGGATTTTTTCTCCGATCCGAAAAATCTTTCTAAAATCACCCCTCAGTCCATGGGCTTTATTGTTCGAACAGAACTGCCCGATAAAATGTACGAAGGGTTAATGATTGAGTATACGGTTCGCCCAATGCTGGGAATTCCAATGAATTGGATTACGGAGATAAAAACGGTTAAAAATCACTCGTTTTTTGTAGACGAACAACGCAAAGGACCCTATCGAATTTGGCACCATGAGCATCATTTTAAAGAAGTTGATGGTGGTGTAGAAATGACCGATATTGTAAGCTATGAACTTCCTCTTGGATTTTTGGGCCGGCTAATGCATCCCATTTTGGTTAAAAATAAACTAAAAGAAATTTTTGATTATCGCCGACAAAAGGTCGACGAACTATTCATCGCCACTCCGATTAGCAATAAGGTGTAAAATGCGTATCTTTGAACTATGAAATTCAAGGACTACCCGATATCATCGTTAATAAAACATCAACTTGATCTCCTTGGTTGGTCTC
Source organism: Flavobacteriales bacterium (assembly GCA_947462255.1). GTDB lineage: Bacteria > Bacteroidota > Bacteroidia > Flavobacteriales_D > Crocinitomicaceae > UBA952. Next base: position 27,071 of record CANHOA010000026.1, on the reverse strand, counting down.
GTCCTACTGATATTCAACACCGGGCCATTAAACACATTCTTGATGGGGAAGATGTTATGGCTGTTGCCCAAACTGGAACAGGAAAAACCGCTGCGTTTGTTATTCCTGTGATTCACCATCTTTTGAATCCCAAAGACTTAAAGAAAAAACAAATTAGGTGTTTGGTGATGGTACCAACACGTGAATTAGCCAAGCAAATATCCGATGTTTTTAAGCAAATTAGCGCTGGAACTAAATTAAGCACGCTCGGACTTTTTGGTGGTGTAGAACAAGACGATCAAATAAATCAATTACAAACTAAAGTTGATATCTTGGTGACTACGCCAGGTCGTATGTTTGACCTCGTTTCCCAAGGCTTTATCGATTTATCGAAAGTGGAAATATTAGTGCTTGATGAAGCAGATTTAATGCTTGATTTAGGGTTTACAAAAGACATCAGAGATGTGCTGCGTTTACTTCCTAAAAATCGCCAGACCTTGTTTTTCACTGCAACGATTTCAAAAAAAATAAAATCATTGGCTTATGACGTTGTTCGAGATGCCATTCGTATTCAAATTTCACCCAAAAATCCAGTTGCGAAAAATGTCACACATGCGGTGGCTTTTATTGAAATGGATGATAAACGTTTTTTTCTTGAAAATATCTTAAGTGAATTTGAAACTCAAAAATTTATTGTCTTCGTTCGAACCAAGGTGCGCGCTGAACGTGTCGTTGCTGCCATGTTACGCGTTGAAATAGTAACTGAAGCACTTCACGGTGGTATTGAGCAAGATAAACGCTTTGCTATTTTAGAACGTTTTCGAAAAGGAGAAAGCCGTGTGCTCATCACCACTGATGTGGCATGTCGTGGTATTGATATTCCGGATATGGATTATGTCATTAATTACGACTTGCCAGACAATCCAGAGAATTATGTGCATCGCTGTGGACGAACGGGTAGGGGTGAATCAAACGGACAAGCTTTGTCTTTTTGCAGCCCAGAAGAAAAAATACTTGTAGAAGCCATTGAGGAATATACTGGAGAAGAAATTCTACATTACGACATTACTTCTGCTGAATACAAGGACATATTAATCGATACAACTGATCCAACGTATAATTGGAAAAAGTTAATGGATGAATTCGATAAGGAAAATAACGATTGGGATTAAGCTTTCGTTGGGATAACTAAGGTAATCGCATCCACTACTTTTTCTTTCGTCAAGGCTATATCAATCACTTCTTTCATGCTAGAAACATAATGAAAGTTTAATCCTTTCAGGTAATCGGCTTTTATTTCATCAACATCTTGCTTGTTTTTAGCACAAAGAATAATTTCTTTTATTCCAGCACGTCTTGCAGCTAAGATTTTCTCCTTGATTCCACCAACTGGTAGTACGTCACCACGAAGTGTTATTTCTCCTGTCATTGCAAGGCCTTTTTTTATCTTTCGTTGAGAAAACAAAGAAGCTAAGGAACAAAGCATGGTGATCCCAGCACTCGGACCGTCTTTAGGTGTTGCTCCTTCAGGCACATGGACATGAACGTTATAATGATCGAAAACTTCTTGAGAAAGTCCGATCCAATTGCTATGAGCTTTTAAAAATTCGAGTGCAATTATGGCACTTTCTTTCATGACATCGCCTAAATTTCCGGTTAAGGTTAACTTGCCTTTTCCTTGAGTAAGCGACGACTCAATGAATAAGATATCTCCACCAACGCTAGTCCATGCTAGTCCAGTAACAACTCCGGCAACATTATTATTAGCGTATTTGGTACGTGATCTCCCTGCGCCTAAGAACTTAAAAATATCTTCTTCTGCAATTTTCGGAGAGAATTTTTCATCACTGGCAATCTGAAGTGCTCTACTGCGCACTAATTTGGCCATTAATTTATCGAGACTTCTAACCCCAGATTCATTGGTATACTCCTCAATTATTTTTTCTAAAATTTTATTATCGATCGAAATGTCTTTTTTCTGAATACCATGTTCAGTGATTTGTTTACTGATGAGGTGACGTTTTGCAATTTCAATTTTCTCCTCAATCGTATAACCATTCACTTCTATAATTTCCATTCGGTCTCTCAACGGTCCCTGTACTTCCGCTAGGCTATTTGCCGTAGCAATAAAGAGAACTTTAGATAAATCAAATTCTGATTCAACGTAATTATCATAAAAGGCAATGTTTTGCTCTGGATCTAGCACCTCTAATAAGGCTGAAGAAGGATCGCCGTGGTTACTTCTGCCTAACTTATCAATTTCGTCTAATACAAAGACAGGATTGGCACTTTCAGCTTTTTTAATGTTTTGGATAATGCGACCAGGCATAGCTCCAATATACGTTTTGCGATGCCCGCGAATTTCTGCTTCATCGTGAACACCACCCAAAGACATCCGTACATACTTTCGCCCAAGCGCCTCTGCAATTGACTTTCCTAGAGATGTTTTTCCAACTCCAGGAGGGCCGTAAAAACAAAGAATTGGCGATTTCATGTTGCCACGTAATTTTAATACGGCTAAGTATTCTAAGATGCGTTCTTTTACTTTTTCTAAGCCAAAATGGTCACGCTCCAATATTTTTTTAGCGCGTTTCAGATCTAAATTGTCTTTCGTGTAACTATTCCATGGTAAATCAAGCAATAATTCTAAAAAATTGAGCTGCACCGTATATTCTGCGCCCTGTGGATTCATGCGCTGTAGTTTGTCTAATTCTTTGAAAAAGGTCTTCGACATTGATTCAGACCAGCGTTTTTTTTCGCCTCTTTTACGAAATTCTATTATATCTTGCTCCTGCGGATTATCACCCAATTCATCTTGAATAGTACGCATTTGTTGGTGAAGGAAAAATTCGCGCTGTTGGCGATCAAGGTCTTTTTTGACACGATTTTGAATTTCATTTTTCATTTCCAGCATCTGAACTTCAAGTGTCAGGTGCTCAAGGACCATCATCACTCTTTTGCGCATGTCCAATTCTTCCAACATTTCTTGTTTCTTTGCTACATCTGCATTCATGTTGGATGAAATAAAGTTGACCAAGAACGTTGGACTGTCAATATTGCCAATGGCAAATTGAGCTTCTGAAGGAATATTGGGGCTGTCTCGTATGATTTGTAAGGCCAATTCTTTAATGGTCTTAAACATGATAGTCAATTCTTTGTCCTTTTTATCTATCGGTTTTTCATTTAAAATTGTAACCGTTGCGCGCATGTAGGGATCTGTTTGCAAAGGTTTATCGATTGAAAATCTACGTTTTCCTTGAATGATGACTGTTGAACTGCCATCGGGCATTTTTAGTAAGCGAATAATTTGAGCTACAGTACCAACCTCATGCAAATCAGCAAAGCTGGGTGATTCTTCGTCTTGATTTTTTTGAGAAACTACACCAATTATTTTATTGCCTTTGTTCGCTTCTTGTATCAATCGTATGGATTTGTCTCGCCCAACTGTAATTGGAATTACAACGCCTGGAAATAATACATTATTTCGTAAGGGGAGAATAGGAAGATCACTGGGAAAAATTTGTTTGTTTACACTTTCTTCCTCTTCTGCTGTTATTAAAGGGATAAATTCTGCATCGTTTTCAATGCCATCAAATCCAAAAAAGTCATTATCAAAATTAATACTCATTCTTTTGTATTGTGTTTATGTTTATTGAGACACATTGTCAGTACTTTTCAGTTGCAATGCTATATATCTTGTTAAGTTTAATATGCATTACTAGTTTTCAATTGCTATGCCAACGATGTGCTGCTGAAAAAATGACATGTTTTTTGTAATTCATCCATTTTATTTCTAGCAACAAATTTACCTTATTTTTCTACAAATAAATTTCATTTTCGTACTTTTAACGCCAAGCTAATTTATATCCAACATGAAAAATATTTACACAACGTTTCTTGTCCTTTTATTTTCTGTTTTTTATTCCTTTTCACAGGATACAACATGGGTTCAGACCTTTACCTTTGATTCTATAACGAATCGCCATGATCAATTTGAATTTCCAGCTGAGCTCAATAGCCAACGGTTTGAAAAGGTATTAATGTACTACAAACTGAAGTGTAGTCCGCTTACCACATGGGATCAGTATAATTGTGGAGAATGGGATTACCTTACGTATACTAGGGTATTTGATCATACCGGACAATTTGATTCTGTTCAAAAGAACAGTTCACTGTATTTATCAAATTGTACCACACCTCCCACCATTAACTTCAACAATCCAACGGTTTCGGCTCAAACCTACAATACGTATCAAAGAAATGAATATTTCCGTAGCAATCCCATCTTGCAAAACCATGTGGTGATTCAAAACAACACTACTTCAAACTTACCTTTTAAAACCTCTAGCCAAGGTGGAAAATTCCAGTTTCTGTTAACTGTTTTTGAGTTAAATGCAGCAGGTGTTCAACCTGGTAATATTGAGTCTTTATCACTTTATCTGGCCAGTGTCGCAAACAATGAAGGCATTCCCTTTCCAAGCATTCGATTGAAAGGCACTTCCACACTGAACGTTAGCATGGATCAAACTGCGGGATTTTTGGAAGTTTACAACCGTTCCATTTCAGCTGGAGGCTTAGTTTCAGGCTTAAATGAATTCTTGTTTTACCAGCCTTTTAACTGGAACGGTACAGACCACATCATTGTAGAATTATCATTCGATACAGATATTCCTACTGCGACAAATCCTGTTTTTGAGGCAGAAAACGGCTTCCCAACCAGTTCTAATTTTTACGAAGGGAGCAATGGCGTTATCGATTTTAATGGAAATAATTATGCTTTGCTTGAATTGTCTGATACCTTGATTGGTCCAGATTTGACGATTGAATTTTGGTCAAAAGGAAATGCAATTAGTGGTCAAAACACCACCTTGTTGGAGGCGTATGATACCCTAGGTAATCGAATCATAAATATCCACATGCCTTGGGGAAATAACCAAATTTATTTTGACGCAGGTAACCAAACAGGATTCGATCGCATCAATATCGCTATGTCGCCTTCAGAAATTCAAGATACATGGAACCATTGGGCTTTTGTTAAAAAACAATCCACTGGGGAGATGTTCATCTACAAAAATGGGGTGCTTTGGCACTCAGGTACCAACCTGAACCGTCAAGTGGGTTATGTACATCGTTTCGTTTTGGGGGCTAGTGCCAATCAATCTATAAAATGGAAGGGTCAGTTGGATGAATTTAGGGTGTACAAGGCTTCTTTGCCTGCCTCTACAATTTTAGCTCACTATCAGAATAAAATCGATAATTCACACCCCAATTGGAATCAATTGATGGTTTATTATGATTTTGATAATCAGAATTATGCTGATGACAGATCAAACAATGATTACAAACTTATGCTTTCCGAAGGCTTTACTCCAAATTCAGGCTCTATGATAAAGAAAGCGTGGCCAATGGTGGGTGTACAATCCTTGAATTTAAGACCTAAAGTAGCTTTTGGCCAAGGAAGTGTGCAAGGGGTTTTGGATACCATCGTGGTGAATCAGCCCCGTTTGGTTGAGCCTATCACGGTTTTCGAACAAGCTCCTCTTCACAGTCATTTTGATATTGTTCAATCTTACAGAGGTGCAGCAGCAGGAAATACTTACACCTTTAATACCAGTGGAAACGTGATACAGAATACACCACTAGGTTCGAATATTCAACTTCTAAATGACTCAATACTTTATTTTGAAGCCCCTTACGAAATCGTAAAAGATGTTGAAATAGCTCGTTACATTACTCCTTATGGCATTCAATTCGATTTAGGTCCTAATGGATTTTCTTGGATTTACGATGTTACTGATTACCAAATGTATTTGAAAAATACCGTTGATTTAGCTGCTCATAATACGCAAGAATTGTTGGATTTACGCTTTGCTTTTATTGAAGGTATTCCTCCAAGAGATGTTCACAAAAGAGAGCCTATTTGGTCCGATTGGCGATCTTACAATTACGCGAATATGGCTAACGATGCTGTTCTTTCAGCTAAACCGATTGTACTTAACGATACCTCTTCTACCTTTAAAATTAAAACTAGAATGACTGGACATGGGCAAGTGGGAAATGCGGCTTGTTGCGAATGGGTTCCGAACGACCACCTGATCCGAATTAATGGTATTCCTCGATTTAACTGGAACATTTGGCAAACAACTGAGTGTGGTGATAATCCTAATATTGGGCAGGGTGGAACTTGGCCATACGCCCGAGAGGGATGGTGCCCTGGTGACCGCGTGAAGGAACACGAATTTGAATTGACTCCCTTCGTTACACCAGGCGATACTGTAACGATTGATTACGGAATTACACTAGTGCCACCAAATGATCCTGGTACGGCCGGAGGAAATTACATCGGAGCATATGACTTAATCTCTTATTCAGCGCCTAATTTTCAAAATGATGCCGCTATTGTGGATGTTTTAAATCCTAATAATTGGGAATATTACAGCAAGTACAACCCCACTTGTTCAAATCCTAGAGTCATTATTAGAAATGCTGGCCAACAAGCCCTTACTTCATGTAAGATCCGTTGTTGGATTACCTATGGTGTGGAGATTAGTTATGATTGGACAGGAAACTTAGGTTTCTTGGAAGAGGAGATGGTGGAAATCCCTGTAAATTCTCAAGATTTTTGGACAGACTACGATTCAATGAAGACATTCACAGCATATGTTTGTGACGTGAATGGGGGCTCAGGAAATGATGACTACAATCAAAATAGTGTGAAACAAACTAAATTTAATGCACCGGAAAGAATTAATGGGCCATTCTTTATTTGGCTTTCAACTAACAATAAAGCGATTGAAAACACCTACCGCTTGATTGATGCTTCTGGTAATATTATATTTGAACGAAATAATCTGAGTAACACCACACAATATAAAGATACTTTTGATCTTGCACCTGGGTGCTACAGTGTCATTATCGATGACAGCGACAACGATGGGCTATCTTTTTGGTATTCTGCGCAAGTGGAAGGTGAAACAACTGGTCAAATGCGACTAAGGTATGTAGGTGGAAGTTACATTGAAATGTTTCCTGGTGATTTCGGAAGATATCATCGCTATGATTTCTCCGTAGGATTTACAGTGGGCTTAGAGGAAAATAAATTAGATCATGAAATCGCTATTTTCCCAAATCCTGCGACTAATCAAGCGACAATAGAAATCAGCGGTTCGGTGAATAATGATGCACAATTAGTATTGTATGATATTATGGGCAGGCAAGTTTTATCTGAAAAAATGAATGCTTCAGATTACTTTGCGGAATCATATATCGATTTATCAACGCTCAATAAGGGAACGTATCTTGTGAAGATAATAACCAACCAACGAGTTTACACGAAGGAATTAGTGAAGCAGTAAGTTGCTGTAAAATAAATTTCGGACTTGTAATCTTACCCTGTTCTAGTAAAATGCTTTTTTATCGAGTTTCAACCATTCAAGGGTTGCATGACTGAAAACATCTTCTATTTCTTGGTGAGATAAATCACTTTCTTCAATAAACTTTCCGATTTCAAGGTCGCCTAATGGAAAGGGATAATCTGAACCGAGGCAAACTCGTTTTGACCCTTGCATTTTAAGAATATATTTAAGCGCATCTATGTCGTGGGTAATGGAGTCTACCCAAAATTTACCGAGGTATTCTCTTGGATTAATTGGATTGTCAATGGCAACTAAATCAGGGCGGCAATTAAATCCATGTTCTATTCTACCAATTGTAGGAAGAAACGATCCACCTGCATGTGAAAAGCAAACCCGTAATTTTGGCAGCCGTTCAAGCACACCCCCAAAGATCATCGAACAGGCAGCTCGAGATGTTTCAGCTGGCATTCCAACGAGCCAAGGAAGCCAATATTTTTTCATGGCATCAAATCCCATCATTTGCCATGGATGAATCATTACAGCTAAATCTAGTCGGCTACACGCTTCGAAAATCGGAAAAAACTTCTCCTCGCTGAGGTTTTCGTCGTTGATGTTGGAGCCGATTTGAACTCCCACCAATCCAATTGATTTGATCCGTTCTAATTCTTTAATTGCCTCATCTGTATCTTGCATCGGTATCGTGCCTAATCCAATGTAGTTTTTTGGATATCGCTGCACCAATTCAGCAATGTGATCATTTAAGAAGCTTGAAAGTGCTGCACAGTCTGCTGGCTTTGCCCAATAGGAAAACATTACAGGAATTGTACAAACCACTTGAACCTTGGTTGAAAATGTTTCGTAATCCGTTATTCTTATGTTTTCGTCCCAACAATTTTCTTCAATGTTTCGAAAAAATTGACCACCCTGCATCATATTAGCAGTACCATTATCTTGATGTTCTAAATGAATAAATTTACCATAGCCAAATTTCTCCGTCCAATTGGGCATGAGTTTCGGAATGATGTGGGTATGCATATCTATCTTTAACATGGGAGTCTATATTTCATGATGTAATCATCCATTACGAATCCTTCTCCAATATCAATAATTTCCTCTCTATCGATGACAAAATCTATTTTTTGATAGAACATTATTGCCGGATTTTTACGATTAACATTCAGAACGATCTCATTCATATTGTTTTTTTTTGCGTATTCTTTAGCACAATCAACAAGTGTCTTGCCAATTCCTTTTTTTGTGGAATGAGTATCAACATATAATTTATGAATTTTCATTTGCCTGTTGCTCGGGTGATTATTTTCAAAGGTAATAAATCCAAGTAATTTTTCATTTTCAAAATATCCATAAAATTGTTGTCCTTCATCAAAATCTTTTTCAAGTTTTTTGGTCGAATACATGAGGTCTAACATGTAGTTGATTTGATGTTCTGTAATAACTAATGCATAGGAAACAGGCCAAATTCGGTAAGCTAGATCTTTTACAAGTGATAAGTCAGATCGTTTTAGTTGTGCCGTATTATTTTGCAAAACCGCTTAGTTTTTGATAAATAGATTTTGCTCAAATTTCCCGTTAAATAACATTCTTATCCAATAGCTTCCTGGTGCGAGGTCACTCACATTTATTTTTCCGTTACTGATAGGTTTTGAAATAAAGCTGCCATTTTCGGATACAATATCACAGCTCGCAGGTAATTCATCCACTAGGGTAAAATACAATTCTTTTTGAACGGGATTCGGATATACAGACCATGAAAGTATATTATTAACTACGCTTGTTCCAGCAACAGAAAGCGCCATTTTCACTGCTTGGTAACCGTTTATTTTTCCGGCTCCCCAAATTGGGCTTCTTGTGGTTGGAATGATTCCAGTAAAATTATCGGTTCTTGCTGTTTCCATGATAATTTCTTTCACTTGTGTTGCAGACAAATATGGATTTGCTTCTAACATTAAAGCGACAACGCCAGCCACCATGGGAGCAGACATGGATGTTCCTGAAAATTTAGCAAAATGATACGTTCTGTTATTAAACGTTACGTTGGCAACCGAGGTGTAAGCTGCGTCGGTGAAAGACGATATGGCGCTACAAATAGCAACTCCTGGCGCTGCAATATCTGGTTTCATCTCACCATCATATCGAGGTCCACGGCTAGAGAATCCTGCAATGGCTCCGCCGGCTGTTGATCCGCCACTAGTAGTATAGGAAGGCGCATAGGCAGCTACGCTTATAACATTGTCTGCACAAGATGGTTCCGAAATACCGTTGTCTGTATCACCACTAGTGGTTCCGCTTCCAGCATATGAAAAGGCCATGCCCCAATTTCCAACATCATTGCTTAGTTCGGTGACATTCCAATAATGCACAAGACCTGAATCTGCAGCAGATTTTAGTAAGACTTTTAAGCTGGTGTTCAAACATTTCACACGCAAGCGCATCTGTGGTTTGCCATTCAATGGGTGCGCAGCATCGGCAGAGATATTATACCAAATGGTGTCATTTCCTGTAACCAAAAATGTATCGATGTAGCTACTTGTAGTTAAAGTACTATAAAATGGGCTTTCAATCAAGGTTGAGTTGGCTGAGTTAGTTACAATGATACCATTAGAGAAATGGTTATTTGGCTCTCCCCAGGCATGAATACTTTGTCCCCACATATTGGGATTGGCGCCGTAAGAGTAGAAGTCAATTTTCGATTTAAGGAGATCGTTGTTGAAGTTTTTCTTCAAGTGAAAATTTACATTTCCATTATTTCCTCCGGAATTAGTAAAAACAACACCAAGATCAGTATAAGCAGTAATAGCTTGGCTGAGCATCGAATTACCATCTAGGGTTCCGAAATGGTAGAGTCCCCAACTCATATTAATCACCAATCTTTTTCCATCAGCAAGTGCTTTTTGATACATCCATTCCCAAGCATCCAACACTGCCGACTCATCAACGAGAAACGTTACAAAAAGAAAATTGGCTTCGTAGGCAACACCTCGGTAATTCGTTCCGGCACCAATTCCTCCCGCGATAGCAGCGACATGATTCCCGTGTGAAGAATGACTATAAATATTGGCCGTATCTGTTTGAGCGGCTAACAAAGATCCAATGGTATTGTATTCTGTTCCATATGAAAAACCTTGTGGGGCAGGGCCACTAGTTTTGAATTGATCCCATGCAGCAATTATACGTGTTTGGTTAAGCAGTGTGTCATAAAATACTGGAGAGGTATAGTCAAAGCCCCAATCAGTAACACCAATATAAACATTCTTACCAGTATATCCTTGAGGTAAATTAATTCCCAAGTTAACACTATCAACATGCATGTCCTTAATTGCTTTGTCCAATTGATAGTTGATTCTTGAAGCAATTTTCAGGTGGTCAATTCCTTGAATAGCATCAATGGAGGCAAGATCACTTACCTTAATTTTTAAACTTACAATAGACGCTATTGGATTTCCTACAAGAATGCTGCGCTCTTCAAAAAATCTTCGGTCAAAGTTTTTGTTAATTTTCCCAACAAAAGAGAGGTAATAGTCGCTCCCAATATAATTAATAGGAAGATAGCCTAAAATAGGGTTGGAAACTTGTTGCTTATCAATCGCTAACTTATCAGTTATTAAGGATATATCTGCACGATCACTAGCGCTCAAACGCACCTGCGAAAAAGAGAGCATGTGCAAAGAGAGAAATAGTATAAGGAATGGGGCCCATTGTTTCATGAGTTTCAAAAATAGGGATTATTTCTTGATTGACGAAGTGTAAATACTATTCTTTACACTTACTTATTCACAGGGCAAGGTTAAAATGCTTTGCTTACTTTACGATCTCTATTATTTCACTCAGGGGTTTACGAACCTTTGGTAGGCTTGATAGTTTATCTTCAGGACTTCTATATCCAAGAGCCAAAAGAAGCACACTTTGTAAGTTATTCGACGTTAAATTAAGTGCTTCATCAAAGGCCGACTTGTCAAATCCCTCCATCGGTGTAGCATCAATTCTCATATTAGCGCAGGTATGTATGATTTGCCCAAGAGCTATATATGCCTGCCTTGTAGTCCATTCACTTGTTGCTGTTTCACTTAGATTGGAAAACGTTTTCTGCATGTTTTCACCAAACCTTTCATAGTTAGAGAGGGGCTCGTTTCTCACCGCGCTCATCAGTTCAAGGTGGTTTTTTATTTCGATAGGCGTTATCTTGCTAAAACTGCAAAGTACAATCAAGTGAGATGCATCTATGATTTGCGGCTGGTTGTAAGCAAGTGGTAGAAGTTTTTCACGCGTGCTTTTATCGTCAATAACAAGGTATTTTAATGGCTGTAAACCATAGGAGCTAGGAACAAGTCGTAGTGATTCACAAATAATTTCGAAATCTTTCGCTGAAATTTTTTTTTCAGAATCATATTTTTTGGTGGCGTAGCGCCAATTCAAATCGTCAATAATGGTATTATTCATAGCTAAAAAATCATAGGGACTTCCACTAAAAGCAGGCGACCTGGTTGTATATTATTAATGTGTATCGTTTCGCATTCTGAAATACCAATAGCATCTCTTTTGTTAAGTGTTTGTTCACCAATTTGGTGTTGCCCTTCTATCGCCATAATATAAACGCCGTTGTTTGGTAGATGAAGGGAGTAATTTAGGGAGTGTTCTTGCGATAGATCAACAATGGAAATCCATGCGTTTTGATAAATCCATGTTCCGGCATCGTCTTTATTTGGCGAAACTAATTGAAGAAATTTATCTTTCGCATCATTCAGATCATAACTAATTTGATCATAGCGAGGTTTTACCTGCTGTTTATTGGGGAAAATCCACAATTGAAATAGCGAAATTTTTTCGCTTGGGCTTGCGTTGAATTCACTGTGATAAATTCCACTTCCCGCACTCATTACTTGTACTTCTCCGGCATGAATAACTTCTGAATGTCCCATGCTATCCTCATGTCTTAGGGCGCCTTCGAGTGGAATGGTAATGATTTCCATGTTATCGTGAGGATGTTGGCCAAATCCTTTTCCACCTGCTATACTATCATCATTTAATACCCTTAAAGCACCGAAATTCATTCTTTCTCTATTTTGCCATGAAGCAAAACTGAAAGAGTGCTTTGCTAATAACCATCCATGGTCAGCATGACCTCTGGAATTTTCAGGATGAAATACAGCTTTCATATTTTTAAAACACAAAATTACTTAGAATGTTTATATTGAATGATGGAATTTGAGTTATTCTTTAAGGTTTTGTCCGATAAATATCGGACGTTAATTCTTTGTCCTTTTGTCTTGATACAAAAGAACGAAAAAATCAATTCTCGATTGAAGACGTTCGGCTAAAATTTCTCATCGATCGATTCACGAAAAGAGTGATAAGCTTTGCTTATCAAACGTCAAGCGCTTTTCGGTATCGCTTACGCCTCGAAATTTTCTTCATCCTCTCTATTGCCAATCGAGACGAAGAAAAAAAAACGAAAATCAAATATTTTTTAATTCAATATCGAATGTTAATAGATTTTTTTGTGTGATCTCTCATGTAACAAAATAAATAACGAAATTCGTTTTATGGTATTAAGTAGGTTTTGGTTAGTTATTTTTATTTCGTCTCTGTGTTTTGTCTTAATTGGCATCTTTAATAACCAAAGCTATACCATAGATCATGTATTAAACGGAAAAAAAGATGATCCATTTTTGATTGGTGAGTCTTATGTAAAGAATCTTTCACCGGTGATTCGCGATTCATTGAAGTCGACTGAATCAGGCACCATAGTCATAAATTTCAACACGAAAGATGCAGATACCACGTATGTAATGGGCCCAATGTCGGTTAGAATTTTTAGTGGAATTCAAAAAACAGATGGTCTTTTACCCACCGCTAAAAATAGTTTGGTGGATATTATTTTACCTCTTTTGGCTTATCTCGCATTTTTTGCAGGATTGATGCAGTTGCTCATTGATTCTGGTGCGTCAGAGGGAATGGCCCGACGACTGAGTCCATTTTTCGTAAAGGTATTTCCGTCAGTTCCCAAAGACCATCCTTCTATTTCTTATATGACTTTAAACTTTGCAGCAAATTTTTTGGGTTTGGATTCCGCGGCCACTCCTTTTGGACTAAAAGCCATGGAGAGTTTGCAAGAATTAAATCCTCAAAAGGAAAGAGCCAGCGATGCCCAGATCATGTTTCTTTGCCTTCACGCTGCTGGTCTCACACTAATTCCAACTTCAATTATTGGTTACCGAGCTGCTGAGCATGCGGCTAACCCTGCAGATGTTATGTTGCCTTGTATCATAACATCTTTTATTGGTACCATTGCAGCCCTTATTATCGTCGGTTTGCGACAACGAATCAATTTATTAAGCGGAATCTTATTGGTGGTTATTTTCACTATTGTAGGTGCCATGACTGGTTTATTGTGGTATATCAATTCGCTTGATTTTATTGGTAAAAATTTATTTACCGGAAACTTTTCGGGCATCTTATTGCTTGGAATTATTTTGCTTACCCTTGGCTATGCTTTTTACAAGGAAAAGAAATTTGTAGAAAAACAAACGAATATATTTGATTCATTTGTGTTGGGGGCCAGAAATGGCATGAACACCGCCGTAACCGTTTTTCCATATATTTTAGGAATGCTTGTGGCCATTTCGCTATTTCGCAACAGTGGGCTTTTTGAAATTTTGAGCCATGGTCTCACGTGGTGTTTTTCTAATATAGGTGTCCCAAAACCCATTACGGAGTCTTTTCCAGTTGCACTATTGCGCCCATTCAGTTCTGGTGGTTCTCGTGGTTTTATGATTGATGCCATGCGTGTTTACGGACCAGACTCATTTACTGCTAGGCTAAGCTGTATTTTTCAATGCAGTGCAGAAACAACTTTTTATGTCGTAGCCGTTTATTTTGGGTCGATAAAAGTTCAAAATACTAGGTATACACTATCCACGATGCTCTTGGTAGATTTTATATGTGTTATTGCTGCAATTTTTGTGGCTTTATGGTTTTTTTAAGAAAGTATGTTTGCTTGGTTTCGCCGAAATAAAATAAAAGCTAAGGTGGAGGAAACTCCGCAAAGGGTAGATTTGAAGCCCATCAACTTCCCTGCAAACATTATTTTACTTTGGGCCAAATCCATTGAGGGCAATGAGGAGATTCTTCTTTGGCTTCGAGACAATGGATATGAGGCTCTATTTCATGCCACTAATGCTATTTATTTAAGAGATCAATCAAGGCTTTGGTTGATGGAAAATGGTTACGCTCATCTAATGGCTATGATCAACGGAGCAGAAGGTTTGGAATCTGCACAACATTGGCTCATGCAGCATAAAATGGAATTGTTGTATCACATGGCTTTAGCCATTGATCACAATGATGATTCTTGGCACTGGCTTGGACAAAATGCTACTCCAGATTTGGTGATTCTCTCTAAAAGCATTCAGTATATTAAAGATCAAATCGAAGAGAATCACGGCGATATTCACTCCATGGGTAAGGATTTATAAGTCATAAAAAAAGCCCGCCGAAGCGAGCTTTCAATAAATTTGTAACAATTAGATCTTCGTCACCTTTCCAGTTAATTTTTGTCCTGAAACAGTGGTAAGTGTATAAAAGTAGATTCCATTTGGTAAAGAAGCGATATTCATGCTACTCTCAGTAGTAGAAGTTGCGAATTTTCCATCCATTCCTACTAATACAACAGAACTAATGTCTTCACTCGCTTCAAAATTCACAATGTCTGAACTTGGATTCGGGTAAACATTGATTTCCGTACTCAACTCTGTAATTGAGCTTGTTGCACCAATTGAAACATTGTCTAACCAAAGTTGAGTTCCAGGCAAAGCTGGGCCACCTCCAAATAAATAAGCTGTAGAGGTGCATGCAATAATGGTGAGTCTATTGGCTGTACCCATTCCAAATTGCTGAAAAGGTATAGAAACTGTAGTCCATGTATTGGAAGTTCCAGCGTACAAGCCATAGGCCTGAAACATGACCACATCGTCATTGGGGCCAGCTCCCATGGTATCTGAAAACTGTGCAAATACTACACTCGTGTCACCCATTACTACTACATGTTTCTCTGTAAACATTAACGGTTGCGAACCAGCATTGGTAAAGGAGCCATTAATCTCTTGTTGTAAGAGACCAGGGATGCTATCTGATAGCGATCCAATAACTCCGGCTACCATAGGATCAACTATAGACCTTAATTTAGCAGATTGCATTCCTGCAAAAGGCGCAGCAATGTCCATGGTGTAAAGACCTTGACCCCATCCAGGGCAATCGGTGGCAATACCAGGAAGTAATTCCGTTGCTGTTGCTTCGAAGTTACCATTCACAACATTTTGGGCATTCGCAGAAGCGATAAGTCCCAAGAATCCAAAAGAAAGTAAAATTTTTTTCATAGTTTTTTGATTTAAGTTTAAGTAAATGTAGTAATTAATTCTCAAACTATTGAGTAGTTAGATTTTTTACTATTTAACATGAACTAAGGTATACTTCAAAAAAAATAAGGGTGTAATTTTTTTTTACACCCTTATTACTACTGTTATTAATTATGTCGATTATTGATAAACAAGATCTATGCAAGGAAGCGCATAATTAACCGAGGGCCCCCCATTTCCGTAGAAATGTGAACTCGTAATTTTTAAGGCACCGTGATTGATTGGAAATTGAATAGTAAAACTTCCTGGCTGGAAAAGTACCCTGCCAATTGTTTGTGTTATATATATCGGCCAGTTCGTCTGAATTCTATTGACGGTGTATGTATGATTTGGCACTAATGATAAGGGAGGAATACTGACGTATGACATGGCTAAGGAATCAAATAGATGACTTCCAGAATATAAAACTGTGTTAGCCGCGCTGTCTCTTATTTCAATTAAATAGGGTATTTGGGATAAACCGGCGCAACTTTGATAGCCAACTGAACAAATTGTTTTAGGTACATTGACTTCAAAGGAATAGGAATGTACCTCGGTATCAACAAAATTTGTATCTAAAAGTTGTTGTTGCTGTTGTTGTGCGGTATTAGAATAAAGGAATAAAAAATCGGGATTGGACGTACTACAAGGTGTTTTTTGGGTGCCAATTGGGTCTTTTTTGCAAGCTACAAGGAAACCAATCGCACAAATCATAACAATCATTTTTTTAACATTCATAGTTAATAATTTAGGGGGTTAGCCTTGTACAAACGCTCTACTATTTTTTTTGTTGTATTGGTGGGGATAACTTCTCTCGTCCGTTCCGCGTCTCTCGATCCGCCTAGGAGCGCCTAGGCGGACTCGATCCACTTTCAAGAGGACATCGATACGTCAGCTGACTGACGAGATGCGCTCGATTCACTCAATGGGCATCGAGCTTTGAAAGAATATCGATTCTAATGTAAATTATAATTATTGTAATAATAATAAGAGAAAACACTAGGGCAAAAACCATAGTTACTTACAAACATTTTTTAATCAATCTCTTGCTTGTTAAAACAAAAAATGGTAATTTAGCTTAATTACAATTCTGATCTAGATTTGGGAAGATATTATATTAATAATGGAAAGAGTATTTGTAAAACCAAATTTAGTAATCGAACCACTTTTTATGAATTGGTATGCTTGGTCTCATTTAATTTCTCCAGGGACGGCTGCAATGAATATAGTAAAACGCCATATTGAAATTATGAATTCATATGTTGATTCTCCTCAACAGCATATTGAAGCCGTGAAAGACCCCAAAATGCTGGGAGGACCTTTTATGGATTATGGGCATGACCGCTCTGAGGAAGTGAAAACATTACTTGCTGAAACCCTTGATAAGCAATCTAAAATGGTGCAGCTGGCTTTTGCCTTCCGAAAATTAGACAAATTGCTGAAATCTCACACTAAAGGTTATGCACTGGAGGAGTTGTATGACAAAGTACCACCTATCCTGAGAGGATACGTTGAGTTGGTTTATGACTTAAATAATAATTTGTCTTTTAGAATATATGAGGAATTATTCTATCATACTGAGTTTTATGATAAGAACTTTCAGTCCATTGCGCTTTGGATAACCAATAATGATTCAAGGCCTTTTTCTTTGAGTACTCCAAGGTTGAGTGAAGCTTATGTACTTCATTTGCCAATTGCCTTTGACGATCCAATTATAGATGAATTGTCTAGAATGAAAAGGGTACCTGGTTCAATTGATGAAATGGCTAAGAAACTTAATTTGACAGAAGAACAGAAGGAATTGTTTTCCACCTTTTTTACAGAAGAGACACCCGTTCCTTATGAAAAATATAATGGAGACAAAGTGCGAATGCGCTATTTTGGTCACGCTTGTATCTTCATTGAAACAAAAGACTTGAATATTCTAATTGATCCATTAATTAGCTATTATGGTTATCCTTCAGAAGTACATCATTTTTCAGATTATGATTTACCAGATGAAATAGATTATGTGTTGATAACCCATAACCATCAAGACCATATTCTTTTCGAGACTTTATTGCCTTTAAGACATCGTATTAAAAATATTGTTGTACCACGCTCAGGAGGAGGAGGTTTACAAGATCCAAAATTGAAATTGATGTTTAATAAAATTGGTTTTAAAAATGTGATAGAAATCGATGAGATGGAAACTATTTATAGAGGTGACTGTACTATTACAGGTCTTCCGTTTACTGGTGAACACAGTGACTTAGATATAAAAGCAAAGACTTGTTATCATGTGAAAGTGGAAAACTTCTCTTTACTATTTTCTGCCGATTCTCGTGTAATGGAACCGAAATTGTATGAGAATATTCACCGAATTGTAGATGATGTAGATGTTATTTTCTTAGGGATGGAATGCGATGGTGCGCCTTTAACTTGGTTGTATGGACCATTAATGTTTGATGATGTATCAAGAGAAAACGATCAATCTCGAACACTTTCTGGTTGTGATCATAAAAGAGGAATGCATTTAGTGAATATGTTCAACCCGAAAGAGGTTTATGTATATGCCATGGGCCAGGAACCTTGGTGTGAGTTTATTAGTAGTTTGAAATATACCGATGAATCCATTCCAATTGTTGAATCCAATAAATTGGTTAAAGAATGCCTTTCTCGAGGGTTGATTGCGGAGCGATTGTTTGGGGAGAAGGAGATATTATATACTAAAAGTTTAGTGGAAAAGAAATGACAGTTGTTGAGGAAAGAGCCAATATAATTAGCGAGGAAGATAAGAAGTTTTGCATCCGCTTTTGGAAAGTGATGCCCTTCTTTTATAATGAAGATATCATCAAAGGTGCTTATCCGGGTTTTGAAAACGAGGATATTTCATCCCTCAAAAACTATATTCCCCATGTGCGAAAGATGTATAATGGATTGGTTTCGAAAGAGTTGTTAGAGTTAAGAGAGAAATGGGAATACTGTATTAAGAACAATATCGAATCACCATGGGATGTCTTGGAATTATTTAAGCCACATCATTTTTTTAAAAGAGATAAAAAAGATGCTTTTGTAAGCTATTTAAAACACAAAGGAACAACTGATCAAAATGAAATTGCCAAAGCAGTTGAAAAGTATCTTTCCGAAACACCACCTCCATTTGAAAATATTCTAGCTAATTATTGGCAAAAACATAATCCCGAATATTTGTTATGGCTTGAACAATTATTAGCGGTTGTTCCTGAATCAAAGTTAAAGGATGTTCGTTCCAAAAAGTCAGCAATCCTGATTGCTGCCATGAATGAAACGGAGCTGGAAAAAGTTTATACAGCCTGCCAAAATGCATATGGAAGTGATTTTGATAACGAGATTGCTTTCATTGTTTTCCATAATTTTAAAGATAAGGAAGCTGTAAATCCTGAAGTATGGCAGTCACTTAAAAATATTGAAGTCCTTGGTGATAACGTTTTGGTGATAAATGGTCAAGTGCCTGAGTACTTCTTCGATGCTCCAGCTAAGAAGGTTCTCGTTGATTTGTTTTTGAAAGGTTCTAATGACCTCCGAATTAATATCTTTTTATTGGATGCCGATGTTTTGAATTTGA
Organism: Flavobacteriales bacterium; assembly: GCA_947462255.1. GTDB lineage: Bacteria > Bacteroidota > Bacteroidia > Flavobacteriales_D > Crocinitomicaceae > UBA952. The sequence continues at coordinate 7,740 of CANHOA010000026.1, read as the reverse complement.
CTAAAGACATATTTAAGGATTCTAATTCTATCCTAATCAAAAAGAATAAATTTCTTGTCACTTCACCTGAATTTGATTATGATCAAAATTTAAAAGGATTTAAATATCCCGTATTAAAGCTTGTATTTGATGTTCGAAGAGATTTAGATTTTTATGCCGTAAGAGAAGAAATGAATTTTAATAATCAAATGGCGTACGGGATGTTTAGTAGTATCAACTTAAAAACAATTCTACTAATTGGTGGTTTGAAGCCAAGTACATTTGTTGATGGTTTTTTAACTAATGAGATTAGAAACTATGGTGATGCGATTGTTATGGATGAAAGAATAAACTATTTTAATTATCCTTTATATCCTTTAAGTTTAGACAATCATATTGTCAATGTTAATTCGAGTAGAGAGAGAATTTCATTAGGAGAAGGTGAAGAAGCTTTTTCAAGATGGTGTGGAGATAGTGATCATGCTAGCATTACCACAGAGCATAGATTTAAGAATGAAAATTCTTCTAAGAATATCCCTGAATTTTCAGAATTTTCAGAATCCAATATCGTTTCAGCTCTAAATAAGGCCTGGCTGTTTATTTATAAATTCAGAGAAACAGAAAAAATAACCATTACTTCAAACGAAATCAACCACAGTAAAAGATTGATTAGAGTGCTGAAAAATTATGGTATTGAAATTCTCGATGCTAAACTAGATGTCGTAAATCATTCTCCAGTTAACTTGAAAACAGGGGAGGGAGATTTTGTAATCCGAAAAATTAACCAAATTAAAATTATTAAATAATATGTCCATCATTTGTTTAGTTCGCCACGGTGATCGCTTAGACACTAATAACTCCGAGGATTGGCAAAATTCTTCTCGTTACAAAGAAAACAAACACGATACCCCTTTGTCTGAATTGGGCTCCGCTGAGATATTGAAACACAAGGGTCATATTCCCGAGTTAGATTATACTTCTCCTATGCCACACTGCATACAAAATGCCTTTTTAATTGAATCTACGCTAGGGATAAATCTGCATGGAGTTTAGTTCTTTAGTTTTCGGAAAATGAATTTGAACTTTTTTATAAGAAAATTAAATAAATATGTCAATTATGAATTTAAAAAATAACTATCAAGATATCATTGATTTTTTTAATGCAAATGTCTCCAATGAGAATAATGAGAATTTAGATAAGGATAACGAGATAAAAGTTTTAATAAATTACTTTCAAGAAGATTTTGAATTCGAATCAGAGGATAAATCGTACGAAGTTTGTGATTTTTTAAACGAAGATTCGCTGAATAGATTATTTAAAAATAAAATAAGCGCGATTCATATACCTAATTATATTTCTCCGAATATTTGTGATAAAATTTATAACAATATTGAGCAAGATCTAAGTGACGAAAAATGGGAAAATACGGATATGTTTCAAGGTTATGGTTTACCAGTCAATTTTATGTTTGGACCAACGGCCAATGACTGTATTAATTACTTTTCCCAAGTGATACCCATTATTAGAAAATTAAGATCAATATCAGGTGGAATTTCCCCTGTTGATAAACTAAGGTTAGAGTTGGATGAAATTTGGCCCGATGGTTCAAAAATAACAAATAGCAATTCTTTTAAAAGAAAAGCTTTTGTTGGGTTGACAAGACTTATGAAGCCCGATGGTCTAGTAGGCAATGAAACAAAGAAAAATGGCTTAGTTCATATAGATGGCCCTTTGAAGGGTACATCAGGTTCAGGGACTTACAGTTCTAATATTTATATCAAAACCCCTTCTGATGGAGGAGAACTCTGCATATGGGATGTTTCTTTATCTAGCAACAGTAGCGAAAACCTTGATAATCTTCAAAAGTTACTCAATTATGCATTCGATAAAAATTTTAGAGAAGAAATACAGAGTTTATTACAAAAAATACTTCCAAAGCCAATAGTAATTAAACCTGAAATTGGTGATTTAATACTTTTAAACTCATGTCAACCTCATGCAGTAAAGGGATTTCAGAACGGTGTAAGATTGTCAATGCAAACCTTTATTTATTTCGAAAATGGAAAACCTCTTGATTTGTATTCGTAATAATTCTCAAAAAGGTGATTATCATAAGATTAAAATTATAAATGAAATTTCTTATGTCGGAGACAGTATCGTCTTTTTCTTGCCTCTGGTGAATGCGTTTGTTAGTTTTTTTTCAGATAAAGAAATTACCATTTTTCACCCACATTCTAATTTATTTAAACCGACAAATGATACAATTAAAAACCGTCCGCTAACCGAATTTTATGATCAAATAAAAGCCGATGAAAATACCTTGGTTCTTGCATTTATTAAGAGTGACGGGAAATTGAAAGAGCATCTGAAGCATAATGGATTTCAATCCATCGTGAAAGGCATGGTGGGATTGGATTTTATAAGCTTAAATCTTCCGGATATTAGTGTTCCCTCCAACAAGTTTGAACGCGCAATGATTGATTCTACTGAGAACAAATATTTGTGTACTAATCGTGAAACTGATAGCCGGTCGGGTTTTCCCTTATTTAATCAATCTTTTAGCAATGTGTATGAATATGCCAAAATTTGTAATGAATCTTTTTGGGGTTTGAAAGAAATGGATATTTCTATTCTTGAAAACATTATTATTCATGATGTTACTAACCGAGAAACCTATGACGATTTGTTTGTTTCACCTCCACCATCTCAAGAGAGAAAATACATTCTGATTAATCTCATTTGTGGCACTTTAAAAGAGGATGTGCAAGAGAATTATTCTTGTTTGCTGAACTGGATTAAAGAAATAGCCAAAGCTGCTGAAAAAGAAGGTACAGATATTTGGCTATTGGTAGATAATAAGTTTCCAAACCTAAGAAACGATTTAAATCAATATGCTACCAATCTTTTTTATTTAAAGGAACAAAGTAGTTTGTATTGGACAACCTTAATTAAGAGTGCTGAGCAGGTTTTCTCTATAGATACCGGCTTTTTGCACATTGCTCACATACTTAATAAAAATACTTTTGGCTTTGGTGGTGATGTGGACTTTTGGTTTTTTAAGGATAGAAAAATAGAGATTGAAAAGACCTACTAATGAAAGAATATTTAAATGTCGATATAAAAAGCTATTCTTCTATTTTGGAGCAAATAACGCCTTTTGTAGAATTAGATGATAAGCAATATAGTTACAATGACATTAAATTGGACTCTGAATATATTAAGGGAGGTTTACTTGGTTGGATGGGTGTAGATATTACCAAATACAAACATTTAGTTATTGTTTCAAACAATCCTTTCTTAGGTGACAATTTAACATTGACATTGCCTGTTGTTAATTATTTTAAAGATTTGGATCTTTTTAAAAAAATTGATATCTATCTTCCTTATTCAACATTATTCAAGACTGATGGTGGCTATCATTTTATAGACCATAAAGATTATAATTCAATTCAAACGAAACTAACAAAAAACACATTAGTTATAGCATTTTCTCTAATAGAAGGTGCATTGAAGGAAATGATTAAATCACTCAATTCAGACGTGTTAATTGGACTTAATGATAAATATACGAAGTGGTACAATTCAGGAAAATTAATCAAAACATTGACTTGTAGTTTTTATGATTCGGATTATTTTTCTCAGGATTACACAGAAGGCATTCGTTATCAACTAAACCCAAACAGTGAATACCGGAAAAAATTGAATTTTGATCAAACTGAGTTAATGAATATGGTAAAGTCTTATCTTCAAAGAACAAATCAAAATTGGGATAATCATCCTCATTGGGGTAAATTATTTATAGATGACTTTTCAGGTGCTAATGATTCTTTATACGGCAATATTTATGAGTATGATTTATTGATGTTAAAGCTTCTTTTAGGCGTTGATTATAAGTGGTCAAATTTTCAAGATTTAATTTCGCCTAATGATTATTCTATTTTAAGGAATGAAAAATTGTCTACGTTTTTCTCACCTTTTGTTTTAGTGAACATTAATTTAAATACAGCCAAATTTGTTTGGCAAAATTCTGAAGCAGGTATTATTCAATATATCTCTTCTATTTTAAAAGATTCTAATGAAAACAAATATAAGGTTGTTTTTACCCACCCTGCATTTGACAATGAAGTGAATAAATGTATTTATGAATTATTGCTTAATTACAATGAAAACGCTTTAATCCTATCCCCAGAAGATTTGATTGACTGGATTCCCTTAATGAAAAAAGCACAATCTATTGTTTCTTTCGATACGGGTTTCGTTCACCTTGCCTATTTGTACAATAATAAAGTTTTAAGTGTTGGAGGCCAATCCTTTTTTTGGCATTTTCCTGATTCCGAGTATATTAATTTTAACCACATTGATAATCAGGGGAATGTGAATTCCGATGTGTTCCATCAATCATTAAACAAAGTTTTAAATTGGATTAAAAATGATTGATATTAATTATCCGAGTGATAAGACGATAGTGGACATGTTTGAGGAGCAGGTGAATAAAACTCCTGATGCTATAGCGATAAAGTTCAAAAAAACAGAGCTGACGTACCATGAACTCAACGAGAAGTCGAATCAATTAGCACATTACCTGATATCCAACTACAACATCCAAGCAGATGATTTGGTAGGAATAGAGTTAGAGCGCAGTGAGTGGATGGTGATTGGGATATTGGCGATTATTAAATCAGGCAGGGCATATGTACCGATAGACCCAGAATATCCGCATCAACGCAAAACTTTTATTAAAGAAGATGCGAGTTTAAAACTCACAATCAACGAAGAAGAATTAAGCAAATTTAGCCAAGAAAATAAGAAGAAGGTATACTCAACAAGTAATCCTAGAACGAACTTAAATCCAAACAATTTGATGTATGTTATTTATACATCAGGCACTACGGGTAACCCGAAGGGTGTTCTAATTGAGCATAAAAATGTAGTTCGTTTATTGTTTAATGACGCCTTTCAGTTTGATTTTAGTGAAAAGGATGTTTGGACCATGTTCCATAATTTCAATTTCGACTTTTCAGTTTGGGAGATGTATGGTGCTTTGTTGTATGGAGGGAAGTTAATTATAGTTCCTTCAGAGATAGCAAAAGACACTGTATCTTTTTCAGATTTAATAATTGAAAATGGTGTTACGGTATTAAATCAAACGCCATCTGCTTTTTATAATCTATCAGAAGTATTTAGAACCAACTATACTGACAATACGCACCGCATACGCTATTTGATTTTCGGAGGGGAGGCCCTTCAACCTTCTAAATTGGATTGGTGGCATCAATACTATTCATCAACAAAGTTGGTGAATATGTATGGCATTACAGAAACTACAGTGCACGTTACTTATCAGGAAATAGGAGTAAAAGAGATTGTACAAGGGATTTCAAGCATAGGTATACCCATCCCCACCCTTAGTTGCTTCATATTGGATGAGCAAAAACAATTGTGTGCCGTTGATCAGGAAGGAGAACTGTATGTCGGAGGACTAGGAGTAGCAAGGGGTTACCTGAACCGTCCAGAACTCACCAAAGAGAAGTTCATTACTAACCCATACAACCCCACCCAACGTTTATATCGCACCGGCGATTTAGGCCGCTGGCGCGAGGATGGGAACTTGGAGTACTTGGGCAGGATGGATGACCAGGTAAAGATCAGGGGTTATCGCATAGAGTTGGGCGAGATTGAGCAAGCGCTCACTACCCACCCACAATGCGGTCAGACGGTAGTTATTGCACGAGCAATTAATACCACAGCTGATAAAGAACTGATCGCCTATACGACAGGAGAAGCTACAGCCGATGAGTTAAAGGCTTACTTGAAGGAAAGTTTACCGAGCTACATGGTGCCGAACTACTATGTAAGACTGGACACTATACCATTGACGAGTAATGGGAAGGTAGATAGAAAGGGCTTGCCCAATCCTGAGGGAACTGGACTACAACAAGCAGAGTATGTAGCTCCACGAACTGAAATAGAAAAGCAGTTGGTAAAAATATGGTCAACTGTCTTGGGATTAGAAGAAGAGACCTTAAGTATCAAGTCAGACTTTTTTGATTTAGGAGGTCATAGTATCAAGGCGTTTCGTTTATTGGGTCAGACGCATAAACAGTTAGGCGTAAAACTGGCCTTGAAGGAGTTGTTTGCCAACCCGACGATAGAGCAGTTAGGCAAATTAATAATTGGAACAATAGAAAAGGAAGAGTATACATCTATTCCAGCGATAAACGAATCAGGAGACTACGCAGTGTCTTCATCCCAACGCAGGTTGTGGGTGTTAAGCAAGTTCGAAGGAGCTAGTGAGGCTTATAATATTCCTCAGGTAGTTAGACTAGAGGGAAGCATTAATGAATCAGCTTTTACAAAAGCCTACCAATCACTCCTCCATAGACACGAGGTACTTCGAACGATATTTACAGAAGATTCAGAGGGTAATCCGCGCCAGAGTGTATTGCCAATTACAAACGAACACTTCACTATCCATCAAGCAGATTACAGTCATCAATCGAAAGAGACAAGAGAAGAAAACATAAAACAATATGTTTCAGAAGAAGTAAGTAGGGGCTTTAGTTTGGAAGAAGTCCCCTTGATTCGTTGTAGTTTACTCAAAGAAACGGAGAATAGCTATGTATGGGTTTTGGTTATGCACCACATTGTAAGTGATGGTTGGTCGATGGGAGTATTACATAGAGAATGGAGCGAGTTGTACAATGCAGTATTAGAAAACAGGGCAGCGAATCTTCCAGCACTTAGCATTCAGTATAAGGATTATGCAGCATGGCACAATGCGCAACTTCAGAGTGAAGAGATCAACACGCACAAGAACTATTGGTTAGAGCAGTTCAAGGGGGAGTTGCCTGTATTGGAGTTGCCGAGTGATAAGCCACGTCCGAAGGTGATGACCTATAATGGGTCGAGTTTGTACCGAAAACTAGATAAAGAGACAACAGAGAGTTTAAAAGCTTTCAGTCAAATGCAAGGCGGAACCTTGTTTATGACCTTACAGACGGCCTTGAACATTTTATTGCATAAATACACGGGCCAGGAGGATATTGTGATAGGCAGCCCGATAGCGGGTAGAGAGCATCCGGACTTGGAGGGACAGATTGGTTTTTATTTGGGTGCCTTACCCATTAGAACAACATTTAGTAAGGAAGACACCATCACCAATCTCTATCAAAAGATCAAAAAAAATACTTTAGGGGCTTATAGCCATCAGGTTTATCCTTATGATGAGTTGGTAGATGCATTGAATTTGACCAGAGATACCAGTCGTAATCCTTTGTATGATGTGTGGTTGGATTTTCACAATTTTGATACCTATCTCATTAGTTTTGATAATGTTGCTTCAAAACTTCAAAGTGATAAACTATCTGATAGTTCCAAGTTTGATTTAACTGTAGTGGTTCAAGAGCAACAAGGCGGGGGCTTAGGTGTATACTGGGAGTATAACCGGGATATTTACAACTCCTCACAGATGGAACAGATGGAGCGTCATTTTTCAGTTGTTTTATCAGCTTTAGCATTACAAGCAACGATTTTACTGAGGGATTATGCACTTCTTTCCACAGAGGATACAGACAGTCAACTGACTCACAATCCACCACCAAGCACTTTTAATCAAAGTACGGTAATAGAGCTTTTTAAAGAAGCGGTATACTCTTATTCCGATCAACCTGCTTTAGTAGATGGTAATAAGCAATTAAGTTATAAAGAACTAGACGAACAGAGCAATCGTTTGGCGCATTACTTGGCCAAAGAGCATGGTG
>CANHOA010000025.1 GCA_947462255.1 Flavobacteriales bacterium | reverse complement strand
CGATTGCAGGTTTTAATAATGGACAAGTCGCCACTTTATTTTTAAAGAAATCAGATTTGTTATAGACCAAAACCTGATTTCCACTGCTATTGGGTGAAGTGGAGAAGGCAATTATTTTATTTCTATATTCTTTAATAAAACGGATTTGTAAATTTTGAGGTAATAAATATTTAGAAATCTTGTTGTTTTCGTAGTCTAAATAATAGACAAAGCGATTCATGACTAGAAAAGGAGAGGATTCTGTTTTATCGAAAAAATCAGAAAAACGCACTTTCAAATTGAGCGTCCCTAATACGCTCCATTTTAATTTATTCAAATCAAATGAAAAAACTTGCGTTGAATCACCCGTATAGTTTTGTTTAAAGACGATACAGTTCAATTTATCTTTCAATTTAGTTGCATACCGATTTAAATCACCGTTGGGAATTTGGTCTCCTAAAGTGGTGACTTTATACCATTCTTTGGTGGCGAAATCAAAAGACGTCATTATGTTCTTAAATGAAAAATACCCATAGCCACCAAATATGTAGGGGCTTCCATTATGCATAAAAACATCGCCATAAAATTGATTTTTATGATGGAAAGAGCGATCGATTCTTATAATGGAATCGTGCTGCCATTTATATACAATCCCACAGCCGCGGTCTACAAAATAGACTTGGTGCTGCTCGTCTGTTACTATTTTGTATCCTTTTACAAATTCAGAAAAAATATCATAAGTATCTCTGTAATAGGGGAGCACTTTTGTTGCACCAGTAGTTAAATCAATTTGGGTATAGTGAATAGAGTCGTCAAAAATAAGTAAGCTATTTTTTTTAGCATCAATAAAACACAAATCAGTTCTTTTTTTTAACTCCACACTAAAAAGCTGAGCAGAGACTCCCGCAACAAGAAGAAACAAGAAAGTGATAAGTAGAAAAAACCTATTGTTATGCATACATTCAAAGGTACAAGAAAAACACCTGAGCAAAAGTAAATTTACGTGAGACAAGTCCGTTCTCCTATTTTCCCCTATTTGATAATACTAAGTGAATTTACCAGCAAATCCATTTTAAGACACTGGTCTTATTGTTAACATAGAACGTAAATAACTGTTTTTGAGCGCGATAAATAATAGTGAAGAATAATTTATGTTATCAGTCAGCCCAAATCTTTGAGGTAGAAACATTATGGCAGGTATTGCATTTTCCAGAACTCAATCCGGTCGACATGGATTGTTGCGTGCCTGTTGGCCCTGTAACTCTTGGAAATAAACCAACAAGGTTCATATCTGCAGTGCTGAAAAAGTTTCCATAGGAATCAATTTGGATCGTATACATCAACTGCCCAGCACCATTTGCTTGTGTAAAAAACTCTACTTTTCCACTATTAACAGGTGAAATCAGTGCGCTATTATAAACACTTCCCGCCGCAGAAAAGCAACCTTCTCCCTTGCCGCCATTTGTATGGCACTGCATACAATTTTGTCCGCTATTATGACTATCATTTCCACCAGATGCACTAATGTTAGTATCCCCACAGCCCCCTTCTTTTTCACAAGAGAAAAAGGAAATAGATAGAACAGTTAGCATAAATGAAATGACAATTAATTTTTGAGTTTTCATGCTGTTTTACGTTTTAACAATCAATTGGATGAATAGACCTTTCCGAACAAACTGAGAAAGTTGGCAAAAGAGTCTCCACTGCTATTACAAAGGTAAAGATATATTGATCACTTATGAGTTGTGGCCTCAATATAGATTTATTATGAATAAGGGCCTTTAGTATGAATTAGATTTTCCAATCACTCTGTTAAAAAAGTATTCATCACTTTTATAATGATTTATAATTGCTCAATTAAATTTTCTTAAAAATGTAGCGCACTCGCTTCGATTTTAAGGCATTGTAATATTCAAATTCCAAGTCTGTATTGGTGAGCAAAAATAAGCGCGCTTTGAGGGTGTCTTGCCCAAGCACAAAATTTATTTCTTCGTTTTTAAGCGTTAAAAAATAATGTCCAGCCAGTTGAAAGGTATCCATTAGTTGCCCTGAATTACCTGCGAATGAAGAATAAATAGCGCCACTCACCAATTGATTATAACCGATAACTAAGCTACCAAGAGCGTGTTTGTCAAAAAATGAAAAGCCTTCATTGTCCTGTAGCTTCACCAACTCAATTTGCCAAGTACCCTTTATTGCTTTAGTGTATCGCTTTTCTTTAGAACACGAAAACAAGGTAATTAAACATATGAGGGGAATAAAAAAACGCATCATACTTCTATAAAAGCACAGGTCACAAACGATTTCATTGCAATGAGTAATGACATTGGATCAACATCAAATTTTGGGTGATGCACGCCGTAATTTACCGACTTATTCTTATCCGCAACACCAACACGATAGAAACAAACTGGGGCTAGCTGACTATAAAAAGAAAAATCTTCAGAAGTCATTCGCAGGGGTAAATCAATTACATTTTGAGGACCAAAAAAGGTTTCAAAGCTTTTTTTTGCCTTGTCGGTAAGTACCTCATCATTATGCAAAAATGGATAACCAATTGAAATATCGACATCGATGGTTCCTCCATATTTCGTAGCGAGCTTTTCAAAATTTTCGGTCATTAGACCGTGTGCCTTTTTACGCCATACCTCATCCATGGTGCGAAAAGTACCTTTCAAGATAGCTGAAGAAGGAATTACATTCGTTGAACCAAGAGCTTCCATTCGACCAAAAGAAATTACTTGCGGAACGTCTTGCGGTTTTTCAGCTGTTAAAATTCCTTCCGTTGACACGATAATTTCTGCAGCTATAGATAATGGATTGACACATTTTGCTGGCACGGCACCATGTCCACCAATACCGTTGATAGACAAATGAATTTCATCACAAGAAGCCATATAAAGTCCACCTTTCAATCCAAGCTCTCCTGCCATTAAATCCGGAAAAACATGTAGGGCAAATAAGTGAGAAACCTTAGGGTTTTCGAGCACAGCATCAGCAATCATCAGTGTTGCACCGCCAGGATTTTTCTCTTCCCCGGGCTGAAAAATCAATTTTACGGGATGAGGAAGTTCGTCTTTAATGCTCATTAATAGTTCGGCGACTCCTAAAAGCGTTGCTGTATGAAAATCGTGACCGCAAGCATGCATTATTCCTGGTCGCTTAGAACAATATGACATGTCATTATCCTCTTGGATTGGCAAAGCGTCTAGATCAGCTCTTAGCGCAACACAAGAAGCATCAAGAGCATGACGCTCATTTCGAATAATACCAACGACGCCCGTTCCACCGATCTTTGTTTCATGTGGAATACCTAGTTCACTTAAGCGCTCAGAAACAAAAGTCATTGTTTCAAATTCTTGATATGATAATTCAGGAAATTGGTGCAGATGCTCCCTATATCCTTTTACCTTAAGATAAATAGCTTCAGCGTGTTTGGAAACAATACTAAATAGCTCAGGATTCATCGGAAGAAAGCGTTGAAAATCCGGCAAATAATAGGCGAAATGAAACATACGCCATGATCAGCCCAAATATAATTTGCACAAGACTTGGTGAAAGTTTTAACGATAGCTTTGAACCGACAAATCCACCTACAAAAAAAGTTACGGCGATAATCAATCCAAATTTCCAATTGACTTGACCTTCCTTCCAATAGTTAAAAAGAGCCAAGAAGACAACCGGTAGACACAACACAAATAAGGAAGTTCCTTGCGCACTATGCTGCGACATTCCCAACAGAAATACCAAAGCTGGCACAATAATGATTCCACCGCCCACGCCAACAAAGCCACTTAAAATACCCGCCATAAGACCAGTAGCAGCAAGAATAAGTATCGTTTGTATTGTCATGATTAATTCAAAATTAACATAAAGTTTTGATTCACTAATCGATTAGTAGATTGCATCCCCTTAAATCTGCCATTTCTATGCGGCCTTCTAAAACGAAACCCTCTTCTACTAACCTTCCCATGTCTTGTGTAGCAATAAAGCTACAGCTATACATATTTGCTAAATCAATGATGTTTACACCTCCTCGCTTTCCTTTTTCCTGAAATTGAAAAGGGTCATACACGTCACGAATTACTACTTTCATCCAAGGCGGACAATGAAAAACACCATCTTGCTTACTATATGCTTGAGAAAGTAATTCGGTCATGCCATATTCAGAATAAACAGAAGATAAATTCAATTTTTCTTTTAAAACTTCATGCAATTCCGCTTTGGAGAGCTCTTCACGGCGACCTTTCATTCCACCTGTTTCAATTACAATCGCTTCGGCTAAATCTACACCATGCTCGGCTAAATCTAACAATGCATAAGAAACACCTATGATTACCGGAACTTTCCCTAAGGAAATTGCTTCTAAGTAAGCCGTTTTTAGCGTGGGGATGTCTCCCAACAGAAATTGAGACAAGGTGTTAGCCGATTGAGAAATTAGTTCATTCACCATGAAAACCAAACTTGAATCTCCTTGGCTAATATAATTAGGTAATAAAGCTAGGATAACCTGATTTTCTGGGGAACCAATAGCATGGCGATACGCTAATGAAAAGGATTTTTTATATACGTTGAGATCAGCAACATAATGAGTACTTCGAGCATCCCCTCCCGTACCACTACTTTTAAAAATTGCTGCTGCATTATCAAATGTATCCGAAAGAATAGCGTGCTGCTTAAAAAACTCAATGGGTAAAAATGGAATTTCGTTCAAAGACATTGGATCAGGACGATTGAGTAATCGAACATAGTCTCCATACATCTTGCAATGTTTCTTTTGATAATGATAAGTCTCTAAAGCGAGGATTTCAAAATCAGAAGGAGATGAAATTTCCGTGAAAATATCGAATGAAAACACCTTCCAAAATTAGCAAAAATCGTGGATTAAGTAAAATGGGGCAACTAAAAAAAGATAAAATAATATTATTGCGCGGTATAGGTTGACACTATTTCTTCACCATTCTGACTAATACGCAACTTTAATTCACTGTTGGTTAATTTAAGGATTTCAGATGTTTGTGCGCCAGTCGGTTCAGTTAAGATTAAGTCTTCTTTATCACCACTAAATGCCCAGCTTCCGGAATAAGTATAGGGTTGCATGAAAATTATTGATTCAGCATCAAAAGCACCATCTTTTTTTAAGGTCATGGTTAATGAATATGACATGGGATCGGGAGTTACATCTATCCCATTTTGAGTCTGCGATGTGAATTTCCAAGTATTCGTAATTCGAGCTTTTTTGCTTAATAAAGTAAAATTTGGGCCTTCCTCATATTTTCCACATGACGAAAAACCTGCCCCTAACGAGATAAAAAGAAACGAATAAATGATTATTTTTTTCATATTTTTATTTTAAAATTATTAAACTAACGTCGCCTGGCTATAATCAACCTTTATTTTTGAAAGGAATAATTCAAATGTAGCATTATTTTTTTGATATTCATACGCTTCTATGGCAAGCTTTTCAAAATCAGCTACTGATAAATTTTCCGAGAAGGGATTCAATGAAAACACCCGACAAAATTAGCTAAAATAAGCCTAATTGAATAACTCAGTCATCACGTTTCCTTCTGTAAACGATCCCCTAATGTGAAGTAATTCCAAAATCGTTGCATGAACATCTACCAAATTTCTATTTATTGGAGAAACAAGATCTTTTTTAAAATCTGGTCCGAAACTGTATAAGTTAATATGCCGACACCCCTCGCAATTATCACCATGGGAAACAAATCCATTCGAAATTCCATCTAAATGCCGACCATGATCATTGGTCACGAACAAGGTTGTATTGTCTTTATAGAAAGGATCATTTTGAATGAACTGCCATATAGCATGTACATACTCGTCGGTTTTAAGAATACCTTTCAAATACCCCTTCCAATTACCCGCATGACCGGAAAAGTCAGGTTCACGATAATTCACTAAAAGGAGTTTCGGATGACTATTTTGTAAGGTTGACATTACCTTCATTTGGGTAATGGAGTCGTGGCGATAGCCAGTTGAAAGACCTGCATTGCCACAATCAACAGAAGGCCTAAATTTATCTTTCCATCCATATTCAGTACAATTAGAAAGCACCTCTAACTTATCTTTACTAGTAATTATCCAAGCGAGAGATTTGTCTTCAGGATGCTGTTTTAACCAATGCTGAAAAAAAGATGGCCGAATTGGAAGCTCTTGTCCGCTATTATTAATGGATTGATAAATCCCTGTGCTTAATGCAGCGTGACCGTTGGTTGTATACGTGTCGCCTAAGGAATAAAACTGATTATGTATAACGCCTTGGGGAGCTAATACATTAGACATAAAAGGAATGTATTGATGACTTGTATCTCCCCATGTTTCCGAATACCTAGGACCATCTACAACAAGTACAATTACATACTTTGTTTTGTATTTTTTTTCAATAACCTTATCCGCCCGACAGGAAATAAAGCCGATTAGTAAGATAAAATAAAGTAAGAAATGTTTACTCATGGCAATCGAATACAGTTGAAATGTGTAAGTAAATGTAAGGTATAATTTGAATTAAGCATAAATTAAATTGAGTAGATTACCCAAAGGATGTTGCAATAAACCTATTTATGAGAATTATAGTTTTGTTAAATTTAATTTTTATCGAATCTTTCTTACGAAATTTAAGAAAATATAATCCAAAACACTATGAAATTAATTCCCCTCTATTTAACTTTCTTTTTTCCATTCCTATTCAATGCTCAAGTTGATTTTACGAGCATCGATGACTATGCAAAGGCATACCCTAAAAAGACCTCAACAATTGACGAATTAGCAAACTATTTTCTTCAGAAGGAAGCAAGCGAATTGGAAAAAGCACGAATGATCTATGTTTGGTTGGCTGAAAACATCAACTATGATGATCATGGATATAATTCAAAGCAATTTGGAGATAATTCAGCTGAAGGAGTTATGAAAAACAAGCTTGCCGTTTGTGAGGGTTTTGCTAATCTCTACCTTTCTTTAGGAGAGAAATTAGGGCTCAAAATTATTAAAGTGACAGGCCTAGCGAAAGGATACGATTACGATGGTGATTCATACGATAATGTAGAGGATGCTTCCAATCATGCTTGGAATGCCATTAATATTGATGGTGTTTGGAAAATTTTTGACGCAACTTGGGGACAAGGCTATGCATTCACCAATTCCAAAGGTAAATTAGTAAGTAAGAAAGAAGTTGGTAATGAATGGTTTAATATAGATCCGAAAATATCGATTTTTTCGCATCTACCGGAAGAAAGTGACAAGCAATTTTTAAGTCCTACCATTTCATTTGAAACATTTTTAGAAATGCCAAATATTGTTCCATCTGCCTTCTCATCGGGATGGTTAAATGCGGATGAGCTATTGCTGAAAATTAAAGAAAAAAAAGTCCTTGATATTCCAAATCATTATTCTCTTTCGGAAAACACCTTAATAAAAGCACCAACAGAACGCCTTCTAAAAAAGGGAAAACCACATGCTTTTATGATAGAATCGATCGAACTAGATAATGTATTCTTGGTTGTTGATGAGGAGGAATGGATTCAATTTAATAAGACAAGTGCGGGATGGAATTATACCTTGAACACAAAAACTCCAGGAACTATTGAAGTGGTTGCTAAAATGTTAGATGGTACTTTGTTGATACTTTTTGAATACGAAATCGAGTGATTTTTATTTTTTGCAATCCAAATCGAATGAAAAACTCCTAAAACCAAACGGCAATTCATATTATTTTCATTAAATCTAGATGAATACAAAAAAGATTAATTGTTCTACCTTTGAACTTTACTATTTAACAATTGTTTGATAAAAAATTGCATTACAAAAAATGAAAAAAACAGGTGTCTTATTAATTCAACTCGGTACCCCTGACAGTCCGAAAACAAAAGATGTCAGACGTTACTTGTCTGAATTTTTAAATGATGAGCGCGTAATAGATATCCCTTGGTTACTACGAAAAATTCTTGTTAATGGAATAATTGTTCCTTTTCGAGCACCCAAATCAGCAAAAATATACAAAGAACTTTGGGAAATTGGTGGCGGAGTGTCTCCCCTGCTAACCCATACCTTGAACCTCAAGGAAAAACTACAGCATCATTTTACAAATGATGAAGTAACCATCGAAATGGCCATGCGCTATCAGCATCCATCAATGGATTCGGTTTTAGAGAAAATGCGCCTATGTAATTACGACCAGATCATTGTTTTACCTCTTTTTCCTCAATATGCAAGTGCATCAAGCGGTTCTGCAATTAAAAAAACCATGAAAATCATTCAAGAATGGTGGGTGATTCCTGAAATAAAAATAATAAGCCAATTTTACGAAAACGAAGGTTATATCAATTCTATCGTCGAAAACGCAAAAGAATTTGATCTCTCATCATATGACCATATCTTATTTTCCTTTCACGGCTTGCCAGAGCGTCAAGTCGATAAAGTCTATGAAGGCAGCGACTTGTGTGGAGATCAACCCTGCGACAAAGAAGTAAATGAGAAAAATAAATTTTGTTATAAAGCGACTAGTTATGCAACAACTCGATTAATCGCAAACAAATTGAACTTAAAAGAAGAGGATTACACCGTCTGTTTTCAGTCTCGTTTAGATAAAAAGTGGCTAACACCTTTTTCAGATAAGGTGGTAGAAGAATGGGGCAAAAAAGGTGCTAAGAGATTGTTGGTTTTTAGCCCTGCGTTTGTAGCGGACTGCCTAGAAACCATTATTGAAATTGGTTCAGAATACCAAGAGATTTTTGAGAAGTTCGGTGGTGAACATGTTCATTTAGTCAAAAGCTCCAATGATAACCCAATCTTTATTGAGGGTCTTGTTAGCCTATTAAAAGAAAGAATATAATGCCTGAATAATAAATAAATATCAAAAGACAGCTAATTAATTTTGACATAGCTGCTTAGTTTTGTAATTTTGTAACAAGTAAAATAACATATATGATTAATACATTAGAAAAAATGGCATACAAAGTAAAAGACATCAGTCTTGCCGAATGGGGAAGAAAAGAAATGAAATTAGCTGAAGCAGAAATGCCAGGCTTAATGGCAATTCGTGAAGAATTTGCTTCGGCAAAACCATTAAAAGGTGCTCGCATTGCTGGTTGTTTACACATGACCATTCAAACGGCGGTTTTAATTGAAACGCTAATTGAATTAGGAGCAGAGGTAACTTGGTCATCTTGTAATATATTTTCAACCCAAGATCACGCTGCTGCTGCAATTGCTGCTGCTGGAATTCCTGTTTTTGCATGGAAAGGAATGAACGAAGATGAATTTAATTGGTGTATCGAACAAACTATCTTTGCATTTGAAGGAGGTAAAGCATTAAATATGATCTTAGATGATGGAGGTGATTTGACCAATATGGTTTTTGATCATTATCCTGAACTTACCAAAGATATTCGTGGTTTGTCCGAAGAAACAACAACAGGTGTATTAAGGCTTTATGACCGTATCAAGAATGGTACACTAATGATCCCTGCTATTAATGTTAATGATTCGGTTACCAAATCGAAATTTGATAATAAATACGGTTGTAAAGAATCCTTAGTTGATGCGATTCGTCGCGCAACAGACGTTATGATGGCTGGAAAGGTAGCTGTTGTTTGTGGCTATGGTGATGTTGGAAAAGGTTCTGCTGCATCATTAAAAGGTGCTGGTGCAAGAGTAATCGTAACAGAAATCGATCCGATTTGTGCGCTACAAGCTGCTATGGATGGATTCGAAGTTAAAAAGTTTAATTCTGTAGTTCATCTTGGTGATATCATCGTTACGGCTACTGGTAACAAAAACATTGTTCAGGGAAGTCATTTTGAGAAAATGAAAGACAAAGTCATTGTTTGTAATATCGGACATTTTGATAACGAAATTGACATGGCTTGGTTAAATGGTAATCATGGCGATTCTAAAATAGAAATTAAACCTCAAGTTGATTTGTATAATATTGCAGGAAAAGATATTATCGTTTTAGCTGAAGGTCGTTTGGTAAACCTTGGTTGTGCAACAGGCCATCCGTCTTTTGTAATGTCGGCATCTTTTACAAATCAAGTGCTAGCTCAGTTAGAATTATGGGAAAATACGTCTCAATATGAGAATGATGTCTATGTTCTACCTAAGCATCTAGATGAAAAAGTAGCTCGTTTGCATTTATCTAAAATTGGAGTGGAATTAGATGTTCTTTCTGAAAATCAAGCTGATTATATTGGTGTAAAAGTGGAAGGTCCATTTAAATCAGATACTTACCGATATTAATCAAGTACAAAATATTAGATTTTAAAGCGAGGTATTCCTCGCTTTTTTTTTGCCATTAAAATTCCTTCATCTCGCAAAACTATTTTGAGCTTTTTCTTATCCAAAAGAATATTCAATATTAGATGAAACCTTCGCTGAAGATTCACGTTAAAATCAACAAAAATAGTGTCCATGAAAAAGTATAGCTTAATTCTTTTCCTGTTTATCTCAATGATTGCCTTCAGCACTAAACCACTTCCAACAAAATATCCGTTATCAACTGAAATTATAATGCATGATAACCATGTATTATATGTAACAGCACAAAAAGGTGATTCATATTACAAAATTGCAAAACGTTATACTATTACTTTACGACAACTACATAAATACAATGAACATTTTCCGAATCAAGATCTGCTTGAAGAAGGAAGTATTATTTATTTAGGTCCCCGACGAAACCATTCACGAACGCACAAGTTTGTGATTTTAGACCAAGCAATGACTTTACGAGAAGTCGCTCAAAAAGAAGCTGTAAAGCTTAAACCTATGATGAGGAAGAATCAAATTTCTTCTCCAGATGAACAACTGCCTAAAGGAGAAAAGATAATCCTTCAATGATTTTAGCGATAAAACAAGAAGGTAATTGATGTTGTGTTGTTTGTTTGTTGAAAAGCCTCGTTCGCGGGGCTTTTTAATTTACCTAATTTTTATCGCAACTTGATAATAATTATTCACCGCGCCAAGAACTTCATATTTTATATAAAATGAATTAGCCCACTCCGTAAATGCTTTGAACTCGTGTTGGGGCACGTTGAATTCATCGAAGAAAATCACATCTCCTGATCGAAGATAAGGCGTAATTAGAGTGAGTACATATAAAGTAGCAGTGTACAAATCTGCATCCATGTGAATCACTTTTTTCCGCGAAGGATCAAATGTTGCAAGAAAAGGTAAAAGCGTTTGCTGAAACAAGCCCTGATAAAATTGGAAACGAGTATCGTTAATTTCTGGTAAGGAATCCCCGGAACTCATGTCGCCTTTTTTAAACGGGCCCCAATCTTCTGGAAGTCCTGTAAACGTATCAAAGCCATAAAACTTAGCCTCTGGGTGTCTAATGCGAGCCGTCCACCATCGGAAGGACTCTCCTTTCGAAACGCCAAATTCTAAATAATCGATTGCATTATCAAGTTCTTCTTGTTTAATGACATGTTCAAATAATTGTTCTCTTCGTGAGTAATCAAACTTAAAAGAATAAAAATCATTATGCCCTAACTTTTTATGGAGCTGAATCCATTTAGATAAAGCAGCCATAGAACCCACAAAGGAAAAGATATGCGACGAAAAAAATCGGTGTCCGTGAAGGAAGAAAAAAAATCCTTTAAGTTTACCCCGTAAAAATAGTAGTCGCTTCATTGAAATTCAAAGGTAGAAAAAATTGAAGATATAAAAAAGGAGAAGAATCATCCATATGCAAATGAGCATAGAATCAAGCGACTCATGCTAAAAAATTGTTTCGATTTAGTGTTTTATTTGTAAATTAGCGACTCATTTAGCAACCCATTTAATAGCCATGCGAATAGTGCTTTTGCAATTATGTTTACTTATTTCCACTTGTATTTATTCACATAATAGCTATTTTTCATTCGCTGAAATGCAGTATAACCAACAATCTTCTTGTTTGGAAATTAGCATCTGCGTATCGACTCACGATTTAGACTTTTATTTCAGACAAAAAGTACAGGATATTAGGTTGGAAAAAGCAATGGAAAATGATAGCCTTCTAAAAAAAATCAATCAACTAATTACAAATGGATTTAGTATTAAGCAAGGAGGTGTTACAAATCAATTAAGTATTGAAGCGTATGAAAATACGCTCGATGGTTACACCTTTTTTTACCTAAAATCAGAACCAATTCGTTGGAATGAACCAACAAGCGTTACCTATGACTTATTCATGGATCTTTTTACGGAGCAGCAACAAAAGCTAACCGTTTTAGGGAGTAAGCATAGTGACACGTATCCTTTCATGCTCTTTCAACGCGAACAAACTATTAAACTCAATTAACAATGAAATATACCCTCTCTTTAATTTGCTTTTTAACTGTATTTAATGGCATTCATGCACAAAAAAAGTTTGCACAACTCGACATGGAACTTCCAACGCCCAATGAATACCGTACGGCATCGGGTGCACCTGGTCATGCGTATTTTCAGCAACAAGCCGACTATAAAATGAACTTGGTCTTGGATGATGACAATCAAAAATTGATGGGAACGGAAGTGATTACCTACACCAATAATTCTCCGGATGCCCTCCCCTATCTATGGTTGCAACTCGATCAAAACATATACGACGAACATTCTGACACCAAACTAATTGAAGTGGAAAAGATGGAAGATTTCAAATCGGTAGGTGATATTCAAAAACGTTTCTTCGATTATGATGGCGGGTTTAAGGTGGAGAGCATTACAAATACTTCTGGCCAAAAAATGAGTTATTTCATTAATAAAACGATGCTTCGCATTGATTTAGCGACGCCCCTAGCACCCAAAAGCAGTGTAAGTTTTACCGTTAAATGGTGGTATAATATAAACGATCGTATGGCCGTGGGTGGTAGATCTGGCTACGAATACTTCGAAAAAGATAAGAACTACCTTTATACTTTGGCGCAATTCTTCCCAAGAATGTGTGTGTATAGCGACGTAACTGGTTGGCAAAACAAGCAGTTCCTTGGCCGTGGTGAATTCACTTTGCCTTTCGGAAATTATGATGTAAGTATTACCGTTCCTTCAGACCATATCATTGCAGCAACTGGCGAACTTCAAAATGGCGCTGATTTACTTAATGCAAGCCAACGCAAACGCCTCGAGCAAGCCAAAAAAGCAGATTCTCCAGTAATGATTGTCACACAAGCGGAAGCGGAAGCTGCTGAAAAAGATAAAAAAACAAGCACTAAAACTTGGCGCTTTAAAGCCACCAATGTGCGGGATTTTGCATTTGCCAGCTCAAGAAAATTTATTTGGGACGCTCAAAATGTCAAAGTGGGGGCTAAAAATATCCTGTGCATGTCATTCTATCCCAAAGAAGGAAATCCACTTTGGGAACGATACAGCACCAAGTTGGTAGCACACACCATTAAAACCTACTCTAAATATACCGTAGATTATACGTACCCCGTAGCGATTTCAGTTCATTCAAAATGGATTGGAATGGAATATCCCATGATTTGTTTCAATGGTGGAAGACCAGAAGAAGATGGTACTTACTCCGAAGGCGAAAAGTACGGAATGTGGGGAGTCATTATCCACGAAGTGGGTCATAATTTTTTTCCCATGATTATCAATTCCGATGAGCGTCAATGGACCTGGATGGATGAAGGACTTAATACCTTTGTTCAATACTTAACCGAACAGGAATGGGAACGCGGATATCCGTCTAGAAGAGGCCCAGCGCATATGATTGCCGACTACATGCGTGGGGATCAAAAATTAATCTCCCCGATCATGACCAATTCTGAATCGATTTTTCAATTTGGAAATAACGCCTATGGAAAACCAGCAACAGGGCTTAATATTTTGCGAGAAACCATCATGGGAAGAGAGTTATTTGACTTTGCTTTCAAAACATATTGTGAACGCTGGAAATTCAAACATCCAAGTCCAGCTGATTTTTTTAGAAGCATGGAAGATGCTTCAGCAGTTGATCTGGATTGGTTTTGGAGAGGTTGGTTTTACGGAACCGAACCAGTAGATATTGCTATCAAAGAGGTGAAATGGTTTCAATTGAACAGCCAAAATCCGAGCATTGAAAAAGCACTTCAGGAAGAAAACGACAAAGAAAAAGACATCCACATTGGAGTGCCTAGGAACCAAAAAGACATTATAGAAACCGTCAATGAGCGAGATTCATTGATAGACGATTTCTACGGGAAAAGAAATATATATTTAGTTGATGCCTTAGATAAAAAGGAATACGAACAATTTATACAAAAATCCTCAACAAAAGATTTGGCGCTCTTAAATGCTGGAAATCATTTTTACGAAGTAAACCTAGAAAATATTGGCGGTATGGTAATGCCATTGATCTTCCGATTTACATTTATCGATGACAGTACAGAAATCGTTCGGATACCGGTTGAAATCTGGAGACAATATGAAGATAAGGTTTCGAAAGTTTTTATTTTTGCGAAGGAAGTTAAGGAAATTCGTTTAGATCCATTTTTAGAAACAGCAGATGTAGACCTCAATAATAATTCGTGGCCCACAGCCACACAACCTTCACGCTACCAATTATTTAAACAACAGCCTGCTAAAATAAATCCTATGCAACGCCAAATACAAGTAGATGCCTTAGAAAAAAACTAATTATTTGATAAACACAACTATAATTCGTAATTTCCGTCTTAAATTGGTCATAATTAAGTGAATGAATTAATGATAAAAGGACTACTACCTATTTTATTTATTCTTTTAAATACAACTCTTTTTGCTCAGGCTGAAGATTGTACGAATGCCACGCCAATCACAAACGTTATTAATTATTGTTCTGGAAACGGCTTTTATACGAATGTCGGTTCAATTCCTTCGGCCTATTCCACCCCTACATGTTGGACTGGAGGAGCAACGGAAGATGTTTGGTTTCAATTTACGGCAATCGGAACCGACGTGCTCATTTCAATTAGTGGCTCCGGTAATGGTGGAACACTATTTCAGCCTAGAATTGCCATTTATGATGGTGTCTGTGGCGGGTTAATCAATGAATTAGGTTGTGCGAATGGCGTTGCTGGTATTGGAACTACTCAACTATATGAAGGAGCATTAACTCCAGGTGTAATCTATTTAATTCGAGTAAGCTCTACCCAAGCAAATGAAGGAACATTTAAATTGTGCTTAAATAATTATACCCCTACAGCGAATCCAGGAGCAGATTGTGGCGGAGCAGCTTTTCTTTGTAGCCAGAATCCTGTTAGTGTCGCCACCTTAAGTGGAGGTGGATTAAATAATGATGAACCAGAACCTGGAACTTGTCTCGATGTACCTGGTGTGGATGAAGGTAACTCTTCATGGTTTTATTGGACTTGTGCGACTAGTGGTCCTTTTACACTCGATATTACGCCAATCAATTCAAACGATGACATTGATTTTATTTTATATTCCCTTGCCGGTAACGATCCTTGTGTTGGTAGAACACCTATTCGCTGCTGTTCATCGTCTTGTTTAAATGCTACCGGTTCCACTGGTTTAAGCACAGCTGAATTCGACCTCAATGAATTTCCTGGTTGTCAAGCAGGATATAACGCCTATGTTCAAGCGATTAATATGGTGGCAGGAACAAGTTATGCTATTTTGGTCAATAACTTCAGTGCAAGTTCAGGATTTACGATAACGTTCAACAACAATATCCCCAATGGAGGAACATTTGCAGGTCCCAACCCAAATATAGTGGCAAATCCCCTAACGATTTGTTCTGGTCAAGCTATCACCTACAATGGCTCTACCTCTATTAATTGTGCAGGCGGTTTACAATGGAATTTTTTAAACGGGGGTTCACCAACTTCTGCCAATGGCCCAGGACCACATGTTATTACCTACGCTAACCCTGGAAATTATGTCGCTATTCTAAACGGTATAGATAATCAAGGATGTCAAACAATTGAGTATGCAAATGTGGTCGTAAATCCACCCATTCAATTAATCCTTCAACCATATGATACCATTTGCAGTGGTGGAAATTCGATCATTCCAATCACCAGCATTCCATCGCTTGGCGTAACATATTCATGGACAAGCTCAACTAATTCTAGTATTTCTGGTGCCAACAATGGTTCAGGTGGCATAATTAATCAAGTTTTGAATAACACCTCTAATTCCACACAAAACATAGTGTATACTGTCACTGCATCGTTGGGTGGCTGCACGAATGTAGATTCTTGTCAGGTAACAATTAACCCACTGATCGAACCACAATTTTCTCCGCAAGGTCCTTTTTGTTTAGGATCAATTCCCTCTCCTGTTTTGCCCTTACAATCAATAAATGTCCCATCCATTGCTGGAACCTGGAACACACCAAGTATCAACACCTTGGTTTTAGGACCTAGCACCTATTCTTTTACGCCAGCTCCGAACCAATGTGCAGATACTGCAGTAATGGTTGTTCAAATATCCGACAACGCAACCGTTGCTTTTACAGCCGACACATTAATTGGCTGTAGCCCATTGAACGTTACCTTATCTACACTAGATGTTACTGGGGCTACCTATACTTGGCTTGCAAACGGTAGTTTAATCGGAAATACACCTGTCGTTTCTCAACAATTTGTGAATTCAGGATGCTACGACATCGAATTACAATACATTTTAAATGGTTGTTCAGCGACATCAGTACTGAATGATTATATCTGCGTAGAATCCGATCCAATTGCTGCCTTCAGCTTTATACCTGGTGTATTTGGAAATCCTTCTGAATCTATTTATTTTCAAAATGGGTCAGCAGGTGCTTCCACCTATTCATGGGATTTTGGAGATGGAAATTTCTCCTCGCTAACAAATCCCACGCATCTTTTTAACAATACCTTTGGTGGTTATTCAATTACACTATACGCGTATTCAAATTCTGGCTGCATTGATTCAGTAACGAATCCGATTGCCTATGAAGAAGGCCTAATCTATTACATCCCGAATACTTTTACTCCAGATCAGGATGAGTTTAATCAAACATGGAAACCAATATTCACCAGCGGATTTGATCCGTATTATTATGAATTAAGCATTTACAACCGATGGGGTGAATTACTTTGGATGAGTAATAATGTAAATACCGGGTGGGATGGAACATACGGCGTAGCAAAACATTGTCAAGAGGGAGTTTACACGTGGAAAATAAATTTTAAAATTAAAGATATAGACGATCGAAGATTAATTAGCGGGACCCTGAATCTATTAAAATAAACTAAGCTATTCTGCATTAAAATTGCTGCCTTCACTAAAAAAAATCTAAAAGCAACCTTAAAGTATTAAATCCGTCTAAATTTTCGTTAATATTAAGTTTACCTTGAGGTAATTCGAAATGTAACAAGTTTATAAAAGAGTTTACTAATTTATTAACACCATTATTGTATTAATTAAAAAATAGTGGGGCAGTAAATAAATTATATTTATTTAATTTAGTAAAAAAATAATTGATGAAAATAAAAATTACGCTAAAGCACTTCATTTTAACTTCTTTTATCTTTTCTTTATTTGGGCTTGTTTTCTCCCAATCTCAAACCGTTAATTTCCTTTACACAGGAGCTGTTCAAACTTGGGTCGTTCCTGCTTGCGTATACAATGTTACCATCACCGCGGCTGGTGCCAAAGGTGGCGGTTCAAATGGTGGAAACGGAGCAGTCATTACAGGAATAGTTGCTGTTACACCCGGTCAAACACTCAACATCTACGTTGGTGGCATGGGAATTCAAGGGAATAATTCAGGTGGATGGAATGGAGGAGGTACAGGTTGGGCCTCTACCAATGGAAACACATCCTACTCCTCTTGGGGAGGCGGTGGCGCTAGCGATGTTCGAATTGGAGGTACTGCTTTAGCCAATAGAGTCATTGTTGGTGGTGGTGGTGGTGGAAGAAGTGGCGGATCTTCGCCCGTATGTGGTGGAGCATCTACTTGCAACAATGGTGCAGCTGGTTGTAGTACGTATGGTCAAGGTGGACAAGGCGGTTCCCAATTCGCGGGTGGCGCGGGTGGTACACCATGGGCAGGTACACCTCCGGGTGGCTCGCCAGGTTCTTTAGGTAACGGCGGAATAGCTGGTGTTTGGCAAACTGCATCTGCAGGTGGCGGAGGCGGTGGCTATTATGGCGGCGGAGGTGGCGGAAATGACGGATGTTGCACAGGTGCTAACGGCGGCGGAGGCGGCGGTGCAGGATCTTCATTATTACCTGCAGGTGGAACTTGTTTAGCAGCGAACAATACAGGAAATGGATATGTAAACATCACTTACACCGGGGGCGGATCTCTTATTACCGTAGCCAACGGAGGACCTTATTGCGCTGGACAAACGATTAACCTTACTGCAGCAAATGGAGCAAGCTCTTATTCTTGGGCAGGACCAAACGGATTTAGTTCTACCCTTCAAAACCCAACGATTCCCAATTCAACAGCTGCTAATGCAGGTCTTTATACCTTAAGTTTTACGACACCAAACTGTAATGGAACATCTACCACTACTGTAGTGGTAAATACACCAATAGTTCCTACATTCAATTCCATAAATCCTATTTGTCAAAATGGTGCTGTCCCAGGTTTACTCACAAGTTCGACTAACAGTCCGCCAATCACAGGAACTTGGTCACCATCTATAATTTCATCAAACGTGGCAGGAATCCAAACATATACCTTCACTCCTGCTCCGAGTTTTTGTGCAACTACAGCTACACTCAATGTTACCATTCTACCGAATGAAACCCCCATATTTAATGTGATTAATCCATTGTGTATAAACGATGCGCCTCCACTTTTGCAGAATCCATCAACCAACGCAACACCATACACAGGAACATGGTCTCCACCCAACGTTGTAACGAGCGCGGTTGGTACTTTCACCTACAACTTTACTCCCACAGCAGGACAATGTGCAGTGCCCACAACCTTTGATATTACTATTTTGAATTACACCAATCCCACTTTTCAACAGATTGGCCCATTGTGTCAATATACAACTGGAGCTACACTTCCGGGAAGTTCAACCAATTTAATTCCCATTACAGGAACATGGGTACCAAATAATATCAATACTCAGATTCCAAACACTACGGTTTATAACTTTACTCCCGATCCTTTTCAGTGTTCTGCTACTGGCCAAATGACCATCGTTATTGACCCTTTGAACATTCCACAATTTGCACAAATTCCACCGGTTTGTCAAGGAGATGTACCTCCTTTAATTCCAACTGTTTCAAACAATATTCCTGGAATAAGCGGCACTTGGAGTCCACCAACGATTGATAGTTCAATTGATGGAGTGTTCACCCATACCTTTACACCTGATCCAAATCAATGTGCTGATAGCGTAATAATGGATATTGTTATTATTGCAGCAATGCCTCCAAGTTTTGTTGCAGATACTTTAACAGGATGTAATCCATTATTGGTGAATTTATCAACCCAGCAAGTTCAAAGTGCTAGTTACACTTGGGTTTGGAATAATAACACGATTGGAACTGGAAATAGCTTAGATTACTTGTTTACAAGTGCTGGTTGTCATGACATTACACTGATCTACAATCTACAGGGATGTATAGAAACGACTACCTACAATTCATACATCTGTATGGAAAATTATCCAGTTGCTTCTTTCACGTCTAATCCAAATGTATTGTCATCGCAGAGCGAAATTATTCAATTCAATAACAATACCCTAGGAGCGGTGACTTATTTCTGGGATTTTGGAGACGGAGAAACTTCAACCGAATTTGAATCTAGCCACCCCTATGTGGGCGTTACTGAAAACATGCTTGTTAGCTTAACTGGGACAACTCCATTAGGTTGTTCTGATACCTACGAACTAACCTTGGTTGTGATTAGCGATCCGATATTCTATGTTCCAAATTCATTCACACCCGATCAGGATGAAAACAATCAAACATGGCATCCCGTATTTACAACAGGTTTTGACCCATACAAATTTTCTTTAAGTATTTATAATCGTTGGGGCGAAGTGATTTGGGAAAGTTTAAATTCTGAGGGAGAATGGGATGGCACCTACGGCAGTAATGGCATTGATGTTCCACTAGGAATTTATACTTGGATAATTAATTATGCCAATAAAGAAACCGATGATAAAAAGGTAATTACAGGCACGATTAACCTTATTCGATAAGAATAAGTAAGCTTTAATTATTTTTTTCGGAAGAAGATCTTAATTGGAACTCCTTTAAAATCAAAGATTTCACGAATTCTATTTTCAAGAAAACGCCTATAGGCTTCTGTTAAGTATTGCGGCAAATTACAAAAGAATGCAAAAGCAGGAGCGTGTGTCGGCAATTGTTGAACAAACTTTATCTTGATGTATTTCCCTTTATTAGCAGGAGGAGGTGTTTGTTGAATTACTTCTAACATAACATCATTCAACTTTGAAGTGGGTATTTTCTTAGTTCGATTTGTAAAAACCTCCATAGCGGTTTCTAGCGCTTTATGAATACGTTGTTTAGTAATGGTTGAGGTGAAAATAATCGGCACATCATTGTAAGGCGCTAACTGCTTGCGAAGATTCTCCTCGTATTCAACCATCGTTTTGTGGTCTTTTTCAACTAAATCCCATTTATTAACAAGCACCACTACTCCCTTAGAATTTTTTTCAATCATGTAATAAATACTAAGATCTTGTTTTTGAATTCCTTCAGAAGCATCGATTAAGAAAAGGCAAACGTCTGCATTTTCAATGGTTCGAACAGAGCGAAGTACTGAATAAAACTCAATATCCTCCGTAACTTTTGCTTTTTTTCGAATACCAGCCGTATCGATCAATAAAAAATCAAATCCAAATGATTTATACCTCGTATGGATAGAGTCACGTGTTGTACCTGATATGTCTGTTACGATATTTCTTTCTTGCCCAGTAAAAGCATTAATTAGAGACGACTTCCCAACATTTGGTCGACCTACGATAGCAAAGCGAGGTAAGTCGTCTTCCTCTCGAATTGATTCATTTTCCTTATCAAAATAGGGAACCAGCGCATCTAAAATCTCACCTGTTCCACTTCCATTTGTCGCAGAAAGATCAAATACCTCACCAAGTCCTAGCGCGTAAAACTCTGCAGACATTCCTACTCGATCATTGCTATCCACCTTATTAGCCACAACCATTATTTTCTTTTTACTCTTTCGAAGTAATTGAGCCACCACATTATCCATTTCCACAATACCTGTGGTGACATCCAACATAAATAAAATAACAGTTGCTTCTTGAACCGCTAATTCTACTTGTTTTCTAATTTCTCCTTCGAAAATATCTTCTTTGGTTGTCGCATAACCTCCTGTATCAATTACAGAAAACTGATAGCCATTCCATTCCCCTTTACCATACAGGCGATCACGGGTAACACCACTAATTTCCTTGACAATTGCGTCCCTAGACTCCGTTAAACGATTAAAAAGGGTCGATTTTCCAACATTTGGTCTTCCAACTATGGCGACAATATTGCTCATTTTTTATTCTCCTATTGACTATTAATATCCGTATTTCTTTAGCTTTGCTTCCGTTGATCGCCAATCTTTATCAACTTTTACAAAAGTATCCAAGTAGACTTTCTTATCGAGAAATTTTTGAATTTCAAAGCGTGCACTGCTACCGATTTTTTTCAGCATCTCCCCTCCTTTACCGATTACGATGCCTTTTTGGGATTCTCTTTCCACAATAATAATGGCTCTAATTCTGGTAATATTTTCCTCTTCAATAAATTCCTCAATTTCAATTTGACAACTGTAAGGAACTTCTTTTTGACAGAGGTAAAAAATCTTTCCTCGAATAATTTCCGATACAAAAAATCGCATGGGACGATCAGATATTTCTTCTTTGTCGTAGTATGGAGGATTTTCAGGGATTAGTGATAAAATTTTCAACCAAACAGCATCAATGCTAAAATTATGAAGAGCAGAAATAGGAAAAACGAGCGCGTCAGGCAATTCATTTTGCCAGTACAAAGCCTTTTCCATTACTTCTTCTTGATTTGACAAATCAATTTTATTGATCAAACACAAAACAGGCACCTTCAATTTTTTGATTTTCTCAAGTGTTGCCTTATGATTCATTTCATTCTCCTGCGTATCCGTAATAAACAACACTAAATCAGCATCTTGCAAAGAAGCATTTACATAATCCATCATGTTTTCATGAAGTTTGTATGCCGCATTTATTACCCCGGGTGTATCTGAAAAAACAATCTGATAATCCTCTTCATTTACAATTCCAAGAATCCGATGGCGCGTTGTTTGAGCCTTAGCTGTCACAATCGATAACTTTTCACCAACCAAATGATTCATCAAAGTAGACTTGCCTACATTTGGACTTCCAACAATACTAACAAAACCTGATTTATGCATGTTCTCTTTAAACTTAGCGCAAAGGTAGTGAATTAAACACAGTCTTTAAATTTAGCATAACCTAAAGTATTCGAGGTATTCGCTAAATCAGTACTTTTACCATTCAAATGGAGCACGAATCATTTATGCAACGATGCGTTGATCTCGCCTACTTAGGACAGGGAAATGTAAGCCCTAACCCAATGGTAGGTTGTGTTATCGTTAAAAATGGCCTTATTATCGGAGAAGGATATCACTCAGAATTCGGTGGAAAACATGCCGAAATAAAAGCAATAGAAAGTGTTATTGATCAGAAAGAAATTGAAAATTCAACTGTTTATATTTCCTTAGAACCTTGCGTTCATCATGGGAAAACACCTCCTTGTGTCCATGAACTCATCAATCGAAAGATAAAGACTGCTGTTATTGGAAGCAGAGATAGTAATCCAATTGTTGGCGGTAAGGGCATAGAATCATTAAAAAGAGTGGGGATTGAAGTAATAGAAAATATCCTTGAAGAAGAATGTCGGAAGTTAAACAAGCGATTTTTTACCTTTCATGAAAAAAGACGGCCCTATGTAATTTTGAAATGGGCGCAAACATCCGATGGCTATTTAGATAAAAACCGAGAAATCGGTGAAAAAGGTGTCAATTGGATTTCCTCTCCGGAATCGAAAGTACTTGTTCATAAATGGCGAAGTGAAGAGCAAAGCATTTTAGTAGGTAGAAACACCATTTTGAATGATAATCCATCCCTCACTGTTCGTGAGATTAGTGGTAAAAATCCAACTCGAATTGTGATTGACAGCCAATTACAATTAAGTAAAGATGTTAATATATTCTCCAAAGATGCCCCCACCCTTGTTTTTAACCGATTAAAAAATGACAAAATCGATGGTGTAGAATGGATTAAGATTTCTGAAACGTCCACGAAGCACATTCTAGACGAATTATTCAAGCGGAATATTCAATCTGTTTTAGTAGAAGGCGGAAGTAGAACCTTACAATATTTTATTATTGATAATGTTTGGGATGAAGCGCGCGTGATTGTTGGCGACGTAAAATTTGGTGACGGCATAAAAGCACCAGTAATGAATAAAGTACCAAGTAGAGCCCATCAATTTAGTAACCACGACACCATTTATTACTACCATAGAAGATGATTGAATTAGTAAGTTGCATCCTTTGTTCAAGTCTAATTTTTGTAGTCTTTAAACTTTTCCCACGATACAAAATAGATACCTTTCAGGCCATAGTCTTTAACTATTTTACCGCCGCCGCTTGTGGAATCTTGTTTTTTCATTCGGAATTTAAGGGGATATCGGCGGGTGATGTTGACATCCTAAAGTATGCGTTTTATTGCGCCACATTATTTATTTCCTTGTTTTTAATTATGGGCATAAGTTCCCAGCGAAATGGTGTTGCTTCTACCTCTGTCGCGGTTAAAATGTCCATGTCGATTTCGATGTTAGCCATGATTTATTACAACCATGAATCGCTTTCTATTCTAAAAATTAGTGGCTTGATCGCCGCCATTCTAGGTGTTATCCTTGTTTCCTTACCTAGTAAAAGTGCTGCGAATGGCAAACAAGCAATTTGGATGCTATTTGTTTTATTTTTTGGAAGTGGCTTATTAGATTTTTTACTAAATGTCATCCAAAAAAGTAAACTCAGCGGATGGCATCCTGGTTTATTTTCAGCGCTTGGCTTTTTAATGGCAGGAATAATGGGCATAGTTATAATTGGAATCCAATTGCTTCGAAAAAAAATGAAAATACAACTCAAAAATATAGTCGCAGGAGTCGTTTTGGGTGTGCCTAATTATTTCTCAATCTATCTTTTACTTGCAGCTTATCAAACAACAGGTTGGTCGGACTCTACGGTTTTGGCCATTATTAATGTGAGTGTTGTCCTTACAGCTTCTATTATCGGGTTGTCACTATTTTCAGAAAAATTAAATCTTAAAAAAACGATTGGACTTTGTTTTTCAATTCTAGCCATTATCATTTTGTATATTTCCAATGCTCGCTAGAGAAAAGTATTTTATAACTCATTAATTATATAAATAAGCTATATATTTCTTAATTTAGCTCAAACAAAAATTACATGGGGAAATATATACTTCTAATTTTCTTATCACCGGTTGGCTTCTTATTTTCACAATTTAATATCAATGAAGCAAGTAATGCAAATGGTAACACCATCGTATTACCAAGTGGAAGCACACCAGATTGGATAGAAATCTATAATGGTTCTGCAGTAGCGAATAATATTGGAGGGTATGGATTAAGCGATGATCGAACTATACCCATGAAATGGACTTTTCCTACCACTACGATTAGCCCATTAGGTTTTTTAGTGGTCCATGCAGTAAATAAAAACACGGTAAATTTTATTGATCACTACGAAACAAGCGTATTTGCAGATTCGATTTGGAAATATATTATTCCAACAGCGGATATACCACAATGGAATAGCACAACCTTTAACAGCGGCGCTTGGCTTAGCGGTGCAGCAAGTATTGGCTACGGTGATGGAGATGATGCTACTGATATAATCGGGCCATACTCGAGTGTCTATTATAGAATCAACTTTCAATGTACGAATATAAATGACATAAAAAAGGCGATCCTAGACATCGACTATGATGATGGATTTGTGGCATACTTGAATGGTATTGAAATCGCTCGTGCTGGTCTAACAGGTGCGCCACCGACATGGAATGAATTAGCCAGTGACCATGAGGCAACAATTCCACAAGGAGGTGCTATTCCATCTTTTGAAATTGATACGGCAATTATTCAAGCAGCCCTTACGCTTGGCAATAATGTACTCGCCATTGAAATTCACAATACAGATCCGAATTCATCTGATTTAACCGGAAAACCTTATTTAACATTTGGATATGATTCCCCAGGTACATTTGCAAGCGGAACAACACATCCCTATTTCACTGCAACTGTTGGAGGAACGCTAGAAGCCAATTTTGGTCTAGCAACAAGCGGTGAAATGATTTACCTTTCTAATCCAGCGGGAGTTTTTATTGATTCATTGCTCATAAGTGACCTTGAACCAAACATGTCGAATGGTAAACTTACGGATGGTGGAATCGCAACTGCTACTTTTACCGTACCAACACCAAATGCTTCTAACAATACCTCCATTGGCTATGATGGCTATGAAAATCAAGCAACCATTACCAATAATGGCGGCGTATTTCAAGGACCAATTCTTGCTAATATCGTAAATAATACCGTTGCAAATGGAGAACTTAGGTACACCACAACAGGTGTTAATCCTAGCGCAAATTCTCCCTTGGTAGTTGGACCAATCTTACTTTCGACAAATTGTGTATTGAAAGTTCGTTGTTTCCCTACTGGAAGTTCTAACCTACTGCCTAGCTTGGTCGCAACAGAAACCTTTTTATTTCAAGAAGATTTTTCCCTGCCAATCGTTTCCCTTACGATCGATTCAGTAGACCTTTATGGTGGTAATGGCATTTTTGATAATTGGTGGACAGACTGGAGAAAGCCGTGTGTGGTAGAATATTTTGATAAAAATGGAATAAAAAAGTTTGAAACAAGGGCATCCGTTAAGCCAGACGGCGGTGCAGGTGGAAGTCGTTCCAACCCACAACATAGCGTTACAATAGAACCCGCTAATTCCTTGTATGGAGAAGGGGTTCCTGTCCACTATCCAATAATACCTCAAAAACCGTATATCGAAGATTACTATGCTTTATATATTCGAAATGGTAGTAATTTCTGGAATCAAAGCCCACAAAGAGACGCAACGATGTGCCGCATTATGGCGAAAACCAATGTTAATTCGCAGGGTTATACCCCAGCAGTAGTTTACTTGAATGGTCAATACTTTGGTATTTATGAATTGCGGGAAAAAGCCAACGAAGGATATTTTAAAAACAACTATAATAACGACATGGACAGCTTGGATTTACTTTCAGTAAGCTATTTTTATGGTGCTGGGGTAATTAGAATAGTAAAAGGATCGGATACATCATTTTACTCAATGCGCGATTACATCACTACAGCAGATGCTACGAGTCCTGGCTATTTTAATGAAAGCAACAAAAAATTAGACTTGTATAATTTCACAGATTACATTGCTGGAGAAAACTGGTATGCAAATGCCGATTGGATCTACAATAACATGAAAATGGCAAGGACGCGATCCACCGATAACAAATGGCGGTTCTTTTTACAAGATTTAGAATGGGGCCTTGGTGGTTGGACCGATTATAATACCAATATGTTTGATTGGTTTAGGTACAACCAACAACCGAATCCATTTTGGCAAATTTATGATGCCTTAGTTCAAAACACAGAATTCAAAAATTATTTTGTGAATCGCTACGCAGACCTTATGAATTTCACTTTTCAAAGTAATAAATTCACTCCTATTATAGACAGCATGTACAACGAATTACTTCCTGATCTACCTAGGCATTTTCAATTATGGACAGGCGACGTAGCTGGAGGAATGGCAACCTTTGCCTATTGGAGAAACGTTCACATTGGACAGTTTAACAATAGAAATGCTGTCGTACGAGATCAAATGGTTGCTGAGTTTAGTTTAGTAAAAAAAGTAAATGTGAGTTTAGATGTATTTCCTGCAGGAGCAGGCTATATAAAAATATCGACTATTGTACCAGAAACACTTCCATGGACAGGTGTTTATTTTGATGGAGTCCCCGTAAAAATTACAGCCATCGCTAATCCTGGATATACCTTCCAAAATTGGGTTCAAAATATGACACTTCCAGCAGGAAGCTTGTTACAGTCTAGTATAACCCAAAACATTGATCAAAACGATCTATTTAAGGCCGTATTTATTGGATCGCCGGAAGAACCATCCTTAACCATTTCAGAGATTAATTACAACCCTGACGCTACAGTAGATGGCGGAAATTGGATTGAATTACACAATTTTGGATCTACGGCCATGGATTTAACAGCATGGCATATTAAGACAAAGAACCATTACGATAAATTTAGTTTTGAGGACCAAACCATTATTCCACCCAATGGATATTTGGTAGTTTGTGAAAACATGTCACTTTTTAATAGCATGTATCCCCAAGTTCAAAATGTGGTTGGCGGAACAGGCTTTGTTTGGAGCAATAAATACGATTCCATTCGAGTTTTTAATCCTTTTGATAGCATGGCTTTAGTAGCGGTTTATTCGGATGAAGCGCCCTACCCTAAATGCGCAGATGGTTGGGGAAGAACCTTAGAGAATAAACATACTTCCACCTCCCTTCTCGATGAAAATTCATGGTTTTGCGGTTGCATCGGCGGATCTCCTGGAAAAGCCTTTGAAGAGTGTGAAGAGCCAATATACGTTAGTGAATTTAGCTACAATAACACCAACCAAATTTACAATGCTGGCGATTGGATTGAGCTCTACAATAATACTTCGAGCGACATTAATCTAGCTGGTTACGTTTTCAAAGATTCTAAAAACGACCATGAATATATATTTCCAACTATTACGCTAGCACCTGATGCATTTCTTGTTGTTGGAAATGACCTAAGCTCTTTTAGTGTAAGAAATCCCTTAGTGCAAAATGTAATTGGTCAATTTAACTTTGGCCTGTCGCCAAAAGATGGGATTCGCTTGTACGATAACAATGGGATCTTAATCAGTAGTTTTAATTACGATACGATAGCTCCTTGGTCTAATATTCCTAGTTACCAAGACTTTACGAATGAATATAATTTCTATCAAGGATATTTAAACCCAACAGATGGCTTATCATGGTTTATCGGCTGCGAAGGAGGATCTCCAGGCACAAAATATTTACCCTGTCCTGTATTACCAGATGGTGAATTTGCTTTTTTATATCCAAATCCAAGTTCTTCCAACATCACCATTACCATTAATAACACAGCATCTGGTGTCGGATTAACCGAGTTAGAAATTTACAATTTAAATGGTCAACTATTATACAAGCAAATCTTAGATAAAGTACAAGAATCAGTGATGAGTGTAGAAATAGACGTTGCACACTTTCTCCAAGGAGTGTATTATGTGAAAATTAAGCAAGCCGATCAAATCAAGACGATTCCTTTCGTAAAATTATAGGTAGAATTATGCGTTTAACTGAGCTCTATTCAGCAAAGAAATCATGCCAATTGTAACGATAAATAGTTGAGATGATGTTTCTTCACTCAAAGAGCTGCCATCTTCGTCATCAGTGGACACTTCCATGGCCATGAATTGAGCTAAATCCGGTTGATCACAAAATGATTCCAATTCTTCCTCATCTTCAGTTTCGAAATAGCTATCCAACATCTCAAAATATGGATCTTGCATTTCATCGATATCGGTTTCCGTAATTGGTCTAACATTAAGGCCTTCCATCTCAAATGAAGACATGATTAAACAAAAATAATAAATCAATAATCCTTCTAATTCCTCATTTTCGTATTCACTTGCAGCAGACATAACGTAATCCAATAATTCTGGCTGTGCCAAAGCATAACGCTCAGATAGGCTCTCCAAAGCATCGTCCTCAAGGTTGTCAACATGTCCGATGGCCTTTTCAATGCTATTGATGCTTACTTGTCCCATAACTCTATTTTTATTTTTTACAAAGGTACTATTCTCCTTTAAATAATACATTTTCAATTTGAGCTAAAGATTAAATCTAGAATAAATTAACTTTACTGAAAATTGCAAACGGTAATATGGGAAAAATTGGAACAATAGTAGATGTTAGAACAAGGGAAGAATTTGTTGAAGGGCATATTCAAAATTCAATAAACATTCCGTTACAGGAAATCACGAATCATATTGAAGAAATTAAAACCATGGAGGGCCCAATCATTTTTTGTTGTGCTAGTGGGGTGCGAAGCGGTCATGCAGCAGACTACTTTAGCGCTCTTGGTATCACTTGCGAAAATGGTGGTGGATGGTTGAGCTTAAATAGCAAACTGTAAAAAGATGACTGAAATCATTTTTTAAGCATTCATTTTCGCCTATCTTTGTTGCTCCAAATTTAAATTATACATAGTATGCAACTGTGGAATACCTTAAACAAGGAGGAATTAGAAACAAAATTGCGGGAGCTTGGTCATCATTTTATTACCATCTCATTTTATCAATACGCAACGATTGCTCATCCTCGCTTATTTCGTGATCACCTTTTCCAAATGTGGACAAAATTTAATGTTGTAGGTAGAACCTATATAGCACATGAGGGTATAAATGCCCAGATTTCTGTTCCATCGGATCATATTGGTCAATTTCGTGAAGAACTGTATGAAATAGACTTTCTGAAAGGTGTTCGCCTAAATTTTGCAGTCGAAGACTCAGCCGCTGAGTTTCCGTTCATTAAATTAAAAATTAAAGTACGCGATAAAATTCTCGCAGACGGATTAAATGATAAAACATTTGATGTAAGAAAAATAGGAAAACACCTTAATGCAGCAGAATTTAATGAATTAACCGAAGATCCTGACACCTTACTAATCGATTTCAGAAATCATTATGAACATGAAGTTGGCTACTTTAAAGGTGCCATTTTGCCGGATGTTGATACATTTAGAGATAGCCTTCCATTCATTGAGAAAACCTATTTAGAAGGAAACCAAGATAAAAATATCGTGATGTATTGTACCGGCGGTATTCGCTGTGAAAAAGCATCAGCATGGTTTAAGCATAAAGGATATGAAAACGTACATCAATTAGAAGGAGGAATCATAAAATATGCAAATGATGTAAAGGAACAAGAACTTGAAAATAAATTCATCGGTAAAAATTTCGTCTTCGATGAGCGAAGAGGCGAACGTATTACAGAAGATATCGTTTCTGTTTGTCACCAATGTGGATCGCAAGCAGATGTTCATACGAATTGCATTAACGATGCCTGTCATTTACTCTTTATTCAATGCGAGACTTGCAAAGAAAAAATGGAAAATTGTTGTTCAACAGAATGCCAAGAAACCATTCATTTGAGCGAAGGCGAACAGAAATTACGTAGGCAAGGAAAAAATAACAGTAACAAAATCTTTAAAAAAGGGCGGTCGAATAATTTAATTTTTAAGTTGAATCGAGAAAAAACCTAACTTTGGTTCTAACAAAAAACAATTAAAAAAATGGTATTAGCGATAGACTGGACCGTAAGCTCTGAAATCATTGAAGGATGGCGAACTCCGAATTGGTACGGTTTATTGTTTGTAAGCGGTTTAATAATCGGCTATTTTGTAATAAAAAAAATATTCGCTAAAGAAAATATCCCCAATGAATCATTGGATAAATTAGTTCTTTACATGGTACTTGCTACCATTATTGGCGCACGTTTAGGACACGTATTTTTTTACGAATGGAGTTATTACAAAGACCATTTAGGAGAAATAATAATGATTTGGAAAGGTGGATTAGCAAGCCATGGAGCAGCATTGGCTATTTTGATATCGCTCTATTTATTCTCAAAGATGGTTGTCAAAAAACCATTGTTATGGATCCTAGATCGGATGGCAGCACCCATAGCAATTGGCGCTACATTTATTCGCTTAGGTAATTTAATGAACCACGAGATTGTTGGTCACCCTGCAAATGTTCCATGGGCATTCAAATTCCATCGCTATTACAATGAAACGCTCGGTGTATATGACCCTACACCTAGACACCCTTCTCAATTATATGAAGCCATACTCTATTTAATTATTTTTGGAGTGCTGCTTTTTTTATTTTGGAAGAGAAATCTGTGGCAAAAACCTGGTTTTATTTTTGGTGCCTTCTTAATCCTCCTTTTTACTGCACGATTTTTTATTGAATTTACCAAAGAAGGACAAACCGCACGCGATTTTGAATTGATACTTAATACAGGTCAATTGCTTAGTATCCCATTTGTTCTAGCTGGTTGCATAATCCTTATTCGATCATTAGTAGCGAAGAACAAATCTTAATTCGATACTTCCTAATAAAGATACTTCAAGTACAATTTAAAGCACCCCATTTTTTAGTTTCGATTGCTGAGCCTATTCGCTTAATTAGCTTATAGTTTAATTTTCCTTCTTATATTTGTAGCCTAAATTAAACTAACTCTAAATGGCTGAGAAATCTGCAACTTCTAAACTTAGCTCAACTGCCAAAAAAAGCACTGCTGTAAAACCAAAGTTTCCAAAGGAAACCTATGTAAAATGGTATACTGACATGTTGCTTATTCGACGATTCGAAGAGAAAACAGGTCAATTATACATCCAACAAAAATTTGGTGGTTTTTGTCATTTATACATTGGACAAGAGGCAATCGTTGTTGGAACAGCAAGCGCATGTCGACCTAGCGATAAACACATGACGGCCTATCGCGATCATGGTCATCCAATTGCTTTAGGCACAAATCCTAGAGTATTGATGGCTGAATTATACGGTAGATCAACTGGTTGTTCAAAAGGAAAAGGTGGATCCATGCACTTTTTTGACAAAGAAAAAAACTTCATGGGTGGACATGGAATTGTTGGTGCGCAAATCGCAATGGGGACTGGTGTTGCTTTTGCCGAACAATACAATGGAACTGAAAATGTCGCAATAGTATCAATGGGAGATGGAGCGGTACGTCAAGGTGCCTTGCATGAAACCTTTAATATGGCGATGTTATGGAAACTTCCCGTGATTTACATTATTGAAAATAATAATTACGCCATGGGTACTTCGGTAGAAAGAACTACCAATGTAACCGATTTATCAAAAATTGGACTCTCCTACGAAATGCCTTCAAAAATTGTAAATGGTATGCGTCCAGAAGATGTTCATGATGCTATTGAAGAAGCGGCAAATCGTGCTAGACGAGGTGATGGACCAACTTTATTAGACATTAGAACCTACCGTTATAAAGGTCATTCGATGTCGGATCCACAAAAATACCGATCAAAAGATGAAGTAAATGATTGGATGGATAATGATCCGATTGATCATGTTTTAGCTGTCATAAAAGAAAATAGTTGGCTTTCGGAACAAGAAATTGAGGCCATTGCTGTGTGGGTTAAGAAAGAAATTGATGAATCCGTAGAATTTGCCGAAAATTCGCCTTATCCTGAAGCGAGCGAACTCTATGAGGATGTTTATACCCAAACAGATTATCCATATATTAAAGAATACTAAAAATAAAAACATAAAATCATGGCGGAAATAGTTTACATGCCGAAATTGAGCGACACCATGACTGAAGGGGTTGTTGCTTCTTGGATCAAAAATGTGGGAGATTCGGTTAAGAATGGTGAAATTATCGCAGAAATAGAAACAGATAAAGCCACCATGGAATTTGAGTCGTTTTACGATGGCGTCTTGCTATACATTGGCGTTGATACCGGTAAAACAGCACCAGTGAATGCCATATTAGCCATAATTGGCGAAAAAGGAGAAGATATTTCTGGATTACTATCAGGGGATGCTGCTGCTGCGACAACAACTACCGAAAAAATAGTAGTACCTGAAACTCCAATAGCAACTCCGGCTCCAACGGTAAAAGCAGAACCTCTTGTGGAAGCAAGTAAACCTGCTCCAATTGTAGCACAAAACACGTCTGTCGATCGAGTTTTTGCATCGCCATTAGCAAAAAAATTAGCAGAAGAAAAAGGAATTGACATCAGTTTTGTAGCAGGAACTGGCGAATTTGGTCGCATTACAAAGCGCGATGTTGATCATTACATACCATACAATGGGCAGCAAAAGCTAAAAAATAATAATACAGTTGGTGTTGAATCATACACTGATGAGCCCATCAGCCAAATGCGTAAGACAATTGCCAAAAGATTAGCGGAAAGTAAGTTTACAGCCCCTCATTTTTACCTTACCATGGATATTGACATGG
Organism: Flavobacteriales bacterium; assembly: GCA_947462255.1. Lineage (GTDB taxonomy): Bacteria > Bacteroidota > Bacteroidia > Flavobacteriales_D > Crocinitomicaceae > UBA952. The sequence goes on along the minus strand of CANHOA010000025.1, from coordinate 16,604 downwards.
ATAATGCCATACAAATGAGAAAATCCCTAGGTGCATTAGAAGTTAAGGTTTCCTATAATGATTTCGTGGTGAAAGCGGTAGCTTTAGCATTAAAAAAACACCCGAACGTAAATAGTTCTTGGTTGGGCGATGTCATTCGACGTAATCAACACGTACATGTAGGAGTTGCTGTAGCAGTAGAGGATGGACTTTTAGTACCTGTTATCCGCTTCGCCGATGGAAAATCATTAACAGAAATTTCCTCAGAAGTAAAAGATCTTGCAGGAAAAGCAAAAACAAAAAAATTGCAACCAAGTGATTGGGAAGGAAATACCTTTACCATTTCCAATTTAGGCATGTTTGGCATCGAATCATTTACTGCGATTGTAAATCCCCCGGATAGTTGTATTTTAGCGATTGGAGGAATTAAGGAAATTCCAGTGGTAAAAAATGGACAAGTTGTACCAGGAAACGTTATGAAAGTGACGCTTTCTTGTGATCATCGAGTGGTAGATGGCGCCACAGGCTCTGCTTTTTTACTTAGCTTTAAGGAATACATGGAAAATCCTGTAGCATTGGTTATGTAGTATTTAGTTGATTAAAAGAGTATGAGCGTAAATAAATTGTTCGGGTACGTTTTTATTCTCCTTGGCATAGTATTTTCCGCAAACAATACTTTTTCACAAGCCACCATTCGTGTCAGTGTTCTATACGTGCAAACTGGAATTTTCCAAGATTGTGATGGCTTATTTCAGGGAAACTCCGATTATGTTTGGGAATTCACAGCCACCGATAACACTACAGGTTATTCAAATAACAATCCCGCTCTATTTGGAATCTTTGGATTTAATTACGCATACAAAAATAACGATAACGGCCCTTACATTATGAACGCCCCAGGTGGAAATTTTTCACCCAACAGCGGCCTCTTCTTTGATCGAGATTATTTATGTCCAACCAATGTGCCAACAGTTATTAACCTTGGCTGGGAAGCCTACGACAATGACGACATTGGAAACTATGATATCCTTGGTTTAAATGACGGACAAACCAACTTACAAAACGTCAGTATGGCGGTTCCTGCAGCTGCAGGGTCTTTATTTTACACCTTCAGTGCCAGTTCTGTTGACCCAGGTTGTCCTCAAAACTATACCATTCACTTAAGGATAGATCGAATTCCAATTGTCGTGAATTATTTACAAGATAACATATGCAGTGCCAATGCCTTGACATTGAATACCACGTACAGTTTTGGTTGGTGTCCTGCAACACTTGAGCCCAACGAACCCGCTGCCAACGATGTGCAAAATGCTGGTTCCATATGGGCTAAATTTGTTGCCCCAACTTCTGGCAGTGTACAAATCACGACAGATTTAGGAGGAACACAAATTGGCACCTATTTTCAATTATACCATGCTGCCGACGCGGGTAATTGCACGGATGGCATCCATGCGGTAACAGGCAACCTCATCAAAAACAAATTTGAATACCTTTCAAACGTAGATTTTTCGGATGGAATCGATCTTTTGGGCATCGATCCGGAGGCAGAAATCATTTTGGATGCCTGTGACCCTATTCCATTCATATCGTATCAAAAACTCATCCCGGGACAAACCTATTACATTCAAATTTGCGCAGACAATCCGAACGATAACGGGTATTTTCAGTTAAGAATAAATAGTTTAGGGGGTGGAGCACCCAATTTGGAAGATATCCCTTGTTTGTCAAATTCATTCAACTATGGAACAGCAGCTATATCATCGGCTCAAAATAGTCCCGCAACTACCACTTTAAACTTCGGTTGCGCCTTTGATGGTGGAAATTCAGCAGGTGAAACAGGACAACAACATACATCTGCCAACCCTAACCAATACCACGCTTACGATTATCAGCACATTTCAGTAAATAATCCAGTAATGAATGAAAGTGTTTGGCTCAAATTTATTGCACCAAATCAAGGAAGAATTTCATTTGAAGCCGATTACCAAAATGCACTATACGGAGAAAGTGCTGCCCTGTTTGGTTACGACACATCATTCGCACCTGGCGTACCCAATGATTATTTATGCAGCAACCTCAAATTCATTGACTCAGATGAAGGTGGAACCAACAGCTTTCTTGGAGGTGACCCCAGCGCCTTAATTAATGGACAGTGCTTAGAACCGGGTTATGCTTATCACGGAATGATTGACCCTTCAGATAACATAACTGTTTTCAGTTCGCAGAGTATTAAGTCATGGCTATTTGACCCAAGTATTGTAGACCCAACGCTCAATCCGCCAGGCAACGATATTCTTTGTTTGACACTTCAAAATCCTTTATATCAAGTGCCCGTTGTTCCAATTGGTGTTGTTCCCAATTTTCAAACTGCTGCAGGTTCAAATGTGCTAGCATGTCAAGAATATTTAGCTGGAGAACCCAATATTGATCCCAATCCATCTAATTGCGCCAACCAAACGGTTTGGCATTACTTCGTGGCACCCGGATCTGGCGCTGTAGAAATAAGTATTCGAGCCTATATCGGAATGAACTTACTTCGTTTTAATATTTTCGAACTCCTAAATGGCAATTCTTGCTACGGAGGTTTGGCTCCTGCTACATTTACAACAAATGGGAGCCGATACGACCCTGTTATAACTCCTGTGCTTTCTGGATCTGCTCCCTTTACCGGACAACAATTTTCCATGTGCTGCTTGGATTCCGGAACTATTTATGCGATACAAATAGATGGTGGCTCAGCAGGCGACCAAGGCCAGTATATTATTGAATACATTAAAGAATTGGATAGTGATGCTGGAGACGTAGAAGTTACCATTTCCAATGGTGATTATGCCAATGTTTGGATTGGAGATACTGCATTGGTTTGTTATGGAAATACCATCACACCATCTATTTTATTAGACGGAATAGGAAATTCCACTCAAAATTTACCTTCTTGTCTCAGTCCGGGCTACCTCCTCCACTCCTATCCTGTGGTTCCAAATCCTGTTTACAACTCAGGAATATCCTTTATCGATTCTTTACAAACGCCAGGTGGTTCCCTTATGCATATCTCTGATGGCTCTGGTAGTTTTGGGAATCCAATTTATAATACCGTTTACTACCTTTCGCCAGCAGGCGACGTTCCAAATAATTGGGGGGCCTTTAACTGCCAAACCTCAACCCTTGAACCAGGTGTACCCATTGTTTATTTACAGCCCATATCGGTAAGTTCAAGCTACAACAACACCAATTGCACCCTGAGCTTCTCTGTTTCCGGTGGTGTTTCTGGCTATTTAAACCAATCCTATCCCTATAATATTGTTAATCCATTGGGTAATCAAGTGGTTGCTGGAGTCATTGCTCCAACTCAAAACATCACATATACGGCAGCCATCGCAGGAATTTACACCATCAATATCACAGATGAACCTTGTCCGCTTACGTTTATGATTGATGCCTCGGCTTGTAACAATCCATGCGTACCATCTATAAATCCGATAAATCTTAGTATTTGTTTAGGTGACAGCGTTTTATTGGGCGGTGCCATGCAATCCAATCCAGGGGTTTATATCGATAGTACTCTTTCCATAATGGGCTGCGATTCCATAATTCAAACCACCTTGAGTTTAATTCCTAATCCAACGTATGGCTTTCAAGAATTTACAATCTGCCAAGGTGCTTCCATAACCACGAACGGACAAGTTTATTCACAAAATGGGCAATACCAGGAAATCGTCTCTAGCGTATTCGGATGCGACTCTATTGTAACTACGAGTGTATTTGTTATTGCTCCCGTTGTCGTAAACTCAGAAGTACATCTTTGCAATGGTAGTTCCTATACCTTTAATGGAAATACTTATACCAGTGAAGGAGTTTATTTTGACACAATTGCCACCGTTCAAGGATGCGATTCTATTTTGGTACTATCCCTATTTTTAAACGATTCCTACGAAGTATTTCTTCAAGACACCATTTGTCTTGGTGATAGAATAATACTCGGAATAGATACCATTTATTTTGCAGGATCATACCAACTTCCTCTCGTAGCTGATAATGGCTGTGATTCCACAATTAATTTAAAAGTCAACGTAATCGATTGCGATTTGGTAACAGTTTATGCTCCTAATTCATTTACACCTGATGATGATGGCCTCAACGATACATGGATTCCAATAATTAGTAATGTTAAATCATTAGACTTTTCAATCTTTAACCGATGGGGAGAATTAATCTTTAGTTCATCAGGCGAAGGATGGGACGGAAAATTCATAGGAGATTATTGTCCCATTGGCGTATATGCTTATGTGCTAAATTGGGTAGATAAAGAAAATATATCGCATCAAGTTACCGGGCACATAACACTAATTCGCTAGAAAATTTTGCGTTTTAGCAAAATGAATGTAATTTAGACAAGTTGAAAAACTAGCCTATGATTAAAAAAGTACTACTTTCCTTTTCCATTCTTATTGCCTGCTTTAACCAAATGTCCGCTCAAGCTACAATTGAGGTTAAAGTCCTTTCAGTTCAGACGCTGTCCAATGTGGATTGCGATGGATTATTCTTAGGCAATAGTGATTTCGTTTGGGAATTTACAGGGACAGATAACACCCTGGGATTAACCAATAACAATCCTGCCCTTTTTGGAATTTTTGGATTCAATTACGGGTATAAAAATAATAACAATGGTCCTTACACCATGGCAACACCGGGCGGGACTTTCTCACCCAATAACGGTTTGTTTTTTAGCCACAACTACCTTTGCGTAAATGATGTGCCAAGCAGTATCAATTTGGCATGGGAAGCTTATGAAAATGATGACGCGGGCAACTACGATATTTTAGGTTTAACCGATGGTGAAACCAATATGCAAAACGTAACGATGCCGGTCCCATTGGCTGTCGGTATACTCAATTACTCTTTTCAAGCGAATAGTCAAGATGGTGGATGCAACCAGTCCTATGTAATCAATTTACAAGTAGAGCGCTTACCTTTAGTTGTAAATTATTTACCTGATAATATTTGCGCTGCACAAACCTTGGCCATCAACAATACCTACACCTTTGGATTTTGTAATGCCACCCTTGAGGTCAATGAACCCGCAGCAGGTGACATTCAAAATGCTGGATCTCAGTGGGCCAAATTTGTGGCTCCGGCTTCTGGATCCGTTGAAATTACAACAGACTTGAGTGGAACAGACATTGGAACCTATTTTCAAGTTTATCATGCCGCAGACGGCTTAAATTGCACTCATGGTATTCATCCAGTAACGGGTCAAACCCTTAAAAATAAATTCGAATACCTCTCGCACATCGATTTTTCTGACGGAATTGATTTACTTGGTATTGATCCCGAGGCAGAAATTACGTTTGATGCCTGCGATCCCATTCCCTTTATTTCGTATGAAAAATTAATCCCAGGAGAAACCTATTTCGTTCAAACCACTGTGGACGATTTAAATGACAACGGCTATTTCCAGATGCGCATTAATGGCTTGGGAGGCAGTGCACCCGATATTGAAGATATTCCTTGTCTTTCAAGCTCGGTGAGTGTCAATACCACCGCTATCTCCTCAGCACAAAACAGCACACAATCCATAACCTTAGACTTTGGATGTGCCTTAGATGGTGGAAACAATTCAGGGGAAACAGGCCAACAACATGTAAGTGCTAATCCAGAGCAGTACCATGCCTACGACTACCAACACGTAGCTAGCGGAAATCCAGTAATGAACGAAAGTGTATGGCTCAATTTTACTGCTCCAAATTCTGGAAGAATCTATTTCGAAGCCGACTACCAAAGTGCATTGTATGGTGAAAGCGGGGCATTGTTTGGTTACGACAAGCAATTCGCACCAGGTGTTCCCAATGATTACTTATGTTCAAATTTAAAATTCATTGCCTCTGACGAAGGTGGCACCAATAGTTTTCTGGGTGGAGACCCCAGTGCTATTGTGAATGGAACCTGTTTAGAACCTGGATATAAATATTTTGGAATGGTAGATCCCTCAGATGCCATCACGCCATTAAGTGGTCAATCCATAAAATCGTGGGTGTTTGATCCAAGTATTTCAAATCCAGCGGTTAATGCGCCTGGCAATGACATTTTATGTTTAACCTTATTAGATACATTATACCAAGTTCCAGTTATCCCAGCAGGGACGAATCCCACCTTTCAAGCTGCCGCTGGCTCTAATGTCTTGGCTTGCCGTGAATACCTAGCGGGAGAACCTCCACTGCACCCTAATCAAGCGAATCGTGCCGACCAAACTGTTTGGCATTACTTTATTGGGCCTCCATCAGGCGCTGTAGAATTGAGCATTCGTGCCTACGTTGGTATGAACTTGTTACGCTTTAATGTCTTTGAATTACTCAACGGAAACTTATGTTATGGAGGCTTGGGTCCTGCTACCTACACCGTCAATGGAACCCAATCAACACCTGCCATTACACCAATAGTGACTGGAACTGCTAATTTCAACGGACATCAAGAGAATATCTGCTGCTTGGATTCAGGGAAAATATATGCCATTCAAATTGATGGCGGTTCACCGGGTGACGTAGGTCAGTACATTATTGAGTACATACAAGAATTAACGAGCGACGCTGGAGATATTTTTGCAAACAGTTCCAACGGAGGTTATGCAGACGTTATCAATGGAGATACCTTATACGTTTGCTATGGCGACACCCTAACACCAGGAATCTTGCTGAATGGAATTGGTCAATCTACCGCTTCTTTCCCTAGCTGTATCTCTGGAGGATATGTCATTCACCAAACATTACCTGTTCCCAACCCAGTTTATAATTCTGGTTTCACCTTTATCGATTCCATACAAAGCACCACTTCTTTTGTGAACAACGGAAATGGCTCAGGTACTTTTGGAAATCCATCTTATAATACACTATACTACCTTTCGCCTGCAGCTGACCAACCTGTTTCTTGGGGCTCATTCGATTGTCCAACATCAACATTAGAGGAAGGAATTCCGATCGTTTTCTTGCAGTCATTGACCGCAAACTTTAATTATGATAACAATACCTGTACGGTTACCTTCTCTGCTACCGGAGGAATGAACGGATTTAGTGGTATGCCTTATAATTATTCTATTATAAATCCATTGGGCGCTACAGCACAATCGGGAAGTATCAATGCCGGACAGACCTTGAATTACACCGGTGCGATTGCAGGAATTTACACCGTAAATATTGGAGATGGCTCTTGTTCTCAAAACTATACCTTCGATGCATCGGCTTGTGTCACACCTTGTACGCCTTCCACAAACAACAACATGCTTTCAATTTGTGCGGGCACATCCGTTTTACTGGGCGGAGTAAATCAATCAAGTGCAGGGATTTACATTGACAGTTTGCTCACACCGCTAGGCTGTGATAGTATTATCATAACCAACTTATCACTCTATCCAGCTGTAATTCCAGTAAATCAACAAATTAATTTGTGCGTCGGAGGATCGTATACCATTAATGGAAACACCTATTCAAATCCGGGAATTTACGTAGACACCTTGAATAGTGGTAATGGATGTGACAGCATTGTGACAACGGGGATTTTCTTTAATCCAATAATTACGAGCCAACAAACCATTCATATTTGTGCAGGAAGTTCCTATAATTTGAACGGCACATTGTTGACTCAAGATGGACTATACACAGACACCTTAACGACAGCGACAGGTTGTGATTCTTTAGTCATTTTAGCATTACTAATTGACGCAGCCCCTGTTCAATACATATCTGAAAACATATGTGAAGATGGCTTCTATAATTTTGGAGGACAGCAACTGAATCAGAGTGGAATTTATCATGACACATTGAGTGATGCTAGCGGATGTGATTCTATCCTTACCTTAGAACTTTCAATCATAACGTGTGCAGGAGATTTTGAAATCAGCAACCTACTAACACCAAATGGCGATGGTCAAAACGATACTTGGCAAATCGAGGACGCCAACTTAATCATGGGTTGTTCTGTAAAAATCTACAATCGATGGGGTCAACCAATTTATGAAACAACTGATTACCATAACGAATGGGATGGTACAAAAGATGGCGATGCCTTACCTGATGGTGTCTACTTCTATTCTATAAAATGTCAAGATAAAGACTACAGCGGTTCTATTAATTTACTTCGATTAAAAAAATAAGCAATCATGAAAAAATTCATCCTCATTTTCTGGGTAAGTATTTCAATGATTTCTTACGCACAACAAATGCCACAAACTACGGTTTATGGGTATAATATGTACGCTGTAAATCCTGCCTATGCTGGTATAAATAGCTGTACACATTTAGCTATATCTCATTTAAATCAATGGGTAAAAGTAGATGGAGCACCTGCAACTAGTATGATTACCGTTAATACGTCCTTGGGAAATCGTTTTGGTTTAGGAGGTCAATTGTTAATTGATAAAATTGGAATGCTACAACAATTTTCTGGCATGGGAACCCTTTCATACGGAATGAAGTTTGGAGAACATCGATTACGAGCTGGATTATCTATAGGGTATAATCAATATCGATTAAATCCATCCTCAGCAATTGTTTTTGATCCGATTGACCCCATTGTAATTGGTGGTAATCAAGCAGCAGGAGCATTAAATACAGATCTAGGATTAGTTTATCAATTTCAAAATTTAGAACTGGCAGCAGCAACGAAACAACTTATTCATTCCTATTCTAATTTTGGGTTTACGAATTCTCAAGGGTATGGATTAAGAAGACACTTCACAGGATATGCCGCTTACAACATTAACATAGCTTCGAATTGGTCACTTAAACCGTCCGTATTTTTAAAAGGAATAAACCACGTACTTCAAGCTGATATTAACACCAGTGCGACTTACAAAAATTTCCTTAATGTTGGCATCGGATTACGCACACAAGTGGGATTAATTGGACGAATTGGCATTACTGTAAAAGATAAATTTATGTTTGGTTATGCCTATGAAGCGCCCATGGCAAATATGGCATCCTACAGCAGTGGTTCTCATGAATTAATTATGACCATGCAATTTTGCAAACAGAAAAAAGAAAAAATAAACATCGTAAAAACAAAAATAGATACCGTTGAACGAATTATATACAAAGACTTATTGAAAATCGATACTGTATTTATCACAAAAACAGATACCATTATCATTGATAATTCCATAACGAAAAACGTTCCTGAAAAAGAAGTTTTTTCAGGTTCCTTATCGAAGACCATTTTATTTGAATTTGATAAATCATTAGTGAAAAAAGAAAGTTTTGGTGAATTAGAAAGCATGGTAAATTTACTCCAAGCCAACCCAACATTCAAACTTTCCTTAGAAGGACATACCGATGCACTAGGTTCAGAGGTATATAATGTTGATTTGTCAAAAAACAGGGTAAATGCCGTTAAAGACTTCCTGATAATGAACGGCATAAATACTGACCGAATCATCATAAAGCATTTTGGTGAAACACAACCAAAAACGTCCAACGACACACCATTAGGACGTCAAGACAATCGCCGAGTGGATGTGATGATTATTAAGTAAATTACACTTTAACTAGCTGTCTTAAAAATGAGAGGGGAGGGATTTATACTTCAGCTTGTATTATGATTGATATCACACAATCATTATCAAAAAAATATTTTATTTTATTTTTTCTAATCATTGAATCTAATGAAATCTCATCAGAGATAACAACCACTTTATCCATGGAGGGCAAGGATACTTCAACATCCAAAAAGTCGAGAAATGTTTTCGTTATTGGATGTTGAAACTTGTAAAAAGCTTCTTTAATAGAAAAAATGGCCGTGCTTTGAACGAGTTTATCTTCATCCGAAAACCTGGATAAATAGTTCTTTTCGTTTACAGTAAACACCAAATCCCACAAATCAGGGGTTACCCTACCAATTTCCTCAACATCCAAGCCCAGCGAAACATGGTCTGCGCTTTTGGCAACAATGGCACCTGTTAAACTATCGCAATGACTTATAGAGCCTACAATTCCTTCTGGCCAAATGGGAGCCCTGTCCTCACCCATAGGGATTATAACATCTTGTATTCCTAATTGCTCCAATGCTTTTATTGCGCAATAACGCCCTGTGGAGAAATCGGCCAGACGCTTTGGGGAGAATTGGTGATTGGGGGGTAGAGCTAATTGAGAAATTGGGAAGATGTGTTTATCGGTAGTGAAGAAAATATCGGTGTTATTGAATTCAAAATCATTTATTTTATTTTTCATCAGTTTTTAAATCATTTACTTATATTTTCACTTTAAGATATTTTATATAGCAGGTATTAAATGTCCATTGCTAAAAAAATCCGCATTCGATTTTTTGCCGACCAAATTTGATTTCCTATTTTAAGTCCGTTCATTTTTATCACTATTTAAAGTTTAACGACATGTTTATAATTACTAACAAATTCTCTTCTATTTCCAAAATATTTTCGTGGTTTCCTTGGATATGAATCACGTTGTTCTTGCAAGATACAAATTCAGGTATAAAATTCAACACTGGACTTTCTTTACCAATAAAATGCTGAGCTTCAACTTTTAATGGGTTGACAAAATAATCATTGACAAACCATTTTTCGAGCTGTAAATCTTTATGCTTTTTACTTTCTTGCACCTGTAATGTTTCACTTACAGCTTGTGATTGTTCAGTAGCTATAATGGTTTGATTGATTTGTTCCTCTTCCGCTGCGTTTTTATACAACATTCCATCGATATTTATCACCCTATCTATTTGGTGTTCCATTTTCAACGTCATGTGATAAGCTACTCTGAACCCAAGTGAATATCCACCAATTATCAATTTCCGATTCCCCTGTTCTTGTTTCCAAATCATAACTAACTCTTTCGCATAACTTTGAATATCTACCTTATTAGTTCCATCCCCTTTTCGATAATCAACTGTCCATATTTCCACCTGCTGATCTAGTAATTTTGCCAACTTTTTATACACCAAACCTTCTCCGTTGGAGGGAGGCAACAGCAATAATTGCGGCTTGTTAGGTACATAGGCATTCAGCCGGTAAAAGACCGCTTCATCCGATGAATTACCTATATTCATTAGTTCCCTCATTTGCTGAATGGAGGAGGCACTCAATAAATCACGGAATCGGAATTGCCTATCAAATGTTTTGTTTATCTGCGCTGTTAACGACATCAGCTTTAAACTATCACCACCCAACTCAAAGAAGTCTTTATTGAATGGAATTTCTTTTTCGTCTTTTTTCAATACTTTAGACCATATCTTCTGAAGTTGTCCGTCTAACCAAGTTCCTTCAAAAACATTATTATCCGTTGTTTGATGCTGATCCATCCATTCCATCATTTCGCGCTTATCCAATTTACCATTGGCATTCAAAATGAAGTGATCTAAAAACAACACTTTCGCAGGCTGCATAAATTGAGGCAAAGTTGTTTTTATTTTTTTCTGGATTGTGTCTTTAGCTTCCTCATTACCTTCTATAAATAGGATTAGCTGTTCCTTGTGATTCAGTACAAAAACATCACGGACACCTTTTACCTCCAATGCAACTTTTCGCAACTCGGAAGTATTAACCCTATTACCCAAAATTTTAATTTGCTGATCTCGGCGGCCTTCATAAACTATGTTTCCATCTCCAATAAAACGCCCCATATCACCTGTACAAAACATTTGTTGAGATTCGTCAAAAGGATTTTTGATGTATCCCTTATCCCCAGATTGTCCATGTAAATATCCCATCCCAACCGCATCACCAACAATGCAAATTTCGCCAACAGCTCCTAAGGTCTGTAATTTTCTGCGGCCATCTATGATTAAAACCTTAGTATTCGCAATTGCTTTTCCAATGGGTACAGATACACTATAGATGGAATATTCCGGATTTTGGGTGAAATTAAGCTTTTGAATTTGATCAAATACCACTTGTTGAATATCTTTTTTGGAGGTAAACGGATTCATAAGTACTACTCTTAGCCAAACCTTTTCGGGCTCTCCATTCAGTTTTAATCTTGTTTGAGACACAAAGAATTTTCCTTCCTTGAATTGCTCCCGTTGGAGTTGATTGTTGACTTCATTAATTACTGCCTGATCCTCCTCCGACAAGGTATTATATTTACATTTTGAACTATATACTTCAGGAATAAAACGATACAATAAAATATTCATCGTTGGTAGTGCATACACCTCAATGAAATCAAATTGTCGTAAAAAACGATACATCCAATTGGCTTTATCCAGCAGGTTGTCTAGCACTTCCTTGTAGGCTCCCTTTAGATGGAGCTTTCTGACTGCATCCAAGGTTAGAGCCGTAAACGGACGGGTGCCTTCATTCGTGAATTTACCTAAATCAGAACTTCCTTTTCTTGCCTGATAGCGTGCATTGTGTTCAGAAAACCTTACCAAATCCGGTGATTTAAACAACACCAAACTGCAACCTACTGGAGTATAAAGCTGTTTATGTCCACAAATCGTGACACTATCTGCTTCCCTTATCCCTTTTAATTTATCGCGATGACTCGACAAAACAAATGCCCCGCCAAAAGCTGCATCTACGTGATAATGGATGGCATACTGTTTACATAAATTACTTAATGCTTCCAAATGATCTACCTCACCCGACTCTGTTGTTCCGGCTATACCAACTAGGGCAATAATTAATTTCTTATTCTGTTTTAAATCTGAAATTAAGTTTTTGAGATTACCTATATTAGAAGATGAAAACGGAATCACTGCATTCGTTCCTAATCCCATCAATTTTGCCGCTTTCTCTATACTGTAATGGTGTAAGGATGATGCTAAAATTACAGCACCTTCAAAATCTGCTATTTTTAAAGCCTCAAGCAATCCTATTTCCTGTAATGTTTTACCCTCAGAGAGCAATAATTTATTCAAGGCTTTTGACAATGCTAATTGAAGCGCTGTGATGTTGCACAAAGTTCCCCCACTTGTAATGAGACCAAGAGATGTTTCCTTGTTTGTTTCATATTCCAGGTAGAATTCCTTAGTCTCTTCAAAGACTTCTTTATGAAAGAAGCCCACCACCTTTTGTTCCAATGAAGTACCTATTCCACTGGTTTCCAATTTCACCTGATTTTGGTTCATCTGAACCATTTTCTGATGAACGTGGTATAAGAATGGAGGAATGGGGCCTGTCATATGGCCAATAAAATACCTCGAGTTTACATTGATGATATTCTTTTTGACCACATTGTCTATTTCATCGAGATATTGACTTAAAAACTCATTGTCGCTATCATCATCCTTATAAATCGCTGAAGCATCAAAGTTTCCATTATGAACCGGATTTGACATGATGTCCTCCATTAAATCTTGGGCATACTTATCTTCTTCATTGACTCCTTTAAACAATTCAAGGGTGGCATTTTCATCTTCCAAAATCATGGTACTCGTATCAAAACAAGTAACATCTGCCGTTACTTCGGTGGATCCGTAGATATTGAGCAATCTTGCCGTTCCAAACGATTTATAAAACAAGGCCACCAAATCAACCGGCAATACCTCTCCACTTGCTGTCCAAAGTTTAACAGATGAAAATTGGTTTCTAATCTCCTGTTGGGTTAATATGAACTTTAATAGAGAAGGTACTAAAACCAATCTGGTAATTTTTTCAGAAGCTATTATACCGGCAAATCGTTCTATATCTTTGACATTATCCTGAGAAATAATGACACTTTTTACGCCTCCTAATAGCGAACCAAACAGCTCCCATAAATGATCTACAAAACCAATTGTAGTTTTTATTGCCGTAACTTCATCTGCCTGAAATGGGTACTTCGTCCACATCCAATGTATTCGGTTCATCAAATTCTGATGGCTAATCATGACGCCTTTTGGCAAGCCTGTAGAACCGGAAGTGTAGATACAACACAACAAGCCCTTATTCTTGATATTAACCTCAGCTACATTATGGTTTGATGCATTTTTAAAAGCGTTGATAACACCATCATTTATTACGAAATTACACCCACTATTTTCTATCAAGTAATCCTTTCTCTGCTCCGGATACTCCGGGTCTATTGGAATATAAGCGCCTCCAGATTTAATGATTGCTAGTATTCCGATCACCATCCACTCACTACGCTCTAACTCTATACCAACCAAATCATCTGCTTGGATGTTGTAGTTGGATATCAGGTAATGTGCTAATTGATTCGATTTTTCATTGAGCTCCCTATAGGTTAGTTCAGTATCCTTGAACTTAATGGCTACTGCATTCGGGGTCTTCGCAACCTGTTCCTCAAACAAGTCAACAATCGTCTTATCCGTGGGATAGTCAACCTGATTGTCGTTTAAAGTCTCTAGTAAATAGGTCTTTTCTTCCTTCGTTAAAATTTCGTATTCAACAATAGAAGTCTCAGTGCTCTTTGCAATCTCACCCAGTAACTGATTCCATTGTCCTTCTAGTCTCTTAATAAAACCTTCGCTGTACTTTGCTCCATTGTACTTCATCCTAAAAAACAGCTTGTCTTCAGGTGCTGCCATCAGCGTGAAGTCATAATTCATCTGCTCAAAAACTTCTACTGTATCTCCTTCAATTTCTATCTCTCCTTTTTGTGCTTGAACTTGAGTGGCTGTATTAGTGTCCTCTGATTGCCCCGATATTGGATAGTTCTCAAATACCACCAAATGGTCTATCAGGTTCGCCCCTAGCTCACTTTCATGCTGTATCTCTGCTAAATTCAAATGATGGTGTGGTTCTCCTGATATAAACGATTGCTGCGTACTTTCCAACAACTCTTTAAAGGTAGTTTGCTCCGTATATTTTATTCTTTGAGGCATCGTGTTGATGAAGATACCTATCATCTCTTGAATCCCCTTAAGCGCTGATGGTCTTCCTGACACCACCGATCCAAACACTACATCTTGCGTATTATTGTATCTACTGAGCAGGATTCCCCAAGCACTCTGGATGATGGTGTTTAAGGTTGTCTTTTCTTTCTGGGCTATTGCATTGAGGTTATTGCTTAAGTCCTCGCTCAACCAAAACTCATAATCCTTTGGTGTGTATTTTGCACTGCGTGTTACATCTTCTCTATCAAAAGGAAGTGTCGCTTTACTATCATAATCATTTAGGTATTGATTCCAATAAGATCTGCTCTTTTTATGATCTATTCCATCTAGCCAAGCAATGTATTGGCTATAAGGTTCTAATGTTTGTAAGTCTGCTTTCTTGTCTGCTATGAATGACTTGTAAAGTACATCAAATTCGTACAATACCGCATTGGTACTCCAACCATCTAAGTTCAAATGGTGGTTACTCCATATCTGGTAAAAACTGTTTTGGGAGCGTTGAATAATAATCAAACGAACTAATGGACCTGCACTTAAATCAAAGCCTTCGTCTTTATCCGCTTCTCGTAATGCTTTGATATATCCCTGCTGTTCATTTTCGTCTTGGTCTCTTATATCCTCATACCTAAAATCAACAATCCCTTCCTTCAATACTACTTGTAAAGGTTCTTCTGCTAAATCATTTCTAAATACTGTGCGCAATACGCCATGACGTGCTATGAGTGTACGATACGCCTGCTCCAACTTAGTTACATCTAAGTCTCCCTTTAACCCATAGCCAAACTGCTCAAAATAAGCATGGCTTTTAGGCTCTGACATCGCATGGTAATACAAGCCCTGTTGCATCGGACTCAAACGGTAAACATCCTCTATCGTTCCATATTCATTTGTTAATGAATCGATCTGATCGAGACTAAGTCCCTTGTATGTAAAACTTCCGGGAAGCTGTATCGTTTTATTGTATTGAATTAGTTCCTCACTCAGTTGCAGTAATTCTACTTTATATTGCTCTGCTAGATACTGCATTTGATCTGCATCCATACGTGCTGAACTGTACTGTATGCTCATCTGTAAACACCCATCCTCACTCTGTCCACTTACCTCCAGTTCGCTCTCTCTGCTTAAGTTCGAGTCTATATCCTGACCATGACCATACTCCGAATAACTAAACGTACTGTTAGTCGTGCTGTTGGTGTTATTAGTGCTGTCTTGTTTAGATGTTGAGTCATTGTGCTCTTTTTCTTCTCGCGTAAAATCACCCAGGTAATTGAACGTCACTTGCGCATCCTCCATTGCTGATAGCGGTTCATTGCTCAGGTATCTGAGTAGCCCATAACCCACTCCCTTATCAGGCACTTGGCTTAAGCCATCTTGTAACAGCAATACCGACTCTACACTCTCTTGTTTGCCACTGAGAACAAATGGGTACATACTCGTAAACCAACCTACCGTGCGGCTGATATCCGTCTTCTCTAAATACTCTTCTCGTCCGTGACCTTCTAACAAGACCCGTATCTGTTCTACACCAAAGGTGCTTTTCAGCGCTCTTGATAAAGACGCCAACAGTATCGCATTCGTCTCTACCTTGTTCCTTGCATTCATCCCTTGTTGAACAAAGGCTGTCTCTTCCTTACTCAACACAAAACCTACGCGCCTACTTACCTCAAAGGTGTTTGAGCCATTAGGGTCTTGTACAGGTATCCTGTCCGTCTTAGCTATTTGCTGTTGTGCCCAATACTGACGCTGGCGCTCCAATAAATGACCCTGCGCATATTCCTTGCTGCGCTCCATCCAATAGCGGTAGCTATCGGTCTTATCCGGTAATGTCAGTTTGTTGCCCTTGCGGT
>CANHOA010000024.1 GCA_947462255.1 Flavobacteriales bacterium | reverse complement strand
GGACATGAATCAAGCGCAGCAGATTTACTTTTCTTCACCACCGCAGTTCTTCCTTTGCGAACTAATTGTTGTATAGTAGGCATAAAATACTCTTAATTTGTAATAAATAAAAACTCCTCAAACGCTCTTTGAGGGGTGCAAAGATACCATATTTTATTTAACTCACAACAAATCGTTAAAAAAAAATAGAATTTTTGGGAAAAATTTGGAATCAATTAAAATTGAGCTATTTAGCTAAAATATACCGCTTAAATTCACCTTAAAGAATGAGATAAAAATAGAAATGGCTAAAAAAACATGTAAATAATTAAGCGAAAAGCTGAATTAAATGTTGAAATGAAATAAAAATCAATGAAACACATGAAAAAACCCACTGAGTAAAAACTGTGATTTTTTAGTATCATCGTAAATGAACTTCTCACTTTGTGCTACAACAGTATAAAAATAAACGCCATCCTCAATATCTTTTCCAGACATATCTTCACCACTCCAATCATTTAAATATTTTACATTATCATAAATAACATTTCCCCAACGGTTCAAAACGGTCAAGTGGACAGCGTCATAGTCCTCGAGATTATTAATTAGAAAATAATCATTGTTTTCATCACCGTTGAATGTTACTACGTTAGGTGTAGACAAGGGACATTGATTGTATACTCTTATCGAGTCGTACAGAATGGCTTTTCCGCAGGCATCCGTAACTTCTATGCTATACAGATTTAAATTAGGCAGGAGGATATTCCCATAAACTGTAATAGAATCTGCATTAGGGAAATTACCTGGCTCCCAATTAAAAACATAGGGCGGCAAACCCTGCGCAACTTCGCATAAAAGAGTAGCATTTTCGCCTGTTAAGGCACAAATATTTATAGAGTCCAATGCGCTTAACGTTAAGGGTTGATAATCAACTAAATTTAAGGAAATAGACAAGGTGTCAAATGTCCCATCGCAAGGATTTGGGACGATAACACTCAGGGAGACTGTTTCGGTTGTTTCAACCAAGGTATCTAATAAGGCTTCTATTCCGATGGTATCGGCAAATACCCCAGCTGGAATCACTAATGAATCATTAATAAAAGGATAATCCACTCCATTGGTAGAATTACCGCTCAGAAGAATTTGAATAACTAAGTTTTCAGTTGTATCGGTCCGAGAGATAATAAATCCTGCGAAGCCGCAATCTTCAACAAGTTGAGGCGGCCCGGTTATATTAACAGTAATAGGCACCTCAATTTGGCAAGCAACCACCCGGAAAGCGAAGGTTCGAATCTTTGAATTAATTAAAATACCATTTCG
Organism: Flavobacteriales bacterium; assembly: GCA_947462255.1. GTDB lineage: Bacteria > Bacteroidota > Bacteroidia > Flavobacteriales_D > Crocinitomicaceae > UBA952. The sequence goes on along the minus strand of CANHOA010000024.1, from coordinate 48,966 downwards.
GTATTCTTTAACCATAACACCCGCTACAAAATTTCCAATTTGATTTGGTGTAAAAGCCATTTGACCGGTTTGACTATTTATGGTAATTGTTGAACCCAATCCAAAGGGAACTAAACCTGAAAAATTCGGATTCCATTGCACATCAGAATATGGCGGCGGGCTCTCCGGATTTGGAATCACATTTCCAAGACTCCCCCCCTCGAGAGGTGAAGCTAGCTCGTAAACCAAGGAATCGCCATCGGGATCAAAGGCTGAATGGTCAAAATTTAGGGTGTTTTGAGAGCAAAGTACGAGTGGTGGATAATTGATAAATCTTGCGCCTTGGTTAAATATATTTGTCAGATCTGACCCTGGAACAAAAGTCGTAAGGGTGATTCCATTGTCACCAGGATTAATAATATTGTCAACATTATTGGCCCAGCAACACCTTTGATAAGATATGTGATAACCACCGGGGTTAAAAGGAAGAGTAATCGTATCGATATACAGCCCTTTTTCTACACAAATATTATTCGGAGCAGTGACACAAGGATCGTCATAAACCACGGGCAACAGTTGGTTGCTGAAGAGCGCGACATCAAATTCACCAAAATACGAGCCGTCGCCTAAAAATACGGTGTAATTTAAAGGGTTATCGTAGTTTGCGCTTCCGATATTACAATCCCTGTAAATTTCAATGGTTATTTTATATTGATTATTGCCTAGCGAATCGTAATAAATTTCTCCGCCGAGAATATGGGAGGCAAATGATAAACTATTAAGACTAATAAAAAAGAAGAGAAATATCGGTAAAATTGACTTTAACCTCATCATAAAAAAAAATTAATCTAGAATAAATAAGCGTTTAATGGTACCATCTGAGAAATAAATTAAAACGACCTGAGCAGCTTTACGTTCTATTTCACGGCCACTAATATCGGTAATTTTAATTATTGATTTACCAAAGCTTTGAGAAATCTCATCAAATCCGCCAATAAACAACTCTAAATTCAGGGTGATGATACTGTCACATGCATTTGCATTACTTATCGTATCGATATAAATTCCTGAAGCGTTGTAGGTAATCCCATTAGCAGGCCAGGTGTAACTTCCGATGGCACTTACGAATACTTCACCAACTAAAAGAGGCGCTACATTTATTACCACCGATTCGGTATCGCAGATAGTACCGGCGCAACTTGTCAATTGAATAGTGTATTGACCTGGGGCCGAATAACACAAGGGATCGGGATAGTCTAGCGTTGACGTTTGCCCATTTCCAAAATCCCATAGGGAAGAGGTGGCGCCAGTGCTATTGTTGACCAAAGCAATGCAATTGCCTTGACAAACAGTGGTCAAAGATGGAAAAAAAATAGCGCTAACAGATTGACTTGAAGCAGTAGAAATTTTTAAGTTATTGATGGCTAGAGAAGGATCAGTTCCGGTACCATCATTGTCATTATTCCATTCGAAACCCAATCTTAAATTGGGTATATTGGCACAATTAATAGGCAATAACATGACGCTATGCGTCCACAATCCCTGTCCGCTAGTACATGTCGTTGCAGCGGCAATCGGTTGTAAAACAGTCCAAGAAGCACCACCGTTTGTGCTGTAGATGACATTTCCGTAATCTACAGCAGCTTGACCAATTCCGATGTAATCAAATTCTAAGACAAGATTAGAAACATTTGACGTATTAATATTAGTATTTAGATAAGTTCTTTTGTGTGTTGTGGCATCCATAAAACCCAAACCGCCATCACCCGCATTATAGGTAGCGCCGCTTCCTACACACCACGTTCCTTGACAGCCAATATGCAGTGTTTTATTTCCATTGGCAGCTATTCCACAGCTACCTGCAGGCATTCCTCCCTCAGCATCGGAAATCACCCAAAGATTAGCATCAGGTCCATTCAAACCCGATTGAACGTTGAGGGTCCAAGCGCTGGGGATTTCAAAATCATCTTGCCAAACAATGGTTTGGGTGTGAGAGGTTAAAATCAGAAAAAATGAGCAAAAAAAGAAACTATTTTTCATCGTTTTTGGGTTAGGATTGAATCCGAAGATAAACAAAAACTCGAAAATATGAAAATCAATTGCAACTATAATTTATTGCAAAAGAAGTATTTAGCGATAAAGGGTACGTTTTACTGCCTTAATGAGACGATCAGCATTAGGCAAAGCTTCTTCAATTAGGGTTGGCGAAAATGCAAATGGCGTATCCGTTTGAGTAACACGTTCGACTGGAGCATCGAGGTAATCAAATGCATAACGTTGCAAATGGTAGGCAATTTCCGAAGAAATACTTGCTAAAGGCCAAGCTTCTTCTAAAATAACGCAGCGATTTGTTTTTTTTATGGACGTAACAATCGTATCATAATCTATCGGTCGAATAGTTCTTAAATCAATCACTTCTACGCTTATGTTTTCTTTTTGTAGCAAATCAGCAACTTCGTAAGCTACTTTAATAATTTTACCAAAAGAAACAATTGTCACATCCGAACCTTTTCGTTTGATATCAGCTACCCCTATTGGAATAATATATTCTCCTTCGGGCACTTCACCTTTATCTCCATACATTTTTTCAGATTCCAAAAAAACAACAGGGTCATTGTCGCGAATTGCTGCCTTAAGAAGGCCTTTTGCATCTGCTGGACATGAAGGCGTGATTACTTTTAATCCAGGAACATGCGCATAAAACGCTTCAAAACTTTGAGAATGTGTAGCACCTAATTGTCCTGCAGGACCATTTCCACCACGAAACACGATTGGGCAATTATATTGTCCACCGGACATTTGCAACATTTTAGCAGCTGAATTAATTATTTGATCCGCGGCAAGAATAGCAAAATTCCAAGTCATGAATTCTACGATAGGCCTTAAGCCATTCATTGAAGCACCAACTGCAATACCTGAAAACCCTAATTCAGCGATGGGAGTATCAATTACTCTTTTCGGTCCGAACTCATCCAACATTCCCTGCGACACTTTATAGGCACCGTTATATTCAGCGACTTCTTCACCTAAGAGAAAAACACGTTCATCCCTTCTCATTTCCTCGTTCATGGCTTCTCTAAGCGCCTCTCTGAATTGAATTGTTTTCATAAAAACTAAATTAAGACTGCAAATTTAATAACTTTTAATCGATTCCCACTACTTGAATTACGCCACCTTCAACTTGCCTAATTTTGTATTCACAAATTGAGCATGCGCGTAGGCAATATCAATGTGTAGTGCCTTTGATTTACTTGATGGCAAATCATACATCGCGTTCATTAATATCGCTTCACAAATTGATCTTAAGCCTCTAGCTCCAAGATTAAAAGTTGCTGCTTTATCGACAATAAAATCAAACACCTCTTTATCAAAGGTTAGTTTTATACCATCCATTTCAAATAATCTAACAAATTGTTTGATCAAGGCATTTTTAGGTTCGGTTAAAATCCTTCTTAACGTTTCGGTACTTAGTGGTTCTAAATAGCTCAACACAGGAAAGCGACCAATTAATTCAGGAATGAGTCCAAAAGAGCGTAGATCGGCAGGAGAAATATTTTGCAACAGAGCATCAGCTTCGTGATAACCTTGGTCATCACTTGAAAAACCAATTGTTTGTCTATTAACCCGATTTGCAATAATTTTCTCAATACCATCAAAGGCTCCACCACAAATAAATAAAATATTTTTGGTATCGACTTGAATCATTTTTTGTTCGGGATGCTTTCTTCCTCCTTGAGGTGGAACATTAATCACAGCACCTTCCAATAATTTCAATAGAGCTTGTTGTACCCCTTCACCAGAAACGTCTCTAGTAATAGAAGGGTTATCACTTTTTCTAGCAATTTTATCAATTTCATCAATAAAAACAATTCCTTTTTGCGCCAAATCAACGTTATAATCTGCGGCTTGTAGTAAGCGCGATAAAATACTTTCAACGTCTTCCCCTACATATCCAGCTTCAGTTAGCACGGTTGCATCCGCAATACAAAAAGGGACATCCAACATTTTAGCGATTGTTTTAGCCAACAAGGTTTTACCTGTGCCAGTGCGACCAACCAATACAACGTTCGACTTTTCAATTTCAACCTCATCAAGTTCAAGCGAACTTTCATTAAGCCTTTTGTAATGATTATATACAGCAACTGCTAGTACTTTTTTAGCAGCATCTTGACCAATAATATATTCATCCAAACCTTTTTTTATTTCGGTTGGTTTTAGAACTTTAGGTAATTTGGAGACATTGGAGTTAAGACTCGTTTTTAGTTTTTGTTCCTCATTAACAATATTAACAGCTTGCAATGCACATGCGTCACAAATATGACCTGTTGCACCAGCAATTAATAAGGTAACATTTTTGCGATCAGCTCCACAAAAAGAACAATGCGCATCATTTTTAGCCATTACTATTTATTTAGGATTACGAAGTAAAACCTCATCCACCATACCATATGTTTTTGCTTCGCTTGCCGTCATCCAATAATCTCTATCAGAATCGGCAGACACCTTTTTAAAGGATTGTTTTGAATGGAGAGCTATAATATCATAGAGTTCTTTTTTCAACTTAAGAATTTCTCTTGTGGTAATTTCGATATCTGATGCTTGGCCTTGAGCGCCTCCCAATGGCTGATGAATCATGACACGAGAATGCTTCAGAGCACTACGCTTTCCTTCTGCGCCCGCACACAATAAAACAGCTCCCATTGAAGCAGCGATTCCAGTGCAAATAGTAGCAACATCAGGACGAATGTATTGCATCGTATCATATATACCTAGACCAGCATAAACTGAACCCCCAGGTGAATTCATATAAATTTGAATGTCTTTTTTAGGATCAACCGATTCAAGAAAAAGTAATTGAGCATTTATAATGTTGGCAACTTGATCATTAATACCGGTGCCTAAAAATATAATTCTGTCCATCATTAACCTTGAAAAAACATCCATTTGCGTCATATTCATCGGTCGTTCCTCTATGATATAAGGCGTCATAGAAGATTCTATGTAATGGTCAACACTCATGCTATTTAAGCCCATGTGTTTGGTTGCGTATTTTTTAAATTCATTATTATCGAACATACACTATCTATTTTTATTATGAAAGTCAAAATTAACCAATCTCAACGATACCTTTACCACAATACAATGTAAATTTGTCTCTTTTGATTAAAAAATGATGCTTCCAGACGAAATTATGCATAAAAAAATCTTGCTTTCACCATTAAATTGGGGTTATGGGCATTTATCTCGTTGCATCTCAATAATTGATCATTTATTAAAAAACAATAATGAACTTTATTTCGCTGGGAGAGAAGTTGATTTTGCGATTCTCAAACAGTATTTTAATGACGGAATTACCTACATCGAACATGCTCCCTACCCTTTTACTTTCAATGAAAATGGTTTTAGAATGCGTTACATTTGGCGCAACCTTATTCCAGTATCGAGGCGCTACACACAAGAATTAAAGACGGTTTCTAAGCTTATTAGTCAACATAGCATTGATATTGTCCTTTCAGACCATCGGTATGGATTTAGATCTTCTACCTGTTGCTCCATCTTTATAACTCACCAATGCAAACTGCCGATTAAGGGTATTTGGTTGCCAATACAATGGCTTCACCGCTATTTGATTAGAAAATTTAATTACATATGGATTGTAGACGATGAAGAAAAACGATATGCAGGCGAGTTATCTATCCCTTTGAATGCTAACTCCATGTACATCGGCATACAGTCTCGTTTTAAGCGACAACAGTTAGCAGAGGCAAAGCCAATAAAGGAAATAGAATGCATCCTACTAGTGAGTGGGCCTCTGCCCTTTTCGAATAAACTAATCACTCACTTCACGGAAGGATTTTCTGCAGAGAACGACCCAAAGTTTATCATTGGTTCTGAAGACATTCTCGATCGCCTGCCGGAAGCATTAAGACCATATTTTAAATCAAACCATGATTGGCAAGCAGTTGACAAATTATTAATCAGCACAAAAAGACTAATGAGTTATTGTGGGTATTCCACCCTAATGGATGTGCAATTTCTTGATTGCGAAATCAATTTTATTGCCACCGAAGGACAATTGGAGCAAAATTATTTAATGAGTAGAACGAAAAAAGCCTCGGCTATTAACCGAGGCTTTTAAATTAGTAGGTAAGTTTAATTACTTAACAGCAGCAGAAAATGTTGCGTCGTTCATTAACTTTATAAATTCTCTATCTCTTCCAGCTTTTTCTTTCAAACCTGGGTTCTTTGCAAAAGCAGCTTTAAGACAACTCACAACAGCGTCAGCACCAGCATTGCTTCTTGAAGCGATAATAGCTTTAAGATAATGCCCATCAGCTGATTCCTTATCTTGGCTAGCTGCAATTGTTTTACTCGCATCATCCAATTTGTTAGCTAAAATTTGTGCAAGGGACTTGTTATAAGTTGAACCTGCACCAAATCCACTAATCGCTGATGTATAATTTCCTTCCAACACAGCAATAATAGCATTGTTATAGGCCAACTGATCTGATTTGTCTTTTACCTGAGCCAATAATTTTTTAGCCGTTGCACGATCACCACTTGACATTGCCACTCCAGCTAAGTTATTTTTTGACATACCATTATCCATTAGGTTATTCGCTTTCTCTAAGCTTGCCTTTGCCTCAGACAACTTATTTTGCGTATATTTAATTGCACCTAAGTTATTATGAACGCGGTAATCAGATGGATAGGTACTAGCAGCAACTTGATAAATTCTCGCTTTTTCATTTAAGTCACTTACCAATTTTTCTGATGTAAATAATAACTCTTCCACTGTTAATGAAGCAGGATTTGTGCTTGATGCTGAAAGCAATTCGCTATCCGTCCATCCATTTTCAGTATAATTAATCGTAATTACTGACCTTCTAATCATTGGGAAAACTTCTTTTTCTAATTCCTTCCAAGATTTTCCAAGGTTGATCATTTCTTTTTCTCTATCATCTTTATTTTTAGCCATTTGAATAACTCTTACAATCAATGCCTTATCATCTTCGTTTATGGTTGTAGTTCTTGATAACTGGCTTTGAAAACCATCAAAATCTTCTCCTAAACCTATTAGTGCATACTTTGAAGTATCAGTGTACATTACCATTTTAGCTTTCGTCAATAACGCAAGAAATGCGGAACGAGCCATTCTAGATCTTTGAGTAGATAGAGCACCATTTTTAGTCTCTTCACCATCCGGAGATGCAAATCCCTTAATATCAATTGAATTAACAATGATTTTATTATTCATTTGAGCGGCTGCTAACCAAAGAATTAAATCTGAAATATCTTTATCCTTTAATTCAGCTGCACGCACATCTGATTTACCTTTTTCAAAATTAATTTCTGCAGAAACAGATTTATCATTTGAACGAACCAAATTATCTTTTGCATAAACCATCATAAATTGAGGACGAACTAAAAGCGGTGTAATAATCGTTGCATCAGCAATAGTTGTTTCAGGAAGCTGCTCTTTTTCTTTAGATCCTTTGAAAATCTTTCCTGTCAATTTCAATGCAGATGCTTCCATTGAAGGATCATATGCAACAACTTCTTCAAATGTAGCAGTTCCTCCAGGCTTAAAACTAACAGTTTGACCATTACCTACTGCTTTTTCTCCTTGAATAGTCCAAGTAGAAAGCTTTGCATTTCCTAAGGTTGGAGTAATTTCAACTTTTGCTTTTTTATTTATTCCTTTTTCAGGGATATTTACAGTAACGGAAATTTTCACGTTGTCTCCGTGAAGTTCTAAAGGATTAGGAGTTACAGAGTAGCTAACATCCTTTAATAAATCACAGCTAGAAATAGCTAATGTAGAGAGACCAATTAAGGCTAAAAATTTTAAATTATTTGCTTTCATAATTAATTTTTTATTGAAAATATCAAACAAAAGTAACCATAATAATTAAAAAAAAAAAAAGAACTAATCAAACACAAATTTTAATTAGTGCAAAGCTTCAACAAAGCCAAATCATCAAGTATTTCTAAAAGCGGAGATTTAACGAATTCTCTCTGCAAAATAAGTGGATGGGGGATAACAAGATTAACCTCATTAATAATGACGCTGTTGTGAAATAAAATATCTATGTCAATAATTCTGTCTTGATATTGGCCGATTGTATTAATCGTTCTTCCCATTAACTTTTCTATTTTTTGAATTCCTTCTAGAATTTCAAAAGGTAATTTCTTTGATTCGATCTTAACTACCAAATTAACAAATTCATTTTCAGAAATAAATCCTTGCGGTTCAGAAAAATAATAACTTGATGTTCGAGTTATTGTGCCGAATTCAATAGAAATTAAATTAAGAGCTTGATTTAGATTTGCAATCTTATCTCCCAAATTGCTTCCTAATCCTAGGTATACAGCATTTAGTTTTTTTTCCATTCAAGGGTATTGACAAACTTTAGCAAATCAATTTTCAAGTAATCAAGAGTTGGCCTTAAGCTATCATAATTCGGACGGCAATTTAAAAGCACCTCCGCTCTTACAAAATGTGAAACTGAATCCGTTAGATAAAATTGAAAATTAGTAGCTACATTACCTTTAAAGGTGAAAAATGTACCATAAACCTTTCTATTAGCATCAATAATTTGTTCAAAGTCAATTTTGTCTGCTTTTATTTTGTGATCATCAACCATATCGTTAGATAGGTTAATCAGAGTGCCTAATGAATCTCTTGTATTAAAACCCTTGTAATACAAGTAGAGCGTCCCATTAATTGGACCGAGATCAATCTCTTGAGCGCATTGACCCAGATAATCGGTTGACACTTTTTTCAAGGTAAAAATATCAGCGGAACTTACGTTTAAGAAACAAGCCACCATCTCATTATGATATTGGTGCATCGGTAAATTTACCTTAAGATAAGTTGGTGGTTTCGGATTAAACTCTTGCTGAAAAATTAAGTTTTTTGAGAAAAAAATAATTGCTAGTGTAAAAATCACAAACGCTATCACATAATAAATACTCCGCTTCCTTAGCATGATTAACTCGTTATTAAAACCCTAACTTGTTTAACTCGCCGCTTATCGGAAGATTCAATTATTAATTTGAAATTCCCTTGCGTTATAAATTCTTTATTTTTCATAATCCGCCCTGCTTGTTCATTGATAAACCCACCGATTGTTTCAGCGTCACCCTTAAGAGCCTCAAATTCTTTTCCATCAGATCCAACGACTTTATAAAAATCGTTCAAGGTCGTTCTACCTTCGAAAATATAAGTGGTATCGTCCAATTTTTGATATGATATTTCATCGTCATCAAATTCATCTGTAATATCTCCAACTATTTCCTCTAGAATATCTTCAAGGGTAATGATTCCGGAAGCACCACCATATTCATCAACTACCACAGCTAAGTGCATTTTCATACTCCTAAATTCTTGAAGTAAATCGTTTATCTTTTTATTTTCCGGAATAAAAAAGGGTTTCCGAATGACCGTCATCCAGTCAAAATCGTGTTCTTTTGATAGGTATGGCAATAAATCCTTTATGTATAATATTCCAATTACATTATCTGTGTTTTCTTTATATACCGGAATTCTTGAATAGCCTGCCTCTAATACAAAAGCGAGTACTTCCTTAAAATTTGTTTCAGCATCCAATGCTGACATTTCAATTCTTGGCTTCATTATTTGAGATGCTTCAGTTCGACCAAACTTTACTATGCCCTCCAATAATTTTTGTTCACCATCAGAGGTTGCACTTTCTTTAGTAAGCGCAATAGCGTGTTCGAGTTCATCTGCTGAGATATTAGCGGATTGTTTTTTTGATAAAGAAATGAATTTACTTCCACTAACGAGTACCCATTTCAACCAAGATACTGGTGGGGTTCTACTAATTAAGTACAAAGGCCTTGCTACCCATCTTGATGCTTTCTCTGCGTTATTTGTCGCATAAATCTTAGGTATAACCTCGCCAATAAGTAATATCATGAAGGTAATACCGACCACTTCAATTAAAAATCGAATAAGCTCGTTACCTGGTTTTGTAGGAAATTCCTCATCTAATACAAAGGTTGCCAAGATTACGATCCCAACAATTACGAAATTATTGACAATTAATATAGTGGCTAATAAGTCCCGCGGATTAGAAAGTAAGTGAATAATTGTTTTGGCTTCTTTTGAATCTTCGGACTTAAGTTTATTATTTTCCTCCGGTTTTATTGAAAACAATGCCGATTCGGATCCAGACATAACGGCGCAAACGAAAAGCAGAAAAAAAATAATTACAAAGTAAACGATAGATTCGTTACTTAATCCTGCACTTATTACTTCAGGAAATTGCAAACTGGGAGGCTCGATGCTTATCATTTAAATTAAAAAGGTAAAACATCTCCCTCTTCAGGGGAGAAATCTTGAATTTTCTGCACCACTTCTTTGTTGGATTCCTCACGATAGGGTGCAGTATTATTTTCTTTATTTTCTATTTTGGACAAGATCGTCATTTCGTCACCTACAACCTCAGTGCTGTAGCGAGTAACTCCTTCTTTATCCTGCCAAGAGCGTTTTTTCAACTTACCCTCGACATAAATTTTGGTTCCTTTCACCAGGTATTTCTCAGCGACTTCAGCTAATCCACGCCATAAAACGACATCATGCCAATCGGTAATTTCTTTTTTATCACCCGACTGTTTATCGACGTATGATTCAGAGGTCGCTATGGAGAAAGATGCAAGTACGGCTCCATTTTCCAAACGCCGAACCTCTGGGTCTTTTCCTAAATTTCCAATTAAAATTACTTTATTAACACTGCCGCTCATTGATACAAATATAATCTATTATTTCTTTTTAAATGTTTTTTTTGCTTTTGATTTTTGCGGTTGATTTTCTGCAATAATCAGGCATTCCTCTAAAGTAATTGTTTGAGTGTCACAATCTTTTGGTAGTTTATAATTCAATTTTCCAATTTTGAGGTAAACGCCATATTTTCCATTTAATAGCGTAACATCTTCTCTTGCTTCAAAAGACTTAACCAAGCGATTAGCATCCTCTTCTTTTTTAGTTACAATAAGCTCAATTGCTCGCTCCAATGTAATGGTCATGGGATCTTCCTCTTTAGGAATAGAAACAAATAATTTTGATTGCTGCACATAGGGGCCAAATCGACCTATATTTGCTTTAACATCTACGTCCTCGTATACTCCGAGTACACGCGGCAATTTATAAAGTTCTAGTACTTCTTCAATGGTAATCGTATGAATCGATTGATTTTTGAGCAGGGATGCAAAAACTGGTTTTTCGCCATCTAATTCTTCGTCGCCAATTTGTGCCATTGGACCATATTTTCCCATTCTTACGATTACTTTTCTACCGTTCGTAGGGTGCGTACCTAAGGCTCTCTCTCCCGTAACTCGAGCAGAATTTTCTAATGTATTCTCAACAGTTAGGTGAAAAGGGCTATAAAATTCGTTCAGCATTTGAGTCCACTTGATATTGCCCATTGCAATCTCATCAAATTTAGCTTCAACTTGAGCTGTAAAATTATAATCTAGTACTTTTTCGAAATTTTCACTTAAAAATCGTGTTACTAAAACACCTATATCAGTCGGAGAGAGTCGATTTCTTTCTTTTCCTGTTGTTTCAGTTTTATCCGTTGTAGTAATTTCCCCATTAGCCAAGCTTAGCTCTACATATTTTCGCAGCTGCCCTTCGTTTTCCTTTTTCTCAACATATCCTCTATTTTGAATAGTAGTAATAGTTGGAGCATAAGTAGACGGGCGGCCGATGCCTAATTCCTCCAATTTTTTAACCAAAGAAGCTTCAGCATACCTTGCAGGTGGTCTTGTAAATCGTTCTGTAGCCTTAATTTCTTGCGCTTCTAATTTTTCTGAGTCTTTTACCAATGGAAGTAGATCACTTTCCTCCTCTTCTATTTCGTCAACATTCGAAGCTAAGTATACCTTTAAAAATCCATCAAAAAGAATTACTTCCCCTTTTGCTTGAAAGTGATGCCCAGTGTTTAAGCCCCCCAAGATTATAGTGGTTCTTTCTAACTGCGCATGCGCCATTTGACTTGCAATTGCACGTTTCCAAATTAAATCATACAACCTTTTTTCGTCGCTTTCTCCGGAGTACTCACTGTTAGAAAAATCGGTCGGTCGTATCGCTTCGTGTGCTTCTTGAGCGCCTGCTGATTTAGTTGTGTATTTTGTTAATTTCCAATATTTTTCACCGTAATTTTTTATAATTTGATCTTTTGCGGCCGTCATTGCCGTTTCCGATAAATTCATGGAATCAGTTCTCATATAGGTAATCCACCCTGCTTCATATAAACGCTGAGCTACACTCATCGTTTTGGTAACAGAGAATCCTAATTTCAAACTTGCTTCTTGTTGTAAAGTTGAGGTTGTAAAAGGAGCAGATGGTGATTTACTCGCAGGTTTCTTTTGGGTGCTTTCAACAAAGAAATTTGTTGTTATACATTGTTGAAGTAATGAATTGGCCTCATCAATGGTTGTTAAATTCTTGTTTAATTCTGCTCTGAAATTTCCATTAAGCGCTTTAAATTGTCCAAGGACACGAAAAAATCCTGCTGAGTTAAATGCCTCAATTTCATCTTCTTTATCAACAATTAATTTCACCGCAACGGATTGTACACGACCCGCAGATAATCCGGGCTTCACTTTTTTCCATAGCACTGGTGATAATTCAAACCCGACAATTCTATCTAAAATTCGACGAGCTTGCTGCGCATCAACTAATTCCTTGTTAACTTTTCTTGGATTTTCAATCGCTTTTAAAATCGCTGACTTTGTTATTTCATTAAATGTAATTCGCCTTGTATTTTCATCTTTAAGTCCCAATGTTTCATATAAATGCCAAGAAATAGCTTCTCCTTCACGGTCCTCATCCGTTGCTAACCATATAATTTCTGCAGCTTTAACGTGTTTTTTTAAATCCGCAACTAACGTTTTTTTATCCGGAGTCACTTCATATACTGGGCTAAAGTTATTGCTGATGTCAACAGACAATCCTTTTTTTGCTAGGTCACGCACGTGGCCATAGCTCGATTTTACAATGAATTGATTGCCTAAATATCCCTCAATTGTTTTTGCTTTTGCTGGTGACTCAACGATCACTAAATTTTTTGCCATGCTCTCTTTTTTCGGTACAAATGTAAAATGAATTCAATACACCAAGCAATTTACTTTGATAGAATTATTTTTATTCTATTAATTAACCTTGGTTAAGCATAGTTAAAAAATCTTTTTACTGACATTTTGACACTACCGTCGTTTTGCCTAATTTTACATCCAGTTATTTTATCACAGCATTAATGGAACTTAAAAATAGTGAAATTCACGACGAGTCAAGACAAGGAGAAGCATTAGACTTTAAGTCTGGCGATTCAATTATCGGAACAAAAAAGCTTTACCTAGAGAGTTATGGGTGTCAGATGAATTTTTCGGATAGTGAGGTTGTTGCTTCCATTTTAAAATCAGAAGGCTATGAGACCACTAGAAATGCAGACGAAGCAGATGTTGTTTTTCTTAATACTTGTTCGATTAGAGAAAATGCAGAGACAAAGGTTAGGAATCGCTTAACCGAGTTTAAACGTCGTAAAGACAAGAATCCCAATTTAGTAGTTGGAATTTTAGGTTGTATGGCGGAAAGACTGAAAAAGGAATTATTAGAAGAAGAAAAACTAGTTGATTTAATTGCTGGTCCAGATGCTTACCGTGATCTTCCAAACCTTATTGAAGAAGTTGGAACTGGCCAAAAGGCAGTGAATGTGTTGCTATCACGCGACGAAACCTATGCTGATATTTCCCCAGTTCGATTAGACCAAGGAGGAATTTCTGCTTTTGTTACCATAACTCGAGGCTGTGATAACATGTGTTCATTTTGCGTTGTACCTTTTACAAGAGGCAGGGAGCGGTCTCGCGATCCAAAAACTATTGTTGAAGAATGCAAGCAACTTTTTGCAGAGGGATACAGAGAAGTAACGCTTTTGGGTCAAAATGTGGATAGCTATCGTTGGAACCTAAGTTCCAAAGGAGAAATTAAAAATCCTGCTGATACAACGACTGATTTTTCACAATTATTAGAGCTTGTTGCACTCGTTTCACCAGAATTACGCGTTCGATTTAGCACTTCTCATCCAAAAGACATGGTCGATGAAGTTTTATACATGATGGCTAAGTATGAAAATATTTGTGACTACATTCATTTACCTGTTCAATCTGGTAATTCCGAAGTATTGGAAAAAATGAATCGGGGCTATACGCGAGAATGGTATTTAGAGCGGATTGCAGCTATTAAGCGCATTATCCCAAATTGCGCTATATCAACAGATATTATCACAGGATTTTGTGGAGAAACAGAGGAACAGCATAAAGAAACATTGACCTTAATGGATATTGTAAAATACGACTATGCATATATGTATATGTATTCTGAGCGGCCTAAAACCTTAGCAGAACGTCGATTTGACGATGATGTCCCAGATGAAATAAAAGGTCGTCGTCTTGAGGAAATAATTTCAATGAAAACAAAAAATAGTTTAATCTCAAATGAGCAGCAAATTGGCACCATACAAAAAGTGCTGATTGAAGGGTTTTCCAAGCGATCGGAAGAACACTATTGTGGCAGGACAGGAAGAAATGCGATGGTAATCTTTCCTAAGAAAAATAAAGAAAAGGGTAGTTATGTTCAGGTAAAAATTACCTCTTGCACTTCTGCCACATTGCTAGGCGAAATAATTGACTAGGTTAAATTTAAATTTGCAATGAATATTCAACAAGTTAAACAGCGTTTTGGTATTATTGGTAATGCTTCATTATTAAACCGTGCCATAGAAGTTGCTATTCAAGTTGCCCCAACAGATATTTCGGTCTTGGTTACAGGCGAAAGCGGTACAGGAAAAGAAATCATCCCTCAAGTTATTCATCACATTAGCGCACGAAAACACGGAGAATATATCGCCGTAAATTGTGGTGCTATACCAGAAGGAACAATTGATTCGGAACTTTTTGGGCATGAAAAAGGATCGTTTACAGGGGCTAGTGGGAGCAGACAGGGGTATTTTGAAGTGGCCAATGGCGGTACTATTTTTCTTGATGAAGTGGCTGAATTACCCATGCAAACCCAAGTTCGACTACTACGAGTATTGGAAACAGGCGAATTTATTCGTGTTGGATCTTCTAAAGTAATAAAAACGAATGTTCGTGTAGTTGCTGCCACCAATGAAAATATGCTTCGAGCCATCTCAAGCGGCAAGTTTAGAGAAGACTTATATTATAGATTGAATACCGTTCCTATTCAACTCCCCCCCTTGCGAGATCGATCTGATGACATACATTTAATTTTTAGAAAATTTGCGCAAGATTTTGCCGATAAATACAGGATGCCTCCGATAAAATTAACGGATGATGCCGTTGATTTGCTAGTAGCCTATCCTTGGCCCGGAAATATTCGTCAACTAAAAAACTTAGTAGAACAACTTTCGGTAATTGAAACTGTGAGAGAAATAAATGCCCTTTTACTCGACTCCTATTTACCTAAATTAGCAGACAAATCGCCCGTTAGAATAAATGAAAGTGTTAACGAGACCTTCTCCGAGCGGGAAATAATGTATAAATTTCTTTTTGAGATGAAGAAAGATTTGACAGAACTAAAAAAATTAGTCGTTGAATTAATTTCTCAAGGAGAAAATATTCATTTAAACAATGATCAAACAGCCGTCGTAAATCGAATTTACAGCGATTTGAACGAGCATATTAATACTGGCTCTCGCACATTACCCCTGGGCAGACCTGATTTACCTGCAGCTAATAAAAACAGTTCTGAAGTTTTCGAAACCCACGAAGTATTTGAAGAATCCTTATCCTTAGAAGACAGGGAAAAAGAATTAATCCAAAAAGCCTTAGAAAAACATCGAGGTAAAAGAAAATATGCAGCAAGCGAATTAGGGATTTCTGAAAGAACCTTATACCGTAAAATAAAAGAATATAATTTAGCTGAATGATGAAATTACTTCTTGTAATCCTTTCCTTAATTACCCTATCTTCTTGTTGGCCAACAAGTGTTAGTTTTAAAGACAGTGGCTCTATGCCGATAGAATGGAAGGCATTTCATATGAAAACATTAGAGATAAATGCAGCAAACTGCCCCTTATTTTATGGCGCCCAACTCAGCGAAAAAGTGAAAGATGGCATTCAAAATAACACACGACTTTCGCTAGCCACCAAATTAAGTGATGCTGAAGTGCAAATTGAAGGTCAAATTTTGAATTATCAAGTTAGCCCAATTGCCATAGAAAATGGCGATAATGCTTCGAAAAATAGGCTTTCTCTCAGCGTGCAATTTGTTATAAATACTACTTTGCCGAAAGAACAGACCATTAACTTAACAAGTTCTAGGTTTGCAGACTTTGAAGCAACAACCAATTTATCATCCGTTGAAAATGAATTGTTAGAAAATATTACCGAACAAATAGTGCAAGATCTTATTAACAAATTAATGAGTAATTGGTGATCTTAAATAAATCAAATATCAATAAACGCTTATTCGATCAGCAGGGCTTCAAGGAGTCTGAGATGCTTGAATTTAAAGAAATAATTGGCCTATTTCCCTATGCCTCCGTTTTTGCTATTGCTTATTTAAGAGGCTTGAAAAAAATGGAGCACATCCAATTTGAAGAAGAATTACATCAACACGCCTTCAAAATAGCCAATCGAAACCTTTTGTATCAGCTTGTTATTCAACCAGAGGAAGAAATAGAAGCAGAAACAGAAGAGAAAACAGAAACAGTAGAAGAAACACAAGTAGTAGAAGAAACAGAAGCGAAAACTGAAACAGAAACAATAGCAGTAGAAGAAGCGAAAACTGAAACAGAAGCAGAAGCAGTAGTAGAAATAAAAACTGAAACAGAACTAGAAGAATTAAATCACTCAGGTTCAGAAACAATAGAAAAGGCAGATACTGAATTGGCAACGCTTATAAATGCATCCGCCGCAACAACTACTTTTATACATGAATTTAATCAACAGGGCGCTGAAGTTGATGCAGAGTTAGCCAAAAACGAGTTGCCCAAGGAAAGCAAAGCTTTACCTTCAAAAGCAGAAATTGAAAGCACACCAAAATCATTTAATCAATGGCTTACCATTGGAGAAACAACGAATAATCCCGAGTTAGAGGAAGAAAAAACAACCATGATTTCTATAGACAAACCTAAGCGGGAATTTTATTCGCCAAGCAAAAAGGCCAAAGAAAGTCTTGATGCGAATAAAATGCCTGTAAGTGAAACATTGGCAAAAATATTTGTTCTTCAGGGAAATTATCCGAAAG
Source organism: Flavobacteriales bacterium (assembly GCA_947462255.1). Lineage (GTDB taxonomy): Bacteria > Bacteroidota > Bacteroidia > Flavobacteriales_D > Crocinitomicaceae > UBA952. Next base: position 31,688 of record CANHOA010000024.1, on the reverse strand, counting down.
CTATCTATGTTTATGAGCAATTAATTATCATTTATCCCAAAAAAAAGAGTATCTTTGCTTCCCAAATAAAACAATTGTCTAATAAATTAATTAATTGATCATGAGTGCTTTTTTATCCATAATTATTATCATCGCTGCAATTCTGTTAACCTTGGTTATATTTATTCAAAATCCAAAAGGTGGTGGTTTAAGTTCAGATTTTGGTTCGCCAGCTCAATTAGGTGGTGTAAAGAAAACAAATGAATTTATTGATAAATTAACATGGTCCCTTGCCGGTACAATAGTAGCCGCTAGTATCATTATTACAATGTTGCAGCCTAGCATAAAAACCGAAACTAAAACACCACAGAAACAACAACAAAAAGAAAATTCAAGCCCTTCAAAGCAGCCGAGTAATCAGAAGCCTAACTAATAAATAAAGAGCTACTAAAAAATGTCAGTATGTCACGCCTACTGACATTTTTTTTTCTATAAAAGCTAAGGCAATGTAAAATTGTCGCATATTTTAGTTTGGTACAAAATTCGTCGATTCTAAAACGATTAAAAATTAAGAAAATATGACAATAAAATTCAAGCCATTAGCAGATCGGGTTATCATTGAACCCGTTGCAGCAGAACAAAAAACAGCAAGTGGGATTTTTATTCCAGATACTGCAAAAGAAAAGCCATTGCAAGGAACCATTATGGCAGTTGGTCTTGGGAAAAAAGACGAGCCAATGACCTTAAAAAAAGGTGATTCGGTACTTTACGGCCAGTATGCCGGAACAGAAATAAAGATTGAAGGAAAGAACTACCTCATCATGAGAGAGTCAGATGTTTACGGAATATTTTAAAACTTAAAAAAAATGGCAAAAGATATATTATTTGATGTTGAAGCACGTGAAAAATTAAAAACAGGTGTTGACGCTTTGGCAAATGCAGTAAAGGTTACCCTCGGCCCTAAAGGTCGTAATGTAGTGATCAGTAAGAAATTTGGTGCGCCTCAGATCACAAAAGATGGTGTTACCGTAGCGAAAGAAATCGAATTAAAGGACCCTATTGAGAACATGGGCGCTCAGATGGTGAAAGAAGTTGCTTCAAAAACAGCCGACATTGCTGGTGATGGAACTACTACTGCAACCGTTCTTGCTCAAGCAATTATTACAGCAGGTTTAAAGAATGTAGCGGCAGGTGCTAACCCAATGGATCTGAAAAGAGGCATCGATAAAGCAGTTGCTGAAATAGTTAAAAATTTAAAGAAAATATCCAAAGAAGTTGGTTCAGATAATAGCAAAATAGAACAAATTGCTACCATTTCAGCTAATAATGATGAAGCAATTGGGAAATTAATTGCCAAAGCAATGAAAGTAGTGGGCAACGATGGTGTAATTACCGTTGAAGAAGCGAAAGGCACAGAAACAGAGGTAAAAACGGTAGAGGGTATGCAATTTGACCGTGGTTATTTATCACCTTATTTTGTCACCAACGCTGAAAAGATGATCACTGATATGGAAAACCCATTGATTCTTATTTGCGAAAAGAAAATTTCGAGCATGAAAGAATTAATGCCCATTTTAGAACCTGTCGTTCAAGCTGGAAAAGGATTATTAATCATTGCAGAAGACGTAGATGGTGAGGCTTTAGGCACATTGGTAGTTAATCGATTGAGGGGGTCCTTGAAAGTTGCAGCCGTTAAAGCTCCAGGTTTTGGGGATCGAAGAAAAGCGATGTTGGAAGATATTGCCATTTTAACGGGCGGACAAGTAATTTCTGAAGAAAGAGGAATGACCTTAGAGAATGTTACTATGGATATGTTAGGAACAGCTCAGAAGATCGAAATCGATAAAGACAACACTACCATTATCAATGGAAAAGGTACGTCAAAAGATATTAAAAATAGAATAACTCAAATCCGAGCTCAGATCGAAGCGACAAGCTCCGATTACGATAAAGAAAAATTACAAGAGCGTTTAGCTAAGCTTTCTGGCGGTGTTGCCGTGCTATTTATTGGCGCCCCGACCGAAATGGAAATGAAAGAAAAGAAAGATCGTGTAGATGATGCGTTAGCCGCAACGCGTGCTGCTGTGGAAGAAGGAATAGTTCCTGGAGGTGGTGTTGCCCTAATTCGCGCTAGTTCTTCATTGGATAAAATCATTGGATTAAACGAGGATGAAACCACCGGAATAGCAATCGTGAGAAGAGCCGTTGAAGAACCGCTTAGACAAATAATTGCAAATGCTGGAGGCGAAGGCGCTGTAATTGTGCAGAAAGTAAAAGAAGGAAAAGATGATTTCGGATATAATGCGCGTACAGATAAGTATGAGAAATTATACGCAGCAGGTGTTATTGACCCTACTAAAGTTACTAGAATAGCAATTGAAAATGCTGCTTCAATAGCCGCTATGTTACTGACCACAGAATGTGTTATTGCAGACCAACCAGAAGAAAACAACCCTGGTGCTGCAATGGGTGGAATGGGTGGCGGTATGCCCGGAATGATGTAAGACTATAGGGCTTTCGAGCCCTTTCACGTTTCTTTCTTCCCGACTTATTCGGATAGTTAGAGACGGCATTATATAAAAAGCCATCGGTCTTTGATCGATGGTTTTTTTTATACCAAAAAAATTCTAGGTGATAATAACTACATTATAAGACCGTTGCAAAATCTTTAAATTGAGGCATTTTAAAAATTTTACAACTGAGTTAACCCTTGTTAATGAAGTGGTTAAATTTTTGGAATAACGAAGAGTTGTGGGTTTTGCAATGGTCTTTATTTTAATAAAAAACACATTGGTATTTCTAAGCGCCTTGACCAATCCTTTTCATTATGCCCCTGCTCGTTAAAGACAAGCGACTTAAAATGTTGGCGCTTATAGCGACTTGAAATAAACTCATTTAATAGTTTATGATACGGCGGATATAAGGCATCCAATTCTTTATCTCCACGGTCCAAATAAATATAATGACCGCGCTGACTGGGAAGATTCCGCTTCAAAAACGAAATAAACGGGAGCATCATTTTATCAAGGTGATTCTCGTCTACCATCGCGATATTCACCATTGGCCCGTGAAAAGACATGCAGGCGACTTTACCAAAAATCTTCGGGTACATACACATGGCGTACATTGAAATGACAGCTCCCATACTAGATCCCATCATGAAGGTGTGAGATTTTCCACCATAGCAAGAAAATTCTTGCTTAACAGCAGGAATTATGGTGTCGACAATCCATTTTAAATACGCATCAGCGCGCAATTCTTGATGCCATAATTCTCGTATATATTTCCCGGAAAAATTGGTGTCCAAATCAGAATAAATTGCTTCGGGAAAAAACTCAGAATAACGATTTATAGGATCATTCCAGATTCCAACCACGATCGTTGGATTAATTTTTTCATCAATCAGCAAAGAACTTAATACTTCGTCTACTTTCCATTCTTGATGATTCCATGTTTGCGTTGAATCAAAAAGCATTTGACCGTCGTGCATATACAAAACATTGTATTTTTTTTTCGGAGAATAATGCTCAGGAAGCCAAATATCAATCCTGCGTGACTCACCATTTTTTTGCGCTTTATAACTTCGTAAGGAACCATATTTCAAGTTTAATTGCTGCATCCGAACCGAATCTAACACCAGCACCTGCCCAATTATTTGACAGAATGAAAACACAATAAAAAAGAGGCATAAAGAATACTTGACCATAATCGTTAAAATAGTATATAAAAAGCAAATATAATTTCATTTATCCCCAATGCAATGCTTATTTTTGTAGTCTGAATTATACATACCATGATAAATCGCTTAATGAAAAATATTTTTGCCATGCGTTTTATTTCCATGGGATTGCTATTATTCCTTGTAGCTATTGGTGGGGCAACATTCCTAGAATCTATTTACGGCATACAAACTGCTAAAATTGTAGTCTATAACGCCACTTGGTTTAGCGTTCTTCTTATCTACTTGAGCTTTGGGTTAATTTCAAACATTATTGCCTATCAAATGTGGCAAGCCAAAAAAATTGCAGTTTTAAGTTTCCACATTGCCTTTTTAATCATCATGATTGGTGCGGCATTAACGCGATACCTAGGCTTTGAAGGATTAATGGTCATTCGCGAGGGATCCACATCTAATTTTATCTATTCAGCTGATCCTAAATTACTAGTCTTTGCAAGCAATGGAAAAGAAACAAAAACAGATGCTTTTCAAACCTTCTTAAGCCCTGTTGAAATTCCATTCTTTAAAAATTATTTTAAGCATTCCGTAAATATTGGCAAAAAGGAAATAACTGTCAGCTACGCTAATTTCGAATCTAAAATGATTGACAGCGTTGAAATTAAGGCCAGCATTGAAGGCGATGTAATTGATTTAATAACGGAAGGCATGCAATCCAATTATTTGGAAAGCAAGGAGCTTTTTATGGTTGGAAATATTCCGATATCGCTTAATAAGACGCTCTCTATGCCCGGCGTTGAAATCAAAAAAATTGGCGAATTATATGTAATGAAATCATCTATCCCAATCCGATATTTACCCATGTCGCAAATGCAGCAGGCAAGGCAAACTGGGGCGGAAATTCCCGACAGTGCATACCATAAACTGTCTTTAAATCAGTGGGACACCCTACGCACAAAAACACTTTACCAAGCAGGAGATCAACAGTTTGTCGTTAAACAAGTCATTAAGCATGCACAAAAGAAATTATTTCCTTCAGGAAAGAAAAATGTTGGCTCAGATTATTTAACGGTACTTGTTGAATGTGGAAAAGAAAAGAAAATAGTGCGAGTAATGGGAGGCATGGGAGCCTTGCCAACACCAAAAAATATTGAAATTGATGGAATCCAAGTTCAACTAGAATATGGAGCCATTCGAATGCCCTTGCCTTTTTCAGTAGAATGTAACGATTTCACGCTTAAAAAATATCCGGGTTCAGAATCTCCATCATCCTTCGAAAGTGAATTAACCATTATAGATGAAAAAAACAACTATAATAACAAGCGGAAAGTTTTTATGAATAATGTAACGGATTATAAAGGATATCGATTCTTTCAATCTGGCTACGACCTAGACGATCCAAAAACACCAGAAAATGAGGAGGGAACTCAATTAAGTGTGAATTATGATGAAGCGGGCACTAATGTAACATATCTTGGGTACTTATTAATGGCCATTGGAATGGTCTTGTCTATTTTTTCTCCTAATGGTCGATTCCGGGACCTAAATTCTAAACTTAAAAAGTTAAAAGAACATAAAAAAAGCGCGCTGCTTATTTTGCTATTGCTAAGTTCGACTTTAAGCAATAATGGCTTTGGGCAACACAATCATTCGAAAAATGAAAAAGAAGCTATTCATCGGGTGATTAGTGCTCCACACTCGGATGAATTAGCATCCTTATTAGTTCAGAATTATGAAGGTAGAATTGTCCCTTTCCATTCGTTGAGCGACCAATTATTGCGAAAAATACATGGGCAAAATAAATACAAGGACTTAAATTGTGTTCAGGTTATCATGAGCATGCACATGTATCCAGACTATTGGGCAGAAGCGAAGTTTATTGCTGTGCCTGTCGTTCTTCAAGAACGTCTGAAACTCAAAAAACATGTGTCTGTTACTGATTTAGTGGCAAGCAATGGTAACTTTAAGTGGTTGGCTATCTACCAGACAGCATTTCAAAAATCAGAATCGAAACGAGACGAATTCGATAAAAAAATCATCAAGCTAAATGAAAAGTTTGAAGTAACAAATAGCATTTTTGCCTGGCAATATATGCGCATAATTCCAAAAAAGAATGATGCTAATAATTCATGGTATATCCCTATGGAAATGTCATTAATGAAAGTTGATTCACTTTCATCCATTGAAACGCTAAAGTATTTATCATTTATAGACGAGGCATCAAAGACAGGGCAATACAGTAAAGCTTCTACACAATTAAAAAAGATTAAAGAATTCCAACGCAAAATAGCTGCGAATGTCGTGCCTTCTGAATCGAGGGTTAAGCTTGAGATTAGCTATAATAAAATGCAAATATTCCTTAATACTTGGCGAGTATACTTAAGTGTTGGGTTTTTAATGCTGGTCCTTTTTTATATCTCCGTCTTCACAAAAATAGATTCTAGACTAACAAAAATACTAACGATCGCAAGAAAAGTATTTGTTTTCATTCTGATTGTTTTCTTCGTTTATCATGGTGTTGGCCTTGGTTTCAGGTGGTATATTTCAGAGCATGCCCCATGGAGTAATGGCTACGAAGCAGTGATCTTTATTGCATGGATAACCATGATTGCCGGTTTTCTTTTTTCACGTAAAAATGAAGTTGTATTACCCGGGACAGTTATCCTTGCTGCCTTAATGATATTTGTGACGGAGATGAATCTATTAGATCCGGAAATCACACCATTAGTTCCCGTGCTTAAATCTTATTGGTTGATGATTCACGTAGCAATCATTACAGGAAGCTATGGATTCTTGGGATTAGCCTGTGTTCTTGGTTTATTAAACCTTATTCTTTACATATTTAGAAGAAATTCAAATGGGGCAATTGTCAGTCGTAACATTACTGAACTTACTTATATTTCAGAAATGACTATGACCATTGGCGTATTTATGCTTACCATTGGCACCTTCCTTGGTGGAATTTGGGCGAACGAATCTTGGGGCAGGTATTGGGGATGGGATCCAAAAGAAACATGGGCTTTAGTTTCTGTTTTGGTTTATGCGGTAATTTTACATTTCCGTTATATTCCAGCCATGAAAAGTAAATTTATTTTCAACGTGGCTTCTTTTTGGGGATATTCGGCCATTTTATTCACCTTTTTTGGCGTAAATTTCATGCTCGTAGGCTTGCATTCATATGCACAAGGAGATGGATTAGGTAAAATGCCAAATTGGGTAATCGTATCTATTTTATTTTTCTTATTGTTAACTATACTCGCCGGCATTCGTAATAAGTCATACAACAAAACGACTTCAAAATCCCTCCATATTGAATCCTGAAAATATCTTGTACGAGGACAATCATGTAATTGTCGTAAATAAATTACCTTCAGAAATTGTTCAGGGGGATAAAACGGGCGATAAAACAATGCCTGATGGCATAAAAGAATACCTAAAAGAAAAATACAATAAGCCAGGAAATGTTTTTTGTGGAGTAGTGCATCGCTTAGATCGTCCAACCAGTGGAGCGGTTATATTCGCAAAGACGAGCAAAGGATTGGAGCGATTAAATGCACAATTTAGAGAAAAAGATACCCATAAAATATATTGGGCGATTGTAGAAAACGTGCCAAAAGAAAAAGCGGGAGAGCTTATTCATTTTTTAAAAAAAAATGAGAAGCAAAATAAAAGTTATGTCTGTACCCCAAAGACATTGGGTGGTAAAGAGGCTAAACTTAGTTATCGCTTAATTAAATCATCCGACAATTACCATTTACTTGAAGTACATTTAGAAACTGGTCGTCATCATCAAATTCGTGCACAGTTATCCACGATTGGATGCGCAATAAAAGGAGATTTGAAATACGGTGCGAAAAGATCTAATCCCGATGGTTCCATCTGTTTACATGCACGCGAACTATCTTTTAATCATCCGACAAACAAAGAGCCGATTACGATAATTGCTCCTGTACCCGCAGATTCTTTATGGCAATTTTTTGAACAATAAAAAAGGCCGCTTTTTCAAGCGACCTTTCATATTAAAAATGTTTTATTTATTAGTTTCCTATTGGAGCACCAGAGTTATTAACTGGAGTTACGCTTTCAGGAGCTGGACCTACTTCCCCTTTTATTTTAAGAAGCGCATCATAATAAATTGGATTTCCTGTTGCATCTGTTCCGGTAACAACATTAGTGGAAACAGTAACTGATTTATTAATCGTTCCAGGACGCTTTGTATCGTATTTCACACGAATAGAACCTGAAGCACCTGGTGCAATTGGTTCTTTAGACCATTCAGGAACTGTACATCCACATGAACCTTTAGCATTTGAAATGATTAATGGTTCATTTCCTGTATTCTTAAATTCAAAAGTACAGTAAGGATCTGCGTCATACTTTATTGTGCCATAATCATGAATTTCTTTAGAGAATTCGATTTTTGCACCTTTTTCAATTTGGGCAGATAATGTATTTGTAGCTGTTACAGCTACAAATAAAAGACAAAAAGATAAAATTAAATTTTTCATAGGTTAAGTTTTTTTTATCAAAGATACGTGCTTAATTCCGATCTTAAAAAAATTAACAGAACATTAACAAGATAATTCTTTATTAATTTTTTGCCTGATGCTTTGACTGATAAGTAATGTAATCAAAGAGCCCCAATTCAATGTGTTTTAAACGATCTTGAGTATCTGCTCGCTTTTGGGAAGTGATTCCTTTTAGATTTAATAGCAAGGTATAATATTTTCGGACTTTGGAAGTGTCACGGGGAACAATATAAATGTCGTAAGTGGTGGCCATGCTCTCCAATAACAAATCATTATTTGGGAAATTAGGGAATTTACTTAGCAAAGTATCCCCATAAGCAATAGCAAGATCATTGGCGTTCAAAGAGGAATATTGTATGTGGATATTGAATAAGCACTGAGATGAATAAGGATCATTTGGAAATCGTTGATAATAACTCTTAAGACGATTAATTAACTCTATGTAGGTCAAACTTGGAATTAATTTCTTCCTGTTTTTATCTTGTAGTAGTCCTGTAATAGAATCCTCCATTTGTTTAATAGAAGCCTTTAATTCATTCCTAGAAACTCCAGCCCCTCTATTTTTAAGCGCATCTTCTTTTTCAGAAGTTCCGTTGTTACAAGATGAGAATAGCAGCAATAGGGCGAACAAGCAGAAACCTTTATTTAACATCAGTACTAATTTTTCTTATTAAATTTCATTTTATAATCAACCTCTACAATCCCTATTGAAACATTACCTAATCGTTTTGAAAGCAACTTCTTTTTGAGCGGAGATAATTTATCCGTGAATAAAATCCCCTCCAAATGATCATATTCATGTTGAATTATACGTGCCTTATACCCATCAAATTCATCACGATGAAAAGACCAATTTTCATCATAATAAGAAACGCAAATTCTTTCCTTCCGGCTCACATTCTCACGAATCTTAGGAATGGATAGACACCCTTCTTGAAAAGGCCATAAATCACCCGATTCTTCCTCAATTATTGGATTAATAAATACTTTTTTAAATCCTTCTATTCCAATCGCTTTAGGGTCAATTTCTTCCCCCTCCTCATTCGCAAAAGGCGAACCATCGACAATAAACAAACGAATACTTGCACCAATTTGAGGAGCAGCAAGCCCAACCCCTTTAGCAGCATACATCGTTTCGAACATATCTGTCAAAAGAGACGATAAACCCTCAAAATTTTCCGGGATTTCGTCAGCAATCCTCTTTAAAACCGGATTCCCATAAGCAATAATAGGCAAAATCATGTCAACTAATTTAGCACAAAAGTAATGAAAGAGGCTTATAATTCATAGCTTTCCATGTAATCTTGTAAAATCAAGGTAGCACTTATGGTGTCTACTAATCCTTTGTTTTTCTTTTGTTTTGCCTTTCCACCTTGATGAATCGCTTGCATGGCTCGAGAGGAAGACATTCGTTCATCTTGTAGCATTACAGGCAAAGAGAATTGTTTCTCCAAGGCCGTTTTAAAAAGCCGAACATTTTCAGTTATATGCGTATCTGAACCGTCCATTGAAGTAGGATACCCTAAGACAATTAATTTAATTTTTTCTTTAGGAATTAAATCAATTAAAAAAGACATGAGTTTTTCAGAGGGCACCGCTACTAATGGACTAGCAATTAGGCCCAAATCATCTGTAATGGCCAGGCCTGTTCTTTTTAATCCAAAATCAATTCCAATTGCTTTTTCCATACGGCTAAAATACTCAATGTTTAGTATGTGATAAGCAGATTCTATGCGCTTCAAACATTCTTTTAGTAAAACAAGCTTAAAAACACTAAAAATAACTTTATTTTTGTAACATAATAAATAGTTTACCCTTTAAGAACGACGAATAACAGGCTATTATGACCTTAAAAAAAATCCCCTACCTAATTCTAACACTTTTAGCCCTAGTTGCTTGCCAAACAAATTCTAAACCATTACAAGATCCTAAAACAACTGTCAAAAATGGTGTAGGTTCTTTTAAAAACGAAGCTCAATATGAAAATGTAATAAAGCAAATTGATGGAAATCAATCTTTAATTCAAATTCGTAGTTTACTTTACAGCAATGACGAAGGTAAAACTCAATCAGTCTTTGGACTAATTGATAAAAATGGCGAAATATTAAAATTATCTCAAGAATACTCAGATGGCAAAGGGATTAAAGTAAGCCTTCATTTCTATTTTAAAAACAGGAAGCTAATTAGCACGTTGAATAAAACATTATTCATTAATGATAAAAGGGGATATTGCAGGGAAATAAAATCATACTATTATGAAAATGAAGTGGTTGTATATAGCAGCTCAAGAAAAGCAAAAGATGAAGAGAGTATAGCTGCCCTTAACTTTCGTGCCGATGAAAAATATTCTTTTAAAGTTGACGAAGCACTAGAGATCTTAAATCAAAAAGGACGATTTGAAACTCGATTTCAAAGCTTCATGAGTATTGGAGGTAAAGAATTTATTATTGTTAGCGGAATTGGAAAAGATCCTTATTATTCAGTTTTAGCCATTCAGCCAGATGACAAGGTCGTTCAAGCACTTAAAAAAAATGAAAAAAAATACCTGAATAAATTACTTAAAGTAGAATTTGAAGAAGTAACAGAATCCAATGGCTTTACCTTTCAGGGTTTATTAAATGCAGAGATTGTTGAAGAGTAATCATTCTTTGATTTTTCGTACCTTTAACGACTTTTAAGCTAATAAACGTTATGAAAAATCTCCTTTTCCTTACGCTCTCATTCATTTTTCTCTCCCTCAGCAATCTGATTCTTGGGCAAGCCATGAAAATAAACGGAGCAATTTATGATTCTACGGGATCCAAACCTGTCAATAATGCAACCATTACCGCAGTTAGAATTAAGGACTCCCTATTACTGAGTTATACTCACTCTAATCTTGAAGGGAAATTCGAACTTAAAGGATTTGAGATCGACACGTTTACCTTATACATCGAGCATCCCAGTTTTGAAACGAAAACGATTTATATTTTTGGAAATACCGAAAATGCCCTTTTAACTGTTAACTCCATTAAGTTAGGAACTAAAGTGCAAGAATTTGATGAAATAATGATTTATGCCAATAAAAATCCGATTTATTATCGAGGTGATACCTTGGTATATGTTGCTGATTCATTTAAAGTTGGTGAAAATGCGGTAGTAGAAGATTTGTTAAAGAAATTACCAGGAATAAAAATTGATAAAGACGGAAAAATCACTTCTCAAGGAAGAGAAATCAGTCAAGTACTCGTTGATGGAGACGAATTTTTTGGTTCAGATCCTACCATCGCAACCAAGAACTTAGCCGCTAAAGGAGTTGAATCTGTCGAGATCTATGAAAAGAAAAACGAAGATGCCGCTTTAGGTGATGATGAAAAAATTCAAGTCCTGGATCTAAAATTGAAAGATGCTGCTAAACGGGGCTATTTTGGAAAAGTTTCTGGCGCATCAGATTTTGGATTAATCGGTGAGAATGGCTTTTATGAAGGGGAGTTGCTCTTCAATAAATTTGATAAAAAACGAAAGATTTCTGTGTTCGTTCTAAGTTCTAATACCCCAAGATCTAATTTTGGCTGGGGAGACATGAATAAATTCGGCTTAGAAAATGAGCGGGAAAGTAGCGGTATGAGTATGTGGGATCAAAGTGCTCAAAAATTAACCGGAGGAGTTCCACAGACATTAAAAGCTGGAATTTACTATTCAGATCGTTTTGGTAAAACTGGAAAAGTTGGCTTTAATTACTCTTATTACAATAACAAACTAAGGGCGGTTGAAAATAGTTTGTCGCAGTATTTTTTGGCGGATTCAAGCTATTACACGAGAGATTCAAGTAACAACATCTCAACTAACCAATCACACAAAGTTAATTTTAACATCAGTAGTAATTTAGATTCCCTAACCACTTTTGAAATTAAGCCAAGTGTTTCCTTTGATATTGCGAATACAGACAATACCAGTTCAGCTAAATTTCTTAGTGAAGACTTTTCACCAACCTTTGAAACCTTGATTCAAAATGTAAATGAATCAAAAGGAATTAATTTTCGAAATGAAGTAACAATCGGTAGAAAATTCCGATTGCCCCGAAGAATGCTAGAGTTCAAATACGTTACACAACTTATTGACAACAAAACAGATGGAAAACTGATTACCCAATCTATTGATTCCGTTGACCAGAAAAAGATAAATAATAATTCAAGTATCAGTCATTACAGTTTTTTAACCTACACAGAGCCATTCAACAAAAACTGGAAAGGACAAGTAGAATATTTGTTTGAATATGGCACCTCGAAACAAGACAAGCAGACATTTAATAGAGGCAATGATAGTTCTTACACACAAAACGTTGCGTTTCTAAGTAATCAATTTGACAACAACCGCTTGCAACACAGAGGAACGGCATTACTTATTTATGAGACCAATATCCAAACCATTATTGGTGGCCTTGGTTTTCGATCGATTTCGATTAACAATAATAATTTAGTAAGCGATACAAGCATCAATCAGCAAATCTATAATTTCCTTCCTCGGTTTAGCTATCAATTTAAGCCAAGCATGAGCAAACGCCTGGGTATTTTTTATACCACCAACTCCTCACAACCTAGCATTTCAGACCTTCAACCGGTTCAAGATAACAGTAATCCCAACAGGATAAAAGTGGGTAACCCCGATCTAAAACCTAATTACGTTCATAACCTACGCATTAATTTTAATTCTTGGCAAGCGATGACAGGGAAATACATTTGGTCGGGCGCCAATGCCACCTTGACGAATAATGCCTTTGCTAATTCGACTGACTTTGATAGTTTTGGACGGCAAACTTCTAAAACAGAAAATGTAGATGGTAATATATTTGCTAACGTATTTGCAGGAGTTGGATTTCCTATTTTAAATCGAAAAATAGAATTCTCACCAAATGTAAATGCGTCGTATACGAAATATTCAAACTTTATAAATAGTCAACAAAATATTACCAAGAATACCGCTTTGAGTGGTGGTTTAAGTATTGAATTACAATTAGATTCGCTTGAAATTGAAATAAGCCAATCCTACAGTTATAACAATCCTGTCAGTTCATTATCAGCGTCTTCAAATTTACCCTACTCCGCTCAAAATTATAGTATAGATTTCAAATGGACTTTACCTGCGCACATTATTGTTGAATTTGATGCTGAATATTCAATTAATTCTCAGCGCGCGAATGGCTATAATAAAAACCTGTTTATCCTAAATGCCGAGATAAAGAAAGAATTTGGTGCTAGACAAAATACCATTCTTTCTTTACAAGCCAATGATATACTCAACCAAAACCTAACGGTTCAACGACAATTAAATGGTAACATCATTACCGATAACTTTACTAAAATTATATCGCGGTATTTCCTGATGAAACTAACGTATAAATTCAATAACAATAAAACGAAAGAAGATGATTTCACCGGCTGGCATTAAGCAATTAGTTTTCTTGGTTTTATGTCTGTTTCATGTTAATTCATGGGCACAAGTAAATACCACAGGAAAAATTACCTACGAAAGAAGAACCAATTTAATGAAAAGGTATAACGATCCTAGGATGAAACGATTTGTCAACGAGGACAATAAGATAAAAAACGAGGAATTCACCTTGACTTTTAACGATAGTATTTCTTATTTTAAACCCGTGCCGACTAATACCGTTGATGAAATGGCTTGGATGACTACTAAAAATCAATATTATCAATTTTTAAATCAAGAAAAACAAGTTTCCATTCTTTCCATTTTTGGTCAGGATATTTATATCAAAGACTCTTTGCCCGCTAGACCATGGAAAATCACCGATAGCAAACGAGTTATAAGCGGTTATAATTGTAGAAAAGCCATTTACCAAAAAAATGATTCAACACGTATTTATGCATGGTATACAACTTCAATTACTCCATCCGTTGGTCCGGAAGGATTTTGTGGATTACCAGGACTAATTATGGGTATTGCAACGGAAGATGGCGGAATTATTTATTTCGCTAAAAAAGTGGAAATACTACAAAGTGTTCCCGCAGAAACCTTTACAATTGATCTAGGAAAAAATAAATATTACACGATGTCAGAATTTAGAGCGAAAATTGAAAAAGAATATGGCAATACGCCCTGGGGGAAAAGACTTTTTGGCGATTTGTTTCGATGGTTGTAAACGCTTTATAGTTACGTTTAAAATAGACAGATGAAAGGTATTATTTTAGCCGGAGGTTCTGGCACAAGGTTACATCCAATTACCTTAGCAGTGAGTAAGCAGCTAATGCCGGTATACGATAAACCAATGATTTATTATCCGCTATCCATTCTGATGAGCGCGGGAATTAGAGAAATTTTAATCATTTCAACACCCCATGATTTACCGAACTTTAAGAAACTCTTAGGCAATGGAAAATCCTTGGGATGTAAATTTTCATATGCTGTGCAAGAAGTGCCAAATGGTTTAGCGCAAGCGTTTGTAATTGGCGAAAAATTTATTGGAAAAGATAAGGTCGCTTTAATTCTTGGAGACAATATCTTTTACGGTGTAGGAATGGATACTTTGCTAAAAGAAAATAACGATCCTGAGGGCGGAGTTGTTTATGCCTATCACGTAAGTGATCCTGAGCGCTATGGTGTAGTTGAATTTGATGCTGAGATGAATGCCATTTCTATTGAGGAAAAGCCCAAGAAACCAAAATCGAATTTTGCAGTACCCGGACTTTATTTTTATGACAATTCTGTTATTGATATTGCGAAAAATCTTAAGCCTTCCATCAGAGGAGAATACGAAATCACTGATATCAATGCCGCTTATCTAGCATTAGGAAAATTAAAAGTTGCCCGATTAGATCGAGGAACAGCATGGTTAGATACTGGCACATTCCATTCGCTTATGCAAGCCGGACAATTTGTTCAAGTAATTGAAGAAAGACAAGGTTTAAAAATCGGATGCATTGAAGAAGTTGCCTATCGCAACGGTTTCATTAGTAAAGAGGAACTTAAAGAAATTGCTCAAGCCCTGCTAAAAAGTGGCTATGGGAATTACCTGCTCAATTTGATAAAGCGAAAATGAAACAACTTGAGACCTACCTTAGTTTCATAGAAACGGAACTGAATCAACTCGACCTACCATCATCTCCCAAAAACTTATACGATCCCATTCACTATTTCATGAAAATTGGGGGGAAAAGAATACGTCCAATTTTAACCTTGTTAGCGGCCGAATATTTTGGCGAAACAAAAGAGAATGCATTGCCAGCTGCCATTGCCGTTGAATTATTTCACAATTTCAGTTTAATGCATGATGATATTATGGATGTGGCTCCCATACGAAGAGGTAAAGCAACTATTCACGAAAAATGGAACACCAACATTGCCATACTCTCAGGCGATGTATTATTTGTGAAGGCATACCAACAACTTGCCAAACAATCGCAAGAACAACTCTACGATTTAATAAACTTGTTTAATAAGACGGCTATTGAAGTATGTGAAGGTCAGCAGATGGATATGGATTTTGAACAGCAAACAGCTGTAAGCACGGAAGAATACATCGAAATGATTCGCTTAAAAACATCTGTCCTTCTAGGATGCGCCCTTCAATTTGGTGCCATTATCGCTGGCGCTTCAAAACAGAATCAAGCGCTCATATACCAATACGGAATCAACCTGGGCATCGCCTTTCAAATTCAAGATGATTTATTAGATTTATATGGTGAACAAGAACAAGTAGGTAAACAAATTGGTGGGGACATCATTGCGAATAAAAAAACCTTATTGTGCATTCTTGCGGATGAACTTGCAGATGAACCAAATAAACATCGATTAGCCGAAATGTATGCAGAAAAAGAACATTCGACAAAGATTTTATTGGCACGCCATATCTTTGAAAATTTGGGGGTCTATGAACATTGTAATAAACAAAAAGAAATCTATTATTTAAAGGCAATGGAAGCACTTGAAACGATTGATTATTCTCAAAACAAATCCCTTTTGGTGTCCCTTTCTGATTATTTATTTAACAGGGAATATTAGCACCTTTTAATCCTAATTAATTTTAGATAAAGTGTTTGTATATTGTTATTATTCTATTAAATTTGTCCAAACCTTAAAAAAATCTAAGATGAAAAAAATTTACTTTAGTTTTTGCGGCATGTTGGTATTTGGAATGGCCTTTGGTCAGAAAAATACGGCAACTATGGCTCCAAAAAATTCCGTCTCTTTTGACAAAAAAGCGCCCCATGGCGTTATCGCTGAACCCAAAGGTATTACACTTTGGCAAAATGATTTTTCGAACCCAACACAATGGTCGAATTCAAATTTTCCAAGTGGAACGCCACCACATAGTGCTGGAGATTGGACCGTTACAACAAATTTGAGCGCTGTTCCTGTAACGGCATTAGCTCCAGCAGCGCATACAACAGCTGCAAATGGTTACGCTTTGATCGATTCAGATGGTGCTGGCGCTACTGCCACTCAAAATGCACAGATTGTTTTTAACCAAAACATAGACTTAAGTGCTGAGCCATTGGTCGTGATGGTATTTCAACAATCACACAGAAGGTATGCTGAAAGCACCTATGTAGTTTATTCGACCAACGGTGGAACAACATGGCAAGAAGTTGAAGTAAATGCAGGCATGACTGTTAATACCAATACTACTAATCCTGCAACAGTTCAAGTTAATCTTTCTAGCCAAATTGGCGGTCAAGATAGCGTTAGAATTGGATTCAAATACACTGGTCAATACGACTGGTTTTGGGCAGTTGACGATGTGAAACTTATGCAACCAGATGATTACGATTTAGCTGTGACTGGTGTTTATTGGGGTTCAACAGGTTCTTGGGGCGAGCGTATGCCTTACTACAAAATTCCTACAGCCCAAGTTACTGAAATCAACTTTGGTGGAGTTATATCTAATTTCGGTGCTCTAAACCAAACCGCTCAGTTTGGTGTTCAAGCTACACCATATACTTCAGGATCTGCTCCCACTCTAGTCGTTGCGGGTACATTTGATACTTTAGAGTGTACGACAGCCTTTACCCCTGCAGCAACTGTAACAAATTACACTGTTAGTTGTGGCGTACAATCCGCGAATACGGATGCAAACCCAGCGGATAACACCATCGCTAATGCGGCCACTATTGGAGTAAACAATAACATTTACGCTAGAGATTTAGGTACCTTGGCTAGTGGTTCTTACAACCAAGGAATGGGATTTGAAGTTGGAAATATCTTCGATATCTTCGGCGCTGATTATTTGTCTGCAATTGATGTGTATTTGCACCCTAACACCAACCCTGGAACTGAAATGTTTGTTAAGTTATATTCAATCGACCCAGCAACGGGAGATTTTGTATTCGTAGACGAATCAAGCCCTTATGTAGTTACAGGAAATGATATAGATGCTCTTGTTACATTGCCTTTGGCAGGAGGAGCTGTTGCCCTTAATCCAGGTGAGCCTTACTTGGTAGTAGCGTACTCAAATGGTGACGGTGGTGCTACAGACGACTTAGTAGTTGGTACTGCTGGTGTTTCTGCTGCGCAAACTTCATACTACTATGATATGACTAACAGTACTTGGTATTATACCACTTCAACACCAATGGTGAGAATGAACTTCTCGAATGCTTCAATTTCAGAGAATAACACGATTAATACATTTAATGTAAGTCCAAATCCTGCTAATGGAAATGCGACAATCGCGTTAACTGGAAACAGTGCTGCTGAAGTTGCTATTTCTATCGTTGATTTAACTGGAAAAGAAGTATACAACACAGCATTAAGTGCATTAAACGGTACAGCTAATATTTCTGTTGATACACAGAAATTTGGTAATGGCCTTTACATGGTTACAGTAAGCTCAAATGGTTCTGCTGTCACTAAAAAGTTGGTCGTAAAAAACTAATCATCTTCAGTTGATTAAAAAAAGGGGCCTCGGTCCCTTTTTTTGTATATTTAAACTTCTAAAATAAAAACATTATGAAAAATATACCTTTTTTAACGGCATTTCTTATGTGTCTAACCTTTGGCTTTTCGCAAGGAAAAATGACAAATATAGCCAAGAAAAATAAGGGTGTGCAGTTCGAATATACTGCAGCCAAAACTAACAAAGTAGTCCCAAAAGGGATTACCATTTGGCAGAATGACTTTTCAGATAATTCAGAGTGGACCTATGATAATACATCAACTCCATACCTGAACTGGGAAATTACCACTGCGGCTGATACCATTCCAGTAACCGGCCTGAATCCAGCCTTATTCACAAGCGTAAACAACGGATTCGCGTTTATCAATTCTGATGCCCAAGGTCAAAACGGCGCCCAAAATTCCAACATGACCTACACAGGCACGATTGATTGCAGCGCCTATCCCAATGTCAGTTTGGTATTCGAGCAATCATATAGAACCTACCTTGACACCCGAATTGTAAGAATAAGCAACGACGGAGGTAGCTCTTGGACAGACTTCATAATAACAGATGGAACAGAACCAACGGCACAAAATTCAGCCAATCCCGACATTGCTTCAATTAATATTTCAAATGTAGCTGGAGGCCAAGCCAGCGTGATGGTCCAACTAAACTATCAAGGAAATTGGGGGTGGTATTGGGCCATTGACGACATCAAAATAATAGAAACCGATCAATACGACTTAAAACTACAATCCATCACCTGGGGAACCGATGGACCTTTCGGTGAAAGACTAGCCTATTATCAAATACCAAACAACCAAGTTGCACCGATATACTTTGGTGGTGTTGTTCAAAATATTGGTGTGCAAAATATTACAGATGCTATTTTCACTGCCAACATTAATGCTTTATACTCCGGACTATCAACTCCAAGTCCTATTGCTGCAGCCTCAGGCGATACACTTTGGTGTACAACAACCTTTACACCAGCAGCAGTAAATGTAAGTCACTCGATACAGTTTGGAACCTCTTCCTCTCAGACAGAACTTGATTTAAGTAATAACACCCAACCCAATATCGATGTGGTTGTTAACGACAATATTTATGCCCGCGATAAAGGCATTATTCTAGGAGGCATATTCAATACAGGTCAAGGATTTGAAGCAGGACCTGTTTATGATATTTTCACCAATTCAACACTTTATGGTATAGATGGTTACATCGGTCTGACCGCAGTAGAAGGAGCAGAGATTTTCGCTAAGTTGTATTCAATAAACCCAAGCACAGGCGCCTTTGACTTTATGGATGAATCTCTTCCATATATAATTATGGCCGGAGATTTAGGACAAAAACACACGTTTGGCCTACAATCGCCGCAAGCCTTACTTGCTGGAGAATCTTATTTGGTTGTTGTTGGTTCTTATGGTGACGGCGGAGCAACCAACGATTTGGTCATCGCTACCTCTGGAGGCGCAGCTGCTTCTACCGTATTTTATTTCGACTACACAGACCAAACATGGTACTACACTTCCTCATCTTGTATGGTTCGTATGAACTTCGATCAATCGTTAGGACTTGATAAGCTCGAAGATGAAGCGTCATTTCAGATCACGCCTAATCCAAGCTCAGGCGAATTCACTATCCAAACAAAAGAAGCCTTCAATGGCCAAGTTACAGTAAGTGATTTATCGGGAAAAGTTATTTATTCGTCAGAGATGACCGGATTAAATTTGAATGTTTCCAGCCAACACTTAGTGAACGGAGTTTACTTAGTAAGTTTGACCGAAGGAGCACAAACCAATACACAAAAACTAATTATTAAGAGATAAAAGTTAGATTAAACATTGAAGAGCCTTTCCATCCGGGAAGGCTTTTTTTTTTATATTATTTGGTCGAAATTCTCAACAGCATGCGACCAATTAGGCGTAATTCCAGGACGAACCAATTGGATCGTTTTGAAACCAGAAGCGTCGGCTGCGATTAATTCTTCAGGAACATCAGAGAGGAATAATATCAAGTGGGGATCCAATTTTTGAAGCTCAGCGATTCGGACATAGGTGGCAGGATCGCGCTTAGCGCCAACTTGAGTATCGTAGTAAGCATTGAAATAAGGGCGCAGATTACCTGCTTCTGAAAATCCAAAAATAAGTTGTTGCGCTTGAACCGAACCCGATGAAAATACCGCCAAAGAAATCCCTAACTCGTTCCATTTCCTCAAATTAGGTTCAACATCAGCGTAAACATGACCGCGAATCTCACCAGTCAAGTAGGCTTTTTCCCAAACTAAACCTTGAAAATTCTTCAGTGGTGTGATTTTACGATCTTCAAGAGACCATTGAATCAATGTTTCAATCAGCGTTTGCTTATCGAGAATCGAGATACCCTCTTGAGACTGAAGATGATGTTGAGTTTCCGATAAAATAGATTTAAATGAATCTGAATCATCATCCAACCATTCTAAGGCATGCTGGCGAAAATACGGGAACAAGACATCTAACACAAAAGAGATAGAAGTGGTTGTGCCTTCAATATCAGTAACAATACAACGAACTCCGTTTAAATAATTCATCACAAATACCGTTGATCGATACCGGAACCCGTATAATTGGGAATCCAGCCCGTTTGGTCAATAAAAATTCGAATAGCTTTCACGAATGGATTTTGCTCCCCAGCATCAAACCAATGCTTGGTTCCTGCAGGAACGCTAATCAGGTCTCCCCTTTCACAAAGCAAATAGAAAATAGGTTCTTTCTCCAAGTTGAACCAAAATTTACCCGATCCATCGACAAAAAAACGAATTTCATCCTCGCTGTGGGTATGTTCAGCTAAAAATTTATTGCGAATAGCGTCATAATTTTCCGTTAAGGCGTTGATGGAAATAACATCAGCCGTCAAGTATCCATTCGATTCCATAAAAGGCGCTAGGTCCTTCTGGTACGCCGCGATTATTTCCTCTGCGCTAACTTGATCATTAAAAACATGGTCGCAAGTCCATTGGTCGAAAAAAATTCCCCTTTCATTCATAAACGAACGAATTACCTGGGCATCGACCGAGTTAAAATTTTCATCAGGAATTGACAATAGCGCCATTATATTTATTTAGTCAAGATTAACCATTCACATTGACAAAGATAATCGAAGGATTCGAGGTGGCGTTTAGCATCAAATAAATTTTCACCCCAAGCATAAAAACCATGCTTACGAATCATGAAGACACCATGGACCAATTCCGTTTTACGATACTTTAATTCATGCATAAAAAAAGTCATATCCTGGGCATTCTCAAAAACAGGAATCTGAATAAGACCTTCATGAGTATCAACACCTTTGAATCCCTTTTGCATTTCATAACCAGAAAAACTTAAGTGATTTGCTTTATTGAATGACGTCAAGGCAATTGGATAGACCGCGTGGCTATGTAAAACAACTTTAGCATCAGGAAAGAGATCATACAAAACAACATGAATACCTGATTCAGCAGAAGGTTTCACCCCTTGATATTGTTGAGTTGGAACTCCGTTACGATCCAAGGAAATAAAATCATCCTCACATAGTTGACTTTTATCAATTCCTGAGCGCGTCACCCAAATTTGATTGGTAACATCTTTAAATGAATAATTAGTAGAAGTGCCTGGCGAATGGCCTTTATCGTGGAGTTGACGAATACATATCGTTAAATCGGCCTTCATTTATAACTTTGCGAGCGCTTCCTTTGTAAATACAGCGATAAGCTTACCATCCGCTTTTCCAGCTAACTTTGAAGAAAGCATTCCCATCACTTTGCCAATGTCTTGTAATCCTTTGGCGCCAGTAGATGATATGGCCTTATCAACCTCTATTTTCACCTCATCATCACTCAGCATTTTAGGCAAATATTCTTCTATTACCTTCGCTTGTACGAGTTCATCATGAGCGAGGTCCTCTCTATTCTGATTGATATACAATTCGTAAGTTTCCATTCGCTGCTTATACAGCTTGAGGCATATTTTTATGGTAAGTTCATCACTCACTTCGGTACCACCACCAGAAGTCGCTTCCATTAAAATTTTAGATTTAATATCCCGTAATGCCGACAAACGATCTTTATCACGGGCTAGCATGGCGCTTTTTATCGCATCATTAATATCCGTTGCTAAACTCATTTAATCAACATTATCATGAAGGAAATTATTATTACGCAAACCTGAACCAGCGTCATCATCAGAAAGGCCGAATCTAGAAATTGGATTTTCATTGCTTGGCGTATCTAAATTCACCTGAATATTTCGTCGAACAAAAGCAGGTTCATTTTCAAATTGAGCAATGCCATCAGGCATTTTTAATTTTTGAGTATACTGCAAAATCTTAGCATTTCGTTCATCCGATTTTCGTTGCTGTTCTTCTGGCGAAAGAATGGCCTGTGCTCTAGATTCATCATAATTTACAGCGAGGTCATCTTCCAAAACATGCCTAATAATTTCTGGTGCTTTCACATCAGAAGAAGGCTCACTTTGATTTAGTGTACTATTATCGTCAATATTCCAAACCACAGGAGAACCTGATTCATCATCACTTGAACTTTCAGCATCAATAGATGCATTGTTTATTTCGTCTTGATTCAATTCAAAAGAATAATCATCTCCTGAATTCGTTTCCGAATCAAATAAATCATAGCTAATCTTATCGGAAGCATTTGAGGAAAGAGTTGTTTCATCAACTCCTTCATTTGTCATAAGAAATGGCGCATCCTCCTCACTAATTTCATTATTTATAGCGCTAGTTGAATCTAACGGTAAAATAGTTTCACTTACAATAGCAGCCTGATTTTCACTAGATACCTCACTATCTTTTAAGAATGGTTCTTTAGCCAAAACATCACTCATATTTTCAATAGGTGAATCGATAGGCGAAACCATTTGACTCATAATTTCTTTTTTGTTTTCATCCCCAAGCGTAATTAATTTACGTTCCGGCAAAGTTTCAAATCCGGTATAGGGTGTTGAAGAAAAACCTGTTGCAATTAAAGTAATACTAATACTATCCCCTAGACTTTGATCATAACCATGACCCCATATTACATCAGCAGTCGCTCCTGCGGCATCTTGAATAAAGTCTGTAATATTGGTGATTTCATCCATCATTACTTCCTTATCACCATAGGTAATATTTAACAGAACATATTTGGCACCTAGGATATCATTTTCATTAAGCAATGGCGAATTCAATGCTGCTTGAACAGCTTCAATAGCGCGATTTTCACCTTCAGCAATGGCACTACCCATGATTGCGTGGCCACTATTACGAAGAACCGTATTCACATCATTAAAATCAACGTTGATCATTCCGGTTACTGAAATTACCTCTGCAATTCCTTTTGCAGCAACGGTAAGAATATTGTCAGCTTCAGCGAATGCTTTTGTCAGCGCCATATTTTTACCAAACTCACGTAACTTTTCATTATTG
Organism: Flavobacteriales bacterium; assembly: GCA_947462255.1. Taxonomy (GTDB): domain Bacteria; phylum Bacteroidota; class Bacteroidia; order Flavobacteriales_D; family Crocinitomicaceae; genus UBA952. The sequence goes on along the minus strand of CANHOA010000024.1, from coordinate 8,182 downwards.
ATAATTAATAAAGTATCAACATTTTGACGCATTTTTTCCAAGCCTTCTTCTGCCTGCAGCCTACGCTTTCTTCCCTCAAAGTCAAATGGAATGGTTACTATTCCAACCGTAAGAATACCTAGATCTTTTGCAACTTGAGCAATAACAGGTGCAGCACCCGTTCCGGTTCCACCACCCATTCCAGCAGTAACAAAAACCATTTTAGTGTTTTTAGAAAGCACTTCTCGTAATTCCTCAATATTCTCAATAGCAGCATTCATACCTACCTCAGGTATCATACCAGCACCTCGTCCTTCTGTAAGATTTGGCCCGAGTTGAATTTTGTGAGGTACAGGGGAAATATCTAAGGCTTGTCGGTCTGTATTACAGACAATAAAATCGACCCCAACAATTCCTTGATTAAACATGTGGTTTACTGCATTGCTGCCTCCACCACCAACACCAATCACTTTAATAATTGAGGACATTCCTTTAGGTATATCAAATTCCATAATTTATTTATTTTATTAATTAATCTTCGTCAAATAATCGGGGTAACTTATCTAATATTTTATTGAAAAAATTACCTCGTAACTTAGGGTCGTTATGGGTAATTATTTTGTTTTTTTGAGGGGCTTCAACTTCTTCAGATGTTGAGGATTCTAAATTTTCAAAACCTTTAATAACCAAGCCTATTCCTGTGGAATACATTGGACTAGCCAAATTATCTAATTGATTTGTATTTGCAAGATGTTCGGTAGGATAACCTATTCGAGTATCAAACCCTGTTGTAAATTCAAATAGTTGGGTCAAATGCTTCATTTGTGCTCCTCCGCCCGTAACGACAATTCCAGCCAAAACCTTTTTACTGTAGCCAGAATTTTCAATTTCATAATGCACAAGCTCAATAATATCCTCCATTCTCGATTGAATAATTTTGGCTAAATTCCTCAAAGTAATTTCTTTAGGATCCTTTCCTTTGAGCCCTGGAATACAAACCACCTCATGTTCTTTACTTTCTGATGCAAAAGCACTTCCAAATCGCACTTTTAAATTTTCAGCATGTCGACGCATAATTTTACAGCCCTCTTTGATATCATCAGTAATGACGTTTCCACCAAAAGGGATGACAGCTGTATGACGAATTATACCCTCGTAAAAAATAGCTACATCCGTTGTTCCACCTCCGATATCGACTAAAACAACACCTTCTTCCTTTTCCTCATCACTAAGAACGGCATGTGCTGAAGCAATAGGCTCAAGAACAAGCGCTTTAATCTGCAAACCAGCATGTTCGATACATTTTCTAATATTTTGAACATTGCTTACATGTCCAGTAATGATGTGAAAATTGGCCTCTAATCTAACTCCAGCCATTCCCTTTGGATCTTTAATTCCTTGTTGATTATCCACAATATATTCTTGAGGAAGCACATCAATAATCTCCTCACCCGGATCCATCACTAATTTATGCATATCTTTTATGAGGGCATTTACATCCTCTTGAGAGATTTCGTTTTCGGTATTGTTTCGCGTGTAAATTCCACGATGCTGCAAACTTTTAATGTGCTGACCAGCGATACCTACATTTACATTTTTTATCGTTAGGTCTCCATCAACACGTGCCTGCGTTTCTTCCACCGCTAATTTTATTGATGAAATTGTTTTCTGAATATTTGAAACAACCCCCCTCATCACACCCAATGATTCGCTTTTTCCCATGGATAAAATTTCAATTTTACCATGATCATTTTTTCTACCGACAAAACAGGCAATTTTCGTTGTTCCAATATCCAAACCAACAACAATTTTTGAACGCTTTACACCTCCTTGTGTTTCGTTATTTTCTACAAACGATTTGTCCTTCATATTTTACTATTATCGTATTATATTTTTCCCATCCTTCATGGGGCATTCCTTCTTTATAAAACACCTTCAAGCGATTAAACTTATCCGCCACAACCTCATCAGAATTAGCAGAACCGAATAAAATAGTTTGCTTTCCTACAAGTGGAATAAGTATAAAATCGCCGTTCTTTTCGAGGTACACCTGCCCAATTAAAGCATTCATTAATGAATCTTTACAAACATAATTGGAAATACGATAGATATCATCTAATTTTCGAATACTTTTCAAAGAATCATTGTTAATAATTTCTTTTACAGATGACTTTTCCATATTTTCAGTTATAAATCCTGAAAAAACAAGAACATGAGCAGTATGCAGCGAAGATCGGCCCATTGTAAAGCCTTCGTCATCTAGGTAATATGCTTGTTGAGAAAGTGTAAAAATTCTGGCAATAGGATTTCGAAGTTCGACATCTATATTCCATGATTCTCCAATATTTTTATACACCCTAACTTTTTTAACCTCTTCCATTTTAATGATTGCTGCCTCAATTTTTCTTATGTTAACTGAATTCACCTTCATATTTTTTTGATACAGGCGTTTATAAATTAATCGATCCAATAATTCACTTTCCGTCAAAAAGGTATTTTCGCCTTCCACATGAATAGAGATATCAGGCTTCTTCGCGACGTCATTATTATTTTCTGTATTGGCAAAAAACACTATTAAAATCAGCCCTACAGCAAACAAAACCCAAAAAATAATTAATAATACTTTTTTCATCTCTTCACTAACTTATGCATAAATACTTCTTTAATTGGTTGAACAAAGCGATCAATATCTCCAGCGCCTATAGTAACAAATACGCCCGAATTAAATGCTTCCGCACACCCTACTAATTCCTCTTTTGAGATTAATTTCTTAGTGTCATTAGTTATAAGTTCAAGTAAATAATCTGACGTTACTCCTAAAATAGGCATTTCTCTTGCAGGGTAGATGGGCAATAAAATAACTTCATTTAATGCTGAAAGTGACCGAGCAAAATCTGCTGCAAAATCTTTAGTTCGCGAATACAAGTGCGGCTGAAAAACACCGGTAATTTTTTTGTTCGGGTAACGCATTTTAAGCGACGCGATTAGGGCATCGATTTCAGTAGGATGGTGAGCATAGTCATCTAAGTATACCACATCCTCTGATTTAAAAATGATTTCGAATCGTCTTTTTAAACCTAAAAAAGATTGTATGCCTTGTTTAATAAATGAAGGTGATAGTCCCAACTCCATCAATAAAGCGACACAAGCCAGGGCGTTCTCCGCATTATGAATTCCCGACAAACCGAGCTCCACCTTCATCCAATACTCAGATTTAATCCTAATGTCACAATACCCCACATCATGTTCAAAATACAAGCGATCGATGGCATAATCTGCCGTTTTTGAGAACAGGGCATAAGTAATTTTCTTTGCTGGAGAAAGTAACTCAATTCCTTCTTTGATAACCATAAATCCATCTGGATGAATCTTAGATGCAAACTGACTAAACCCTTCAATAAACGATTCATTCGATCCATAAATATCTAAGTGATCAGGGTCACACGAAGTAATTATAGCGCAAAAAGGTGCCAATTGTAAAAATGAACGATCAAATTCATCCGCTTCAACGACCATAAACTTCGCATCCTCATTTAACACAAGATTAGAATTGAAATTCGTTGCAATAGCCCCTAAAAAAGCGTTGCATTTCCAATCAGAACCCGTTAAAATATGCGCTAATAATGAACTGGTTGTAGATTTCCCATGCGTACCTGCCACGCATAAACTTTTTGCTGAATGCGTTAGTATACCTAAAACTTCAGCTCTTTTCTTGACCGAGAATCCCTTATCCTTGAAATAATTAAAAATTAAATTATCTGTTGAAATAGCAGGCGTATACACCACTAATACCTTGTCAATCTGTGAGAACGAATCAGCGATTTCATCCGGTGCATCGCGGTAAATTATCTCGCATCCTTCCGCCATTAATTCCATTGTTAATGCCGATTCCACACGATCATACCCTGCAACATACTTACCATGAGCAAGAAAATACCTAGCCAATGCAGACATTCCAATTCCACCAATCCCAAGAAAGAAAATCTTATCAAAAAGAATCATCTTATTTTCCATTCTTTACCGATAAATTAGCAAGTACATTTTGACAAGCCTCAACGATGTCTGCAGTCGCATTTGGCCGAGCCAATTTTTTTATATTTTCGGATAATTGCATACACAATTCATTTTCACGAAGGAGCTCAACACTTCGAGCAATCAATTGTTCTTTAGCATCACTATCGCGGACTAACAATGCCGCATTTTGATTTACCAATGCCATAGCATTTTTTGTTTGATGGTCCTCTGAAACATTTGGAGATGGCACTAAAATAATTGGCTTCCCAATCATGCATAACTCCGAAATAGATGTAGCTCCAGCCCGAGAAATGATTACATCTGCGGCTGCATATGCGAAGTCCATTCGTTCTATAAAACGAAGCATTTTAATATTTTCAGGAAGATCCAACTCTTGTGCAAGCGCATCAAAATAAAGGTTGCCACATTGCCAAAGAAATTGAATTTGGGTATCCTGACTATTATTTTTTATTGCAAAAACGACCGCATCATTAATCGACCTTGCTCCCAAGCTACCCCCTAGAATTAAAATGGTCTTTTTGCTTGGATCGAAGGAATAAAAATTGAGCGCTTCTTGTCTTTTATTGGCAATATCGACCGATTCAGGACGTACAGGATTACCCGTTAATAAAAGCTTTTCTTTTGGAAAAAATAAATCTAGATTATCATATGCGGTACAAATCAAACTGGCCTTTTTCGCTAACAATAAATTAGTTTTACCGGGAAATGAATTTTGTTCTTGAATAACCGTTGGAATGGATAACCAAGACGCCATTTTTAGCGTTGGACCACTCGCATAACCACCTACACCAATAACTAATTCAGGCTTGAATTGTTTAATGATTTGCCTTGCCTTCCATAAACTCATTAATAGCTTAAATGGCAACAAAAGATTTGAAAAATCAAGTGAGCGCTTTAAACCAACAATTTTAAGACCTACAATTTCATAACCAGCAAGCGGTACCTTTTCCATTTCCATTTTTCCTAAGGCACCAACAAATAAAATGGCTACTGATGGATTTGCACGTTTAATTTCATTAGCAATGGCAATAGCTGGAAAAATATGTCCACCAGTTCCACCACCAGAAATTATGACCCTATTTATCATTTTCACTGTCTTCTTTAATTTCAAAGGCATTGTTACTATTTGATTGTTTAGCGGCAAAAGACTGAATTACTCCAATCGATACGCACGCCATAATCAATGCCGATCCACCCATGGCCAAAAAAGGCATGTTTTGACCTGTGACTGGAAGAAACCCAGTACAAACAAGCATATTAATGCTAGCCTGCGATAATAAATGAAGTCCAATAGCTAAGCAAACATAGGTTTCAAATAGATTATCAGTATGCAGTCCGATACGAATTATTCGGAATAATAAAATCATGTAGAGCATTAATAAAATCAATGCGGAAATTGATCCAAACTCTTCAACAAAGCTCGCATAATAAAAATCTGCATACGCTTCAGGGAGGTATTGTTTTAATTTACCGTCACCCACCCCTTGTCCAAAGAGCCGGCCGTTGTGTATAGCTAATTTAGCATTTAATGCTTGTGCATTTTCTATTGTTCCATCATCGGAACCTATTTTATTAGTAATTCTATTTTCCCATGTTTCGTACCTCGGCAATACATTAAGTTCAGGAAGCATTTTATGAATTCCAATGACAATGAGTAGTCCAAGCACACCAACTCCTACCATCGTCAAAAGCTTTGTAATTGGCACTTTACCAATAAATAAAACGAACATAGACAATGAAAAAAGCATGGCTGATGTAGATAAATTATCTTTAAAAATTAAGCCGCAAATCACAACAATAGGAATCATTAGGGGTACAATACCTTGCCTCCAATCGTTCAGAAGTTCCTTTTTCTTGACTAGTATTTTAGACAGGTATAAAAATAGCGCTAACTTGGCGAAATCAGAGGATTGAAAGGTTAGTCCAATGAAGGGGATTTTTATCCATCGTCCCGCATCATTTACTTTAGAACCAAAAAATATTGTGAAAATAAGCAACGCTATCGCTAAATAGTAAGAGAACTTTGCAATTTGGGAAATATATTTAGGGTTAACTTTGTGTATAAAATAAATAGAGAAAAAGCCAATAAGCACATAAATAAAATGCTTAAATAAATAATAGAAAGGAGTCCCACCCTCAATTTTTACTAGAATTGGCACGAAACTATAAACCGTAACAAGAGAAAAAGAAAGCATAAGTAAGGTAATCATCCAAATTACCGGATCCCCTTTTAGATAGGCTAAATATTTTCTCATTTTTGCGTCATGTGTTTAAAATAATCCATCAATTCATCTGATTTTGAGATCTCTATATCATCAAAAAATAAAAAAATAATACTTTTCGCTACCTCAAAATTTTTGATGGCTTGGTCTAATGCAACTAAATTTGGGACAACAACAATACCTTCAAGATCCTCCCCATTAATAATTCCATCATCTAGTAAAATGCAACTAACATCTATTAAACCAGTCTGAAAAATCGGGTTATACTTAAGGATATCCTTAAAATCATAAAAAACAAGTGCAAGTGGAAGGGTGAATTCAGCAATAGAAGACGCCGACTTAAGAACCAATGGATTGATTGCCTTATATACCTTATTGTTATGCCATTCTCCTATATATTGAATAGAAGATTGGTTAATAACCCGCAATTGTTCCGTGCGAGCATCAATCAATTCATTGTGAAATAGTTCTTTATTATTCATTTCATAAGAGAATTATAGCATTCTAACTGCCTTTTTGAACTGATTTCCCCTGTCTTCATAATTTTCAAATAAATCAAAGCTGGCACAGGCAGGAGATAATAAGACAACATCTTCTTTCTTTCCAAGTTGATAAGCTAAAGCAACTGCCTCTAGAGCAGAATTTGCCTCAACAATTGTATCAACAACCCCTGTAAATGCGTCTATAATTTTTTTATTGTCAACTCCGAGACAAATAATAGCCTTCACTTTTTGTTTCACAAGATCAGTCAGTTCATTATAATCGTTTCCCTTATCAACTCCACCAACAACCCATATCGTAGGTTTTTCAATGCTTTCAAGAGCAAACCAAGTAGCATTAATATTCGTTGCTTTCGAGTCATTAATAAACTCTATACCATTAACTTTAGCAACGAATTCCATACGGTGTTCGGCGTTAACAAAATCACCCAGTGATTCTCGTATCAAATCCTTACGGATTTCTAAAAGCCTCCCTGCGATACCAGCAGCAAGTGCATTTTGGGTATTGTGCTTACCCTTCAAAGCTAAATCGTGTATTGACATAATTAATGGTTGTTTTATATTGATTGTTAGTTGTTTCTCTGTTGCATATCCCCCGATGGGAATTTCTTTTTTTAGCGAAAATGGAGCGGTATTCATCGTCATCTTTTTAGCAGCCAATTCCTTGGTGATGACCTCATCATCTGCATTATAAATGAACCAATCGTCCTTTTCTAGGTTATTTATAATCTTTAATTTTGATTGGATATAATTTTCAATTTTATACTCATATCGATCCAAATGATCTGCTGTTATATTGGTTAAAACTGCAATATCAGCTTTGAAATCGTGCATATCATCTAATTGAAAAGAACTAATTTCTAGCACATACCAATCATGATCTTCTGTTGCTACTTGCCTCGCATAACTTTGACCAATATTTCCAGCCAATCCTACATCCAAACCAGCCTTTTTAAGAATGTGGTGCGTTAACAAAGTGGTGGTAGTTTTACCATTACTACCCGTGATACAAATTGTTTTTCCCTTGGAAAAAGGTTTTGCAAATTCAATTTCTGATACCACCTTAACACCAGCATTTCTAAGCGCTTGCATTACAGGAGTTAGTTCAGGAATACCAGGAGATTTCACAACGGTATCTGCTGCCAAAATTCGATCAAGAGAATGTCCTAATTCTTCCCATTCGATATTATTTGACGCGAGTTCATTTTTATACTGTTCTGAAATTACAGCAGCGTCAGAAACAAAAACATTCATGCCCTTTATTTTGGCTAACACAGCTGCGCCCACCCCACTTTCGCCGGCCCCTAAAACGATAATATTTTGCTGTTTAGCCTTCACTTACCTTAATTTTAGCGTAACAATCGAAATAACTGCGAGCAACACAGCCACAATCCAAAAGCGAGAAACTATCTTTGCTTCGTGCATCCCTTTTTTCTGATAATGATG
>CANHOA010000023.1 GCA_947462255.1 Flavobacteriales bacterium | reverse complement strand
TTGTATCAGTTACGCCATGCCTAGCTTGCGCTTCTCTTACTTCCTTAATAAAATCTCTATGCGTTTTATGATCATTCTCACAAATTACTACCATTTCTTCAATCAGTCTTCTTTGGTTAGTAGGTAAATTCAACTTATGAATTCCTCTTATAAAGTCATCTAATTTTTCCTTGAGTAATTTTTTATCAAAATCATCCATCTCAACCGTATCTGATAGATTTTCAATATCTGAAAAATCATTTTTTTCTCCTCTAAAATATTTTTTGATGCAATTATCAATTGTAGTATAAAGATAGCCACCAGGATTCTCCTGATAACCAGGATAATTATTTCTTATTAAAGAAAAATCATGTAAACAAGAGACAAACTCATCCTCGGGAAACTTCTTTGATCGACACAAGGCCTTTAAATCAGATAAAGAAGCTTCTGGATTTAAAATCTCGGGAAAGAGTTGAGTGAAATCTTTAGTAGTCATATAACGAAGCTAATCTTTAAAATTTGTTAAAAAAAATGATTTTTGAAAATAAGCTAATAAACTATGAATTAATGGCATAACCGATGGCCTTGGAAGTGCTCCTTATTAATCCTTCACTTATGAATAAGGCATCAAGATCTTTTGAAGATAGAAGTCTAATGCGCTGAATTAAACCGATTTTTTGTTCCATATTTTTCAAATCAGCAATGGTAAAGGAAATGCTATTTAGCATAGCTATTTGAGAACTGTTTAACAATGGATAAATAGCGCTGCTTTTTAAGTAGTTACTTCTACTCATTTCATCAGGGGCATGTATTTCCGTTTTGAATAAAAACCTTCTATGGAATGCCGTGTCAATATTCCCCAAAAGGTTGGTGGTTGCAATCAATATTCCATCGAATTTTTCCAACTGTTCTAACAATTCTGTTTGAGCCTGATTTACAAAAGCGTCATTGCTCGTATTTACACTCACTCTCTTATTCATTAATCCATCGGCTTCATTTATTAATAATATGATTGGTTCTTTAGCTTTTTGCCAAGCTTCTCTATATAAATTGAAAACACGACGAATATTTTTTTCGGTTTCTCCAATCCATTTAGACTGTATATGTGGGAAATTTAGCTGATACAATGTGCCATTTACATTTTTTGCAACTTGTTTTGCGAATTCTGTTTTACCAGTGCCTGGCGCTCCATAAAGTAAGATTGAAAGATTTTCATTTTTACTTATATTTTTAGACAACGAACAAAAATCAGTGAATGTTGCATCAATTTCAGTAGTGTATTGAAGATTAACCCTCTCTAAATTATCACCTTTAATTATCTCAAATAGCGTATCTTTTGTAGTTGAAGGAATTATTAATTCCATATTTGGCTTCAGATTACCAATCAGCGACAATGTTTTTTTAGTGATGCATGTCCGAATAGAAACGCCATCTTGATCTATTTGCAGACGAATTAAATCTTGTTCAATTAGTTTATTATTTTCATCGGAAAGTAATAAGCTAAAATGAATTAATTCTTCTGCTCTCAATTGCATATCATTGAGAAAAACGGGGTGTTGCCCCATTAAAAAACCATTGATCGTTTTGAATAAAATTTTGATTTCAGGTGTTGGCAGTTTCAATTTTTCAATTTCTTTACAAATTCCATATTCTGAAAAAACACTATCTGTAATCTTTTCAAAGTCAATCCAGTCAATCGTATTAGAAATTTCTTTAGTATAAAGTTCAAATAATTCGATGCAATTTGAAATACTTAAATCCTTAGATTTCAATTTAGAATTAGCCAATCTAATAGTAAAGTCATATGGAAATCTGCTAAATTTTGCAAGTTCAATCTCATTAGAAAGAATCAACTCGAAAAGGCCTTTAATTGATTTTTGATCATTCTGATTCAATATTTTATCATTAATCAATTGGCTAAAAGTTATTTCAGATTGCAATGTTTTCTGTTTAGTTGTTAGATATTGAACAAAAATGTTTTTTGGTTCAGTTTCGACTTTATTTTTCATACGGTTTGATTATTTGTATTATTAATAATTACACCTTATTATAAAGGCTCGTATTCATAATCCTTCACTTAATTGATTTGTGACAATTTTCTTCAATAATTATTTTGTCACTTATTGAATGGAATTGGATTATATATGTGAAATCTATTCTTTCACCTTAAAAAAAAGAGAAATTATGAAAAATCAATTTTTATCCATGGCATTATTTATTGGAATTATTGCCCCAATCTATGCTCAAAAAGCAGTTGACTTCAATGTTGAGAAATTTGAAAAGGCATTGGAGGAACAAATGGAAATCACATTCCCTGGAATGACCTTAGATACTACTTTAAGATTTGCAACAATCGCAACAAGTCAAGCTGAAGCTGGGTATCCTGAATGCTACGGGACGAAAAAAGGAGGCATGGTTACTACTAAAAATAAGGAAGAAGCCGAAGCCAAAGCTTTGGTGGCCGCTTACAAAGTATACCTTACTAATACATTGCATTTTGATGAGAAAGCATTAAAAAGATGCGGATTCACTGAGTTTTGTGCGACTGCCACCGCACAGTATGGCGGTTTAGTTAGATATGGAATTGTTATTGACAATAATATCACGAGAGAATCAATTATGAACTAAGAAATTCCTTAAAAAGAATGAAAATCAAAATGATGTAAAACAAAAACGAGAATGACGCTTTTAGCCCTGAGTTTATCGAAGGGTCGCTCTCATTCTCGTTTTGTTTTTGTGGTACCTCCAGGAATCGTCCGCCTAGGCGGACAGGGACAAAATGGAAATTAAAGTTTGTAATAAACAAAAAACCCTGACGTTGCGGTCAGGGTTATGATGTGGTACCTCCAGGAATCGAACCAGGGACACAAGGATTTTCAGTCCTTTGCTCTACCAACTGAGCTAAGGTACCAGCCTAATTGTGGGTGCGAATTTACTACTTTTTTATATTTTATCAAGCCAAATTTCGGATATTCTTTCTTTTTATCATAAAATCAAGTCTGATTGGACGTATCTTTGTAATACGATGAATGAAATAATACAGTGTATTGATGCGGGGAATACGGCGATTAAGCTCGGTGTTTTTAAGCAAAATGAACTTCAAGAAATTCAACGATTTGATTCATTTGAAATGCTTTCTAAGCATCTTTCAACCGAGTTTCCTATCGTATTGGCATCAGTTCGAGAAGATGATTTTGCAATTCAACTAAAAGAAAAATTTTCAATTTATGAGATAACACCTAAATCCAAAACGTCTTTTCTCAATCAATATCAAAATAATCTAGGAGCCGATCGTTTGTGCAATGTAGCTGCTATGCACGCTCGCATGAAGAAAAACAATGATAGTAGCGGAGGAATTACCGTTGATATTGGAACCTGCGTAAAATTTGATTACCTAGATGAAGCGTTTAATTATGTAGGAGGTTCTATCTCACCAGGTATTTCATTGCGGCTAAAATCTTTAAACGACTATACTGCTCGCCTACCCCTATTAATTGCACCAGACCATAAGGCTTCACTTTATGGAGATACCACATCAAGCTCCATTTATTCTGGTGTAATGGGTGGAATAAAAGGTGAAATCGAAGCTCGAATTGCCGAGTTTCGAAAATTGAATGCTAATACGGCCGTTTTTATTACTGGTGGTGACGCCCATTATTTTGATTTCGAGCAAAAAAACGGCATCTTTGCAGACGAAAATTTGACATTAAAAGGTATCCACGAAATATATGTATTCAATGCGCTTCATTCTTAACACATTATTTTATTTTTTATGCCTTTCTAACGCAGTTGGACAAAACCTAACAACCCATCCACTTTCATTCTCAGGAATAGGTGAGTTTGGTCAAAACTCCCACTCCATTTATGATTGTTTGGGAAAAGGATACTCAGCTTACAACGATTCAAGCCAACTGAACTTTTTTAACCCCGCAACCTATAGCAGCATGAGTTCAGGGAATACACTATTATCACTAGGAATAAACGCAAGAATATCAAACTACACGCAAGGTCAGGAAAGTGTAGTAATGCCTGTTGCTATGGTGGATCATTTTGTTTTAGGATTTAAAATCATGAAGCGAATGGGCTTGGCTTTTGGCCTATCACCCTTTTCAAAAAAAGGATATGAAATAAGCGAACGAGTTTATACTGGAGTAGATTCATTGAAATACATTTATTCTGGCAGTGGCACCGTGAATAAATTATTTTTAGGATACTCTTACTCACTAATCAATAGAAAAAAGATTAAACTCTCTGCGGGTTTCAATGCAGGATTTCTATGGGGGGTATTGCAAAATGACCGCATGAGTTTATTAATTGACAATAATTCATCCTCAGGCGGGCTGAGCAAAACAAACCTTGCTATTAAATCATTACAATATGATTTAGGACTTTACTACTCACATTTTATCACCAATAAATACCAATTAAGTATCGGTGGAACGATCGAGCCCGCTCAACAATTTAATGCAACAATGGAATCGGCTTTTTACACTTCTAACACTATTTATAATCCGGCCAGCTACGATACATTGAGTATAAATTCAACCAAAGGCCAGCTTGTTTCTAAAACAAACTACAGCATTGGGATGACCCATAAATTTATTTTGGGTGCATTGAAAAGGAAAAATAAAACCCTGCATCCTAATCTAATTTTAACCACATCGTACTCCTTAAAAAACAGCCTCTCAAGCACCTTAGATTCTTCTTTTATAAATATCTATAAAGGCACGCACATCGGATTTGGCATTCAATATTCGCCTGAAACTAATCCATATGAAAATAGCACATCCCTAAAGTTTTTAGATAAACTAACCTATAGAATTGGTGGGTTTTACGATAAAATGCCCTATTTTCAAAATGGAAAACAATTTATAGACCGTGGAATTTCTGTAGGGCTAGGCATACCAATTCTAACGCAATTGTCACTTTCAAGCATCAATTTAAGTGTTAGTGCCGGACAACGCAGTAATTTTAATGTTGGGAGCCTAAATGAAAATTATATGGCTATTAATTTTGGTGTGATCTTATCACCTGCAAATTTTGAGCGCTGGTTTAGAAAGCGAAAAATAGATTAATAAAAATTGAACACTTGAAATTCTATTTTGCTCTTCTCGTGATCTTAAGTTTAAGTGTGATTTCTTGCGAGAACGACCTAGATACGATTGAGAAAGTTACCTTCAATCCTAAATCGCCAGATGAAACAATACATGAACTTAAAATGGTTTATTCAGACTCAGGCTATGCACGTGTGGAACTTATTTGTTCTTATGCTGAAACCATGCATCAACCAGAAAATATAACTAAACTACTGGATAGTCTTCGGGTGAATTTCTTTTCTGAAAACGGTGAAATTGTTTCAACCCTCACTGCGCTATATGGAGAAATTAATTATAGTAAAGGAGCACTTATGGTAAGGGATTCAGTACGCTTATATAATTCAAAAAAGAAACAAACATTAGAAACAGAAGTTTTATATTGGAATCAAAAAGACAGTAGTATCTTTACTCCTGCACAAGTTATAGTTAAAGGTCCTGATGGCACATTTTTAGGCGAAGGCATAAAAACAAAACAAGACTTTAGCCGCTACGAAATACTAAAGCCAAGAGGCAAGATAAAAATAGAAAAGAAAGAAGAAATAAATTAATAGTTATGAAAATTTACAATAAAATAATGACTTTTTTTTGGTTGGGACTAGGAAGTGTTTTATTCTTTATCGTTACCTATAAATGCATTACCCAAGGCGCAACACGCTGGGCCTCATATTATTGGATGGTTGGACTTGCTTTTGCAATGTTCTTTATGAAGAAATGGATGATGAAACGATTTGAGAAGCATGCTGCATTTTTAAAAGAACAAGAAAATTCTAAAACGGCATAGTTTTTTCTTTCTTCTATATTTCCAATAATATTAAATGAAACTATTTCTCCTTTTTTTATTTTTAACTGTTTTTCAAAGTTTTAATGCTCAACTCTTTGTTAGAGGTGTGGTTAGCGATGAAAGCAACTCACCTATTCCCTACGCCAAAATTTTCATAAAAAATTCTCCTGAAATGCGCACAGTAGCGAATGTACTAGGACAATATGAATTGTCGTTGATGCCGGGAGAATACTTTTTAATAATAAATGCCTTGGGTTTTGATGAGCGCGAGGCATATGTATCAATTGCTGATAAAGAAATTGTAAGGGATTTTCAATTGTTTTCTTCGAAAATAAAAAGCTTTGAAGCTGTTAACGTAAGTGTCAATAAAAGCAATCCTGGAAGAGATATCATGCTGAAGGTCGTCAACAAGAGAGACCAAATAAATCAATGGAATTATCCTCATATTGTTGATGTTTACATAAAAGCGACTGAAAAGATTGATATTAAGGAACGCGAAAAAAAGGAAAATGATAGTCGTGAACCATCATTCGAAGAAAAAGAAAAAAATGAACTCGCTAATAAAATGAACCTTGTAGAAGTTCAACTAACACGGAATTATGCGCCAGGCAATAAAGTAAAAGAAATAAGAAACGCTTATACCTTGAGAGGTAGTGCTAAAACACTTTATTATACAACGACAGTTAAATCGAATTTTAATTTCTTCCAAAACCTACTGCATTTAGATGATCTCCACCAAACACCTGTAAGTTCGCCGATATCAACTCCAGGTATCTTGTCATATCGATATAAATTAGAAAGTAAGATTGAAGAAAATGGGCAAGTCATTTCAAAAATAAAGATCAGTCCGAGGAACACTGCAACTACTACCTTGGAGGGATATATTTGGGTGATTGATTCCTTATGGTTAATTCAAAAAATTGAATTAAATATGAGCAAAGGAAACTTGTTAGTGTATGATAATTTTAAAATATATCAGGAGTACGAGCACCCTGGAGATAGTATATGCATACTTACGAAACAGGTGCTTACCTACGGTGTAAAATATAAATCTGAATCATCTGATTACAAAACCGAAGCTATTTACAGTAACTATAATTTTAATCCAAACTTTGGGCCTAAATTTTTCAGTACTGAATTAGCCATTACAACCAAAGAGGCTTATGAAAAAGATTCTCTTTTTTGGAAGGAAAATAGACCTGCAAATTTAACCGTTGAGGAGCAGCGATTTATCATTATTAAAGATAGTATTAAAGATGCAAGAAATCGAGTAGAATACCTAGATTCTGTTGACGCTGTATTCAACAAGCTTACTGCTTTAAAAGTACTTTGGTTTGGGGTGGACTATCGAAATCGAGTAAAAAGAACACAATGGTCACTTGGCTCGCTTGCCACACTAATTCAACCCATTTTTATCGCTGGACCTAGAATTACTCCAAGTTTTGATTACTTTAAGAAATGGAAAGACGAACGAACATTAGATGCTTACACTAGAATATCCTATGGTATTCTTAACAATGATATAAAAGGAGACTCTTGGTGGAAGTATAAATTTGACCCCTTTCACTTTGGTTATATTCGAGCATCTATTAATCATGATTTTGATGTAATAAGATCTTTTGACGCGGTCACACAGGTTTACAAGCGCGAAAACTTTATTGAAGCCACAAAAACGAGCTTCTCGTTCGAATATGAACTGATAAATGGGCTATACTTCGGGACAGAAGTAGAATTTGCAGAGAGAAGATCTCTAAAAGGATATACTTTCTCAACGATATTGGACAATGTGATTCCAAATAATACTCCAACAGATTTTAGCTCTTATCAAGCTTTCATCTTGGACGCAAGTTTAAGCTATACTCCACAGCAAAAATACATGCGTGAACCCTATCGAAAAGTACTATTAGGTTCTGCATGGCCAACCTTTTCGATAAACTATGAGCGTGGCATACCAAAACTATTTGGAAGCGACGTAGACCATGAATACCTTAATCTTTCCATCAATCAAACCTTAAAAATAGGAACCCTAGGAACCACTAGTTATCGAGTTGCGGGTGGTAAATTCTTAAGTTCAAGATCCTTAAAAGATGTAGATTATAAATTTCAACGGAGAAGTGACCCATTTTGGTTTTCCAATCCTATGTATTCTTTTCAGGGCTTAGATTCAACAATGCCTACGAAGGATTATATTTTTGAATTACATTTTGTGCACCACGATAACGGATCTATCATTAATAAAATTCCTTTCATGAAAAAGACGCGCATTGGATTAGTATTTGGAGGAGGCGCAATGTATGTAAAGGAAAACGACTTCCAATTTTATGAGTTACTCGCTGGACTTGAGCGAAACTTTAAATTAACGCGTAGGAGATTGCGCGTTGGTATTTATGGATTCATGGCGGATGGAAACAAAATAGACCCTAATATCGGTTGGAAAGTGTCATTTTCAATATTAAATGACCGAAACATGAAGTACAATTTCTAAGCTTTATCCTCGAGAACTTCTTCATTTTCCGGATTGGGCTTTTTATTCTTTGGGAAAAATGAGCGCTGACCAATAATTAAAGTGGCTACACCAACAGTAATTGAGGCATCAGCAACATTAAAAATAGCAGGAAATACTTGTCCTCCCCCTAAATATGGAACCCACTTTGGCCATAACACATCAAACTGAAACATATCGACTACGTTACCCAATAAAAACCCTCGATGGCGGACTTCAACTGGAAAAGACCTTCCAAAATCCTTACAATCAGCCATCACCTTTGATCCTTCTAGTTGATTGAATCGATCACAAGGATTGAAATGAAAGAAAAAATCATAAAACATTGAATCAATTAAGTTTCCAGTTGCGCCAGCCCAAATGAAACCTAGGGCGATTAAAAATGAAAGTTTAGCCCCTTTTTTTGCCTCCTTGATTAAATAATAAGCAATAAAAATAATAGCGACCACCCTAAAAATACTGAGCGCTAATTTATGCCAAATGGAAGCTCCAAAAGTAGTTCCAAAAGCCATGCCTTGGTTTTCGATGTAATGCGCTGCAAACCAACTTCCGATAAGATATTTATGTTCTTCGGGGTGGAAAGATGTTTTAATATAAACCTTTATAACTTGGTCTAAAATCAACAAGGCAAATACAACTAGGGTAACAATAAGAAGATTTTTCTTCACTACCTTTTTTGTTCGTTTTTGGCGTCAATGCTCATGGTTGCATGAGGAACAAGCCGAAGTCTTTCTTTTGGGATTAAGGTTCCTTTTATGCGACATACACCATACGTTTTATTATTAATACGAATGAGTGCTGCTTGTAGGCTTTGAATAAATTTTTCTTGACGCGCAGCAAGTTGTGCAACCTCCTCACGCGAAAGTGTTTCAGAGCCATCTTCCATCATATTAAATGCTCTACCGGTATCATCGGTTCCATGATCATCATTATGCGACAATGAACCTATTAATAAACTATAATCGATGTTAGCGTCAATTAATTTCTGATTTATTAACGCTTTGAATTCTTCCAATTCTACATCTGAATACCTTGATTTTTCTTGTGCCATTTTATTACTTTTAAAAGGGTAACAAATATAGGTTTTTAAACCATATTTATAGAATAAATTCACCTATTTAATTAATTTTATCGAAATTATTCTTATTCTAAAGTTGGAATGATCTCTATTTTCGCACTATGATTCGATTTTTTTTAGGCAATAGCATTATAGCATTGTTTTTTTTACCCGTAATTATCCTTGTTTTTCAAATACTAAACAACCAATTTCCCTACCACGAAATTGAAAAAGAAATAAATTATGGATTTTGGAACGGATTATTTTATCTCCCCATTATAGCATCACAAGTAATCGCGAGCCTATTAATTTTAGTGAATAGCATAGTGTTAAATTTCACCTATAACAACTATAATTTCCAAGATAAAAATTCCTACATTGTTTCATTGATTTATGTGGTACTAATGAGTTTTTATTACTCATTTTACCGTTTTGACGGCATTCTTATGTCGCACACTTTTCTCATTCTATGTTTAGCACAATTCTATCAGTTAAATCAAAATCAGGATGGTAAACAAGCCGTATTCAATGGCGCTTTTTTACTTGGTTGTGCTGCTACTTTCCATCCTCCATTACTCGTTTTCTTCCCTGTATATATTTTTATGTATCTTCTCATGCGCCCTTTTATTGTAAGGGAATTATTTATTTTCATGACAGGATTTATTTCCCCAATTCTTTTTGGTATTACCTACCTTAAATGGGTAGGAAAAGAATTAACAAGCAAATTGATATTAGATAAAGTTGGAATTGAACTGCATAAGGACTTTATAATTATTTTAGTTTTTATACTCATTTTATTGGTGCTTAGCGCAATAGGCATACGAAATCGGATCATTCAGAGCTCCAATAGATTAAAAAAACAGATTCAAATGTTATGGCTTCTCATTTTAGTAGCCATAATCATCGGTAGTATTGATCTATATTTTTACCAACAAATTGAACGGTTTAGTTTACTATTGGTTTCGATGCCCATTATCTTATCTTTTTCGTTTTTAAATAAACGATACGGTGCGCTAGCAACTGTTCTTTTTTATCTAACAATTGCCTATGCTGTTATTAAGTTTTTTCTGGAGCAAACATTAGCATGATAGTAATTCATTACATTTGTATCGAATGAAGTTTTAATAAGAATTAATCAATTTTTCAATGAAGTTTGGTGTAGTTACTTTTCCTGGTTCGAATTGCGACCAAGATATGATTTACGTACTGCAAAATCTACTAGGACAACAAGTGGAAACGTTGTGGCACAAAGATACTAGTATAAAAAATGTGGATATGGTAATCTTGCCGGGTGGTTTTAGTTATGGTGACTATTTACGATCTGGTGCGATTGCAAAATTCTCGCCCATCATGCATGAGGTGATTAGGCATGCTAATCAAGGAGGTTATGTATTAGGAGTTTGTAATGGCTTTCAAATTTTAACAGAAGCGGGATTATTAAACGGCGCCTTACTGCACAATGACCAACAAAAATTTATTTGTAAAAATGTTCATTTGAAACCCATTTCGAAAATGGCCGGAATTACTAAAGGTCTAGATTTCGACAAAACATATAAAATACCTATCGCTCATGGAGAGGGAAGGTATTATGCAAATGAAAATACCATTAAGGAATTAGAAGATCAAGACCAAATATTATTTCGATATTGCCATGATACTGGGATTGAAAACAATGACGCTAATCCAAACGGGTCAGTAAATAATATTGCAGGAATAACGAATAAAGCTAAAAATGTTTTTGGCATGATGCCTCACCCAGAAAGAGCAGCAGATACTATATTAGGAAATACTGACGGAAAAAATATATTCGAATCAATCTTGTCATTTTGTTAAACGCTTAGCATGAAAATTTTATTATTGGGTGCCGGTGGACGTGAACATGCATTGGCTTGGAAAATAGCACAAAGTTCGATTTTAGATGAACTCTTTATAGCTCCTGGAAACGCCGGAACGAGACAATATGGTAAAAATGTTTCCTTGTCGCCTGTTGATTTTGATGGAATTAAACAATTTGTTTTAGAAAACAACATTGACATGGTTGTTGTTGGACCAGAAGAACCTCTAGTTTTGGGTATTTACGATTACTTTAAAGCTGATTCAAGCATTTGCCATTGTGCCATAATTGGACCAAGCAAGGAAGGCGCAAAATTAGAAGGCAGCAAAAATTATGCGAAAGAATTTATGGCGCGCCATCGAATTCCGACAGCTAAATATGCAACGTTTACGGCTGCGAATATAGAAGATGGAATCAATTTCTTACGCGGCATGAAAGCGCCATATGTATTAAAAGCAGATGGCTTAGCTGCAGGAAAAGGTGTTCTTATCATTGAAGATTTGGCAAGTGCTGAAAAAGAATTAAGATCAATGCTTCAAGATGCACGATTTGGAGAAGCAAGTAAAAAAGTAGTTATTGAGCAGTTTTTAGATGGCATAGAACTATCTGTATTTGTGATGACGGATGGAGAATCCTTTAAGCTATTGCCAGAGGCAAAAGATTACAAGCGAATTTTTGATGGAAATCAAGGGGAAAACACGGGCGGAATGGGAGCCGTTTCACCAGTGCCTTTTGCAGATGCTGGTTTTATGGATAAAGTCCATAATCAAATTATTGTGCCGACCGTAAAGGGATTAAAAAGTGAAGGCATCGAATACAAGGGGTTTATCTTTTTTGGGCTTATTAATGTAAAAGGAGACCCATACGTTATCGAATACAATTGTCGCATGGGCGACCCCGAAACAGAAGTGGTTATTCCTCGATTAAAATCAGATATTTTGGATTTATTTGAGGGTATTGCTAGCAATACCTTATCTGAGAGAGATATCCAGTTTATCGATAAAAGCACCGCAACAGTAATGATGGTTTCTGGTGGCTACCCAAACGAATACGAAAAAGGATTACCAATTTATGGTATTAATAATGTTGTTGACAGCATTGTTTTTCATGCAGGCACAAGTTCTGATGGACCACAAGTATTAACGAATGGCGGGCGTGTATTAAGCATTACATCATATGGAAAAAATATTGAAGCAGCAGTAGAAAAATGTTATGATTCGATCTCGAAAATATCATTTGAAAAAGCGTATTGCCGAAAAGATATTGGCAGAGACGTAATTAAATAAAATAAATGGAAGCTTACATAATTATTTTAATCTCCTTATTGTTCTCCGCCTTTTTCTCAGGAATGGAATTAGCCTACTTATCATCAAATCGCTTAAAAATAGAAGTTGAAAAATCTAGAGGCGCATGGCAAGGGAAATTAAAAAATATCTTTTATAAGAATCAATCTACCATGATTGCTTTGTTATTACTTGGAAATAATTTCGCCTTGGTTATATATGGAATTAAAGCTGCAGAGATCTTAAACCCTGTATTAAAAAATATTGGCGTTCAGAATGAAGCCTTACTTTTGGTTTCTCAAACCATTCTTTCAACGCTATTAGTATTAATAACCGCTGAATTTTTACCAAAAGCGGTTGTCCAATTAAATCCGAATCGATTCCTTAATATTGGAGCCGTACCTTTATTTGTTATTTTTATTATTCTGTACTTGCCGACCCAATTCATTTTATTGCTTAGCAGTGGCTTTTTAAAATTATCTGGCGGAAAAAACAAGACAAGTGAAAAAGTCTTTTCTAAAGTTGATTTAGAACATTATGTTTTTGATATATCTTCTCGGATTCATGCCGAACAAGAGTTTAGTAACGAAATGCTTATTTTATCAAACGCATTGGATTTTTCTAAGATAAAAGCTAGAGATTGTATGATTCCACGCACGGAAATGGTAGCGGTGGAAATAGACGAGAAACTCTCTAATTTAGTAACACTTTTTATTCAAAAGGGCCTGTCTAAAATATTGGTTTATAGAAAAACAATTGATAATATCATTGGATGCGTTCATTCATTCGATATGTTCAAATCACCGAAATCAATTAAACAAATAATCAAACCAATCGATTTTGTTCCATCTGTAATGTCAGGAAAAGAATTATTAGAGCTTTTTACAAAGCAATCCGGTAGCATCGCAGTGGTAACAGATGAATATGGAGGGACAGCAGGACTTGTTACTATAGAAGATGTTATTGAGGAAATTTTCGGAGAGATTGAAGATGAACATGACAAAGAAGATTTAACAGAGAAAATAATAAGTAAAACGGAATTTATATTTTCCGCAAGAATTGAAATCGACTATTTAATTGAAAACTATAAGCTAGGTTTTATAGCCTCAGATGAGTATGATACGCTAGGGGGATTAATTATCCATGAACTGGAATCCATTCCAATGGTTGGGCAACAACTTACCTATCAAAATCTCAGTATAGAAATTCAAGCGGTTAGTGAACGGCGGATTGAATTGGTGAAAATCACGGTATTAAAATAAGCAAAAATTGATTCAATTAATTGATTTTGAAGCTGTTATTTTTGACATGGATGGCGTGATAATCGATTCTGAGCCTTTGTGGAAAATAGCCATGGAGGAAGTTTTTTCAGGACTTGGTTCACGCTTAAAAAAAGAAGATTTTCAAAAAACAGTTGGGCTACGAATCGATGAAGTAATTCACTATTGGAACATCAAAGAACATTGGGAAATACGCGACGAATCAGAGGTTGAAGAGGCCATTATTATAAAAATGGAAAATCTTATCGCCGATAAACCGCTTGCGTTAGAAGGTGTTATTGACACCTTAAATTATCTTAAACTGCGAAATATACCAGTAGGATTAGCAACCTCATCGAGTAGCAGGCTGATAAAAGTAGTTTTAGACAAGCTAGAAATCAAACACCTTTTTAATTTTGTGCATTCTGCAGAAATGGAGCAATATGGAAAACCTCATCCAGCTGTTTATTTAACCGTTGCCAAAAAACTTGCTGTTCTACCAGAAAAATGCCTTGTAATAGAAGATTCGCTAAACGGAATAATTTCTGCCAAAGCAGCAAAGATGACCGCTGTTTGTATCCCAGAAAAAACACATCTTATCGAGCCAAAATTGATCCTTGCTGATTATCAATTTGAATCCATGACTGATTTATTGAAAATTATTCAGTCCTAATTATAGTTGACTAAAGGTCAGCATCGGAAAATCAGTAGAATTTGACTGCCAATTCAATGGCTTTTGTAAATTTGTAGAAAAACAATCCTTTTGGAAGATTCTTTTGACTATCGTGAAAATGCCGAACAACCCGAACAAGAATTTGATAAGGTTTTAAGACCTAAGTCATTTGCTGATTTCGCAGGGCAACCCGCTGTAGTTGAAAACTTAGCCATCTTTGCACAAGCAGCAAAACAGCGAGGTGAACCCCTAGACCATGTTTTACTACACGGCCCACCCGGATTAGGAAAAACAACACTAGCACAAATAATCGCCAATGAAATGGGCGTAGGATTTAAAGTAACTAGCGGACCGGTTTTAGATAAACCTGGAGATTTAGCCGGGCTATTAACCAACCTCAGTGATGGAGACGTTCTTTTTATTGATGAAATCCATCGCTTAAGTCCTGTTGTTGAGGAGTACTTGTATTCCGCAATGGAAGATTATGTCATCGATATTTTATTAGATACTGGCCCAAATGCTCGATCGATACAGCTAAACCTGAATCCTTTTACCTTGATTGGTGCCACTACTCGATCTGGATTGTTAACCTCACCATTACGGGCACGATTCGGAATAAATTCGCGCCTAGAATACTACGATTCAAAAACATTAACAAGCATAGTTGAACGATCAGCCAATTTACTTTCAATACCCATTGATGAAGATGCTGCTTACAAAATTGCAAGTAGAAGCAGGGGAACGCCGAGAATTGCCAATGCATTATTACGGCGCGTTAGGGATTTTGCACAAATTAAAGGCAGTGGAAAAATTGATGACAGCATTACTGAAATAGCATTAAAGGCACTTAACGTAGATGAAAATGGCTTAGATGAAATGGATATCCGAATCCTTCGTGCCATCATCGATAAATTTGCTGGTGGGCCGGTTGGATTGGGCACAATAGCCACTGCAATTGGTGAAAATGCGGGCACTTTAGAAGAGGTGTACGAACCATTTTTAATTCAAGAAGGCTTTTTGATGAGGACCCAACGAGGAAGAAAAGCGACCGAAAAAGCATTCAAACTCTTTGGAAAAGAAATGGGTTGGAGCCAAGGCGGATTATTCTAATACATGAATGCCACAAGATATAAGCAAGCGATAAAAGACAAAGCCCAAGAACTAGGGTTTTTTTATTGCGGTTTTTCGAAAGTCGATTTTTTGGAGGAGGAGGCTCCACGATTAGAATCGTGGTTAAAAAATAATTACCATGGCTCGATGGCTTATATGGCGAATCATTTTGACAAGCGGCTTAACCCCAAGCTACTCGTAGACGATGCCCAAACTGTAATCTCGCTCCTATTAAATTATCATACCGAAAGCAGTCAAAAAGACCCTGAGGCTCCAAAACTTTCAAAATATGCGTATGGAGAGGATTATCATTTTGTTATAAAAGATAAGCTAGGCGAATTACTCAATTTTATGAGAAGTGAAATTGGCGATATTGGTGGAAGGATATTTGTCGATTCGGCGCCGGTAATGGACAAAGTTTGGGCGCAAAAATCTGGGTTAGGATGGATGGGGAAAAGCACCAATTTAATTCATCCCAAAGAGGGAAGTTTTTTCTTTATAGCAGAGATTATTACAGATATACAAATTGAAGCAGATGGTCCAATGAAAGATTATTGCGGCACCTGCACAAAATGTATCGATGCTTGTCCGACCGAAGCGATAATTGCACCCTACATGGTTGATGGATCCAAATGTATTTCACACCTAACAATTGAGTTGAAAGATGCTATTTTACCCGATCAGTTTAAAGGAAAAATGGATAATTGGATGTTTGGTTGTGATGTGTGCCAAGATGTTTGTCCATGGAATAAATTTGGAAAAATACACCAAGAAAAACGTTTTCAGCCTAGTGCTCAACTCTTAGATTTATCAAAAGGTGATTGGGAGGATTTAGATAAAGAAACCTTTCAGTTGCTTTTCAAAAACAGTGCTGTTAAAAGGACTAAATTTGAGGGCTTAAAACGAAACATTTCTTTTTTAAAATAAATCAATTGTCCCATTCATCTGTTCTAAATGGAACTAAAGGTAGTCCCACACTATTTTTCACATTGCCTACCTGGAAATTTTTAAAACAATATCGAACTGCAATTGGTACGAACTCTTTATTTATTTTTATAATCAAGCTAGATTTGTCCGCGCCTAAAAAGGGTTGAACCGTTCTAAAAAATGTTGTTGAATCTGCTACTTCAAATCCAATAAATTCGAGTTGATTTTGCAATCCTTCATAACTATTTTTAAACTGCATAACAATTGAATCACTTGTTATGGTAACGTGTTCCAACGATGGCGAATTTGCTTTAATGGTATCTGCATGATAGGTATCATGAAGCACTAAATTTGCCAATCGATCGCCAATCGGTTTTTTTTGCGAAGGATGAATATTTGTTGCTTCAGATTCAGCTACCAAATCATTTGTGCAAACAAAGCCAGTGTTTTTAATTGCATTGATACCTTTGAATTGAGCCTCTCTAAGCTTTGCTGCTTGAACACCATTACCGTACTGAAAAGGAGCAATTTCTACTGCATAAAATGGTAATTCAGGGTTATTAAAAGTAGTACGCCACAAAGAAACTAAGTCGTGTAATTTTTGAGCATATGTCCCATACCGCAAAACATTACTTTCTCCTTGATACCAAAGGAAACCATTAATTACATAACCTCTATAAGGCTTTAGCATATTTTGGTACATAACATATGGTCTCTGCCAAGCATTTTCATCGTTATAAGTTTTATTCAAATCAAGATCGGTATATTTTTGAACAGCTGCAGGATTCAACCAACCTTCAATCGAAGATCCACCATAACTAGAATTGATAATCCCAATTGGCACATTCAATAGTGTTTGTAAGCGCAATGCGAAAAAATAAGCTGTCGCACTACAATTAGGTAAATCTTTAGAGCTGCATTCTGTCCAATTACCCTTCCCAATTTTACTTGATTTGATCTCAGCATTCTTGACAACAGTAAACATTCTAATGCCAACTTCTACTTTGGCAGTAGACACATAAAAATCAGCGTCCTTAATCAGTTGATCGTTAAATCCTCTAAAAGGCATTTCCATATTTGATTGTCCCGAACAAAGCCATACCTCACCTACTAACACATTTTTAATAGTAATCGATTTACCATCCGAAATATCGATGCTATGTTTTTGAAAAGAGGCTGCATTTGTTGGGACGTAAAGTTTCCATTTGCCATTCTTATCAGCTAAACAATGGTAGTCAATAGTTGACCAAGAAACATTAACCTTTACGGATGCATTTACTTTTGCGCTACCCCATAATTTTATACTGCTTTTCTGCTGAAGCACCATGTTATCGCCTAAAACATCGGGCAAGATGACCGTTGCATTAACGAAGAAGCTGAGAAGAAAAGTAACAAGTAATATAAATTTCATACGCCAAAAATAACTTATTAAATTAGCTAATTGTCAGCATTTAACTAAATAGATTGATTTAATTAATTATATTCTGTGCTGTAATAAAGGATGCGTAAATCTAAACTATTAGTATCTTTGAATCTATTCGTTTTATTTATTCTTAGGTTTTAATGGGCAAGTTTTTTAATATTGAAATATCAAAAAATAGGATCTTTGGATTAGACCTTTTGCGATTCGTTGCCATTTTTATGGTATTACTTGGTCATAGCACCAATATGGCTCCCCAGCACATAAAAAATTTCGTGTTAAAATACCACTATGATGGGGTTGCTATTTTTTTCGTTTTAAGTGGATTTTTAATCGGGGGTATTTTAATCAAGGTATTAAACAAAGATAAACCTAGTTATTATGGGCTACTCGACTTTTGGAAAAGACGATGGATGCGAACCTTACCAGCGTATTTTTTAGTGCTGATTTTCCTGATTTTTTATACACTTATCTTTTCACCTTCAAAATTTCCAGATGATTGGTATCGATTTTTCTTTTTTACACAAAATTTTTTAGGTCATTACCGCCCACAATTCTTTGCAGAGGCCTGGAGTCTTAGCATTGAAGAATGGTTTTATTTATTGGTGCCATTTATCTTGTTTAGTTTTCTGTTATTTTTTAAAACGTCAACCAAATGGACCATACTTTTCATTTCATTCCTTATTATTGCCCTCATTACTTGGTACCGTTATCATTTATATCATTCATTTGGAATTCCTAGTAACCCTAATCCTGACCAAATAAAATTAATTAAGGAAACATTGATCGATTTGGGAGTTCGATATCAGGTAATTCCACGATTAGATTCGATTATGTATGGTGTTTTAGGTGCTTTTTTTGCTCATTACACGCCTAAAATATGGAATCATAAATTAAATATTATTTTATTGTTTACGGGCGCATACATTCTATACTATTTTAAATTTCACATTGGGAAAACGCATGAACCTTTTGCAGTAATATGGTATCCTTCCATTATATCATTGGCCATCTTTATTATGCTGCCATTTTTATCCAATCTAAAAAAAGGCCTAGGTAAATGGACCTCTTGGATTACTTTTTTAAGTTTAATTTCTTACTCCATGTATCTTGTTAATTTAAATATAGTATCAACTGCAATCATCAAAAATACCATCCACGGCAACTATTCAGCAGGAAAATTTATCCCAGGAGATTATTGGGTAATTGATTATATATTATTTTGGGTGCTGACGATATTTATTTCTTTTTTATTGTACAAATTCATAGAGGTCCCCTTTATGAAAATGAGGGATAAGAAAACAATTGTTTCTCATGATGCATAAAAGGGTAAAACTAATTATACCATTACTAGGTGTATCCGTCTTGCTCATTTTCATCTTTTGGTATTACCTTAAAAGTCCCTTGCAATTTTATGCTGGAGGAGACGCTAGAATTCATTGTGTTGGTCGCTTCGATAAAACAGATCCTACAGCTCCAAAAGCGTGGGCTCCAGGAGCATATATAACATTCGATTTTGAAGGGTCATCTTGCGAAATTGAACTAGAAGACGAGCTTCGGTTTTTAATTGATCATAACTATATTGAGTATAGTGTAGATGGCGGGGTTCCGAAAAGACTGAAACTAAGGAATAAATTTAATCGAATTAAAGTTGCCGATAACATGCGATATGGTATTCATCGTGTAGTTCTATGTAAAAATACAGAAAGTGCTAACGGCTATCTTAAGCTTATTGGCATTAGATGCGCTAAACTCTTGCCATTAAAAAAAAGAAAAAAGAAATTGCTGGAGTTTATTGGAGACTCTATTACTTGTGGAAATGGTGCTGACAACTCGCAAATTCGATTTAAAAAAGGCAAGTGGTACGATTACCATAATGCCTATTTAACTTATGGCGCATTATTAGCGCGAGAATTAGATGCCGATTACCTATTGAGTGCTGTTTCAGGAATTGGTCTTGCTGAAAGCTGCTGCGGTAATAAGTATACAATGCCTGATGTATACAATCGTATTGACTTCAATAAAAAACATAAAAAATGGAACTTTAAAAATCAGCCTAAACCGGATCTTGTTTTTATTACCCTAGGACAAAATGATGGGTTAAAAAATGAATCGCTTTATAAAGAAAAATACCAAGATTTTATAGCTATGCTAAGAGTCCATTACAAAAACAGCACGATAATATGTTGCACAAGTCCAATGGCCTCCGTAAAACGTAAACGTCAGATGAAAAAATCTATTAAAAAAGTAGTGAACGATTGTCAAAAAAATGGTGATAATAAAATCTTCTTTTTTAATTATGTGGGAACCTATAATGATGGCTATAATAAGCACCCCACCATTCAAGAGCATCAATTAATGATGAAGGAATTACTTGCTTTCCTTAAAGGATTAAAATTATGTTAGCGGATTAATTGATTTTTTCTACTCCCACGTAGTATTCTTTAGAAATGATAATCTCCTCACATTTATTATCTAAAGTAATACTTGACCATTTTGTAGTAGGATACACATAGATAACCTTATCATTATATTTAATCTTCAATCGCATATCAAAATTATCGATACATTCTGACCAACGAAAAGAGAGTTTTTTCTGATTGCCGCCTTCTATTTTATACTGAAAAATAGGCATTCTAGCATCGCGTAGATACTGATCAAAAAACGCCTCTAATGTTAAACCTGAAGAAGATGCAATATACGATTCTATATCCTGCGAACTTACCGTTTGATGGTAAAACTGCTTATTCAAGCCCCTAAGTATCTCACGCCATTTATCATCATCCCCGACCAACTGTCGAAGTGTATGCAGCACATTACTTCCTTTTGAATAAATATCCGAATTATTCGGGTCATTCACATCATAGTTACCAATTAAAGGACTGTTGTTTGCAATGCCAGATCGCAGGCCTCGAACATACTCAAATCCAGCTGTCTTTCCATAAAAATACTCCACAAATAGCGCCTCCGAATAAGTGGTAAAAGATTCATGGATATAGAGATCGGCATTATCTTTAGCAGTGATATTATTAGCGAACCATTCATGACCAGATTCATGGATAATGATGTAATCAAACTTCCCCCCCCAACCCGTGCCGCTTAAATCAGAACCTAAATACCCATTTCCGTATTTATTTCCATACGAGATGGCACTTTGATGCTCCATTCCTAGGTAAGGCACTTCCACTAATTTGTAGCTATCTTCATAAAATGGGTATGGGCCAAACCAATGCTCAAAAGCTTTCATCATCCTGGTGGCGTCTTTGAATTGAATTTTTGCTTTTTCTAAATTATCTTTTAGTACCCAGTAATCCATGTCTAAAGGTCCTTTTTCGCCAGCATATACTTCAGAAAAATGGACATAATCCCCAATAGTAATATTCACACCATAGTTATTGATTGGATTTTTCACTTCCCAAATAAACGTTGAAGTAAGGTCGTTTTCTTGTTTTTCCTCCTTCAATCTGCCGTTAGAAACAGCAACTAATCCTTTTGGTACCGTTACGGAAATCAACATTCCTTGATCTGGCTCATCATACATATGATCTTTACAAGGCCACCACAAACTTGCTCCAATCTCCTGGCAAGAAGTAGCGATAAAATGCTTGTTATTATTATCTCTTTTCCATGCAAATCCGCCATCCCAGGGTGGATTTTTCGCTACTTGAGGTTTACCAGAAAACAAAACGACTAATTCCTCTTGTGCGCCCACAACTTGTTTTTTTATCAATTCAACGAAGTGCGCATTGCCTTCATCTTTAACAACAAGTGGAATGCCATCCTGGGTAACCGAAAGAATCGCCATTGGCGCTTGTAAATCCAATTGCAATAGTTGATGCGCTGCAATGACTTTATATCGAATAAGGTTTGAGCCCGAAATACTTTTGTTTGTTGGATTAACATCAAAAAGCAAACTGTAATGTTGTAAATCCCACCAAGCCCTTTCTTTTGTAATACTTCCTCTTAATGAATCTTGATGCGTATAGATTTGTGCATCTGCGCCTAAAGTTAAGAACAAGTAAGCGAGAAAAAATCCAATTTTCTTCATATTATTCAGGTTTAGCAAAGTACTTTTTACCATAATATACTGGAATGCCTATTGCAACAATAAGTAGACCGAAACAAGTGTTTTGTGTTTTTGTAATGAGTAGAATCGTGCAAATTATAGCGGCTAAAAGAATGAATAAAATAGGTGTTAATGGGTAGGCAATTACTTTATACGGTCGATCAGCAGACGGATCTTTTTTTCGTAGGACAAAAATTCCCGCAATCGTAATTATATAAAACAGTAAGGAGGCAAACGTTGCATAATCGAGTAAATCGCCATATGAACCACTTAAACAGAGAATACTAGCCCAAATTGCTTGAGTGACAAGGGCAAACATAGGAACAGCGTTTTTATTTAGATTCCCAGCACGTTTAAAAAACAAACCATCTTTCGCCATTGCATAATAAACCCTTGCTCCCGATAAAATCAAACCGTTATTACAGCCAAATGTAGAAACCATGATGAGAATCGCCATAAAAGCAGCGGCGAAATCACCAAAAATCATTGACGCGGCAGCCGTTCCAACCCTATCAGTATTCGCCCCTCCAGCAAATTGGATTCCTTGAGACAAAACGTCTGTTCCTTCAGGAGAACCATGCAAAGGAATGAGCGCCAAATAAGCAAAATTTGCTAGGACGTATAAAACGGTTACGATGGAGGTTCCTATTAATAAACTTAATGGAATATTCTTTTTTGGATTTTTAATTTCACCAGCAATAAAGGTAACATTGTTCCATGCATCACTGGAAAATATTGATCCAATAATGGCCGTTCCAAGTGCAAGAATCAAAGCAATTCCTGTAATGGGAGAAATTGACTCTGTCCAGTTCCCTCCTACTCCTTTTGTCCAAGTATGTGATGTATCCCACATGTGTTGCATATTTTGAGAAAAGACATCACTTTTCAAACCAATAGCCAAACCCAATACAATAAGAGCGAGTAACGCGATTAGTTTAGCAGAAGTAAAAACTAATTGAATAATTTTTCCACTTTGAATACCTCGACTATTAATAAACGTTAGTAGAAAAATGCTAAATATAGCAAATACCTGAGCCGCCGAAATCGTTAATGGACCTAGATTAAACAAGATATTATCCGGCCCTAATTGAGGAAAAAAGAAGGCGGTATATTTAGCGAATGCTACCGCAACTGCTGCAATAACACCTGTTTGAATGACCGTAAAAACAGTCCAACCATATAAAAAAGCGGTAAACTTACCCCAGGCCTTTTCAATATATACAAATTGACCGCCGGCCTTTGGCATCATCCCAGCTAGCTCGCCATAGCTCAAGGCTGCCAATAAGGTTATAAATCCAGTAAGCAACCACAACACGATTAGCCATCCAGCGGAGCCTACCATACGACCCATATCCGCGCTAACGATAAAAATACCCGATCCGATCATTGAACCCGCAACGATGGCCGTTGCATCTAATAAACCTAAAGACCTTTTAAAATCGGTTGTTTCTTCTGTCATTTTACTATAGTAATTAATCTTGTGATCATTCCAAAAATGGAATTGCAAAGACTAAAAGTAGCAAATATTTTGAATTCCTTGAAAAGCTGAGGCAGCATTAAGGATTAACAAATGATTCTCCTTAACTTTGCGGTATGGCAGGATCAAGTTATGGCACTCTTTTCAAATTAACGACCTTTGGCGAATCACATGGTGCGGCAATCGGAGGTATTATTGAAGGCTTTCCAGCAAACATTCCAGTTGATTTTGCGCTAATTCAAAACGAATTAGATCGAAGAAGACCTGGACAATCTACGATAGTTTCGGAGCGAAACGAATCCGATAAAGTACAATTCTTGTCCGGTTTTGTGGATCAAATTTCTACCGGGACAGCCATTGGCTTTACCATTCCAAATGATAATCAAAAAAGTAATGATTACACTGTTTTAGAGAATTCTTTTCGTCCTTCACATGCTGACTTTACCTATGAAAAAAAGTACGGACTTCGCGACCATAAAGGAGGCGGAAGATCCAGTGCAAGAGAGACAGCTTGCCGCGTTGTTGCAGGAGCTTTAGCGAAGCAGGCATTAACAAAATTAAACATTGAATTTTCAACCTATGTTATTCAAGTTGGATCAATTCAACTAACAACGGACGAATTTTATTCGAAAACTGCCATTGAAAGCAACCCGGTTCGTTGTCCTGATGATGCATTAGCAGTAAAAATGCAAACGCTCATTGAGCAAACAAAAAAAGTAGGCGATACACTAGGCGGCACGATCCAGTGCATAATCAAAAATGTACCCATTGGTTTAGGCGAACCAGTATTTGACAAAATTCATGCTGAATTAGGAAAAGCAATGTTATCAATTAATGCCGTAAAAGGCTTCGAGATTGGTAGCGGATTTAGTGCTGTTTCCATGTTGGGGTCTAGTCATAATGATCAATTTAATGCAGATGGCACCACACAAACGAACTATTCTGGGGGAGTTCAGGGTGGCATAAGTAACGGCATGCCGATTTTGTTTCGCGTTGCTTTTAAACCCGTTGCCACCATTCTCAAAAAACAATCTTTGTTGGGGAAAGACGGACAATTAGACGAAGTAGCGATTTCAGGCCGCCACGATGCATGCGTTGTGCCTAGAGCAGTACCGATTGTTGAAGCCATGGCATCAATTGTTATACTTGATTTCTATCTTCGCAATAAGTCAGTACATTTGTAAAAAAATTAGCATGATTCAGCGCATACAGCATTTGTATTTTGGATTTGTAATAATCAATCTTTCGATTTTATTGAGCGGATTAGAAATTGGAACCTATCAAGCGAAAGAGATGCCACATCAATTCACTATTTATGGTTTTTTTCAAGGAAAAGAAGTTGTTTGGGGATTTCCATTTTACTTAGTAATTATTGCATTAGTGGCGCTCTTAATCTTTACCATTAGCAAGTTTAAAAAGATAGGTTTACAACTAAAACTGATAAAATTCACGTTCTTATTTTACTTGCTTTTCGTGGTAGGAATTACCTCCTTATTCCTATTTAAACTAATGCCAAACGTGCCAGACTCCGTAAGTTTTGGCCTTGGTTATTACCTATTAATCCTTGGTTTGCCTTTTACTTATTTAGGCTTACGCGGGATAATGCGAGACAAGAATTTACTTGACTCATACAACAGACTACGTTAACATGAATTATTTATCGGTTGAAAACCTCACCAAGTCATTCGGTGTCAGAATATTATTTTCGGATTTAACATTTGGTATAGATCAAGGGCAAAAAGTTGCCATCGTAGCAAAGAACGGCGCTGGAAAAACAACTCTGCTGCGTTGTTTAATGGAAATGGAGCCCTACGATAGTGGTCGAATTGTATACCGAAACGACATTCGTATCGCCTTCATGGAGCAAAGTGAACAAATGAACCCGGAACAAACGATTCTTGAGGCAGTTTTTGACCACGATATCCCCGAACTACAATTAATCAAAACATACAATATCGCCATTGCTAATAATGACGAAAAAGCGTTAGAGGAATGCTATCAGCAGCTCACCGATATGAATGCGTGGGATATTGAAGTGAAAGTGCAACAGATCCTTAGCGTATTAAAACTAACTGATACCTCTCAAAAAATTGAAAGCCTATCGGGTGGACAAAAGAAAAGAGTGGCCTTAGCAAAAGTACTGTTGTCTGAAGCAGATTTCCTATTTTTAGATGAGCCGACAAACCATTTAGACTTGGACATGATAGAATGGTTAGAGTCCTATTTGTCGACATCTAAATCAACGATTTTAATGGTTACTCATGACCGTTATTTCCTTGAGGTTGTTTGTGATACCATTTACGAATTGAGCAACGAAACACTGTTTCGATACAAAGGAAATTTCTCCTATTACTTAGAGAAAAAGGCAGAACGTGAAGAGCAATTACAATCCACGGTTGATAAAGCTAGAAATACCTTTAGGAAAGAATTGGATTGGATTCGACGACAGCCGAAAGCGAGAGGAACGAAGCAAAAAGCGCGCGTAGACGCTTTTGAAGGTATTAAATCTACTGCGCAAATGCGCTTAGAGGAAGACGAAATGGAACTTCCAGTTAAAATGGAGCGTTTAGGTTCCAAAATAGTAGAATTTCATAAAATCGGCAAAGCATTTGGCGATAAAACCATATTACATGATTTTTCTTATCATTTCCAACGCAAAGAACGCTTAGGAATTGTTGGCAACAATGGGACAGGAAAAAGCACCTTTTTAAACCTTTTAATTGGACAAGAAGAACCGAATAGAGGAAAAGTAGTGATTGGAGAAACCATCGTTTTCGGATACTATAGCCAGGATTTAATCAAAGTAGACGATTCCAAAAAAGTAATTGATGTTGTAAAAGACGTAGCAGAATACATCCCCTTAGAAAAAGGAAAACAATTGTCGGCATCGCAATTACTTGAGCGATTTTTATTCACCCGCGACAGTCACTATAATTTTGTGCATAAATTAAGCGGTGGAGAAAAGCGGCGCTTAAAACTTCTAAAAGTGTTAATGGCCAATCCGAATTTTCTGATTTTGGATGAACCGACGAACGATTTGGACATTTTTGCGATGGCAGTATTAGAAGAATACTTGCGAAATTTTCAAGGTTGTTTAGTAGTTGTTTCACACGACAGGTATTTCATGGATAAAATGGTAGACCACTTGTTTGTTTTTGAAGGCGAGGGAAAAATTTTAGATATTGTTGGCAATTATACTGATTACAGAAAAGTGCAAAATGGTAAATCAAAAGAGGTAAAAAAGAACCTTGAGGTCCCTATGAGCAAAGAGGAAGAGAAATTTTTAAAGCCTACAATACTTTCCGATGAAAAACGGAAGCTCAATTTTAAGGAGAAAGAAGAATTAAAAACCCTTGAAAAAAAGCTAGCGGAATTAGAAGGAATCAAACTTGAATTAACCGATAAATTGAGTGACACTAGCAAAAGCAACAGTGAACTTTATGAGGCTGGAATTGTACTTGGAAAGGTAATTAGTGAATTGGATGAACTTAGCAATCGCTGGCTAGAATTATCTGAATTTGCATGAATCAATCGGTAATTTGAAATCATGCTGTGAAAACGAAGAGGAATAGAATAGCACTAAAAAAAAGGTCCATTTCATCCCCAAAAGATAAGAATAAAAAGTCCGCTTAAAACATTATTTCTAGGTTAATAAATAGTCGGTTTTACGTAACTTTGTGATATGAGAACAATACTATTAATTATTCTGCTTTGGACTTTCTCTCCCACTTCTTATTTTTCTCAGATCATCAGTAAGGAAGGAAAGGTTATTAAAGATAAAAAAACAAAAAACCCAAGCTACATAGTTTTTGACGCAAATCTTACGAATTCATTCAGGAAATTGGGTGAAAATAAAGAATTCATCACTGTGCCATTAGGAGAACGAGCGAAAGAATCTCCCCTAAAAATTTGGTCATATTTCTTAGGCATGAACACCAGTTTGAATCGCTTTCTGCGTTTTCAGGGCGGGATTTCTTATCTCCAAACGGGCGAGCAATATCTTTATCAAGGAGTTTTAGGCAGCGACAGCACCTATTCCTACCAAACAAAATACCGTTATTTCGCTATGCCATGTCAACTAACATTTGAACAAGGCAAGCAACTCCGTTTTTCTATAGGTGCCGGCATTATGCCTCAACTTTTTAATAGTTACCGCCAAAACCAACAATGGACGACTGAGCTGGGTGGTAAATACGACAACACAAATAAAGAAGGCAGTACCTGCAATTCTTTTGGATTAAGCTTAGTGTCTTCTGCAGGACTACATTATGTTTCAGCCAAAACATGGGGAATCTATTTTAAAATGACGTACCGCTATCAACTCACAAATACCTTAACTAAATATGGCGATTATGAGCACTTTTCGAAGGGCTTAGGCTACAGCATTGGTATCAGCAAAAACATAGAATAGATGCAATTAAATGAATTAATACATTTTTTCGAAAAGGAATACCCCTTGCAACTTCAAGAAGATTATGACAATTGCGGATTGCAGATTGGAGATACCTCGCTTTCTATACATGGTATTTTAGTAAGTTTAGATTGCAGCGAAGCAGTGGTCACAGAGGCCATTGAGCATAATTGCAACCTGATTATTTGCCATCACCCACTTTTATTTAAAGGTTTGAAGCAAATTGGGGCTAGTAGCTATGTAGAACGGGTGGTGCGCATGTGCATAAAAAATGATATTGCTGTATATGCCATTCACACCAATCTTGACAACCATCCAGAAGGAGTGAATGCAGAAATCGGTCGACGCATTGGATTAATAAATACCAAGATCTTAGCACCAAAAACGAATGCGCTCTATAAATTAAATGTCTATACGCCTAAAGATGCCCTAGAAGCATTGGACGCGGCAATATTTAAAGCTGGAGGAGGTGGTATTGGTAATTATACTGAATGTCACTTTCGGCAGGAGGGAATTGGAACCTTTACCCCAGGCGAATTCGCAAATCCTACTAGTGGAACTATTGGAGAACGCTCTCAAGAATCGGAATTAAAAGTAGAGTACCTTGTAGATAGCCAACATTTACCCCACGTTATCAAAGCAATGAATGAAAGTCATCCATATGAAGAAGTGGCCCACGACATCATTTTATTAAAAAATCAAGACTCTAGATATGGTGCCGGACTAATAGGCGAATTAGAAACGCCATGCGAAGAAATGGCCTTTTTGGTGCAATTGAAGAAAATATTTAACAGCAAGGGAATTAGGCACACTAAATTAATAACAAAACCTATAAAGAAAGTAGCCCTTTGTGGTGGCAGTGGAAGTTTTCTAGCCAAAGATGCAATTCGTTCAGGAGCAGACTGTTACATAACATCTGACGTTAAATACCATGAATTTTTTGATGCAGATGAACGCATACTCTTAATCGATATTGGGCATTACGAAAGCGAACAATATACTTCTACGCTATTGATAGAAAAAATTAAAGAAAATTTTACTAACTTTGCCGTCCGATTAAGTGAAACAAATACAAATCCGATTAATTACCTTTAAGATATGGCAGCAACTGCAAGCAAAAAAGAAGTAACTATAGCTGATAAATTAGATGCTTTAAGTGAACTCCAAAGAATTGATTCTGAAATCGATAGAATTAGAACCATACGTGGCGAGCTACCGGTAGAGGTTCAAGATTTAGAAGACGAAATTATTGGTATGCAAACCCGCTTTGAAAAAATGTCTGAGGAGCT
The DNA here is from genome assembly GCA_947462255.1 of Flavobacteriales bacterium. Taxonomy (GTDB): domain Bacteria; phylum Bacteroidota; class Bacteroidia; order Flavobacteriales_D; family Crocinitomicaceae; genus UBA952. The sequence goes on along the minus strand of CANHOA010000023.1, from coordinate 21,696 downwards.
TAAAGACTTAGAGACTGAGATTTCGGATCGAAAATTAGCTTCAAAAGAATCGGATGCGGCTATTTTAAAATACAAAGAACGTCAGAATAATGTACGAAATAACCGTGAATTTGAATCGCTTGCCAAAGAAGTTGAATTCCAAGAATTAGAGATTAAATTAAATGAGAAAAAATCCAAAGAAGGAAAAATTCGCATTGAGGGTAAAAAAGAAGCACTTGATGAAGTAAGCGGTCGATTAGAAGAGCGAAAGTCCGATTTAGCTATTAAAAAAGCTGAGTTAGATGCCATTGTTAAAGAGACACAAAAAGACGAAGACCGATTAATTAAATTATCAGATGATGCTAAGAAGCACATTGAAGAACGTTTATTAGTTGCTTATTCTCGCCTACGTTTAAACGCTAAAAATGGCTTAGCAGTAGTGCCAATTATGAGAGGCTCTTGCGGTGGATGTTTCAATAAAATCCCACCTCAGCGTCAATTAGACATCGTTACTAAAAAGAAAATATTAGTTTGCGAACATTGTGGACGAATTTTAGCACCATCAGACGAAGTGGTACCGGCATAAAAGCCTAGCACAACTTTTAGTTCAAAACACACCGAATAATTGATCTGTCTTAGCAAATGGAACTTACCAGTTAAAAATTGGTAAGGATGAACTTAAATCTTTTCAACTTATTAAGAACAACTAAGGATTACTTGCACTCTACCTCTACAAAGCTTACTTCAATTTAGCTTAAACAAGACATTTAATCGTTGCAGTTCTTTGTAAAGTTCAGTTCCTGGACGAACTTTTATAGAGCGCGATGGAAGTTTAACCTCAAAACCATCCAAGTGGTCGACAATATTAAATTCTACTGGAGTATTTCCATTATTTGCTGTAAAAATCCCATTCAGTTCATCTATGAGTAAATTATCAAGATCACTATTAGAAATAGTCAACTGAATGTTTTTTGTTTTCTTATCCCTCAGATCGTCTAATAATTCAATACTGCTCACGACAAACTCTAAGTCATTCCGATACCGAGGAATTTCAATTCTACCTCGCAGGGTAAGGAACGTTCCAGGCACCATGAAATGTTTATATCTGAGGTAGTTCTCTTTAAAGATGTTTAATTTAAACTGATCGGTATAATCTTCAAAGGTCAATGTCCCGAAAGGATCGCCTGATTTTGTTAAGCGATGCTCAACACTTGTCACAATCGCGGCAAAAAATAAATCTCTTCCCTTATTCGCAGCAAAATCAGCAAGCATCCCAACATTTGCAGGACAAAAAGCCTCAATTTCATGCTTATAATCGTCTAAAGGATGGCCGGAGATATAAATACCAATCATTTCTTTTTCTCTATTCAATTTATAACTGCTAGGCCATTCATCACAAAATGGAATTATTGGTTCAGGTAAAAAATCACCCGTTTGATTCCCAAACATATCATATTGAGGTGAATTCAAATTAAATTGATAGAGTTCACCAAATCTATGGACGCCTTCGATGAATGTTCTTCCATTCGTGTCTTTGAGCAAGTATTGCGCTCGGTTAACACCTTCAAATGAATCAAAGCCACCTGCAAATACCAGGCATTCAAATACTCTCTTTGTACAACTTTTAAGGTTTATTTTCTTTGAAAAATCAAAAATAGAAGAATAATTCTCCTCCTCGCGACCTTCAATAATTGCTTCCACCGATCCTGCACCCATTCCCCTGATGGCACCAAGTCCAAATCGAATTGCTCCTTCCTTGTTGACCGTAAAACTAAATTTAGATTCGTTAATATCAGGTCCGAGTACATTGATTCCCATTCGTTTACATTCTTCCATGAAAAAAGTAACCTGTTTCATATCATTCATGTTGTTACTTAAAACAGACGCCATGTATTCAGCAGGATAATTTGCTTTTAGGTAAGCTGTTTGGTAGGCAATCCATGCATAGCAAGTAGAGTGGGATTTATTAAAAGCATAAGAAGCAAAAGCTTCCCAATCCTTCCAAATTTTCTCTAATTTCTGCGCATCATGTCCCTTAAGACCACCACGCTCAATGAAGGCAGGTTTCATTTTACTTAAAACCTTCGCATCTTTTTTTCCCATTGCTTTTCGCAAGGTATCAGCCTCCCCTTTCGTGAAATCAGCTAGTTGCTGCGACAGGAGCATAACCTGCTCTTGGTAAACGGTAATGCCGTAGGTTTCTTTGAGGATTTCTGAACAATCATCTAAGTCATATTCAATTTTGTCTATGCCATGTTTTCGTTTAATAAACGAAGGAATGTATTCAATTGGACCCGGACGATACAAGGCATTCATGGCAATTAAATCGCCAAACTCAGTCGGTTTTAATTCCTTCAGGTATTTTTGCATTCCTGGCGATTCATATTGAAAAATACCCACCGTTTCACCCTTTTGAAAGAGCGCATAGGTAAGTTCATCATCATCAGGAAAATCATCAGAAACCAAGGTTATTTGTCTATTTTCGGCTAGTAACTTTAGGGCATCTTTTATCAAGGTTAGGGTTTTTAATCCCAAGAAGTCCATTTTTAATAAACCGGCATATTCAGCGACAGAATTATCAAATTGAGTACACACCATTTCGCTATCTTTTGCGGTAGCAACAGGAACAAAATTAGTAATATCGCCAGGCGTTATGATTACCCCACAGGCATGAATTCCTGTATTACGGACAGTGCCCTCAATTTCCATGGCTTTTTGTAGCACTTGCCCTTTCAAGTCAGTGCCTTTAAATATTCGCCTTAATTCCTTCGCATTATTGAATGCTTCTTGATTATTTTTTAATTCGTCGGATAGTAAAAAGTCTTCAATGGCAAACAATTTCTTCAACGAAATATCAGGAATAAGTTTTGCCATCCTATCCGCATCAGGCAGGGGTAAATCAAGAACCCGAGCCGTATCTCGAACAGCAGATTTTGCCGCCATTGTGCCATAGGTAATAATTTGAGCCACTTGATTTGCGCCATATTTTTGGATAACGTAATCGATCACCTTCCCCCTACCTTCGTCGTCGAAATCAATATCAATATCTGGCATGGAGATTCTATCTGGATTCAAAAAACGCTCAAAAAGCAAGTCGTATTTAATGGGATCAACATTCGTTATTTTGGTAGCATAAGCAACCACTGATCCGGCAGCGGAGCCCCTTCCAGGTCCGACAGAAACGCCCATATCTCTAGCGGCTTGGCAAAAATCTTGAACAATTAAAAAATACCCAGGATACCCTGTATTTTCAATGGTTTTTAATTCAAAATCAATTCGTTCGATTAACCCTTCATTTAATTCGCCGTACCTTTTTTTCGCGCCTTCATAGGTTAAGTGTCGCAGATAGGCATTTTCACCAAAATTTGAGCCTGTTTCCTTATCCCTGGGGTCAATGAACTCTATTGGAATATCAAAGGCAGGAAGCAATACTTCTCGAGCGAGAGAATAATGCTCGCATTTATCAATAATTTCTTGAATATTAATAATAGCATCGGGCAGGTTAGCAAATAGCGCCTTCATTTGCTCTGCTGTTTTAAAATAGAACTCGTTATTAACCATTCCAAATCTGTAACCCCTTCCCCGACCCTTAGGCGTTGAAACCAGTTCATTATCTTTTACACAAAGCAGCACATCATGTGCTACAGCATCTTTTTGTTCAATATAAAAAGTATTATTTGTGGCAACAATTTTCACCTGGTGTTTATTCGCTAAATCCACTAATTGTTGATTTAACAAAGATTCTACTTCAGTATTATGCCGATTAATTTCAATATAAAAATCATCTTTAAACAAGTCCTTCCACCAAAGCAATGCCTCCTCAGCTTGTTTTTCTCCTACATTCAAAAGCAAATTTGGAATTTCACCATAAGCATTTCCAGAAAGCACGATTATATCACTGTGGAACTGTTCAATTAATGTCTTATCAATTCGAGGTACGTAGTACTTCCCTTTTGTGAAAGCTAAAGAAGACAACTTAATCAAATTATGGTACCCTTTCTTATTTTTGGCAAGCAGTAGCACTTGACTACCATTATCCTGGCGTGATTTATCAAGGTGATCGGCACAGACATTAAACACACTCCCAATAATTGGCAATAGCGGTATTTTATTAAAATCAGCACCTGAATTTACAGCCTCTTCACTTTCTTTTTTAACTTCATTATTGTAATCACTCACTGCTTTTTCGAAGTGGAAAGCAGCCATCATATTTCCAATATCGGTTAAAGCAATAGCAGGCATATTTAGCTCACCCGCTTTTTTAACAAGTCCTTTAATATCACTTGTAGACTGTAGAATAGAGTATTGAGTATGGTTATGTAAGTGAGCAAAATTAGCCTTCTCAAAATCTGCCATTTCGTTTGCAGAAATATGAATATCTTGTTTTCTTGCTGATTTTGAAATTAACTTTTCACTTTCTGCCTTTAAGTTAACATGCGACATCCCAATAGGAGCAATCGCCTCAAGATTAGCAGCTTTAAAGCTATTTAGATAGCCCGCTTCTTTTTTTAATTCTTCCTCGGTAAAATGTCCCCTTCTAACTAATTCGAGAAAACAACGTGTTGTTGCCTCTACATCTGCTGTAGCATTGTGCGCATCTGAAAACGATTTTCCAAATAAGAATACATGCAATTCGATTAAGGTAGGCAGTTTAAATCTTCCTGATTTTCCACCCGTTAATTGGCATAGTTTGGCAGTATTTTCAGTACACGTATCCAAAATAGTTAGTCCTTCAAAAGGCGATTCCTCCTGAATCCTATAAAATTCGCAACCCATGATATTGAGATCAAACTTTATATTGTGCCCTACTACAAAATCAACCTTGGATAAATCATCTTTAAACATCGCCAAAACATCGGCCATTTCTTCACCAAGCAACTCGGCAAGACCGGATGAAATTCCATGAATTTCCTGTGATTTGATGGGGATATTATAGCCAACAGGTTTAATAATATAATCTTTCTGATGAAGTAAAACACCCATCTCATCATGAATTTGCCATGCCAACTGAACGACACGCGGCCAATTATTAGTATCACTAATAGGCGCATCAAAATTCGACGGTAAACCCGTGGTTTCGGTATCAAAGACCAAGTACATAAACGGAAAGATTTGGAAAATTAAAAGTAAGTATTTTGCAGCTTACTTAAGCACTTGTTGAAAAATAAAATACCGAACTAATCTAAGAGAGTAGATTCTACCTCCCAATTGGCCCTTACCTTAATAATTGACCGATACCAAAGGATCTTTTCAGCTTGCCGTTTAGTTTCCCAATTAATTGGATCCCATTGACCATTTTCATTCTCATCTTCTATAATCCGAACATAATATTCGCCGGGCGTTAGATTGCTAAACACATATTTATTTGAAGTGCCCATCGGTAGTTCACGAACAAGATTCTCCCCCGTCATTAATTGCAGAATTCCTTTTTTCTTTAAGGCATTAACATTAAGAACAATGCTCCCAAAATCTCGTTTCTGAGGCACCGTAATTTTCGCATTAAAAGTCGCACTTATTGCAGCAGATTCCCCAACAACTGCCCCTTCATCACCATGAATTAAAAACGCTGTGTAATTCGACCAATTGGCAAAAAATTCCAATTTATTTCCTGAAAATGAGATGGAATCCGGTTTTATTTTAACACTATCGGCATCATTTAGCAAAACGAATTTTGTTGGATCAATGCGAGAAATTTTGTCCCTCAGTTCAAAAATTGCATGAAAAGGATAACTTTCAGAGCGCTTAGCTTTAACAAACTGGGGACTAAGTTTACTAGAGCGATCCTTCAATACGGTGCGCACACGGATAGAATCGCTACCATTAATAAACCAAGTATCATCTGATGTAATTGGACCAGTAGGAATTAATACACTATCAATGCCCGCAATAATAAATTCCTTTACAGCCTTATCGTTAATAAACAAACTATCTTTATTCGCCTCTTTTGGAAAGTGCAATCCAATTAATCCAGGCGGAATATACTTTACATTCTTTATTTTATCCTTTATTCTCGGTTGCGATAAACTGATACGCAATGTATCATTAGGCGTATTACCGATGTTAATTTCAGTAAAAAATCCTCCTTGAATTTCGTTCGCTTGCATGCGCAAATCCTTATTGAGATCTAGTATCGCTTTACAATAATAGCTTCCTTCAGCAATATTCTTGACACTAACCAAACCGTTTGCATCACTTTGATTAAAATACCTCGGTATTAGTTGATTTAATGAATCATATAATCCTACTAATGCATTTGGTAGTGGCTTATTAAAAAAAGCATCATATACCACCGCATTTAGCTGAAGAGAATCAATCTTAGGTCCGGTTGAAAATAATATATTTATAACCTCGCTATTGCCCTCCGAAATATCTTTTACGGCATTATTCAAGTAAATACGATACGTAGTATTTGCTTTCAACGCTTCGGTCCAAGATAAGGTGAGGCTCTTTTTATTGAGCTGACTTAAAATAATGGCATCAGGTGGAATAATGGCTATGTTATCTTGTTGTTGCGCCAAGCGAACAAATTCATTAAACTCAAGGACAATTTCTTTTCCAGTAAAATTTACCGCATTATCCTTAATCGATTTTTTTTTAATTTCTGGAGGCAATACATCTTTATCACCACCGGTAATTGTGCCTACTTGGGCGCAAGAAGCGAGAAAGAATAAGGTAAGATAACTTAGCTTAATAAAGCGCATATGATTTCTAGGTATTTAGCATCAATTTCATCAAAGTTATTAAGAAGCTCGCTATCAACGTCCAAAACGGCTATAATATTCGCTTCCTTAACAACAGGCACAACAATTTCGCTTTTAGAACGAGAGCTACAGGCGATATGTCCGGGAAACTGATCGACATCAGGAACAATAACTGTTTTTCCCTCTTGCCAAGCAAAGCCACAAACACCTTTTCCAAAAGCAATTCTCGTGCAAGCAATCGGACCTTGAAAAGGACCAAGAACCAAGACCTTATCAGAGACACGATAAAACCCCACCCATAAAAAATCAAACACCTCTTTCAAGGCAGCGGATACGTTTGCATAATTTGCAATTTGATCCGTTTCAGTACTTAAGAGCGATTTCAGCTGTGGGATTAAGGCCTCATATCGTTCTTCTTTACTACCAATAAGATTAAATGACTTTTCCAATTACTTAACTAATTAAGCACAAAAATCATTTTTTTTCTTGGATTAATGGTATAAATTACTTATTTTCAATTAAAAATTAAAAAACATGAACACTAAAATTGCCCTTGACAAAATACTTTTTCTGGATATTGAAACTATACCACAAACCTACCAATACATTGATTTGGATGAAAAAACCAAAGAATTATTTAATGCTAAGAATCGTTTTGCACAAAACGAGGAAAAATCCTTTGAAATGTTATACAATGAAAAGGGAAGTATCTTATCAGAATTCGGAAAAATCATTTGTATATCGATTGGCATGGTCCATAAAACAACATTGGGGCGAACGATGCGCCTTAAATCCTTTGCGCATGATGATGAAGAAACCCTATTAAAACAATTTAAGAAACTGTTAGAAGATCATTATAATACCAACGAACATCTACTGTGTGGCCACAACGCCAAAGAATTCGACTTTCCATATATATGTAGGCGGATGCTTATCAATGGTATTTCGCTTCCGCAAATTTTAGACTTAGGTGGAAAAAAACCATGGGAAATAAAACACATTGACACGATGGAAATGTGGAAATTTGGAGATTATAAAGCCTATACGTCCCTATCACTCTTATGTCATGTCTTTCATATCCCCACACCAAAAGATGATATTACAGGCGCAGATGTGGCAAGGGTTTACTACGAAGAAAAGGATCTAAATCGGATTCGTATTTATTGTGAAAAAGATGTGATTGCACTCATTCAATTGTACTTAAAAATGAAAGGTGAGGAACTGATCCTTGAGGGAAATATCAGTAGTGCAAGTTAATTCATTAATTGAAATACTGCCATTAAAGCTGCTGTTTCCGTTCTTAAGCGGTAATCGCCAAGGCTCACACTAGTGTATCCGGAACCTTCCGCAAGCGCAAGCTCATCAGGCGAAAAGTCACCCTCTGGCCCTATCAAAACAGGTCCAATTTGCTGAATAGTGATTGCTTCCTTTTTAGGCGCCTCGTAACAATGAGCAATAGAACCAATTGGATTTGCCTTTATAAAATCGGCAAACGAAACTTGCTCTTCTATGACAGGCAAATAATACCGCTTGGATTGTTTCATGGCAGCGATTGCAATTTTCTGCAAGCGCTCCAGATTAATTGCTTTGCGTTCACTAAACTGACATCTTAAAAGACTCATTTTAGTCATGCCTAATTCTGTGGCTTTTTCAACCAACCACTCCATTCTGTCCATGTTTTTCGTTGGCGCAATAGCGATGTGTATAGGAAAAGCAGGGGGAGCATGATGCGAATGCGAAACGATTTGAACTTCGCATTTTTTAGGATTTGCGGCAGTAATTTTAACCTCAAATGAAGCCCCTAAACCATTAACTAAGGTTAAAAGAGAGCCATTCACCATGCGCAAAACACGAACGCAATGTTTTGATTCTTCTTCAGATAAAAAGATGCTTGTAGCATCCTTAGAAATTGTTGAATGGTAAAAAAGTGCCATTAATGTATTAGTTGAAAGATTAATTCCCTCATGAGTTCACCTTGTGTTGCGTGAACATTATTTAAGCCCTTGCTCTTTAAATCATATTCATGTAATAAAGCAATATTAGCAGCTATCATTTTAGGGTTATAATTATTTATTGCCTTAGATAATTCCCCTACAATAAATGGAGGAAGACCTAAAGCCTGCGCAATCGCTTCACGTGATTTATTCGGAAGAAAATGAATCCGCATGAGTTGCGAAAAAAACTTAAATAAGTTTGGAATAATAACAACTAAATTAGCCGCCTTAGGATTGGATTCGAAATAGTTAACAATTTTTAATGCTTTTTCTATATTTCTATCCCTAACTGCATTCGTTAATTCAAAAATATTATACTCTCTTGAGATACCAATATTTTCCTCAATGTGAACATCCGTAATGGTAGTGCCTTTTTCAAGAACTATCGATAATTTATTTAATTCATTTACCATTCGACTTAAGTCATTACCAACCGATTCCACCAAAAGCATGTTTGCTTTTGAAGAAATGCCATAGCCGAGGGTTTTAACTTGGTTTTGAATCCAATCTCCTAGTTGATATTCTTTTACTTTATCAGACTTAAAAACAAGACCATTTTTTTCGACTGACTTTACTATTTTTTTACGGGCATCAATCGTTTTATATTTATGACAAATAACGAATACCGTAGTTAAGCAAGGTGCTTGAGCATAGGCATCTAAATCTTCTAGAAGTTTAAAATCCTGCGCTTCTTTCAAGATAACCAATCTTCTTTCCGCCATTAAAGGATATGACTTTAAATCATTCAGTAAATTCGGAAAATCGGTGTCTTTACCATACAAAATGGATTGATTAAAATCGCGTTCGCTATCATCCAATGCATACTTTTCAATTGCGTCAGATAGTTCATCAATAAAGTAGGGTTCTTCACCATGCAGGATGTAAACAGGCTTAAAATTCCCAGATTTTATATCGCGTAAGAGGGTTTTACTATCCATTGTCTACCTCGTGTTTCTCCCAGATTTGCACTAATTCCACTAAGGTACTAACTGCTTTCTGCATATCTTGTAAACTTACAAATTCATGCCTAGAATGAATGGCCATTTCCCCAGTAAATATATTAGGACAAGGAAGCCCCATAAAAGACAACCTAGATCCATCAGTGCCACCACGGATAATGGAACGATTTGGACTTAAGCCCGCTTTTTCCATGGCTAATACAGCATAATCCGTTACAAATGGATAGTTGTTCAAAATCTCTTTCATGTTCCGATATTGCTCTGAAATTTTAGAGGAGAAGCTTGCACCAGGAAAATCGTTCACTACTTTTTGAGCTAATTCATTCAACAAATCTTCGTATTGAGCTAATTTGGAGGTCACATGATCCCTGATAATAAAGCTAACTTGTGCCGTTTCGAGCCCTCCTTCCATGGAAACTGGGTGTACAAATCCCTCGCGATGTTTGGTCGTTTCGGGGGAAAGTTCATGAATAGGCAAAGACTCCACAAATTTTGATGCGAGTTTAAGTGCGTTGACCATTTTTCCTTTTGCATAACCTGGATGGGCGCTTACCCCTTCAAAATTAAACACCATCGCATCAGCTGAAAAGGTTTCATCTTCAATGTCTCCAAGTGGACCACCATCAAGCGTATAACCAAAATCGGCATTTAATTTCTTCATGTCTAGTTTTTCCACTCCTCTACCAACTTCCTCATCAGGCGTAAATAATATCCTAATATTGCCATGAATTATTTCTGGGTGACTAATAATATATTCAGCGAAATCCATAATGATGGCGACACCCGCTTTATCATCAGCTCCTAAAAGTGTTAAGCCGCTTGCGGTTATAATGTCATCACCTATTTTTTCTTTCAAATATGGATGTCTCTCCGTTGTAATAACTTGAGTAGTATCATCTGGCAACACAATATCTTTTCCCGAATACGAACGATGGACCAAAGGTTTGACATTCGTTCCACTGCAATCTGGCGCTGTATCAACGTGCGAACAGAAACAAATTGTTGGAATATTATTGTTTGGTGAATTACTAGGAATCGTTGCAAATACATAGCCCCACTCATCCATTTCAGCGTCAAGCAATCCAAGCGCCAACAATTCATCCCTTAACAGACGAGATAGATTTTTTTGTTTTTCCGTAGACGGAAAACACGAGGCATTGGGATCTGATGTCGTATCAATTTGCACATAGGTTAAAAAGCGCTGTTCTAAGCTCATAATTTTGGTATTAATCGGAGAATTTATTCAAAGATAAAAATGAAATCATCTTTTCCAATGCCAAGGCGCGATGACTTATCGTGTTTTTTTGTTCCATAGACATTTGAGCAAAGGTAATCGAACTTTCAATGGGTTGAAACACCGGATCATAACCAAAACCATTACTGCCCTTTTTCTCATGGGTAATTGCCCCTTCAATTATACCCTCAAAAGAGAGCGATGTTGTGGGAAGAATGAGTGTAATGACCGTTCTAAAACGAGCTGATCGATTCGTAGACTCTTTCAAATCATCCAGTAACTTTGCTATATTTCGATCATCATTTTTAGGTTCTCCAGCGTACCGAGCAGAATAAACACCCGGCCTATTATCAAGTGCTTCCACTTCAAGACCAGAATCATCGGCAAAACACGGTAACTTAAAAAGCGAAAAAACATGTGTCGCTTTTAGCAGGGCATTTCCTTCTAAAGTAGCCGCTGACTCTTCAATTTCATCGTGATAATTTAAATCATTTAAGGAAAGTAATTGGATATCAGGAGGAAGCAACTGGCGAATTTCAGTTGTTTTATGTTCGTTATGCGAGGCAAATATTAATTTCATGGAGTAAATAACTTTATAAAATTATGCTTTATAGCTAGAACAGAGAAATCGGAGATTACCTTTTCGCGGCCATTTCTTCCGATTCGTTCGCGAAGCTCCGAATTGAGAATTAATTGCTCCAAGTAAGCCTGCCATTCCGCAAGATCCTTTGCTAAAAACCCATTTGTTCCATGCTCCACTATTTTTGTGTTTACTCCTACAGGCGAAACAACCGTTGGTATTCCTAGTGCCATGTATTGCAAACCCTTAAAGCCACATTTACCCTCCGACCATTGATCCATCTCAAGCGGCATTAAACCGATACTTATTTTTTTCAGGTCTTCAATTTCGCTTTCCTTTTTCCATTGAATGAACTTAAAATTCGTTAAATCAAAATGGGGATTTTCATTTGAAATAACCACCAATTGAACATTGTATTTCTCGGAAATACTTTTGAAAACAGGTAACAAAGGCAATAGGTAACGCAGCGTTGAATGTGTTCCAGTCCAACCAATGGTTATTGGTTCTTTTTGATAATCAATAATGGAATTATGGTGGTTTTCTGTGTCAATCGTTGTAGGAATAATGTGAACATCGGCATTAAATTTCCTAGCATAACTTGCCAAGTATTCATTTCCCGCGCTAACTTTTCCGGCCCATTTAATACAATACTTAACTTTCCAATAGGCTTTTAATCGATGGAATCGGGCATTGTTTTGGCTGAAATTCGCCATCCAAATGGCATCATCAAAATCATAAATGTATTTCTTGCCTAGTATTTTAGAAATAATAAACTCGAAAATTGGTGGGCCAATTGGGACAGCTTCACGATGAATAAACACATGGTCATATTTGTGAAGCGTAAAAAGTAAGATGAAGCGCTTAAAAAAACCCTTAACAAAGCCAAACAATTTTTTAATCACTTTTCCTTTGCTATAAAAATGCTCCCAAGTAATTAAATCTAGGAAGGGGAAAATAGTATATTCAAAATCATTTTCATTTAAGAAGCTAAGGTATTGCTCAAACCGAAAGCGCTGCGAAGGAGCTTCATTAAAAGGATAAGGAGTAAGTACTGCGATTCTTTTCTTACCCATCTATGTCTTTTTTCTCACTGTATCGTAAACCTCATTATACCCTTTAACACCTTGCTCAACGGAAAAAATAGTGTCTACTGCGTTCAACGTTTTGTCTTTATCAAAGATAATTTGATCAAATGAAAAGGACGAAAATGAAGCATGTGTAAGCTCGTCAAAAACGAAACCCGATTGATGTTGTAAGATAATTTCACCTGTGTCACCTATTCCGGAATTACAGACAAGGGGAATCCCCATTGCCATAAATTCAGCTTGTTTAATGGGAGACGATGCCTGTTTTGAAAAGGATGGTCGGATAAAAAAGAGCCCATAATCTATTACTTTCATAACACTGGGCATTTCTTGGTAAGGAACCGATAAAACAGTAATGTCGTCAATAGCTATTTGCCTTTCTTTGGCTTTAGTATGCACCAATTCTTTTGCATCTTTGGTTAAAATAAGGAAATGAAGCTGATCGTTTTTTAGTTTTTGAATCCTAAAGAAATCTAACATTTCATCCAACATATACCAGGTGCCTAGAGAGCCAACATACCCTAAAATGATTGCGTCTTTTTTCAAAGTAGTTAGATCCAAGGTTGTTGTTTTTACAGCTTCCGCATTAAATAACTTTTGATCCACACAGCAAGGAATAACCGATATTTTTGTTGAAATTTCTAGCTGTGGGTATGCAGTCAGCACACTTTTTTTTCCTGCGTTAGTAAGGGAAATAATGGCATCAGCTTCTGCGAGTAGCATCTCTTCTTTTCGTTTGATGTAGGAATGTATTTGTCTATAAATCGGATGCTTTATATTCCACAAGTTCCCCTCCACCCTTTCATCTGCCCAAAAACCACGCATATCAAAAATAAAAGGACACGCGAACTTTTTTTTAAGTTTGAGGGCAATTAGGCCAGGCAGATAGCTTCTACAATGTATCGCATCAAAATGATGAGACCTCTGTAAAGAAAATGCGCTTTTCTTCATGCGCTTTAAATCGTACAAAGTAGATAACACCGGGGGTTTTTTGGTATAAAACAATGGGTGCCACCTTATATTCTTCCCTTTAATTTGCTGATTAATAATGGCTTGAAATTGCGCAAATGCTTCTTTTTTTTCGAAGCTAATGATGTGAAAAGAATGACCAATTTTCTCCAAACCTAGTAAATAAGGTAAGATTTGTGACTGGCCTAAAGCATCTGTTAAACCATCGTAAGACAAATAAAGGACCTGTTTTGTCATTCTTACAAAAGTACATTTTAAAAATAAGCAATATATCCAAAATGTACCTTTCCTTGTTTTAGATCAATGGGATTATTGAATTGCTTGCCAATGGCGTAACTAATAGAAAAGATCCCGATTTTTGATCCTATAGAAAAACCTACCCCAGTACCAAATGGCCGATCTTTGATATAAAGATTAGAACGATCTTCGTAAAACGCTTGGTCATAAAAGACAAATACAGCAGAGTTTTTATCCACTAAAAATCGATATTCAAGGGTCGCAATGGCTTTGGAAGTACCGAACAATTCCTCCTCATTAAATCCCCGCAAGGTTGTTAAACCACCAAAGCGAAATCGTTCGTTTTGATACAATGTGGGAGCATAATAAAAATCATACGAAAGAGCACCTTTCAAAACATGTCGAGCAGCTAAACGAAAATACTTTTGAAAGGAAAGTGAGCCTTTAAAAATAGTGGAAGATACAGCGTTAGCGGAATCCGCTTTGGCTACTCTATTACCAACAAAAAGCTCAACATTAATAACTTGTCCTTTCGAAGGATTTGGTATATAATTAAGCTCATTTTTTAAAAATGCTAAGCCGTAGGCTGATGTTTTACACGATACCGATTGACTAAATCCAACACTAGAACTAGCCCCAGACAATCGATCACTCGAATAATATTGATAAATTCCTTTCAAAAAATTTCCATTTTTAAATTGATATTGAATCGCTATAGCACCTTTCATCTCCAAAAACGTAGAGTCTCTTTTGTACAAGTTGAATTTAAAGTCAGTCCCAAATGAACTTTTAAATAAATACGGGTAATTTATTTTTACCAACAACGATTGCGTTGCAGGCTGAATACTTCTCCAAAAAAAATCAATTTGTTCAGCTTGCCTTAGGGTATTCACCAACTTTAATTGCAATTCCCCTGTTAAGCCAATTTTTTGGCTGATTGGATTGGGCTGAAGACCCACTGCGCCATTAAAACTACTTATTCGAGCCGATTTAAGGTATAAAAATAGCTCAACACCATCAGGCGTAAAAAGTAATTCGGAGGCTTTAATAACTTGAATATGCATGACTTGCTTAAGCTTTTGATCCAAGGTTCTCCATTGCTCTTCATCATACGTATCTCCGATATGAATACCTGTAATACTTTGAATAGAAGCCTCAGAAAAAGTAGAATCTCCTTTAACCTGAATGGATTTCCATGTATACTGAAGACCCGATTCAATTTTTAGCTTGGCTTTTAAATCGGTTGAATTTAGTTCGCAGTTGACCAAGGAGATTTGCGCGAAAGGATAGCCGTTTTGAGTAAGGCAATCCAAGATCTCCTCCATCGTACCACTTAATTGAATGGCAGATAAATTAAGTTCTTCGCGATTACGATATAAGCCCTCATAACGCAAACGTCTCAAAAACAAATAATCATCCGGGCTAAACTCCAATGCTATTCGCTTAAATTTTGGTCCAATGTAAAGCGTTGATCGAACGGAATCATTCTTTTCCGAAACACTGTCAAAACTCGCCAAAAAATAGCCCTGCTTAATTAACTTAAATCTTACACTCGTTAAATAAGCTTGAGTATTCGCTCCTTTTGAAAGTTTTAAGGTTTTTTTAAATTTTTGGGGCAATTGCTCATTGCTTGATGCTTCGAATATTATTTTTTTTACTTGAGCATTCAGAAAAGCAGGACATAAAAAACATACTATGAATAGAAAGTTAAAGAAACATGAACGGACTGTTTTTATTAACATATTTTAAAAAATAATTTTTAATTCGTCTTAATTTTCATCTTTTATTGTAACTTTACCCTACTAAGCTCCGTTAGAGGATACACAAACAACAAAACTTACTATTATGAAAACGAAAGTAAATTTATTAATTCTTTTAACTGTAGTAACAGTTATTTTATCATCTTGTGGTGCTTCTCGCAAAGCCGGTTGCGATGCTTATGGTAAAACTAACGTTGAACAATCTAGCGATTTAGCTTCTAAATAACTTATTTTTTGATCAGCGTAAGCGCTGAAGATACAAAGCCATTTCAGTTTTTATCTTCAGCGCTTCTTTTTTTGCCCCTTCTGCAAAATTAATATCATCTTGAGCATACAAAATTGCCCGGGAAGAATTCACCAAAAGTCCAACATCTTTATTGGCACCAAAATTAAACACTTCCTCAAGCGAACCTCCTTGAGCACCTACACCAGGCACCAAGAAAAAATGATCGGGAGCTAAGTTACGAATGGCCTTGATTTCTTCCCCTTGCGTAGCACCAACCACAAACATTGTATTTTCATTATTTCCCCAGCTCAGTGCTTTTTTAATCACTTCAGCATAAAGCTTGTGTTCGTTCACTTCAAGCATTTGGAAATCTGCAGAACCCATATTGGATGTTAGCGCCAAAAGCACTACCCAAGCATCTTTGTACGTATAGAAAGGCAATACACTATCCGCACCCATATAGGGAGCAACCGTTATTGCATCGCATGGCAAAGTTTCAAAAAATGCTTTGGCATACGCCAAAGAAGTATTTCCGATATCGCCACGCTTCGCATCTGCAATAATGAAGCAATCTTTAGGAATGTAATTAATTGTTTTTTCAAGAGCTTGCCATCCTGCCACACCATACGCTTCATAAAAGGCTGTGTTTGGTTTATAAGCAACGCAATACTCCTTCGTTGCATCAATAATGGCCTTATTGAATTCAAATATTGGATCTTCTAACTGTAATAAGTGCTTGGGTATTTTTGTTAAATCGGGATCTAATCCCACGCACAAGAAGGATTGTTTCAGATGAATTTGGGCTATCAATTCGCTCCGTGTCATATGTTATTTCCTTTTAATTTTTCGGCATTTTCAGCCATTTTTAAGGAATCGATCATTTCTTGAATATCACCGTTCATAAACACCCCTAAATTATACATAGTTTTATTAATTCGGTGATCAGTAATTCTTCCTTGCGGATAATTATAGGTTCTAATTTTTGCCGAACGATCTCCAGTAGAAACCAATGTTTTACGATGAGCAGCACGTTCATTGTGCAAACGATCTAATTCAGCTTGGTATAAACGAGAGCGAAGCACTGAAATTGCTTGGGCTAAATTCTTATGTTGAGACCGACCATCTTGGCATTCTACTACCACACCTGTTGGAATATGGGTTAATCGGATAGCGGATTCTGTCTTGTTTATATGTTGCCCACCAGCACCTGATGCACGGAAGGTATCTTTTCGCACATCATTCATATCGAGTTCAAAATCCACTTCTTCCGCTTCAGGTAAAATCGCTACCGTAATAGCCGAGGTATGGACACGTCCTTGCGATTCTGTTTCGGGAACACGTTGCACCCGATGCACACCCGATTCGAACTTCAACATGCCATAAAGTCCTTGACCAGTGATACTCAAGGATATTTCTTTAAAGCCTTTGACAGAACCTTCAGAAGAGTTAATTATCTCATATTGCCAACCAACATTTTTAAAAAACATGGTATACATACGAAAAACATCCTCGACAAAAATACAGGCTTCATCCCCACCCGTTCCAGAGCGTAATTCCATGATGGCATTTTTATCATCTTCCGGATCTTTAGGAATCAACATCAATTTTATTTCTTCTTCGAGGACAGGCTTACTTTTCTCTAATTCATCAATTTCCATCTTTGCCATTTCGCGCATTTCAGGATCCTTTTCACTTTCCAACATGGCCCTAGAACTTTGAATATTCTCTAGAAGATTTTTGTATTGTTTATAGATGATGTTGAGGAGATCTAAATCACGGTATTCTTTATTCAATTTAACATAGCGCTCCATATCCGAAATAATGGCGGGATCGGTAATTAAATTACCCACTTCAAGAAAACGGTAATGAATGGCTTCTAACTTAGAAAGTAAATCTGTCATGCTTAAAAAAAACGTAGGCAAATGTACGCACTATCTAGCAGAAACAAAAGTTAAGGACGGTAGTCGCGAATCTATCATTCATGATACGAACGTGCAGTATTGGGTAAAGAGAAATCAAGGTATCAGATATTTTGGAATGATCGCCTCACATGTTAGCACAAAAGCATTCAACAAATCAAAAGCCTTTTGATAATTTGTAAGAAATAAGCGTATATTCGTACATACGCAACAAACCTGCGCTTATACAACAAGATTTAGTTTATTGAAGAAGGTTTGTAGCGTATATAAGTAAGTTAGCGGTCAGGCTATTAAAACGTACAGACATAGAAATTAATTTATAAATTTGAACTCTAAAGAAAAATATGGCATTAATAGACATTGTAAAAATTGAGAGTAACGACAATGAATTTGTTGTTAAGTACCCATCCGAAGATTTAAGAATGGGAACTCAAGTAGTAGTGAACACAAGTCAGACTGCTTTTTTTGTTAAAGGAGGAAAAATCTTTGACCAATATGAAAGTGGCACCCACACAATCAAAACGGAGAATATCCCGCTCCTAAACAAATTAATCAATTTACCATTTGGTGGTAATTCACCATTTCAAGCAGAAGTGTGGTTTGTAAACCTCATAACCAAACTTGATTTAAAATGGGGCACACCAACACCAATACAACTTGAAGACCCTAAATATGGCGTTATAGTTCCTGTTAGAGCATATGGACAATATGGATTTAAAATTTCAGAGCCTCGTCTATTTATTGAAACTTTGGTGGGAAATATGAAAATATTTACCGCAGATAAAATTGACGAATATTTTAAAGGAAAAGTTTTGTCTTCTCTCACTAGTCTAATTTCATCAAAACTAATATCTGATAATGTTTCAGTTTTGGAGATTAATTCGTTGCTTGATGATTTATCAAATCATGCATTAAATAAATTGAATTCAGAATTTTCAAAGTTTGGAATCGAACTTGTAAATTTTTATTTCATCTCAGTTAATATTCCTGAAAGCGATCCAAGCATAATAAAATTAAAAGAAGCGAAAGACATTGCCGCTAAAATAAAAATATTAGGTAGAGATATTTATCAAATGGATAGGAGTTTTGATGTTTTAGATAATGCTGCTAAAAACGAAGGTGGCGCAGCTGGTAATTTAATGGGTGCAGGTTTAGGATTAGGTTTAGGTGCTGGCATTGGAAACCAAATTGGAAACGTATCAAATAATTTAAATACATCTATACCGCCACAACCACCAACTATTTCATTTTATGCAATAGTAAACAATCAACAAGAAGGTCCATTTGATTTAAATACAATAATTCAAAAGCTTTCTGCAGGTACGTTGACAAAAGACACTCTAGTTTGGAAAGCAGGAATGGCTTCATGGGAGCCTCTAATCGATCAAAAGGAAATGACACATTTATTTACTCCTCCTCCCTTTAATCCTTAATATCTATTTTATGAAAAACATAATCAATATTATCTTTTTACTTGCATTCATAATAAACACTTGCGCATGTATCATTTTAAAAGATTACAAATTTATAAATTTGGTTATCAGTGATTCAGTGATTGTTTTATCATTTCTGTCACAAATGAAATTATACAAATCTAATGCTAGCGATGGCTATAAAGTAGCATTAACATTTATAGCACCTATCTTTTCATTGATATCATTCATATTAGCAGTTTTATTGCCAAATAAATTAGAGAATAATGTTTTTCTAATTGTCTTAATAATTTCTGTTAGCATTCAAATATTATTAACAACAATACCTCAATTAATTAGTAAATCAATTTAAACAATCAAATATGAGCAAACTCGAATTAACATCACTCAACTGCACAAATTGCGGTGCTTCTCTATCAGGATATGAAGGGAAAAATGAAATCCAATGTGAATATTGTAATACACACATAAAGGTCTTAAGACCTAGAAGTGTTTCGGTCACACAAGGAAATCTTTCATCAGATAATTTTGATAGATTAAATAATTATGTAGAAATCCTTACAAAAGCAATTAGGGCTGGTAATTTTAATGAAGGTTATGATTATTGTAACAAAGCTCTTGAAGTTAATCCTAATATTGGTTCAATATGGGAAAACAAAGCTATTTGTGCTTTTTGGAGAAGTGTAAGTTTAATGAATGAAGACAAAATATCTGCTACAAATGCACGAGAAATTAAAACATTTTTAAAAGCTTCTAAAGAGAATGATCCAGAATCTGAAACTTATGCGGAAACTGCTGATGCAATAGGTTCTAATTTATACATTATTACTAAATTTAAACTAAGCATACAAGCAGCAGATGAACTTAAGAAAGTTGGAAAAGCAGAAGTTCGCGTTTTTTCAAATAGAAAACTTTCAGCAATTAAAGATTATATTGAAACACTAGAAGCTGCTTATGACATCATGGTAAATCCTGATGCTCAAATCCTTAAAGACGTTGTTCTTGAATTATCGAATTTTGGGGTTGTTGATTGGTGGTCGCCTAAAAACCCTTGGGGCAGTGCAACTTTTGAAAATGCCAAGAAATCTGACAATGCTACCAGATCAGGTTTTGATGTAGAAAGAAAACGCAGTTTAATTATCGAACGAATAAAAAAAATAGATAACAACTATTTAGATCCAGGATTAAAGTTAAAAGTGGTACCCAAAGCTGTAACATACTTTGCAATTGGAGCAATCATATTCTTCATATTAATGTCATTATTAAACAAGTAAATATGGCTTCAAAACATTTTATGATATACTACAAAAAAGGTACGGGCACTTATATAGTGACAGAACCTAGACCTTGGGCAAGAGAAAATCAAAATTATTTTCCAAGATATACTTTTCAATCAAATGATCACCCCACAACGGAAGTAATTGAACAATGGTTAATTCAAAATAAAAACTTCCGAAAAGTTGTTGATACTGATACTGTATGTTTAATTCAGAATCTTGAACCCGAGTTTGAATTGTAATTTTATGATAATTAGATTTAATAGTCATATTTCAGAGCAATTAAAGCACTTGCCAAAAGGTCAATTGAATAAATTTATGTTATGAGAGCCGTATTAAGTAATCAGATATTAACATTCTTAAATAACCGCACATCTTTTTTCCATAGTGAAGAAGAGATAAAGCTATTACTCGCCCAGCATTTAATTGCAACAGGATTGTACGACAATACTTTTATTGAATACAATGTAAACTGCAATTTATTACCAAATTACCCTTGGCATAATGATAAAAGAATATCAATAGATATTGTAGTTCAACAAAATAATTGTTTCATTCCAATAGAAATAAAATTCAAAACAAAAAGTCAGACATTTCCATATCATGTATTTGGTTCACAAACTAATGTTCAACTTGCAAACCAAAAAGCTAAAAATGAAGGATGTTATAGTTTTTGGAAAGATGTGAAACGGTTGGAGATTTTAAAAGAAAGATTTAATTTAGAACATAGTGGTTTTGTTCTTTTGATTTCTAATGACTCTTTATATCAAACACAACCCAGACAAAATGTTCAATATGAGCCATTTTCAATACACCAAAACCGGCAAGTTGTTTCTGGCACAGTGCTTAATTGGAATGCAACAAGAAAAGCAATAAAAGAAACTAGACAACAGAAATTTCCTCCAATAACACTAACAAATGATTACACCATAAGTTGGCAAGACATGAATTTGACAGACCATAAATTTATACTATTATGACATTGGGAATAAGCCCGAACCGCTAACAGCACCTACCCAAAAGGCGGGGTTTCGTGTTCCAAAGACAGTTTTGTGGTTAATCAAACATTAGTTTTTCAAATCAAGTTTTGTGGTAAAAGTCCCGCCCTTCGGGTAGCTGCAAAACGTTAGCGGTCAGGCTAAGAAACGACATTGTTCACGACAAAGACATAAAACAGAAATAATGGAAACGACAGTAAAAATAACGACAACCTTTAATTGCTCATTGCAAAGAGCATTCAAATCGCCTATGCTTTGTGATGTAACGAAAGTTCACACGGGATATGGAATGATGCCAAAAGTTACACATTGCACGGAAGACGAAAATTGGGGAAAGATAGGTTC
>CANHOA010000022.1 GCA_947462255.1 Flavobacteriales bacterium | reverse complement strand
TTTTGAATTCATATGATCCAAACGATAAGAATTGTAATTTACCAAGATATATTAATCCTAACGCGAAGGAAAATTTACAATATACAGTTCGTTTTCAAAATGATGGAAATTATCCCGCTTTAAACATTGTGGTTAGAGACACTATATCAACAAATTTAGATTTATCGACGTTTAGATTTGTAGGTTCAAGTCATCCTGTCTCCTACAGTGTTGATCCAATTACTAGAGAAATATCTTTCAGATTCAGCGGAATTAATTTAGCGCCTTCTATGTTAAGTATAGAATATAGCCAAGGATATTTCTCCTATAATATTGATGAATTACCTGATTTGATCATAAATTCCGAAATAGAAAATACGGCATACATTTATTTTGATTTCAATCCACCAATAATTACAAACACCACAATAAATACCAATGGATATTTAGGTTTATTGAATCATGATAATGAATTTAAATTTAATATTTTTCCCAATCCAACGAATGGAAAATTCACTTTAGATCTTTCAGAGAAAGCATGCCTCAAAATATATTCTTTAATTGGGTCTTTAGTTTATGATCAAGAAGTTGAAAAAGACCAAATGATAGATTTGTACAACTTTGAAAAAGGAATTTATAACATACAAGTCTCATCAGAAAATTACATTTATTCTAAGAAATTAGTATTAGAATAGTTATGACATATTAACACAATACCTAAATTCAAAAGGAATTATCTTTTTAAATAATCAGATTTTATTATTTACTTATTTTTACAGAAATATCATGTTATGAAATTTATTATTTTCACCTTCTTTTTAATGCTATCATTATCGGCATTTTCACAATTAGGCAATACGATGTATGGACTTGCGCGCACTCCGAATCCAGCTGCAGTTTATGTAGCCACGATGAACCCGACAACTGGTATAGCGACGAATGTCAGTCCAACTTCAGTTTCATCCTCCATTAATTTAACAGGTGCAGCATTAAATCCTTATTCCAATCAATTTTGTTTTATTGGAGATACTGGATTAAAATCAATTGATCTTACAACAGGGCAAATAACAAACACGGCAACGGTTAATAATCCAAATGGAACAGGCTATTTTGATCTTTTTAGATTCAACACATCTGATTCCTTAATGTATGGTTTATCACGAAGAAATATTACCAATCCACAAACAGGGGTAGTAACTGGGTCGATGTATTTGGCAACAATAGATGCGAATACAGGAACCATCAACGAAATTTCACCCAACTCAATTGGACAAGGATTTTCGTATTCTGGAAGTGCCATTGATCCACATCAAATGGTATTTTATTATTCAAATGGCGCGCAATTGGTAGGATTAGATATGTATACCGGAGGAATATTTTCTAATCCAACACTTTCTTTTCCAAACGGTGGACAATACTTTGACAATTTCACTTATAACTGTAGTGATACTTCATTATATGGCTTGGTTCGAACCAACTATTACTCACAAGTTTATGATCCACAAACCATGATTACCTCTCAAGTTTTTGATTCAGCAAATGTTCATCTTGGAAAAGTAAATGCGATGACTGGTGCAGTGACAAAAATTAGTACGCAGCCCATTGGTGTCATGGCCTTTTCTTTGAATGGAAGTTCGACTATAGACCCATTTAATATGATTTATTATTTTATTAGTGGCTCTGGTTCAGGTATTGCAATTTATGGTGTTTCATTGCAAACAGGGCTCTTGGTAAGTCAACAACCCATCAGCAATACTGGGGCGCTTTACTTCGATATGATTCGAATTCAAAATGATTGTTACGAATCGCAACCCACTAGATTTGCTTCATCAGCTGCAGTTGAAGATCAAATATTAAAAACTACTAATGTCCGCGTTTACCCTAATCCTTTTGTAGATCAAATCACCATTTCTAGTGAAATTCAGATGCAAAAAATTGAACTTTTTCAAGCGAATGGATCACTAATATCCGTAAATGAGATCTCCGGTAAAGAATTCAACTTAGAAACAAATCATTTGCTTAAAGGCATTTATTTTCTTCAAGTGACCAATTCAAAAGGTAAAGAAACTGTGAAGATTATTAAATAGATTTTGATCTTTTGAATCATTCAGTTCGAACCCTCGAAATGAAGTTGGAGACATCAAGAAACAAAATTAACCGCAGGAATTTTCAATGTAAAATCACTATATTTACCCTGAAAAAATGTATATTTTGATAAGTCTAATCAAGTTAATTATAATGTCTTTTTATTATTATGCATATACCGTTCGTATAAAATTAATAATCGTGCCTGCCTTCTTATTTATATCATTCCTTAACTTTTCCCAGTCGGAGTCGATAGAAATTAACCCTTCCTTAATCTATATGAATGTCTATGATATAGTAGACACTGCAGTTTCTTCCTATACTCCTTTTGGGTGTGCCACAAAATCCTATACTCTCGATGTTGATCAAAATAATGTCACTGATTTTACGCTAACCACTTCATGTTATATGGGGGGGTTAGGAGGAAATAATGAAATTTCATTAAGTTCATCAGACAGCAGTTACTTTGCTATAGATACCAATGTTATAGATACAATAGGATCTGTTTTTTCAGGTCAAATTGTGTATTATCCTGCAATATTTTCACTAGTAAAAGAACTTGAATATAATGACACCGTTTGGATGGGGCAATGCAATCAACAGACGCTAACAAACATAGCCTATTATGCCTATGGTAATTACCCCAGTTTTATCAGTTATCATTCCATGGATTCATGGATATCTGGTGACCATTACATCGGGTTTCGAAAGAAAATTGAAGGGGTTAATCACCTGGGTTGGATTAAGTTAAATGTATCAAATTACAATCAATTTACAGTGAAGGAATATGCCCTGAGTTTTTTGGATTCCCCGATTAAAATATATCCTAATCCTGTAGTTGACAATGTAACAATACAATGTGGTTATTTGGAAAACTCAGATTTTAAGGTATACAATGTTTTAGGGGAAATTGTCCTTCAAAGCAAATTAGTAAAAGGTTTGAATCAGGTTGATTTAAGTGAATTGCGTCATGGTGTGTATTCTCTTCAAGTTTCAGGTTTGGATTATTTTATTCAAAAACAAATTGTTAAGTTGTGATTTTTAAGTTTTAATAGACTTTAATCTATAATCCTTTTGTAGATCAAATCACCATTTCCAGTGAAATTCAAATTAAGGAAAAAAATGATATTCTAAAAGGACTTGAAAAAGTATATGAAAAACTTTTAGAATTCAAAAAATCAAAAAATAGTGAATTGGTAGTTTTGCGAAATAATAAAATCGTTAAAATAAAAGCTAAGTAAATTCAAATTTTCAAGATAGAGCGTATTTTAATTGAGATAAACTCCGAATAGTCTAACGAGACTTCTCACCCAAAACGTTATAAATAAAAAATCCCCAACTTTCGTTGAGGATTTAAATCGTGGAGTCGGAGGGGTTCGAACCCTCGTCCAAACGACGAATATTCCAGCTTTCTACATGCTTATTTCTTGATTGATTTTCGATTGTGAGACGGACAAGAACACCCAAACTCACAACTTAGCTTCTAGAGTTTCGCAAGCGCTTAGAAACATCGCGAATGCTAGCCTGATGGGATGAACTTCCGATTGGTAAATCTAACAGGCAGAAATCTACCGGAAGTACTCGTCCAACCTACTAAACTTCGATCGGATAAAGCCAACTAACTATCAGTTAATTAAGCAGCAAGTGCGTATGACGTATTGTCAACTATTGTTCGCAAAAAGATATTTAAGAGGTTCTTTGCAACCCTCTGCATGCTGACACTTGACTACCGCTATCGCTGTCAAATCCAATGTCGACCCCAAAGAACTAAGTCACAAAGGTACGTAATGTTACACGTATTCAATTAACTATTTAATTTCTAGGCAAAAAAAAAGTGAGCATTGCCCACTTTTCTATCAATATGCTTCTTACTTCTTAATATTCATCCTCGTTAAACAAGAAATCTTCTCGAGATGGGTAGTCTGGCCAAATCTCTTCAATGTTTTCATAAATATCCCCCTCATCTTCTAAATCTTGAAGATTTTCTACCACTTCAAGTGGCGAACCATTACGTATCGCGAAATCAATTAATTCATCTTTTGATGCAGGCCATGGCGCATCTTCTAAATATGAGGCTAATTCAAGTGTCCAGTACATAATGTCAGATATTAAAATTGTATGTTTCGGCAAAAGTAACCTTTATTTTTTATTATGCAATTAATCAAAAATAAACTTTTTATTTATTTTTATTTTAAGCTATTGTTAATGCTTTGGAATCCATTTAACTTCAACAATTCCAATGTCTTGACCCAGTTTTCTACCCAAGACAAATAAGTAATCACTTAAGCGATTCATATATGCCAAAATCAGAGGGTCTACTACTGAGTTTTGCTCTAAAGTAACCACATTTCGCTCAGCCCTTCTACACACACAACGCGCAATGTGACAAATAGAAACAATGGGGTGACCACCGGGAAGAATAAAATGCTTCATTTCCGGCAACACTTCTTCCATTTGATCCATCCAATCTTCTAACACTACGATATCTTGTGCATTAATTTCAGGTAGTTTCATCGTTGAATGTTCTGGGTCAGCGGCGAGGCAAGACCCCATCGTAAACAATCGATCTTGAATGATTAATAATTGTTCAATGTAAACTTCATTAATGGATTGATCTCTCAATAATCCAATTTGCGCGTTCAATTCATCTAAGGTGCCATAGGCTTCAATGCGCAAATGACTTTTAAGCACTTTTGTGCCTCCTATGAGTCCTGTTTGTCCTCCATCACCTTTCTTGGTATATATTTTCATGTTATAATGCTAAAAGTACTTCTTCAATTGATTTATCTTCTTCACACAGCGTTAAAATTCGCTGAATTACTTCATCCATAATGGAGTCAGGGCAAGAAGCCCCAGAGGTAATGGCAATGTTTATATGCGGTAAACCGGGCAAAAATGAGGGGCGCTGTTCCACAAATTTTTGATGGATATTAAAACTATGGATTTCATTTTTTGAAATGATTTCGCTTTCATCTTTGATAAAATAGGTAGGGAATTTTGATTCCAATATTTCTACCAGATGAGTTGTATTCGAGCTATTGTAGCCTCCAATTACAATGGCTAAATCATATTCATGATCCATTAATGCAAGTGTAGAGGTTTGATTGTCATTGGTTGCATAACAAAGCGTATCTCTCGTATCTGCCATGTGATTTTTAATATTTTTCTCGCCAAATTTTTCAATCATTACTGAACGAAGATAGGCAGTAATTGACTCTGTTTCGGAGGCAAGCATGGTGGTTTGGTTAACCACACCAATTCTCCTTAAATCTAGCTCAGGATTAAAATCGGATGTGTATTTTCCTTCAAAAAAAGAATAGAAGTTGGCTTGTTCTATGTCTCCAGATATTATTTTTCCTAAATAAACTGCTTCCTCCATGTCTTTAATAATCAAGGTTGGAGCTTTATTGGCGCTTTGTGAAAAAGTGGCCCTCGTTTCTTCATGACTTGCTTTTCCATGTATGATTACTGTATGACCTAGATCGCCTAATTTACCAGAGCGATTCCATACTTTCTCTACAAATGGACAAGTTGTATTATATTGTTGAATATTAATACTAAGGTCATTAAGTTTCTTTACTATTTCAAGGGTTGTTCCGAAGGCAGGAATAATAACGATGTCTTCGGGCTTCAAGGACTCAAAGCTTATTAATTGATTCCCATCCGTATCTTGTAAAAAAGCAATGCCGAGTTTCGTTAAATCATCATTAACAGCAGGATTGTGGATCATCTGGCTAAGCAAGTAAATTCGTTTCTCGGGATTCTCTTTTACGGCTTTATAAGCAATTTCAATGGCATTTTCTACACCGTAGCAAAATCCAAAATGACGCGCCAAATGAAATGAAACCTTGTTAAAATGAAGAACGGATGGCGAAAAATCTTGTTTCCTCGGATCTTGTATTTTACGCTTAGCTTTTACGCGACTAATGATAGGCGAACGATAAAAAGAAGGTACATCAAATTTTTTCATACTAAGGCCTTAACCAATTAAGCGTAACAATGTTCACGCTCGAGCAAAGATAAAAAAGAAAAGGCTACCAAATGAATTGATAGCCTTTTCTTAGTCAATTGAATTATTTTTTAGATTTCTAAATTTTTATCCTTTGGATGTTTTACTTTGAAATCATAATCAATTACTTTCTTTTCTTTTGGTTTTAACGTAAATGACCATTCGAGTAATCCAGTTCGATCGTCAAATCTGCCTTTGGCAAAATTTTCTGATTCAATGGTGATTTCTCCATTTTGAGTAATAGGCAATTGATCTTGCACCACAATGTCGATTGCACTCGATTTCTGATTACTTATTTCAATAGAGTAGGCGAAGGTCCTTTCTCTTTTATCACCTATGATTTTATCTTTTAATTCTTTTTTCAGAAGCGTTCGTTTTACAATGATGCTAGGGTCTTTTCCAAGAGATAAATTCAAGGTATCATCCATGTTTGTCGGATCAATATAGGTTTCTCCAATATATGAACCGTCAAAGAAAATATTTGCCTGTCCAGGAACGAGTTGAAGATTTTCCAACTTTGTCATTTGAGCAACGAGGTAAACGGATGCATCAAGTTTTGGAACAGCGTAATATTTAAATTTAGTATCCAACTCAGCCGTTTTTATAAGGACAATATGACTGTCGCTATTCGATTTGATGGAGTAGGGCAGGTCGATTTTAAATTCCGCAGAAATTAATCGGTGAACAACAGTTGTGAATTCATCTGCTCCCATGATATTTTTATCATCATCCTGTTCCTCACCGTAAGCATATCCTCTATTGAAAAGCGCTTGAGATGTAACTTGCACTTCTTGTAATTGATTCATTTTATCCTTTCTTTTGCTTTCTAATTTATAAAGATTATAATCAATATACCAAGGATTTAAAGTTGGTTTGGTTTTATTTACATTTGGATTATTCGTTGAAATGGTTAGGCCAACATTTTCCCAATCGAGTCCAGTTGTTTGATATACCTGAGCTTTATAGGTTAAGTTAATCTTCCCCGTATTGGAATCGCTTCTTAAATCATAAAGGGGAGTCCATCCGGCATTTGAAACTACGTATGAAAAGTTTAGCTTGCCAGTAACTGCTGCTTTTGCGGATACGGTAATGGTAATCCTTGGTATCGGAACAATATTATTGTCAATAATTCCATTGTTGTTTAGGTAGTTCCTTAAGTCATTAAGTCGAGTATCCATGGCTGTTTTTTTTGTCATTTTCTCTTGCTTCCTTTTTTCAAGCGCCAATAGTTTTTTATTTAATTCAGTCATCTTTGTCGCATAATATTCTACCGTCTGTTTCAGCAAGTTGATGGAGTCATTTACTTTACCGATACTCCTTACCATTCCATTCGATGAGATAATCTGTTTCGAAGCAACTAAGACATTCATTTCGTCTTGAATATCTTGAAGGTCATATCCTAATAGTCGCAAGGAATCTTCTAATAATTGAATGTCTCGCTTTGTTTTCAGGTCAAGACCATTATTGGTGTAATTTGGCTGGGGATAAAACAGAGAATACCGTGTATCTAAAATTACTAAGTCGCCAATTCCTTTTACCTGAATACTTTTAGGGTCAATTAAAGAACTGATTCCTTCAATAATTATCTCGGTAACGCCAATTTTAACCGAATAATTTGCTTTGTGATGCAGTTGTGCGCCTTGCGCATATACTGTTACATCAGTCAGTGTAGACTTGATGATTTCTTTTTCTGTTGCATGTAAGCAATTGCTAGATAACACTAGACAAAAAGCAATAAGGATCTTTTTCATAGGATTAGTTTTTATGCACTTACATGCTCATCCTAGAAACGTTCAAAAGAATTTGAAATTAATGTGTAAGTGCCTGAATTTCAGAAACAATACGAAGTGCCAGTTGATCAGCAAGTGATGAATCCTTGCTTTCAGCATAGATACGAATAATAGGTTCAGTATTACTTTTACGAAGATGCACCCATTCTTTCCCGATATAAATTTTCACACCATCTGTTGTATCTACTTCTTCGTGCGCATATTTATTAGCCATTGCAAGTAGAATGGCATCCACATCAGTAGTTGGGGATAAATCAATTTTATTCTTTGAAATAGAATACGCTGGAAATTGATTCCTAAAATCAGTTAAGGGTTTTTTATCTTCTGCCAAATGCGATAGAAATAAGGCAATTCCAACCAATGAATCTCTTCCATAGTGAAGATCAGGATAGATTACTCCTCCATTTCCTTCACCGCCAATTACGGCCTTTATTTCCTTCATTTTAGCAACCACATTTACCTCACCAACAGCAGCTGCAGCATAGAGCTGGCCTTTTGCTTCGGTAATATCGCGAAGGGCGCGAGTAGATGATAAATTTGACACTGTGGCACCTGGCGTTTTCGATACTACATAATCAGCTACAGCAACCAGTGTGTATTCCTCCCCGAACATCGAACCGTCCTCACATACAAAAGCAAGACGATCAACATCAGGATCAACTGTTAAACCAAAATCAGCTTTTGTTTCTACAATCTTATTAGAAAGATCAAGGAGATGGGCAGGAAGCGGTTCAGGATTATGTGGGAATTCACCCGTAGGATCGCAATATAATTCTATAACTTGTTCAACGCCTAAGGCCTTAAGCAAAGCTGGGACAAATATACCACCGCTCGAATTAACGGCATCGACCACAATTTTGAAATTTGCTTCCTTAATAGCTGGAATGTTTACAAGAGCTAATGCTAAAATGGCATCAATGTGTTTCTGTAGGTAAGAGTTATCATGGATAACGGTACCGATATTATCAACATCACAAAAATCAAATAACTCATTTTCAGCTATATGAAGCACTTCTTCTCCATCTTTACCTGAGATAAATTCTCCTTTATTATTTAATAATTTTAAGGCGTTCCATTGCTTTGGATTATGACTAGCCGTAAGAATTATCCCGCCGTTCGCATTTTCGAGTGGAACAGCAATTTCAACTGTTGGTGTTGTTGATAATCCAAGATTAATGACATCGATACCAAGACCGATTAGCGTAGAAACTACTAAATCCGAAATCATAGGTCCTGAAATACGTGCATCTCGCCCGATGACAACTTTTACTTTTTTACTACTTGATTGTTGGATAATCCACGTGCCATAAGCGGCAGCAAATTTAACAGCATCAATAGGAGTGAGGCCATCATTTACTTTTCCTCCAATAGTACCTCTAATTCCAGAAATCGATTTTATCAGTGTCATCGGTCAAAACTTAGTATTTCTTTTTCAAACCTACCATATGTAAGCAGGCAACAGCGCATTCAATTCCTTTATTGCCATGAATGCCTCCAGATCGATCAATTGATTGCTGTACATTTTCATCCGTAAGTACGCAAAAAGCAATTGGTTTACTGTGTTTTAGCATAACATCCATTAATCCATGGGTAGTTCCGGCGCATACAAAATCAAAATGCTTTGTTTCGCCTTGAATTACAACACCAATAGCAATGACGCCATCAAATTTATTTGTTTCCAACATCAGTTGACAAGCAAGTGGCAATTCAAAAGCACCTGGCACATATTCAATTGTGATATCGTGTTCATTTACCCCATTGTCAAGCAGAGTCTGATGTGCTCCTAAGAATAAGTTCGAGGTAATCTTTTCGTTCCAAGTAGAAACAACAATGCCGATCTTAAAACCGGCACCATTAGGAACAAAGTCCTTGTTATATGAAGATAAATTAGTTCCTTTCGTGGCCATTATTTTGCCTTGTAACTCGATGCTCGAGCAATGTATTTATCGATTGTTTTACTATTAGCAAATGTTGGGTAATCATCTTTAATTCTGGTATATATTTCTAAAGATTTATCAAATTTATCTAGTTGATCTGCGCATCCACCGGCTTTAAATAAATACATTGGGGAGGTAAATTCATTGTCATCAGCGTCGGCTGCTTCCATGTATAACTCTAAAGCTTCTTCATATTTCTTTAACTCTGAATAGCAATCTCCTTGAAGTCCAATAGATAAAACAGAGATATAAGTATCATTAATGGAAACACCTTCTAAATTAGTTAATGCTTTTTTAAATTCACCCTTTTTCATGTATTGAGTAGCTAAAAGGTATTGCCCCATTTCCCCACCTATTTTCCCGTCATTTTTCTTAACAAATGGAATAAGAACAGCAATTGCTTTATCGGTAGAGTCTTTTGCTATGTAGTTTTGCGCAATCCAATAACCGTCTTTTGATTTCTCATTTCCTGGCTGCCAGATAAATTGACGGTAAGTAAAAAAAAGCAAAACTGCTAAAATAGAACCTCCAACAATGTAGGTTATAAGTTTGGATTTTTTACTTGAATTAATTTTTTGTTTAATGCTATCTGGAGTAAAATTTTCTAACATGAGGTTAATTTAGAGTGCAAAAATAGTTTTTTTTTTGAAAATTCATATCAAACATAGCGATTAATCAAGTAATGACTACTAAATAAAATCAAATTTCTGAATAATTTCTATCTTATCTTTGATACAAAATAAAAGTATTGCACTGATTGCTTTCTTACCATAAAATCATTTTGTCATGATTTTAACTAAAAATACATGCCAAAAAGGGAACTATTTCATATTTTTTCGCTGGATTACATCCAGTGTTAAAAATAGTTAACCCCGCTGGGGTTATGTAATAGTCTTGCAATATAATTAAGACCAGTCAATAATAGTAAAATCAAAACTAATAATTCAAATCAGGTAAATAGTAAGGCTAATTTGATGTGCAATTTTTCATTAAAAGTTTATTTACAGTAGCGCTCCATGAATTCGCATCTGCCGCATAGCCATGAGATGCAATAGTTTTGAGCCATTTCTCATTGTCTACTGAACCTTTCATAGTTTCATAGTATTTTTTCGAAGCGACTAAATCACAAAAGCCAATATAAGAGTCTTCAATAGTAGGGAAGTAGCGATACGAACTCTTGTAACCCGAAATAGCGATGTCATTTTTACCTTTGATACCAAAATGATTATGTAATTTATTGGCGATTTTACTTGTTCCTCCGCCAGACTCGATGTAAGCGACACTTAAAATTACACAAGCTGGAATTTGATAAACAGACGATAAGCTGTCTGCAAGTTTCCTGTAATCAAGAAAATATTGATGTTGTGAGAATGACGAAAAAGAAATTAATAAAAAAACCAATAAACTATTTTTCTTCATGATTAATTGATAATAATTTATATAAATATAAGGAAAACAAGGTATTAAATAAAAATTTTATTTTTAAAACGAATAAATTTAGTAACATAGCATCAAAAGAATATTACTTATCTACAGCAATATATTATGCTTTAAGGTGTACTTTTGAACTCAAAATTCAAGCATGAAAGTTATTCAATCCACAGCAACTGAAATACAGATTGGCGACTTATTGACTTCCAGTTTTTCGAAGGTGATATCGGACTATTCCAAGGAAAACATCATTATTATCGTTGATGAAAATACGCACGACTGTTGCCTAGAGTTCCTACTTACTAGCTTTCCAGACTTAATTAATGCCGAAATTATTTTATTGCCAGGTGGAGAAGAGAATAAAGTGATCGAAGTGTGTCTTCAAGTTTGGGAAACGTTTACCGAATATAATTTTTCTAGAAAGGACCTGGTTATCAATTTAGGTGGTGGAATCATTACAGATATGGGAGGATTTATTGCCGCTCTATATAAGCGAGGAATGAATTTCATTAACATACCCACTAGCTTGTTAGGAATGGTAGATGCTTGTATTGGAGGGAAAAATGGTGTAGACTTGAATGGATTCAAAAATCAATTGGGTGTTTTTAAAAACCCTTCTCATATTTTCATTGATGTTTCCTTTTTGAAAACATTACCCGAACGAGAGATTTATAATGGTTATGCAGAAATGTTAAAGCATGGGCTCATTTCCGACAAAAAACTTTGGGATGATTTAATCAAAATCAAATCAGATGATGGATTGTTAAATGAAGAAATGATTTTCCGCACCATACGCGTAAAATTAGATTTAGTGGAAGCCGACCCAGAAGAAGCAAATGTTCGGATGAAATTAAATTTTGGTCACACCATTGGCCATGCCTTAGAATCTCATTTTCTAAGTTCAACAGCGATACCTCACGGCCATGCAGTTGCTTTAGGCATCTGCGCAGAAGCTTTCCTATCTTTTAAGAAGAAAAAGATAAGCAGTGAGGAATTTCATCAAATTGAGGAGGTTATTTTACGTAATTTCCCTATGATTCAACTGACCGATGAAGATGTTT
Source organism: Flavobacteriales bacterium (assembly GCA_947462255.1). Taxonomy (GTDB): domain Bacteria; phylum Bacteroidota; class Bacteroidia; order Flavobacteriales_D; family Crocinitomicaceae; genus UBA952. The sequence continues at coordinate 41,500 of CANHOA010000022.1, read as the reverse complement.
CTGACGTAATTGAACGGATGAAAAATGACAAGAAGAATCATTCTGGCGCTATTTATTTCGTATTACTGGAAGGAATAGGAAATGCCATTACGAATATTAAAATCAAAGAGAAAGAAGTAGGGGAGGCTCTATTTCATTTAAATTTATTAGGAAAGGCCTTAAATTAAGAAACCGCAATTTGCGGCTTCTTAATTATTTTCTATAAAACTTTTTTAAAATCGGGCTGATTTACCGTATAATGGTCATTTCATCAACGATATGTCTTGCGCCAGCGTATTTATCGATAATAAATAGTACGTAGCGTATATCAACATTAATTGTCTTTTGTAATAGGTCATCAAAGATAACGTCACCAGCCATTGCCTCAATATTTCCGTCGAAAGCAAGTCCGATTAATTCACCTTTTCCATTTAGAACAGGCGATCCTGAATTCCCACCTGTGATATCGTTGTTGGTTAGGAAGTTAACAGGCATATGGCCATCTTTATCAGCGTATTCTCCAAAATCTTTGGTGGCATTCAATTCCATTAATCGCTTTGGCAAATCAAATTCCTCGTCATTTGGCTTATACTTATTAATAGCACCTTGTAAGGTTGTATAGTAATTCACTTTCGCATCATTTCGTTTATCCGCAGGTAAGGCGCTCACTTTACCGTAGCTTAAACGAAGGGTGCTATTAGCATCTGGATATTGAATACTTGCTAATCCTGATTCACGCATTCCTTGAACCAATAAGCGAAATGATCTATTGTATTCAGTTTGTAAAGCCACCAATTCTTCTGATCGTGTATTCAAATGATTAATCAAATTAGCGGATAAAGCCATCAAAGGATCATCAGATATTTTTTTGTCGCCCATGTTATCGATGTAATTCAGCAACTTACTTTCTGATTCAAAAACACTACTTTGCATCAATGAATTCATGTATGCATTCATGTCGTTTTTATTCGACTTAGCTGCCAACACGATAGCAGGAGCGAGCGTATAATCTGCCTTATTCAAGTATAAACTTAGCCCTTTAGAAAATATCGCATTTTCAGCAGAAAGATTAATCGAAGCATAAAATTCAGTAATTGCTGTTTTTAAACTAGCCATCGCTGCTTCTTTACCAGCATCATCCACTTTAGCAAATGCTTCAATTTGAGCACCAAGCGTTCGTGATATTTTTGCAAACTCAGAACCTCTAAAAATTAGTTGAAGGTAATTATCATGTCTAGATTTATCATTGGTAGCAGCATAAAATTTATTGATGTTTGCGACTGCATTACCGTATTTAGCTTTGTTTTCTTTCTTATTGGCCCACTTATTAAATTCTTTCTCGTTCTTGGTTTTCAAAGCTGCGGTTTTGAATTTTGTTAGGGCATCAATCATTCCCGCTCTATTTTTCCAATAATTTGCAATTCCAGCATATTTTGAAGCGTATTGAAGACGAGTAGCATCATCTTTATCCATGAATTCTTTCATAGCATCCATCGATGTTTTTGATGCTTCAACCCAAGCAGGGTAAGCGTACTTTACGTTTTGATCAATTCCACTTGCAGGTAACCATCGATTTGTTCGGCCAGGGTAACCCAAAATCATAGCGAAGTCGTTTTCTTGAACGCCTTTAATGTTTACGGGTAAATGATGTTTTGGCTGTAATGGGACATTTTCTAAGGAATATTCTGCCGGATTACCTTCGGTATCGGCGTACACACGAAACATAGAAAAATCACCGGTATGTCTTGGCCATTCCCAGTTATCCGTATCGCCACCGAATTTACCGATATTGTTTGGCGGTGTGCCTACTAATCGAACATCTTTATAATCTTGATACACAAAATAGTAATATTCGTTCCCTTGAAAAAACGATCGAACATTCACAGTGTATTTTCCATTTTCACTATTTTCTTTTTCAATTAAAGCAATTTCATCTTTAATCATTTTTTCGCGTTCAGCTTCCGTCATGCTGTCATTTACTTTTCCAAGGATGCGCGATGACACATCATCCATTCGAACAAAAAATCGAACAAATAACGATTTTGGCTTCATTTCATCTTGACGAGTAGGAGCCCACCAACCATTGGTTAGGTAATCATTTTCAGGCGTTGATAATTCAGCAATTGCACCAAAACCACAATGGTGATTGGTGAGAATTAATCCATCTTTGGAAATCAATTCTGCTGTACAGCCACCATTAAATTGAACAATCGCATCTTTTAAACTGGAATGATTTATACTGTAAATTTCATCGGCTGTTAACTGCAAGCCCATTTTCTCCATGTCGCGCTGATTTAAACGCTCAATGAACATGAGGAACCACATGCCTTCATCAGCATGAACAAAAAAACCAATGAAAAGAGATAGTGTAATTAGTATTTTCTTCAAATGTGTCATAACAATAAGGATTTAATATTAGGTGGCTAAAATAATACTAATTTATTGTTTTTGGAATTTAAGCGATTATAAATAAATATATCTGACCGCTTGCTTTCTTATCACTAAAATCTTTTTGTCATGATTTTAACTAAAAATACATGCCAAAAAGGGAACTATTTCATGTTATTTTTCGCTGGATTACATCCAGCGTTAAAAACAGTTAACCCCCTTGGGGTTATGTAATAGTCTTGTGGTATAATTAAGACCAATCAACAAAGATATAATCTGCATTTTATTTATTCTTAGGCCGTTCGAACCGATATGATTTCATTCGTTGTTGAGTCTGCGAGACAATCTCTACCAATAGCATGACCCCAGCAGGCAATTATGTGTTTATCATCAACCAACACCCATTGCTTATCCCTACTAAAATTCGGAACCTTAGCATCCGTAAGGATGTCACTGACTAATTTACTTCCTTTTAAACCTACTAGATTTATCCGATCACCTTTGATCCAAGGACGTAATCTCAATTCTCCTTCAATTTTTTGAGCATCTAAAAACACCTCCTGTTTTGTAAATGCAGTAGGTATTAAGTCAACACGCTCAATAAGCAGCATCGGCATAGTCAAGCTATTTTCTTTTTTTGTAAAATAAAATGAATCAAATTCCTTAACGATACTAGAAAAAGGACTTTTATTGGAATCTATTGAAACGATTTTTCCTTTTTGTGCTTGTCGTATTTTGCTTAATTCAGCGATTTTTAAAACCGGAATATTAAAATAATTAAAAATCTTAATTAGCTGATAAATAGATAACTGGTCATAATTATTGAAATTAATAAAACATGTATATTGAATCTGTTCAATGTAACTACTGACTGTTTTATCCTGCACCGCTTTATCCTCTTTAAAACAAGCCATTAGTGTTAAAACGGATGTATTTATACTCGGAATTTCCTTCGTTAAATAGGGGAGGAGCTTATTGCGCCAAAGATTTCGTTGATAATCGTTTTTTTGATTGCTCTGATCTTCACGCCATTCAATTCCATGTTCTATTGCATAGTTTTTTAATTCCATCTTAGAAATAGTTAGCAGCGGACGAAAAATACAATTTGATACTTCGTCCATACCAGACAATCCAGAAATTCCTGCGCTACGACTTAACATTAACCAAAACGTTTCCACTTGATCGTCTTGATGATGTGCGGTAACAACATAATCTACAGTCTTATCGTCGATGAATTTCTGAAAGAAATCATACCTGATTCTTCGCGCGTGTTGCTGTAAATTACCTTTATTATCGTTTAAGATCTCTTTTAAATCAGTTCGGCAAACGTGAATTCTGATGGAATTTTTTGAACAGAAAGTTTCAACTAGTTTCTGATCATTTTCGCTTTCTAAACCTCGCAACTGATAATTAACATGAGCAACCTCAAAGGATAATTTTAGTGCATGAAAGATGGATAATAGTACCATTGAATCCAGACCGCCACTAACTGCTAATAAGTAGCGCCTATCAGAATATTTTGCGGTCGCTTGATGAACTAAATCCTCTAACTTATGCATGTAAGCCGTCTAAAATTCTTTTGACTTTTGTTAAACATTCTTGGTATTCGTCTTCAGGAATAGATTGAATCGTAATTGCTCCACCAACGGCACAAGAAAGGTACTTAGTTAGTTCATTAAACAATAAACTACGAATCACAACATTAAAATCAAAATCACCATTGGGAGAAATATAGCCCATACTACCTGAATATAATCCGCGCTTAAAGTCTTCCGATTGTTCAATAATCTCCATGGCTTTTAATTTTGGTGCACCTGTCATGGAACCCATAGGAAATGTAGCGCGAATAATATCTGTAAAACTGGCATCTTCTTTAGGAATACAAGAAATAGTAGAAATCATTTGATGCACATTTTCAAACGAGTAAACTTGGCATAATTCATCAACCTTAACACTTTTCGCCTGCGCTATTTTTGATAAATCATTCCGCACTAAATCCACTATCATTATATTTTCCGCTCGTTCTTTTTCATTCTGCTGCAATGATTCTTTTAATTGCAGATCTGTTTCTGGGTCGTTACTTCTGGGTGCAGTACCTTTTATGGGTTGCGATCGAAGACGACCGTCTTTTTTTTCAATGTATCGTTCTGGGCTTCCACAAAACATTGAATACTCATCAAAATGTAAAAAGCTTGAAAATGGTGCTTTCGTTAACTCATTAAGTTTGAAATAAACATCAAGAGGATACTTAATCTCTACATTCTCGCAATAAAATTCCTGGCAGTAGTTTACCTCATAAATATCGCCACGCTGAATTGAATCTTTTATATTGAGTAGCGTTTCTAAATATTTATCCTTGGATGTACGTGGTTTGAAATCGTACTTAAATTGATGAAAATTACGGTCCGTTTCTTCTTCCATGAAATAACTAATGAAATTAAAACTTGCCTCATTTTTTTCTCCTTGAAGAAAATAAAAATTTTCGTTGTCTAATTTAATCACATGGGTGGGAACCCAAAAAAACAAACACGGGAAATTTAGTTGGTCTGAATTAGAAGAGGATAAATTTTCAATTTCATTTTTCAGATCATAACTCAAGTATCCAAAGATGTATTCGTTTGAATTTTCAGTAATGAATGCCTGCAATTGTTCTAATGCCTCCTGAGAGTCGATACGGAGTCGTTGCTTTTCGCCAAACGCTAAAATACCGGAGCCATCATTACTATTTAGGTAGCAAACTGTTTCTTTCAATTCCATTTCACGCGCTTTTTTGGTTAAAATTAATTGGAATTAATCAAGAAGCAATAATTTTGATTTTTGAACCTTCATTCGGATATTGCCAATTTCCAAGTGTACTTCATCACCTTTGATTCGTTCTACTATGCCAACTTGATTCGTAGAAAGAATGCTAACCTTGGATCCAACTTTAATATTCTCTAGTACTTTTAATGCTTCGAGTTGTTTGGCGCTCAATGGCTTATTTTTATTTATTGTTTGAGCCTGTGAACTTAACTTCAAGTTTTGCTTCGACTTTTCGATGATAATCATTCGCTTAATATCTTCTATTAATTCGTCATTGACACCTTTTTTCTTTGATTTAAGATTATATCTTTCGATAAACACCTGTAGCTTCTTTCCAAGGTTAATTTGCCTGGTTTGACCTTCAATTGAACTATTTGTGCTCTGCAGTCGCTGATTCAATTTTTCATTCATCGATTCATAATACGCAATTGTTTCTTTAGCTTTTCTCTCCGTTAGTTGATTAGTGCTAATGAGTCTTTCAATTTCGTTTTTATCTTTCTGCAAGCTGCTTAGCAACTTATCAAAGCGTATTTTATTATCACCTAAGGAATCTTTGGCTTTTTTGATAAGCTTTTCACTTATTCCTACAATTTTTGCTATTTCAAAGGTAAAAGAACTTCCCGGTTGACCGATTGATAGTTGAAACAGTGGTTTTAAGGACGATACATCAAACAACATACAACCATTCATGGTCTTTTCAAGCTGACCTGCTTTAATTTTTATATTCGTATAATGAGTAGTGATAACACTAAAGCATTCCTTTTCATACAGCGATTCGAAAAATACTTCCGCAATGGCGCCGCCTAAATCAGGATCGGAACCTGTGCCAAATTCATCTAAAAGAAACAAACTTTCTTTGCTAGCAATTTGCAAAAAATAGTTAATTCTTTTTAATCGATAAGAATACGTACTTAATTCATTATCAATAGATTGATTATCACCAATATCAGATAAAATTTCATTAAAAACACTTGCTTTACTATTTGAATCAACAGGAATCAATAAGCCCGATTGCAGCATAACCTGCAGTAAACCAACAGTTTTAAGCGTAATGCTCTTTCCACCAGCATTTGGACCAGAAATAACTAGTATTCTTGCGTTTTTGTCTAATACAATGTCTTGGGGAAGCGTCTTTTTATTAAGGAGCTGATTGTTTTGCCGAAGAATAGGGTGGAAGGCACTGTTCCATTTAAGTTGAGGAGTTTTCTCAATGATGGGCAAACAAGCATTCATTTCAATGGCTAACTTTGCTTTTGCATGCGTAAAATCATAGGTGCAAAGTGCCGTATGATAAGCATTAATCAAGGGTAAATGATAACTGATTTCCCTGGTAAGTTGCTGTAAAATTTTGCGAATTTCTTTAATTTCATCATCAATAAGCCAATCAAGTTCTTGATTCAGCGCGACATTAGCGAGCGGTTCAACATAACTTAAGCTTCCCGTTTTACTAGATCCTAAAAACCTTCCAGCTACTTTTCTTTTATATGTAGATTGGACGGTGAGTACCCGGCGTTCATTAATAAACGTTTCAAAGGTTTCCCCCAGGATATTTTCTTTGCGCCATTTTCTAAGTTCCCGCTCAAAATTTCGATTGATTTGTGCTTTTAAAGACTTCATTTTTTGACGAATGATAGCCAAATCATTTGACGCATCATCTTTGACAATTCCACGACGATCAAGCACCTTATTAATACTGTTAATCAGTTCTTTCGTTAATGTACAATCCCTAAAAATCGCCTTAATAAGCGGGTATTTATTGGGATTTAATTCAAAGAATTGGAGAATTTCATTAATTAATACGGATGTATTTACAATTCTAAAAAAACTTTCGGCTGGTAATACAGCATCAGTAATCCCTAGCAATTGGATTTCTTGGGTAAGTTCCTCAAAATCTAAAGCTGGAAAAATGATATTAAGGCGCTTCAGAGAAACAATTTCTTGAACAGCTTTAAGATTCTGTAGAAGTTCACTTGTATTATTCGTTGGTCGTAGCTCTTGAATGTTTTGTTTGGCACTTGGTCCAAAGGCATGTTTTTCTAAATACGTTATGATGGTAGGGAATCCTAATTCCTTTAATGTTTGACTATCACAGATTAATGCTGGCATCTGCAAATTTAAGAACAATAATAGAATTGCTCACGAAAAGAACTATTATCCTTTTGTACTATAATTAATATTATGTTAAATAGAATATCTAAGCAATAATAAGGCTCTCCTATCTTAAGGCAATTATTACAACTTTATAATGCGTTGGTAATGGTCTCCTATTTTAAGAAGGTATCCCTGCGGATCTAAATTAGAAAGATCGATTTCATTGCTAGTCTTTGAAATGGATCCAGATTTCAAAAGTTGTCCGCACAAAGAATAGATTTCATATAAAGATGATTCAGCGGTTTTCATATCGACTCGTATAGATTTGTTAGATGGATTTGGAAATACTTGAAAATCTACGCTGCCGAATTGCTCATCAACTTTTGCTGGATTACAAGAGATTAATCCAAAGATATCATACTTAGAAAGAAAATTCCAAATCTCCACTGAAGCATTGATATCGTAGTTGGTCCCTGCTAAATTAAAAATACTCCCAGGCCATGTATGTTGACCATTGGTCACTTTGAAATGAACTACCTCGCTGCAATTATCACCATTATCGTAGGTGTATTTCTCCACCGTACTTCCGTCTGATAAATTGGTATTAGGAACATTAACAATGGTTGGAACTGGTGAGCAATTATTAAATGTGGCCCAATGGTCTAAAACATTTGAAATGGATGCTGTCCATCCGGCTGAGCCATTATAAGGAACAGTTTGGTCAGTTGTTCCATGAATTTGAATAACAGGCATAGGATGTGTGGAATTACAATTCACCAATGTGGAAGGCAACATGGAACCTGTAACAGATCCTACGGCTGCTATTTTCGCACTTAAATCACAGGCAAGTCGAAAACTCATAAATCCCCCATTTGACATTCCAACGGCATAAATCCTGTTTTGGTTAATCGAATAAGCAGCTGATAAAGAGTCTAGTAAAGCTTCTGTAAAACCTACGTCATCAACAGAACTACCGCCCCACCCGACATTAAAATGAGTAGTATTTGTATTGTCTAAGGTCCCTTGAGGATGCACCACAAGAAAGTTAGCCGTATCAGCAATATTTCTAAAATCCCCATAAAACATTTGTTCATTTGAATTACTGGTATATCCATGAAAATTAAACAGTAATGGAACAGCCGTATTTGCATTATAAATCGCAGGGACATATAATTTATACGTGCGAACGATGCCATCGTGCACGATACTTCCATTGATTGTTTGCTGTGAAAAACAAGAAAAAGAAAGTAGGATTGATGCAAAAACAAGCCCTTTTTTGAGGATAGAATTATTTTTTGAACTGATTATTTTCATGGTTTGTATCTTTGCCTTAAAATTAGCAATAAATTTATTTATACTTTAAAAAAATAACGATGGCGATTTATTCATTTCAAGGTTTTATTCCTGTGGTAGATCCCAGTAGTTTTGTGCATCCTCAAGCTTCTGTTATCGGTAATGTAATCATAGGAAAAAATGTTTACATAGGTCCAGGCGCTGTATTACGAGGCGACTGGGGATTAATTTTAGTGGGCGACGGCTGTAACATACAGGAAAATTGCACCGTTCATATGTTTCCCGGCACAACTGTTACCTTTAACAAAGGTGCGCATGTTGGTCATGGCGCTGTGATACATGGTGCAACACTTGGCGAAAATTGTTTAATAGGCATGAATGCTGTTGTGATGGATGACGTAGTCGTTGGCGAAGAATCTATAATTGGCGCTTTATGCTTTGTTCCTTCTAAAATGGAAATTCCAAGAAGAAGTCTAGTGGTTGGTAATCCTTCACGAATTCTTAAAACCGTTAGCGATGAAATGATTGCATGGAAAACGGAAGGTACGGCGCTATACCAAGCACTACCAAAAGATTGTCACTCCTCCCTCCTACTTTGCGAACCGCTTGCAGAGCCAGAAGAAAACCGTCCAACACAAAATTCTGACTACAAAACTTGGGGATCTGTAAAATAAATCGGGGTTTTTTAATTGTATATGAAATATTGATGAAAATCATTACATTTGGTTAGTCAGTTTTTATCAGTAAATTCTTCTTTACAATACTATTATTTGTATATTTTGGTGCCTTCGAGAAACTCAGGCACCGTTAACATAAACTCAATTTTGGAATTATTGTGAGAGGATGGATGTATATATTAGAATGTTCGGATGGCACCTTTTACACTGGGAGCACAAATAATTTAGATTTAAGACTTTTGCAACATCAAAATGGAGAAGGAGCAAATCACACTAAAAAAAGATTACCCGTTAAATTAGTTTACTATGAGGAATTTCAACGAATTGACGAGGCTTTTTATAGAGAAAAACAAGTGCAAGGTTGGAGTAGAAAAAAAAAAGAAGCATTAATTAATTCGCAAAGTGAAAAACTACCTGAATTAGCTATAGCTTATAGAGATTTAAAAAAATGAAGATTGAAATGAATTATAATGTGCCTTCGAGAGCCTCAGGCACCAAACAGATAAAGGTGTTTTCGAGAACCTCAGGCACCAAACAAATAATGGTGGTTGAGGCTCTTGCGGTGGTTGAGGCTCTCGAAACCACCGTTATGAGTAAAGAGTTAATTGTAATGTGTTAATAAATATTAGCTAAAAGTTCCCAAGGTTATATTATCTTTGACTCCCGTAGTTACAATTTTTAATAAATGTCAAATTCAACTAAGTATATTTTTGTAACCGGGGGCGTTACTTCATCCCTAGGAAAAGGAATAATTTCAGCTTCTTTAGCAAAACTTCTTCAATCCAGAGGGTATTCTGTGACCATTCAAAAGTTAGATCCATACATCAATATCGATCCAGGAACTTTAAATCCATATGAGCATGGCGAATGTTTTGTGACAGACGATGGCGCTGAAACAGATTTAGATTTAGGTCACTACGAGCGTTTCCTGAACGTTCGAACCTCACAAGCCAATAACATTACCACCGGAAGAATTTATCAATCTGTGATAGAAAAAGAACGTCGTGGCGAGTTTTTAGGAAAAACGGTTCAGGTTATTCCACACATCACTGATGAAATAAAACAACGCATTCAACTCCTTGCTAAAACAGGTGATTATGATATTATCATTACCGAAATTGGAGGAACAGTTGGGGATATCGAGTCGCTTCCATACATAGAATCTGTTCGCCAATTACTTTGGGAATATGAAAACGATTGTATCGTGATTCATTTAACGCTCGTTCCTTATTTAGCGGCAGCTGGTGAGTTAAAGACAAAGCCAACGCAACACTCTGTTAAGCAATTACTAGAACTTGGGGTACAACCCGATATTCTTTGTTGTCGCACAGAACATGAGTTAGACTTAACCTTGCGAAGAAAGATTGCTAAGTTTTGTAATGTTTCGATGAATGCTGTTATTGAGGCAAGAGATGCGGAATCCATTTATGACGTTCCGATTTTAATGCAGAAAGAAGAGTTGGATTCAGTTGTCCTAGAAAAGTTAGGTCTCCCTAAAAAAACGGTTCCAAATTTAGCGAATTGGAATGCCTTTTTAGTTAAGCTTAAAAACCCAAGTAAGACGGTAGAAATAGGATTAGTAGGAAAGTACGTAGAACTGAAAGATGCTTACAAATCGATTTCTGAAGCCCTCATTCATGGTGGTGTTGCTAACGATGCAAAAGTAAATGTTCATTGGATTCAATCTGAGAAGATAACCAAGACTAATGTGCAAAAACAGTTGGCCAACTTAGATGGTATTTTAGTAGCGCCTGGCTTTGGCTCTCGCGGTATTTCAGGAAAAATTGAGGCCGTACAATTTGCTAGAGAGGAAAACATTCCATTTTTAGGTATTTGTTTAGGCATGCAATGCGCCGTTATTGAATATGCAAGAAACGTAATGGGATTGGAAGACGCACACAGTACTGAGATTTCAGAAGAGACCCCTCACCCAGTAATTTCTATGATGCAAGAGCAAAAAGAAATTTCAAACATGGGAGGAACCATGCGTTTAGGAGCTTATCGTTGTCAGCTAAAATCCAAATCAAAGGTTGCAATGGCCTATAATCTTGATAAAATTTCAGAAAGACATCGCCATCGTTACGAATTCAACTCAGCTTATTTAGAGGATTTCGAAAAAGCTGGAATGAAAGCAAGCGGTAAAAATCCAAAAACCAATTTGGTGGAAGTGGTTGAAATCCCATCTCATCCTTGGTTTGTGGGTGTTCAATTTCACCCAGAATACAAAAGTACCGTCGCCACTCCTCACCCACTCTTTGTGGCTTTTATTAATGCAAGTTTGACTAATAAAAAATAAATAATGGATAGAAATACAGTAATAGGTTTGTTTTTACTTGGTTTAGTTTTAACCGTGTTTTCAGTTTATAATCAGCCATCTCAAGCAGAAATAGATGCTGAAAATAAAAAAATTGAACAAGCTGATAAGAAAAAAGAAGTCGATGAAAAGAAGCAAAAAGTAACTGCAGAAAAAAATAAAATTAAGAAACCAACTGTAGGGCTTAATCTTACCGAACAAAAATACCTGAGCCCCTCAACAGAAGAAAAATTATTCACGATTGAAAATGACCAATTGCGAATTGATTTAACAGATCGTGGTGGGCAGGTACATGCCGTTTATTTGAAAAAATTCCATTCGTATAAAGATTACGTTGCCAAAAAAGATAATGCTCTTTGTCTCTTTAAAGGTGGAGATGCCTCCAATCAATTGCTTGTTGATATAGGCGATAAAACAATTTCTACGTCTAAATACAAATGTACTGTTCTAAAAAAAGACGCAAAGTCAATCATTTTTGAGTTGCCAATCAATGAGAAAAAATCCATTCAATTCTCTTATGATTTAACGAAAAATGGGTTTAATATCAAACACAAGATATCCCTAAAAGGTTTCTCGCCTCAAGCCTCTAAAAATATTCAGTTAAAATGGAAAACTGCCTTTAGGAAAACAGAGCGTTTAGCGAGCGAGCAACAAAGAGTTACCACAATTTGTTATGAGTACAAGAATGAAGGTTTTTCGTATTTAAGTGAAACTAGTGCTGATTATGAATCTGCCGAAGATGACCTTAACTGGATAGCATACAAACAAAGTTACTTCTCTTCCATTCTCCACCCCGAAAAAGGATTCTCAAAAAATAATAGTACGGTAAATGTTGCTGTTTATGATAAAAGCGAGATGAAGCAATTTTCTCATTTAAAAGACTTTGCATCAAATCTCACCTTGGTTTTTAATCAGCAGCAAGAAGCAAAGTTCAATTGGTACTTTGGTCCAAATGATTATGAAATACTCGGTGCATCTAATAAAAATTATCCCGACATCCTCAATTTTGGTTGGGGTTTATTTCGATGGATAAACTTATATGCCGTTCAACCCATTTTTAATGTCATCATTTCGATGGGATCAACCATAGGCTGGGCTATTTTAATTCTTACCATCATTCTTAAGTTGATTCTAATGCCGATTCAGTGGAAAATGTTTGTGTCTTCCGTAAAAATGAAGATTCTAAAACCTGAAATCGATACCTTAAATGCCAAATTTCCGAATAAAGAGGATGCCATGAAAAAACAAACGGAGATGATGACTTTGTATAAGGAATCAGGAGCTAGTCCTTTAGCAGGTTGTATTCCTATGCTCATACAAATGCCCATTCTGTTGGCCGTTTTTCGATTTTTCCCTGCTGCATTTGAATTGAGACAACAACCTTTTTTGTGGGCGGAAGATCTTTCATCTTATGATTCCATTTGGGATTTTGGGGTGAATATTTGGTTCTATGGAGATCACGTCAGCTTGTTTACTTTACTAATGGCGGCTACTACCCTTCTCTTTACATATATGAATAGCGGTAATGTACAACAACCTACTCAGCCAGGAATGCCGAACATGAAAGTGATCATGTATATTTTTCCTTTTATGATGATTTTCTTTTTTAATAATTATTCTTCTGGATTAAGTTATTACTACTTTATTTCAACGCTTGTTTCGATTTTAATTATGGTAGTTATCAAACGCTTCTTCGTGAATGAAGATAAGCTCAAAGAAAAAATGGAGCTTAGAAAGGCTAAACTTACTGCAAATCCTAAAGAAAAGAAAAAATCACGCTTTCAATTGAAATTGGAAGAAATGCAAAAACTACAGCAGGAGGCACTCAAAAACAAAAAACGTTAAATACCAAAGCATTTATGAGATTTTTTATAGACACCGCGAATTTAAATGATATCAAGGAAGCCAATGATTTAGGCGTCTTAGATGGCGTTACAACCAATCCATCTCTCATGGCGAAGGAAGGTATTACAGGAAAAAAGAAGATTTTACAGCATTATATAGATATTTGTAACATCGTTGATGGCCCAGTTTCTGCGGAGGTTATCAGTACTGATTTTAAAGGAATGGTAAAAGAAGGTGAAATCCTTGCAGCGCTTCATCCGAATATCGTTGTAAAGGTTCCAATGATCCCTGAAGGAATTAAAGCCATTAAGTATTTTTATGAAAAAGATATCAGAACGAATTGCACCTTGATTTTTTCAGCCGGACAAGCATTATTGGCAGCTAAAGCCGGTGCAACCTACGTTTCTCCTTTTATTGGCAGGCTTGATGATGTTTCGACAAACGGATTGGAATTAATCGCACAAATACGTTTGATTTATGATAACTATGCCTACGACACTCAAATTCTTGCAGCATCGGTTCGGCATCCTATGCACATAATTAATTGTGCCGAAATTGGTGCCGATGTCATGACAGGTCCACTTAGCGCTATAAAAGCATTGGCAAATCACCCATTAACTGATCTAGGATTACAGCAGTTTTTAGCTGATTATGCAAAAGGTAACAAATAAGCTGTATGCTTTCTAAGGAAGCTCAAAAAGAATGGAACATTCGTTTCTGGAATGGATTTAAAAATGAAATGAAAGCTTTTAATTCGTCAAATGGTCGACGAATAAATTGGCTTACCTACCCTACTGACATTAAACATATGTACCTGCGGATGGTCTGTGAAAAAGATGGCGTAGCCTTACATTTTGATAGTCAGTTTAGTGATCAAGGAATTCGTGATATCGTTTGGGAACAACTGGAAGAATTGATGAGTTTAATCAATGCGCAAATGAATTACCCAAGTATTTGGTCGCGTGGGTTTCAAACCAAAGAAGGCTTAGTCATTGACCGAATTAGTTGGAAACTTAATAATGTAAATTACCTCAAAGAAGAAGAATGGCCAATTATCTATGATTTTCTAAAAAATAGAATCGTAGAGTTTGATAAATTTCACCAAGAATTCAAGGATATACTCATTAATTTGGTGGATTAAATGTAATTTTACTTAAATTATTTTTATGCGCAGTTTTTACCTTAGCTTATTATTTTTAGCCTCATTTTCATCCTTCTCTCAAACGATTATCTTTTCTGAGAATTTTCAAAACGGAATACCTAGTACTTTTACCCTAATTGATAATGATGGCAATATACCTGCACCTGTAGTGGCAGAATTTACAAGTGCTTGGATTAGTAAAGTTGATCCGAATAACACAATTGATACAGTTGCAGCATCAACTTCATTCTTTTCACCTCAAGATACCGCAAGTCGCTGGTTAATCACACCTTCTATCACGCTTGGTGGCTTTGGGAACTATTTTTCATGGGAGGCTCGTTCGCATGACCCTTCTTTTCCGGATGATTACTTAGTTTTACTTTCTACAACGGATAATCTAATTACTAGTTTTACCGATACAATCGGGTTTGTTGTTGAAGAAAATTTTGAATGGACCTTTAGAGAAGTTGATTTAAGTGAGCAGGGTTATAATAATCAATCCATCTACATTGCTTTCGTTAATAAAACGTATGATGGTTTCAAATTATACCTTGATGATTTTGAAGCAAGAAAAGAAGATGTTACGGGTATTAATGTAAATGTAACGAATGCCGTAACTGTATATCCAAATCCATCCAACGATAAGATTACCATTTCTAGCGCTCATACAATTGAAAAAATTGTCATTTGCAATGCTTCAGGCGGTGTGCTTTTTCAAACAGATCAATTAACTATTGATATCAGCCAACTACCTGTTGGTTTTTATTACGCTCGTGTTAATTCTGCCAACGCTAGTTCTACCGTCAAATTCATTAAACAATAAGCGATTGGAAACGCTCGTTGACCAGGTTAAAAATCATGTTAAGTCACTTTTTACCAACATGGAGGGAAGTCATGATTGGCATCATATTGAGCGTGTTTGGAACACAGCTAAGATGCTACACGAAAAAGAAGGAGGTACTTTAGAAATCATTGAGTTGGCCGCATTATTACACGATATTTCTGATCATAAGTATAATGGTGGCGATTACGAAAAAGGAGCTACTGAAACAAAATCGCTTTTATTGTCGCTTGGGTCAGAACCTCAACTCGCTGAAGATGTTTCTAAAATCGTTTCTCAAATTTCATATAAAGGAGCATTTGTTCCTGATATCAAAGGAAGGATTGAATTATCGATTGTGCGTGATGCGGATCGATTAGATGCGATTGGTGCCATAGGAATTGCTAGAGCCTTTGCCTACGGCGGAAGTAAAAACAGGCCACTTTTTTCGCCTGAAATCCCTCACGTATTGCATCAAAGTAAAGAAGAATACCTAAAGAATGAAGGGCACACGATCAATCACTTTTACGAAAAGTTATTCTTACTCAAAGACCGAATGGAAACGAATACGGCAAAGGAAATAGCCGAATCACGTCATCAAGTTATGGTGGATTTCGTTCGACAGTTTCTAGAAGAATGGAATGTAAAGCAGCCTATTCCCAATTAATTTTAGGTTCTAAAACAGAAAGTTCCCTCTTTCGGCGATTCGTTTCTTCAATATGATGAAGGCTTTCCGCACTTTTAACTTCCTTAATCTGATGATTTTCTGCCTTTCTAACAGATTGTATCTTCCCAATCATTTCTATTGTTGCTTTTGAAAAATATACTTCGCCGAACCGTTCCCAAATGTATGCTATAGCTTCGTCGCTTGGATGAATCCGATCTAATTTATAAAAGCGATAATCACGAAGCTCATCAATCATAATCTCATAGGATGGAAAATATACGACTTTCTCCAATTTTTCTAGGGAAGAAACCAATTCAAATAACCTTGCCTTGCTCCTATTGTTTTCGATAATCCCATCACGAACATGACGAACCGGACTAACCGTAAAACAGATATGAATACTAGGGTTTAGGTCTTTTATTTTTTTGATAGCTTGCTGCCAAAGTGATTGCATCTCCTGCAGAGACAATAATTCCTTTGTAAATAAATGAGCAGCTTGTTTGTGACAATTGGCTACAATCAGCTTATTTTCATTTAAGCGGTAAGCGTATGCACTGCCAAAGGTTATGAATAAACACGATGCAGCCATTAGTTGATTTCGCATTTCGTGTCGTGTAGCCATTAGTTTATCGCTAAGATCTTCTTCTGAAGAACCAGATATAACATTAGAGCTTTCCCAATCATAATAATTTTGCTTATCAATGAAAATATTGTTTTCTTTGTTTAAATCAATTGACTTAATTATTTGATTAGCAATAGATTCAGGATTATAAGCGATACCAAAAAGATGCTTAGATGCACGAAATCCAGATTGAATAAAATGGGAGTGAATTTCCGTTGAGAAACAAGAGCCAATTAAGAATATGTTATCGTTAAAGTCAATCTTTAGTTGGGATTCCGAGGGTTTAAATGGAATAAAAAATCGCTGTGACTCCATTTAATTCATTAGGTTTTTAGCGGTTAGAATCGCTTCAGACGTAATTACTTCCCCACTCATTAAGCGCGCTATTTCAATCGCTACTTCCTCATTTTCTAATCGTTTGACATAAGTTTTAGTAGCAATACCATCGCTGTCTTTTTCGACTTTAAAATGATTGTTAGCTTTTGCAGCAACCTGTGGAAGGTGAGAAATAGCAATTAATTGCATATTTTCTCCCATAGCCCTCAACAGCAATCCAATTTTTTGAGCAACTTCACCAGAAACCCCTGTATCAATCTCATCGAATAAAACCGTAGGCAATTTCCTTTTATCCGAGATAATTTTCTGAAGCGCCAACATAACCCGTGACATTTCTCCCCCACTCGCAGCCTTTTCAATGGGTGTCATTACCATGCCTTTATTTGCGCTAAAAAGAATACTTAAGTCTGACGCTCCATTTTCTTTTAGCTCGCTTACGCTCAGTTGAAAATTAATTTCTGTATCCGATAATTTTAGCTCTTGCAAGCAATCTTTGATAGCGTTTTCAATTCCGCTTGCTGCTTTAATCCGATTTTCGTGCAAAAGCTGTGAAAGCCCAACTAACTTCTTATGAACGCTTTCATTTTCAGTGCGTAATAACTCAAGCTCAGAATCTAATTGTTCACTTTCATGTGTTGTGTCTTTTAATTGATTTTCCAACTCTACTAATTGACTTTGGTGTGTAAATCGATGTTTATTTAATTGTCGATTAAACTCATCAATTTTTGCAAGCATCAATCTATGGGCTTCAGGATCTATTTCTATGTCATTCACTAATTCTCCAGCCTCATTCATCATTTCTTTTAACTCAATCAACACTGCCTTTAGTTGCGCTGCAAATTGCGTCATTTTAGCATCTGAAAGACTAATTTTTTCAATTTTGGATAAGAGCGTAGACAAGGTAGAATACGGACCATTATCTTCCGATAAATGTGTCATTTGAAGTGCTACCTCTCTAATAGAATCAGCATTTTCAATTCGACTTAGGGCAGATTCATAAATAGAATAATCAGTATTTTTTAAGTCAAGTTGGCTCAATTCATCTAATAGAAATTGCGTGTAATCCTTTTGAGAATTTTCAAGATTTCGCTTTTCTTCTAGTTTCCGGATTACTTGACAATTGGCTTTCCACGCTAAGAAATCATGCGTAAATTTCATCCGCATAATAGTTGTATTCGCCATATCGTCATACAACTCCATTTGGTAGGACGATGACCGTAAATCAAAAGTGTTGAATTGCGAATTAACGGATAATAACAAAGACGTTAACTCCTTTAATTTAGCAAGCTGCACAGGTGTATCATTAATAAAAGCCCTAGATTTACCATCCTTAACAATTTCACGTCTGATAAGAATATCTTGTTGTTGATCAAGGTCATTTGCTGTAAAAAAATCAATAAATCGGTCTTCCATATTGAAACTTGCTTCAACAAATGATTTAGTGCTTTTTTTTCCGATGACTGAAAAATCAGCCCTTTCACCCAACAATAGATTAATTGCTGCCAATAAGATTGATTTTCCTGAGCCAGTTTCCCCTGTGATAACTGTAAAGCCTTTATCGAGCACTAATTCTACCCGATCGATCAAGACAAAATTGTCGATGCGAAGTAACTTTAGCATTTAATTGAGAATTTCTTGGTACTTAGAAGTATTTGCGGGATCAAGTCTTTTCAAGAGATTAACGAATTCATTTTTTTCTTTGAGTTCAGCATCAAATAAAATATTCTTTATCTCAGTGGACTTTGCATTTAAAAAAGACAAAACATTGAGGGAGTTCGGTCTTGCCTGAGCTACCGGAGTTAAGCGAAAAAGAGCATCATACATAGCTTTTCTACCTTTAAGTTTATCTTCATCTAAGAGATCAATTCCATTTCGATGATAATTATAATTGCATTCTCTTAATGGCTCATAAGCCCCTTGCAAGATGTTATCGACAAGCCAATAACGATTTCGTTTTCCTTGCTCATTTGACTTCCATCCCATGCCACCAGAATTTTGGGCATTTGTAACAATCTGTTGCGCCTCAACAAAATATGGTGTGCCGCCCTTTAATGAAAATGAATCATAATCCATTCCGATTATAAAATAGGCATAAAAGGCTAAAATTGAAGATAAATTATCCCTGAATTGATTTGGAGCATAGATGATCATTGAGTTTCTAGAAAAGGCAAAAGATACATCATCATCTTGATAATTAATGATTAAGGAATTATAATTTGTATTAAAAGCGGGACGAGTAGATTGAATTTGAATAGAGCCTGAAAATACTCCAGGACTTGGAATATTATTTATTTGCAGTTGTATATTGCAATTAATTCGTTCTTCAATCTTAAAATTATCCTTTGTCCATTGTGTATTGTTCATGATATCTGCCACAATTTGTTTCAATTGTGTTAATGCATCTTGTTCTGTGCTATTAATTTCCAATTTCGCATCGCTAATGATACTTACCTGGCAATTTAGCTCTTGTGCTTCAACAGAAGCGCTAAAAAATAGTATTAGGAAAAATAGAAACTGTTTCATTGATTATAATCGTTAATGTATTTAAATATATCTCTTGCCACCTCAGATTTTTGTTTCAAGGAAAATTCTTGATGCCGACCTTTGGAATCGAAGATACTAATTTTGTTGGTATCCGTTTCAAAACCTGCACCTTTTTCATTCAAGGAATTTAAAATAATCACATCCATTTTTTTTCGCGACAGTTTAAGTAACGCATTTTCTTTTTCGTTATTTGTTTCTAAGGCAAATCCAACGGTGATCTGTTTCTCCTCTTTGTTAGTTGACGCCCATTCTACAATATCTGGATTCGTAACTAATTCTATGTTTAATGAATCACCTGATTTTTTAATTTTAGTATTTTCCATTTTTAATGGTCTAAAATCGGCAACAGCAGCGGAAAATATTCCAATTTGGCAATCCTTCCAATGTATTTGAACCGCATTAAACATTTCAACAGCCGTTGTAACGTGAATAAGCTGTAACGCATCATGTTGTAAGTGACAAGAAGTTGGACCACTTATCAATATAACCTTTGCACCGAGTTGAAGTGCCCTATGAGCCAAAGCGAAACCCATTTTTCCACTTGAATTATTTCCGATAAAACGAACAGGGTCAATGGCTTCATGAGTAGGGCCTGCAGTAATAAGCACTGTTTTATTCAATAAAACTGGCTCAATCGCTAAAATAGTTTGAATAAGCCCAACGATTGTTTCAGGTTCGGCCATTCTTCCTTCCCCTACAAGTCCACTGGCTAATTCGCCCGATTCAGCTGGTAGAATATGGACGCCATCTTTGGATAGTTGTTCTAGATTTCTCAGAACCGTTGGATGTTTATACATATCTAAATCCATCGCAGGCACAACTAGCGTTTTACTTCTCATGGATAAGTAAGTTGCTAGCAGTAAATTATCGCATGCGCCGTTAGCTAATTTAGAAATTGTATTAGCCGTAGCAGGCGCAATTACTAATAAATCTGCCCATTCACCATAATGTACGTGATTGTTCCACTCCCCTGTTTCTTTATTCCAAAATTCAATGCCAACAGGTTCATTTGATAAAGCGGATAGTACAAGCGGACTTATAAAATCGATGGATGAGGGCGTCATGATGCATTTAACTTCTGCCCCTATTTTCTTAAGATGTCGTATTAAAAATGGAATTTTATATGCAGCTATACCACCACTAATTCCTACGATAATTCGCATGTTAGATTTCCTCTTCAGGAATCCTCATGTATATTTTATCGTCAAGTAATTCCTGAGTTGCAATAGCAACGGCCTTCGGCATTTTTTCATAATGCTTTGAAATCTCAATTTGCTCCCTATTTTCGAACACTTCCTCAAGGTTATCATTTGTGGTAGCAAATTCTTGAAGTTTTTGAGTTAACTCTTCCTTAATCTCTGTGCTAATTTGATTTGATCTTTTGGATACAGCCACAAGAGATTGATAAATATTACCTGTCTTTTCTTCCAATAAGATGGTATCACGAGTTATTGTTGATTTTTCTGCAATGGTATTTCGATAGCTCATGGTCTTATATTTTAAATCAATAGTTATTATTCACTTTTAATACTTTCGTACAAGAGATCCAGTTCCTTTAAGTAAACGGACTTTGGAAATTCGACTGCAAAGTTACGATATCTTTCTATAGTTTGTTCAATTCTATCATCTTTTTTACTTTCAATACTTTTATTCGCTAATTCTAGATTATTTACAATCGCAATATATTTCATTTCCTCCCTATATTCCGATCTTGGATATGCATCGATAAAAATGTCAGCCGAGGTTACAGCTGCCTTACAATTTTCTGTTTTTGAATAAAGTTTGACTTTGTGATAATCTTTTAATTCTAGTTTTAGTCGGAGTTTATCAATGATATGATTACATGAATCAATTAAAGTAGATTGAGGATATTGATCTACAAACTCTTGTACATTATTTATGGCTAGTAATGTCTCGGTTTGATCTAATGTCCAATTTGGCGAATTATTTACACTACAAAGCGCAGATAAAAACAAGGCTTCTTCATTTTTAACGCTGTATGGGAATCGCTGAATGTAGGCACTAAAATAATATGCTGCCATGTAGTAATCATCCATCAGATAATAACTTCTCGCTAATCGAAAATAAGATGCCTCTCCTTGATCAGTCTTTGGTGAATGTTGATATACTTGCTCGTACAGCACTATGCACCGATCGTATTTTTTCGATTCAAAATAATCGTTTGCAGCGTCAAATTTAGCCTCATAATCATCTCCTTTGATTATTGAATTATAATTAGAACATGCAGTAAACAGTGTTCCTACAGACAGATAAAAAATAATTCTTAGGTATGATTTCATTTATTTAATTCTAATACTTTTTCCAACTTGAATTTTACTAGAAGGCTTCAGACCATTTAGTTGACATAATTTGGAAACAGTTGTTTTATATTTCGCGGCTATTTTCGTTAAGGTATCACCTGATTTTATGGTGTAATATTTCTTTTGTTCTGTTTTTACCTTCACAACAGGCGTAACTGGAGTTTCTGATGGAATAACGTCATCACTAGGATTATTTGGGCTATTATCCTCATAAAATTCGCTTGGCTTTGCTCCGGGCACAAAGAGACCTTTGTGAACAAATAGATTCTCTTTCTTCAATTTTTTGGAAGTAAAATCAATAATTTCTTCTGGATTTATTGAGCCATCATAAAAACGGACTTCAAAATGCAAATGAGGACCAAAAGATCGGCCCGTATTCCCTCCTAAACCGATAGGTTCTCCAAACTTTATGTCTTGATTTGGAACAACTAAATGCTTGCTTAAATGAGCATAAAAGGTCTCTAAACCATTATTGTGACGAATAATTACCAAATTCCCAAATCCTCCATCATTATATTTCGCATACCTTATTTTACCTGAGAATGCTGCATAAACAGTATCTCCTATTTTTAAGGCTAAATCAATGCCATTATGATAGCGTCCACTTCGATAACCATAATGAGATGTCACAACACCTTTTACAGGAATGCTAAAATCATTGCTTTCCTCTTCATTCAAGCAAAGCCAAATAGTATCTTTTAATTTAGAAAGATCATTGTTTTTCCCCGTGTAACACACTTCATTATTCCAAACTTGACTAATTACAGGGATATTTTTACTTACAATGGAATGTATGCGCTCATTTAGTATTCCTTTAAAACTTGATTCGTTCAATAAACTCCAGGTGCGGTTCTCAAAAATCACTAACCTACCCAAGGGCGTAACGACAGTGTCAATAGCTTTTTGGGCATATATTGAGGAAAAGGATTGAAGATAAATAAGAAAAGAAAACAGGATTAATCGCAAGATGTTTCAATTTAGCGATTCAAAGATAATCATTCTAAATTAAATTGGCCTAATGTCTTTGACGGTAATATTAAAGAATACAGACTCATTTGGCTTTATAAGATCCACGTAACCTCTAGATCCATAGGCTTGGTTTGCCTCTAAAAGAACGTACATTTTCTGACCTTTTTTCACATTACTTAATACCTTTCGCAAGCCTGGAACTACATTCATCTGTCCAGCAACGTATTTCAAAGGGAATTTTGCTCTATAAGTATTCAGCACACTAGGATTCGAAACGGTTGAAACAAGTGCGTTGTATTCTATTTCATTTTTTCGTCCCGGTATTACTTCTGTCTCTACCCCTTGTGCAAAAGTCCACGTTTTTATTCCATTAAGGTCATATTCAGGCGATACTCGCGCTACTATCTTTAGGTACAACCAATTCGATGAGTTTGGAGGAATAATTCCAGGAATTCCTTTTGAGCCTCTTGCTAGGTAAGCTGGAATTTCTACTTTGACAAAATCCCCAACTTTTAATTCAGTTAATGCCAAATCCCAGCCCAATGTTTGCATATTAAATCCTATCATAAAGGGAATAAAAGGTAAGTCAACACGTTGATTTCCATCAATTATTTTTCCATCAGGGAGCGCTAAGCGATATTCAATCAATACCACTTCACCACTCTTAAGTTTAGCACCTTTACCATTTTCTAACCACTTTATTATCAATCCATTATTATACTTTACCTCATTCTTTATTTTATTTTTTTCGAAATTTATCAAAGTAGCCTCAGGCGTTTTGTTTATTGAATCCAAGGAATTTGTTTTAACAACAGGATCTTTTTTTACAGGCTTTTTTTTAGCTTCGTTTTTACACGCGCAAAGCGTTATGAATATGGATATAAATAGGATGAATTTTATCATTATTTAATCTTGATTAGTTGAACATCAATTAGTAATATTGATTGAGGTGGTATCTTGTCTAAATCACCCAGTAATCCATGGGCTAAATGACTTGGTAAAATCAATTTCGCTTTATCGCCAACAGACAAGAGCTTAACAGCTTCATTAAGTCCTGACTCCTCATCTGATTTATCAATACTAAATTCCTCAAAATCATCCCCTTTCGTACTATAACATTCTGTTCCATCAAGTAATTTAATGGTTAAGGAAATAAAAACATGCTGCCCATTTTTAGGTGTAATATTCCCGATTGAATCTTTATAAATCATGTACCTCAATCCTGTTTCAGTTTCGGTCATTTTATATTCTTGATGATGATCCAAGAAAAGCGCTATTTGTATAGCTTCTCGTTCGTTTATTTCTTGATTATAAGATATCGAGTGTTGCTTGCTCCAATCGGTTGTTTTATTTGTCTTTTTTTCTTTTTCACTGCATGAAAAAAGACACCTTGTAACTAAAATAAAGATCAGGAAATTCTTCATTCGATTATTTCGACTAAGAACGTTTTGAAACGGTCAATGGTTACATCAAGCGAATCGTTACTAAAACCTCCAGCGGCATATTTATGACCACCACCACCAAAATGATTAGCAGAAAACTCATTGACATGATATTTCCCTTTTGAACGAAATGAAATTTTTACACCATCTCTAGACTCCATAAAGATAGCAGCAACAGAGATGCCTTCAATGGATAATACAACATTCACCAATCCTTCTATATCCCCTTTTTGATAATTAAATCGATCTAATTCGCTAAGCGTTAATGAAATGTATCCGATTGGGAAATTAGGAATAAGCACTAATTTTTCAGTAATAGCAAATCCCCTCAATTGTAATTTATCAATGGTATTCACATCAAAAATAGCTTCATGTATTTTAAAATGCTCCAATCCATCTTGAATCAATTTACCAAGAATGTAGTGTGTATTTGCGTCGACAGAGGGATAGCGGAAAGAACCGGTGTCAGTCATAATCCCAAGATAGATGCCTTCTGCTACTTTTGTATTAAGCAGCGTTAACATGCCCATTTCTTCGATGCAATGATAAAGCAATTGCGCTGTTGAGCAAATTTCTGGTCTAGAAATTTGAACGTCACAAAAATTAGTTGGGTTTGGATGGTGATCAATCATGGCAGATTGGCCTTTAAACCCATCGATAATTATTTGAGCTTCTGTACCTACTCTACTCGGTGAATTAAAATCCAAGCAAAATAGCGTATCACATTGAGCAGATAAAGTGTTTACTTTAAGCGCGTCAAGATCAAAAATAAGGTAATCAGTATTGTCGAGAAATGATAGTAAGTTAGAAGATGGTCGATCGGGAAAAACGATCGTTGGATTTTTGCCGTAATTTTTTAAAAAATGAAACCACGCTGCAGCACTTCCTACAGCATCACCATCTGGCGATTTATGCGCAAGGATTAAAACAGTGTTACATGCATCTACAACCTCTTTTAATCGCTTGATTTCGTCTACCATCATTATTCTTTTTTCTGCATTTGAGCATCTTCTTCAGCGTCTGGAGGGAATAGTTTTGGCGCATCCTTTTGTCCTTGTAGACGATCTAATAAATCTTCCATTTGAGATAGAGATAGGCTTTTGGCAATGATTTTCTTGTCTTTATCTAAGATGAAAACTTTAGGAGTAGAAAATATATCGTAGGCAGTTTGGTAATTCAAGGACTCCAAAGTGGTTGGCTTTCCTTTTTCTCCAGGATACATAGGTACCAACGATTCGGGATTAGCCTTCGCTATTTCGTAAAGTTTGTCTGTAACTGCTACATTGATAAAAGTCAATTTATTTTCACGGATAAATTTCTTCCATGCTTCAAAATCTTTCCCTATTGCCTTTCCTACTGAATAAATCTGAACGTTTCTCGCTTTCAATTTCTCTTGATAGAACTTTTCTAATTTTGGAGTGACTTTTTTACAATGGCCGCATTCAGGATCCCAGAAATAAAGAATGGTATATTCCGCATCAACAGCATATAAATCCACCCATTTTGCATCAGTTGTATCTTTTAAAATCAAATTTGGCGGTCGAACACCCAAAACGATATTGAGTTTATTATTAATGTTGTCGCACAAATCTTTAAATTTATCTTCAGGCACCCAATAAGCAGGTGATTTCCCATTAACATCTTTGCTGCAATAATAGCGTTCAAGCATCATATAATACACCTTATCCATTCCCATAATTTGACTTTTGCCATAGGTAGAGGTAATCCATCCCACAACATATTCAAAGGTCCTTGATTTAGGATTTAAACGATCACAAAATTCAAATGCATTAACTAATACCGTATCCCAATGCTGAATCATCATATTCTTCGAGAAATAGTATTCAAGTTTGTTGTGAAAAACTGGATTATTAACCAAACGTTCGTCCAACAAATCTACATTGTCCCAATAGTGCTTTCGGTAGTAGTTGAATCGAAAAGAGGAATCAATTATATTTCCTTTAGCGTCCACAGGAGCTTCAGGAATAGTAACTTCAGTTGACATTTTAACAATCTTTGACACCAACTTATCTTTATGAAGATTCATTAATTTAGCTTGATATTCTTCCACGTCCTTATTGATGGCATCAATTTGATTGCCTAGCGTTTTGAATTGAGGGTCTTTATCCGTGAATTTGGAACGTTCCTCACCCAATTTTCCTGCTTCGGTTTTTTTAGTAGTTATGTAATCTACATATGGAATAAACACCTTGTTTTCCTCCGATTTGTTAACCTTCATATTTTTAACAAATTCAGGACCGGTAGTTTCCATGTCTATGTCTTCATTATCGTAAACGAATTCAAAATAACGCTGGCCAGACAGAAGTAAACCTAGGATTCCCGGCTTTTGTTTCGAACCGTCGAAAGTTACTACCCCATTCTTCATTGCGGCTGTATCGGCGTAATAAAGGCCTTTACCGAAGTATTTAATTAAATTGACTAGGGTATCCTTTTCGCCACTTACCTTAAATCTTATTTTTTGAGCATTTAAGGCGTTTATGGAAAGAATTAAAAAGAGAAACAATACTGTTTTTTTCATTTTTTTTATTTTTTGTTAGTTAAACCAATCGAATTGACGAAGATTTTTGCCTTTAGTGAACTTTTTAACAAAAATTTAACCAATTTTAATTAACTATTATTTTTATCGGTACAAATATAACAAAAGGAAAAATTAACTTATGCTTTCATGATTAGCATTATTTAGCATAGCTGTAATCTGATCTTTTGGACTTATGCTTGAATTTGGGTCAATCCAAACTAAGTCATCATATCTATTCAACCATGTTAATTGTCGCTTTGCATAATTTCGAGTGTGTTGCTTAATTTGATCTAGCGCGAAATCTAAGTTGATTTTACCATCAAGATAATTTATTAACTCCGTGTAACCGACCGTTTTTAATGCATTAAGCGATCGCTGTGGCAGAAGTGATTTAACTTCTGCTAACAATCCTTGATCCATCATTAAATCAACTCGTTGATTAATTCTATCGTATAAAACTGATCGTTCCCATTGCAGTGCAAAGCGAAAAGTATTAAACTTATTTTGCTGTTTATTTCCACTTTTTAATTCACTAAACTTTTGACCCGAGAGACGTATTGCTTCAATTGCTCGAAGGATTCTATGTGGATTATTTTTATCGATTGTTTTAAATGTTTCGGGATCCTTTTCTTTTAACTCTTCTAAAAAAATAGCTATACCATTTTTCTCTAAGATTGAATTCAGTTCTTTTTTCAGCGATAAATCACTCGGAATATCATCTAAGCCATCAATTAAGGCATCAATAAACATGTTCGAACCACCAACAAGAACAACTACCTTTTTCGTTTCAAACAAGCGATTCAAAAGCAGTGTAGCTTCTTGAGCAAAATTGGAAGCTGTAAAATTCTGCTGAATGGAATGAGAATTAATAAAATGATGTTTCACTTGTGACAATTCAATCTCAGATGGCTTTGCAGTACCAATTGACATTTCGCAATAAAATTGTCGAGCATCTGCTGAAATAATCTGCGTGTCAAAATACAGTGCTAATTCAATAGCTAAGGAAGTTTTACCGGAAGCTGTTGGACCCTGAATAATAATTAAAACTGGTTCCACTCCGCTTATTTCCAAGATAGATATTTTTGATAAACAGCTGTTGCATAGTTGGATGCAGGGCCTCTATAAGCACCACAACGAACAACAGGATCACGATAAAAAGCAGGGACTGCTAGGTTTTTAACCATGACTTGAACATTTCCGTCCCAAATTAGAGGATTCAAACCATTTTTTACAGCCAAACGCTGAGCATCATCAATATGACCTTTACCAGCATTATAAGATGCTAAGGTGAATTTCATTCGCTGTTCTGTATCAGGAATACTAGACCAAGAATTATAAACTTTATTTATCATGACCATGGCGCCATTAATTTGTACTTCTGGTGTTGAGTTTGGATAAACACCATAGTGTGCACCTGTATTAGGCATGAATTGCATTAGGCCAAATGCACCACCTAGTCCGCGCGCATTCGGATTAAAATTGGATTCCTTGCTGGAGATTGCAGCGATAATTTTCCAATCCCATCCAAATTTACTTGCTGCCGATTTGAATAATTCATCATAAGGTGAAATACGACCTTTTTTTAAAGGGACTGTTTCAATAACAGGATTCTGAACCATATAATCAAAATACCTTTTTTTTAATTCATTAAATTGACTAGAACTACAATAATTGCTAAGAAAAGCATTAAGCTTAGCTTTTAACTGAGGATTGTTTTTTCTCAAGCCAAAAGCAATTTTTTGATTTGTAGAAACTATAGTTTTAGTATGTATATTATCATGTAAATCATTACTTATTCGTGCTAAGTTTTCATTCGCTAAGCAATAGTTGATTTTTTTACTAGCTACCATTTCGATAAGATCTTCTGCATTTACATCCGATTCTGTGTAACGTCGATTTATAACAACACCTATTTCGTCTGATAGGTTTTTTAGACGATCATCAAATGCTGAGCCCTTTACGACATGAACATTTTTCCCTCCTAAATCAGATGCATCTTTAACCAACAAACTATCAACTGATTTGGCTTGCACTAAAACCTGATGCGTAGTATAATATGGCAATGAAAAATCCATGTCATTTAAAGCAGGCAAAGTAATCGCTTGACTACAAGCAATTAAATCTCCTTCTCCATTGTTTAAGGAACGAAGAAATGATTCTCTATTTTGAATTATTTTCACTTCAAGTTTTAAACCAAGCGACCTTGCAAACGAATCGAGAATTTCATATTCGAATCCAAGATTCTTGCCCTTATATTCAAAATAAGACAATGCGCTATTGTCCATTAGAACAGTTAATTTCCCTTTTTTATGAATGTCATCAAGGTCAAATTTTGGTTCAGCCTGACCTTTTTTCGTTGAACAGGACGAAAAAAATAGCAGTGCAAAAAAGTAGCAAGCTAATTGAAAATAATTCCTTTTTGATTTATTTTTTTGCTGCATAAATTAATTAAGTTTCAAAAAATCAACTTACATTTTATAGTAAAAAGATACATGAATAAGTTTGAAAATTAAAAAAAAAATCTCAATTTTGACTAATATAATTGATGAAAACATGAATAATGATCAAAATGAGGTTTATTCAAAGGTTGTTAGAGCTGGAAAGCGCACCTATTTCTTTGATATTAAAGCCACAAAAGGAAATGATTTATACATTACCCTAACAGAAAGTAAAAAGGTTTTTGGGGAAGATGGAAATGATAATTTTCAAAAGCATAAAATTTTTCTGTACAAAGAAGACTTCGAAAAATTTAAGGAAGGACTAGATGATGTGCTAAATAAAATTGAAGAGCTAAAAAATAACGAGTAGTTTTTCACTCCTTTTAAAAAATAAGTGTATATTTGCAAACCAAATTTGGGAGTTTAGCTCAGCTGGTTCAGAGCATCTGCCTTACAAGCAGAGGGTCGGGGGTTCGAACCCCTCAACTCCCACAACAGAAATCCTCAACGAAAGTTGGGGATTTTTTATTTAGAACGATTTGGGTGAGAAGCCTGTATCGAGCGAGGCTTTTGCTGAGTCGAAATAAACCCCTCAACTCCCACAAAACAAAACGAGAATGAGAACGAGAGCGTCATTCTCGTTTTGTTTTACTTTACTCTCAATTTTATTCTCATTCTCACTCTTTTCTAGGAATTACTTTTTCACTCCCATTCTGTAACTTCTTTCAAATCATCTTTTAGGATCGATTGTTCAGGTCTTTCGTCCACGAATTAAATCCTCAACGAAAGTTGGTTTTTTTTTTTATTTAGAACGATTTGGGTGAGACCCCTGGCCCTATTCCACTCTAAATTGCTTAAAAACACTGAGCAAAAACTTATTTTGGCGCAAACATCCTATCGCTGATAAGATCACCAATAATGCACCCTGCCATAAATGCTATACCAAATAAGGAAGTGGCGAAATAGGCAATAAACAAAAGAAAAATAACGAAAATCTTAAGTGTAACGATCATAAGAATAAGTTTAAATTATTTATTGTTGTGAAAACTAAATAATTATACTTTTTTGTACTCGTTCATAAGTATACTTCTAGGTTTTGGTTACAATCATGGTCACTTCTCATCTAAATGCCAAAAAGTTATCCTACAACTATCCCCTACGACTTACCGAAGCCAATACTTTTTATTCCACTTTGCAAGATGATTTCTTGATTACAAAATTTCAAAAGCTGCTCGATATTTGGTATTTCGTCGTTCAACAGCGATTGTATTTCAGCCTTGCGAATAATGTTGTCGATTTGACCACCTGAGAGCGAATGCGTCTCAGCAAGTACTTTTGTGTCCTTATCGGTCAACGAAGGCATTTTGAGTTTCCAAATAGCAGCTCTTGATGCAAGACCTGGATTATTAAATTTAATCTTAAACAAAAACCTTCGGTCAAATGCTTTGTCTAGGTTCTCAGCAAGGTTTGTGGTAGCAATGAAGATACCTTTGAAATTTTCTAATTCTTCCAACAAAATATTCTGAATGGCATTCTCCGTTTGAGAAACACTACTCTGACTGTTTGTTTTTCGAGATGAAAGGATTGCATCTGCCTCATTAAAAAGCAAAATTGGAGCGAGATCTAGCGACTTGTGGAGTTCTATATAATCCCTGAATATTTTCTTGACTAATTTTTCGCTTTCACCAAACCACATTGATTTTGACTGACTGATTTCCACCTTCATAATCTCTCTACCTGTTGCTTTGGCTAATTGAAAGACGCTCTCCGTTTTACCGGTACCAGGAGCGCCAAATAACAGGATGTTAAAATTTTCAGGAAGTGCTTTACTCTTTAAACGCGCCATCAACGATTCGTAGTAGTTCGTATCGAGCATTCTGCCTAAATCTTTGATTTGTTGGTCCTCTTCAGACTCGTACACAAGTATCTTTTCGGCAATATCCTCCGGTTTAATGGTTCCTTTATTTGATTTTCGTCGATTGACAATTACGCCATGGTCGTTGAGTAATTGAATGGAATGGTCGGTCAATAAAAAATCGATGTCATTAAAAAAACGACCACCTGAATATTCAATTAAATCTTGATTCATCAATTTATTTGATCCCTTATAGATGCCTTGCATATATTGTACACGTGCTCCCGATCGTTTAAAGAATGCACCGATTGGTTCATCCATATCGACATTGATTGCGCCATTGATGCTCTTCCAAACAATGTAAAGAAAAATAGTTTGATCGATGAGATCAAGATCCATTTTTTTTAGTGCCGCAATAAAAGAAAATGCGCTGTTTTCATCAATTAGCCGAGCCATTTCATCAAGAAACTCCTCGGAATCAATGTGCTCAGAAATGCAATCTTGACAAACCTCATTCATTAACTCTAGCGCCTCTACTAAATCGATTGCCTTTATTTTGATATCATGAGGAAACGATTCCTCGGCAATTATTGCATTTAAAATTTTAGGATTGACGATGTAGTTGTGCTTTCTTAGAAAGTCGTCGTTTCGTCTTCTATTTTTGCGTTTGACGAATATACTACGTTCGTTCAAGGTTGTTAATGATTTGGAATAATTTATAAGTTCAAAAGGAGTCACTTCAAAATAACGAAGAAGGTCGTTTGAATCCACGTTTTCGCCAAATAAGTTCATGGAGCATACAACGCTAAAAACGAGGGCGTCTTTTTCTTCGCATTGAACAAAATCACACACGACTTTCAGTTCATCTTTGAGATCAACAAACAGCGTTTCTGGAAGCCCCGTATGTTTGGCAGCTTTATAAATAGTATTTAGGGCCTCAGCCAATTTTAGTTGTTTCGGAGAATTTTTAGACGCAGGTTTACGCATGTATGTTATGAGGTTTAGACTTGTATATACGATATTTACTTAGGGACATAACAAAGAAGTTTAAAAAAACTTTTTTAGATGTCATCAAAATCAGTGGAGAAAAACTGATCAAAAAAATCAAGATGCCTATCCACGTTTAAGACCTTTCTTAATTTCTCAACTGCTCTTTCGATATAAACAGCGCTATTATTGAGACCAAGCTCAAGATCAATAGCACGAATTGAATAATTACGAAAAAAGCGTAAAACGATGAGCGTTTGATCTCGCTCATTTAAAAATTTCATTAATTTATTAATGTCGATTTCCTTTTTCGACAAAGAGGGATCCAATGCGTTAAAATGCGATTGTTTGGCGGCAAACGACTTTCGATCTACTTCAGAAAAGTCATCTAAAAGGACTAAAATATTTTTTTTACCTTGTTTCTGCGACTTTAAACTTCTTAGTTTATCGATGCAAAAATTATTGGTTACCGTCATTAACCAAGCTTCAGCCTCCCATTTACTTAAGTTTTCATCATTTTCGTTGCGTATTTTTCCAAGAATATGGATGCAAACGTCCTGATAAACATCATCAAGATTTACTTTGCTAAAAAAAGTAGCCGCTATTTTTTTTCTAAGTTTCGTCTCATTACGACGAATGATTTCATTAAATAAAAAGTCTCTGTTCAAGAATAAATTAATTTAGGTTTACTTAAAATTTTACTTTGTTCACTTGCTAAAATTTGCTGGAACAATCCATTTATCTTATCTAGCTCTTGACCCATCAACCATGTCTTATTGAATTGCTTGCCATACCTTACCGCGGCATCATTCATTTCCTTTTCGATATCTTTGAAAGCTACCGAAGTGTTTAAAAATAATATGCTTTCATCAGCCTTAAATGATTTTCTTTTGTAACAATTTATCAAGGGCATTCCAGCAGATCTTTTCTTAGCTTGCCTTTTAATGCTTTCCAAAAAACTAACAAATAACAATTCTAGGGTACTCCCCACAATTAAGTGGTACTTAGTTTCTCTCTTTTCTAAAAATAAAGTATGTTGAAATTGTAGTTCATCGATGTTGTAATTTAGATTGGGATGCTCTTTATTTTTTATATAAACTATGCTTTTGCAAGCTTTACTATTTTCTTGTTTTTCAAACAACACTATTTTATGGTCAAATCGACTTCGAATTTTCGGATCCAGCTTTTCATACGTGTCAAAAGCAATATCTCCTACCCAAAGGATTACTTGTTTTGTTTTTTGTTTCGTTTGCACAGCTTCTATATTTTATCATACAAGACCTAATACGAAAAAAAAGACGTTACATAACACATACTAAATAAATAGTTACAAAAATTTATTTTAAAATGTAAAAAATCCGATTGTGTTGGGGAACAAAGAATAAAACCTCAGTGTTAGCTAATGAACGAAACTTATAAAGTAAGGTTGTGTTGCTTAGCCCATTCTTCAATTAGGTCATCTTCTAATTGATTACAGGAACGATTTAATACACCCAATTTTTGTCTTATTCTATTCTTGTTTACCTCAATAGTTATCATTGTGATTTCAGTAGATTTTTTACTGTCGGTATTTTTTACTAGATTCTTTAATGAAAAAATATAAGACCCGCTGTTCAAACAATCATATGTGTAGGAGAAAACACAATGCTTCATCTGTTCACCCTCAATGGCAAGCTCGTAGTTTGTTATTAATTGTTTGATTACATAACGAGAATCATTCCTCTCGAGGTAGTAAGGTTTAATGTTAAAAATAGGTAAGCGTTTTAATCGCAACCTTTTTTTTACTTTTTCAAAATGACGAACAAGATGCCATTGATTTGATTCATCAACTAAGTTGGATAGTTTTTTTGTTGTGAAATCGATTTTTCTTTCTAATTGAAACTCTTGGAAGTGGATATAATCATATACCTCATTAAGTTCGATTGTATCAGCCCTCAAACCTTTTCGGTATAATAAACCCATTGTTTTAATCCAAAAATCACTTTCCGAAAAATTTCTAATTTTTCTGGTAATTGCTGTGGCAAAAGCCATGTCTTGAACTTCTGAAAATAACGCGGTCCGAACAAGCGCATCAGTGACAGAGTTACTGTAGATGTGTTGCGACGTGTTAAATTCATGCGCTACTTTTTTTGATAATTTAAAGGGAAGATTAGCGGAATAAATTAAATTTTTGCCTGATAAAACATCATTAAACCATGCTTTTTCAATGATGGTCATTTTTAGTTCAACATGAGCTTTTGCGAAATAAACTGAAATACCATAAGCTTTAAACATTTTTTCCACTAAAAAAGAAGAGAACTCCCCTAACCTACTGTCAGACCAAGGTGATGAAT
The DNA here is from genome assembly GCA_947462255.1 of Flavobacteriales bacterium. GTDB lineage: Bacteria > Bacteroidota > Bacteroidia > Flavobacteriales_D > Crocinitomicaceae > UBA952. The sequence continues at coordinate 7,097 of CANHOA010000022.1, read as the reverse complement.
TTAAGATCTCAAGGTACTCTTCATTGACTTGCTTGAAGTCTATTAATTCAAAAATTTTAGGGTTAATCTGATAAACTTCGAAAAGGAGTTCGTTTGACCGTAAACTTTCCCGCTGGATAGTACTTATTGGAATGCGTCGAAATAAATAGTCAAAAAATGAAAAATAATTACTGTGGTGAAGGAACGAAGTTGGAGTTGATTGTATATATTGAAATAAAATAACTTCGTACAATTCAGGAGGTGCATTCATTTCGGTTAAAAAACGATATGTCTTCCATATGTGCGTCATTATTGGCGCTTTTAATGGAAGCAGGTAGTCAACTGTTCTTATTGAACCCATATCATGAAATGACCAACAAAACAGTACGGTTTCTCTCGAATTATTTAATGTATAATTAAAAATAAGGTGAAAGGATTCATAACCGCGCTTAACAAATAATTGTAAAGCAATAACGACAAACATATCAAGTTTGTACTTGCTGTTTTCAAATGTTGCGTTAACAGGAAAGATAAGATAACGTACTACTAATTCCCAAAAAGACTTCTCATTTGAAAATGCTTTATGTTTTAACTTTCCAAGCAAATATGTTAAGCATTTGAAAGTTTCTTTATTTCGTATAAAATTTTTGTAAAGAATTAAATGAGCTTCCTTAGACAGTAATGGAACTTTAGTTGTTTCATAAAATGTCTGGAGCTCTTCAAAGAATGCAATTTCATTTGAACGCGACAGTCCAAGCATAGCAGCACGTATGCCGTTTCTGAAGTTGACTATACGCTCTTCTTCTTTACTCGAATAAGTAAATGGGTTATTTGTTTTTAGAAGTATCTCTTTGTTAATTGAGAGAAAAATTTCTTTTGAAGTCATAGATAGATTTGATAGTATAAACGTAAAATCAGCGCGCTGATAACATTTTAATATAAATAGTTAAAGATACCTGTATTTGAATTATCCTAGTTCTAAATAATGAGGGCTTATATTGTAGGCAAACAATGACGAAATTACTAGTCCTTAATTTTATAGATTTTTTTTTGCTGAGCTTAGATCTAATAAATCAATTGTAGTTTATCCCCTTCCATTCGAGCAGCGACCAACTTCCCTCCTTTTGCAACACTGTAATCTAAACAGATAGCACTTTTGTTTTCTATAACTGGATTATCATGTAGCCAATAGTGTCCAAAAAAAACTGGTTTTTCGCTTTGAAAAATACGTAAATCACTTCCTTCAGGCATAGGATTTTCAAGTAAATAATCAGGACAATGCATAATGGCTTCACCCATCTTACTTTTGTTTACAGACCACCATTTCAAACGACATTCCCTTCGTTCTGTACCGTCTTTGTCCACCATAAATTGGCCATCTGGCAACTGTTGTTCAGGACCTTTTAATGTTTCCTCCACGGCCTTAAAACCAGTACTTTCTTTAATACTTACTGCTTGTAAAAATTCAGCATTTAAGCCAATGGTGTCGGGCTTGTAATGTTCTTTTAACCAATTTATATGTTCGTCGTTCCAATATGCATGCACCACCTTAAATGCATCCAACTCAAGAAACATGGGTAAATGACGAAACCAATCCATAAACATTTCCCATTCTGAAGAAAAGTCTTTAAACTGCTTGAGTGTATCGTAGTGTTGGTGAATTTCCTTAAAATTATGTTTGCGGTAATAACCACCGCTATGCAAATCTGGTGTGTGAAAGCAAACGGCATTGTATTCGTGGTTCCCCATTACAGCTTGTGCATTACCAGAAAGTACCATGTCACGAACCAAATGTAGTGTTTCCCGTATTTTTGGACCTCGATCGATAAAATCACCCACAAAAACAACCTTCCTCTCTCCAGGATGACTATAAACCCCATTTACCTTAAGGTAACCGAGTTTCTGAAGTAAGACCTCTAATTCATCTGAATGTCCATGAATATCGCCTATAACATCGTAAAAAATCATTAAAAATAGAGTAGATTAATAAAAAACCTAAATTACCCATTCTATCTCAATATTTTCTATATTTGAGCAACAAAAAAGAACCCATGAAAAATAGAGATACGGAAAAATCGTACACCAAAGAGGAATTCGTTGATAAATTGCGTCGTTTAGCAGATTGTATCGAGAAAAATGAAAACTTCAGAATATCCTTAGCTGGTGAGGCGATTTACGTGCCTGATGGTGCTCAATTTAGTATTGAACATGAACGAAGTGAAGGTGCAAATGAATTAGAATTTCAAGTGAAGTGGGGCAAATCATAATTTAAAGATCAAATCAATTTATGAAATATGAAACTAGTTCCGCAAAAGACGCCTTAATTTTTAATGGTAAGGGGAGTCATGTTGTAAATCCATGGCATATTACTATTGATACCGACGAGGAAACCATCACCATTAGAAAACGAAATTGGCATTTAATTGGTTCTGACGAACAAACTCTTGCTTTTAAAAGAGTTCGTTCAATTAGCATCGACGAACATTTTATTGGTGCTGATATACACATTAAGGTGGTTGGTGGAACGGCATCTGTTTTTTGTCTTTCTAAAGGAGATGCAAGGAAAATAAAAGAAATTCTACTTGAATTCAACGCCAATGGCACAGGAACAACAATTAATGTGGTTTAATATATTTTAAAATTTAAAGAAATTATTATGGAAGAAAAAGAAATTATCGATTTATCAAATGATATTGTTGAAGGTTTAACAAAATTGGCGATGGGTTCGGAAACCGGCCTATTTTCAGGAAAAGTAATAAAATCACTGGAAAGCCACCCTAATTTGGAAGAAATCAAATCATTGTTTACCAAGCACATCGCTTCATTTAAAGGAGCCTACGATACCACAGAAGAATTAAAAACGCTAACTGATTTTAGGTTTAAGGTTGTTGACGCTTACAATAAGTCTTCAAAACAATAAAATAATAAGATTGTGAATATTGGCATTGTTATGCAAAGAATGAAGCGTTTTATCTTTTATTCCCTCATCTTAGCGATTCCATTTTTTTGTCTTGTTATGGTCAATGAGGCTTCGCGTTCGAAGGTCTACTATGTTTCTGTATTTGGCACCAAAGTACCTGCCTTAAATCCCCAACAGAAAGATGCTAAGCACTGTACTTGGGACTGTCATACCCATGGGTGTTCGCATCGTGAGAATAATTGTATAAATATTGGAATCATAGATGTCTTATACCAAAAAATTATTACTTCACTCAAACTCAAGGAGGGCGGCGATGTATACCAGCAAATGAATGTGCTTTTTTTAGTAATTATTTGGCCTTTGGTGATGTTTGGACTCTTAATAGCCAATGTAGAATTGTTTTTTAAACGAAAAAAGAAGGCATGACTGATTTAATTAGGATTATTTATGTCTACTGCACCGATTTTACCATTAACGCTGCTAACTTGCTGGGAATAACCTACGAAGACTTTAACGCACTCATTTTTTGTGTGCTATGGCCAATAATAACAATTGGACTATTTATCACGCTAATATTTCAACTCAGAAAGCGATATAAAACGAGGTGATACTCAACCCAAAACGAAAATAAGGTAGCTCCCCCCGTCTGACTTTAAATCTTAACTTTGTAATAAATTGAATGTCAATGAGTGAAGATCTAAAAGAATGTCCTTTGTGCCAATGTCCTTATGCGTATGCAAGCAGCGACACCAATTATACCTGTCCTGAATGTTCGCATGAATGGGAAGTTTCTGTGGAAAGTACTTCTAACTCTTCTAGCGATGAACTGGTCGTTTTGGATGTTAACGGTGTTGTCCTTCAAAGTGGCGATTCTGTCGTCGTTATTAAAGATTTACCCGTAAAAGGAGCACCAAAATCAATAAAATCTGGCACCAAAGTGAAGAACATTCGACTTACATTCGGAGATCACAACATTGATTGCAAAATCGATGGATTTGGAGCAATGGCTTTGAAATCTGAATTTGTAAAAAAGGCGTAATTAGCGATCTGGTTATTTCCTATTGTTGATCAATTAATGCTATTTCTTGCTTTTCAATAGGCCTATTATCCATAAATGTAGCGCTTGTTTTCTTTTATTATTTATGATTATCAATCAATTTAAAACAGTTTTTATTAGGCTTTGGTCCTAATTCAATTAAAAGTTCTCCCCCACTAGAAATATCGGTATAACTTAAAAATGGGGTTTTCAATGGAATGCCATTCAAGCTAATTTTTTGTATGTATCTATTTTTGTCACTTTGATTTTTTGTTTTAATACTAAAGCTGGCTCCATTTTCAAGATGAACGACCGCATCAATCACTAATGGACTTGTTAAAGCATATTCGTTGGAACCTGGACAAACTGGATAAAACCCCAAGGCGGTAAATACATACCAAGCACTCATTTGTCCACAATCATCGTTTCCACTCAAACCATCTACCTTGGCTTTGTATTGATTCGGTAATATCATACGTGTTTTCTCCTGTGTTTTCCATGGTTCGGAGGTATAATTATAGAGAAATGAAACGTGATGGGACGGCTCATTTCCGTGTACATAATTTCCAATAATCCCTTCTTTCATTATATCTTCTGTTTTTTCGTAATATTTCGCAGGAAGTTCCATTTCAAATAGCGAGTCTAAATGACCAATAAATTTTCTATCTCCCCCCATTAATGTAATCATCTTTTTAGGCTGATGAGGGACGTATAAACTATAATTCCATGCGTTCCCTTCAATAAATCCTTGGCCATGCGTATCCAAAGGATCAAATGGACTCTTAAATTCACCTGAACTTAACTTTGGTCGCATGAATCCGGTTTTTTGGTCGAATACATTATTGAAATTCATTGAACGACTTTCAAATTGTTTCGCCAATTTATCATTATGTAGATAAAAAGCCATTTTTGCAACGCAATAATCATCGTAAGCGTATTCAAGTGTTTTAGAAACTGAGCTACCGCTTATATCTTCTGGGACAAAACCCACTTTTTTATATGCCCCCAAGCCTTCAAAGAAATCACGATTAGCTGTTGTTTCGGCAGCTTGTAAGGCATGTGCATAATCAAAACCTTTGATTCCCTTTATCATCGCATCAGCAAGAACTGGAACGGAATGATAGCCAATCATACACCAATTTTCATTGGCATAATGTGACCAAACAGGTAACATATGATGAACGCTTTGATCAAAATGAGCGAGCATTGAATTAATCATGTCGCTACTTCGTTGTTGCTGAATGATGTTTAACAATGGATGTAATGCACGGTAAGTATCCCATAATGAAAAGGTGGTATAATTTACGAATCCTTTTGCAGTGTGTATGTTTTGATCCAATCCTTTGTATTTTTCATCGTGATCCATGTAAATGGTAGGACCTAAAAAACAATGATAAAGCGAGGTGTAAAAACTAATTTTATCGTCTTTGGTTAGCGTATTGACATCAATTATCGCTAGCTGCTTTTCCCATTTTTCTTGCCCTTCTAATTTTACTTTATTAAAATTCCAATGTGGAATTTCTTCTTGGATATTTTCGAGCGCACCAGCAGTACTAACTGGCGATAAACCGACTTTAAATTGGACACTTTCACCTCCTTTTAAGTCAAAATCAAAATGGGCTTTCACCCTACTGCCTGCCTGTTCCGGAAAATTGTTTGTCTGATCAAAATTTCGCCAAAATCCTTTGTAAACTAATTTGTCCATGTTTAATAAGGAGTAATTCCTTATTGATTTATCACAAACAATGGCAAAATAAACCGTCCGTGTCCTTCCCCAACCGCTGGTCTGCCGATAACCGGTAATTAATGTATCATTTTCAACTCTTAAAAAAGTCCATACATTTTTATCCTCGTAATTATAGATACCATGAACCAAATCTAGTATCACGTGGGGATTCTCATCACTTTTAAAGGTGTACTTATGCATTCCAACGCGTTCGGTAGTCGTTAATTCTACTAGAATGTCCGATTCTTCCAGTTGAACACGGTAATAATTAGGAACAGCAATTTCGTTTTCATGTTTATACACTGAACGATATCCTAATTCAGGATGAGCATTTGTACCGGGATTTAGTTGAATAGCTCCGTTGGCAGGCATTAATAGAATATCCCCTAAATCAGAATGTCCCGTACCACTAAAATGCGTGTGACTAAATCCTACAATTGTGGAATCAATGTATTGATAACCTGCACAATAACGATAAACATCTCCAGTATAAGTTCCATTAAAAAACAAAGGAATTGTATCTGTGTCCGGACTTAATTGCACTGCTCCAAATGGTACAGTTGCACCTGGAAAAGTATGCCCGGCATTCTTCGTTCCTATTAGTGGATTAACGAATTGAATTAAGTTTTTTTGGCTATAGGTAATCGATGATATTACAATGAGTGAAAATAAAAATGAATACTTCATGAACAAGCGCTGCTTAATTTGACCAAACCAAACTAATATATTCAGCGGTACTGAATTCTTGATTATTAATCATCGTATTTCCTGTTATACCGCCAAGGTACCCAAGTGTATCACAATTATTGTTTAGAACCGGCATCGCCATGTCAGCACCACAAGGACCAAAATCAAATACATAAACGGTATTGCTTTGAAAATTATACGATTTTACAGTAGCTCCTGTTGGACATGCCTGCGTTGAAAAAGTGCCTATTTTATCTTGCACACAAGATGCTACTAAATCATCTCCCTTGCCACATTGAAAGGCAAGAAGTAAAAGAGAACTTGCTAAAAGAATAAAACCCGATATTTTTTTCATGTATTGAAAATTAAATTCACGCTAAATTTAGCAATAAACTATCAAATTTCGTATTTTTAGTTTAATTCGGTCCAATATATAGACCATGCCAATAATATACAGAATTGGTAAGCGTATTATTGCATGACATAGCAGCCTCAATTAATGTGTTGGGGGTAGTAAAACTGATACAAAATCCGGGTGGATACCACCCATCGTGTAATATGCCATTTAAATTAAATCCGTACCAAAATGGATTACAAGAGAATGGCGTTAATGCTAATAATTTGTTAGGATTTGCGTCAGAGGGTTTGAATTCAGGATTTGGTTGACCCGTTTTACTGATGGAAACCACACGACCAATAATTTTTGGAAAAACAATATTTTGTATCGTTTCGCTTGAAATAGAAGTGAC
>CANHOA010000021.1 GCA_947462255.1 Flavobacteriales bacterium | reverse complement strand
GTCGTCGCTGTCAATAATGGTAATATATTCACCCTGGCTATATAAAACGCCGCGGTTAATTGATTCAGATTGTCCGCGATTGCTATGACGGATATAGCTAATTTTGTTCTCGTATTTCTCCACGTAATCCATTAACGATTCCCGATTATTTTCCTTGCTACCATCGTCAATAATAATGAGCTCGAAATCTTGAAAATCCTGAAGTAATACAGAATCAATTGCTCTTTTGATGTAAGAAAAATCGGTATTGTAGACAGCCATTAGCACCGAAATTTTTGGTTGTTTTAACATAGTTGCCTGGTATTATGGCTGTTACTCAAAAAATAATGCATATTAACTGGTACTCGTTAGTTATTTCAGGGCGCAAGTAACTCATTTTTCTGTTTGATTGGGTTAATTTCTTGTTATTTTAATGATTAATCGTATTCATCGCAGAACATATAGAAAAAATATGATCCATTTCGCCAGAACGGCAACGAACCATTTGGGTTTACAAACCAATCAATGGCTCGCAAATTAACAACTAATACGATTTAAATAAATTCGTCATTTGCTTCTTTTTATTTTTCTTAATCTCAAATTTCTTATACTGTCCAGGTGAAATAATCGGAATTCTTTCCGATTCACTTATTTTCATAAACCTGAACTTATCAGATGAATAAACACTTTCTGGAACAGAAATGTTGTATATGCCTTTTTGAAATTTGATATCTAAAAAGTAATCACGCATTTCTAAAAAGTTGTAATTAAGTATCATCGTTTCCTTGGTTATAAGATTTACAATAGTTAACCCGAAAGTATTTTCCTTTTTATGGGTTTCGTTTTGAATAATAAGGCATTTGATATTAAAATTATTAGAATCAGTTGAATTTTCATCATAATTTTCAATTTGTGTATAAGGGAAAAACCAAATGAATTCAGTAGAATTTTTAAACTGATGAGTTAGTGTGTCTGTTGTTGCTATCTTAAAACCCAATTTAACAGAATCGCTTTCGCTTATTAAATAATTTCCCGCTTGAATAGTATTCCTTAAAATTTGATTGTCTGTAAGATTATTCTCTTTCTCACTATTAACCTCTTCCCCGTTATCATTAAAAATTCTAAAATAAATTCTGTGTTCGATTGACATAAGATTAACCGTGAAATTATCCAATATTTCATCATCCAATATTACATAATTACTATCTATAGTTGGTACGGGGGGCATGGGTTGAACTCCTTGTGATTGAGCAATTGCGCTAAGCGTTAGAAAGATAATTAGTGACATTAATTTCATAATGGCAATTTGTCGTTTAGGGTAATTATAAGGTTTTCGGGATTGGCGAATGTGGTGTTTTCTCTCGAATATGTACGTGGGTCATTTTGCTTAATGTGAGTTATGTAGGGTTCATTTTTTCACCTCCGAAGGAAGCAGTGAAACTAATTTATTCTTCAAATCCATACGCTCGTGGAGGATTCTTGTAGCTTTCATCATTTTTAAATGCTCTTCTGGCAAATCGTAATTATTTTATTTCCGCAAGAAGCGAGTCACCTCAGCTTTAATTATTCCTTCCTGGTCGCACAATAGGCCAAGGTGCCCACACTCGTTGTCGAGTTGAATCAAGGTTGCTCCAATCACATTCGATAACTCGACTGATGTGCCCGGATTAACCATGTGATCCGTTTTGGATACGATCATAAGTGTCTTAGCTTTAATCACTTCTTTCATCGCAGTCATTGCTTTTCCTGAACTCTTGTAGATATCATGTCCAATCATGGCATTTAACTGACAAAGAAAGTCGTCCGGCTTCATTGAGCTTAACATGTTAGCTTGTTCGGCCAGCATAATTGAATCTACCTTCTCCGGCTTAGATGTGTACAGCCAAAAGGACGGAGTGCGTATGTTTAACAGATTAACATTCGATACCATACGCATAGCTGACTCTTTAGATTTTTCATCTTTTCCGGCAGTCGTGAGCAGTGCAGCTTCTGTTTTCCAAAGCATCAGGTCGTAAGAAGATTGTTTTGGTGTACCAACAATTGAAACAGCCTTATCTGAAAAACCTGGATAAGCTACTAACCATTCCATGGTCTGCATTCCACCCATAGAAATTCCCATCACCGCTTTCACATGGTTAATGGTTAGGTGTTTGGTGAGTAATGTATGCTGTGAGTTGACCATATCACGGATGGTAATCTCCGGGAAACCGGGGCAATTTGACGGGGAGGAAGAAACACCGTTCCCAAAAGCATCAACAACAATAATATATAGGCCTGTGGTGTCCATCATCATAGGGGCAATTGCATTGCAAATGATGTCGCTCTTACCACTAAACCATGTAGGCCACAAAACCACGTTACTTTTGTCCGCATTGAGTCTCCCCAATGTCCTGTAGGCAATAGAACAATTCTGTATTTCCTTTCCTGAAACTGTCTTGAAATTTCCCAATGAAGCCGTTTTGAGAATGCATTGTGCATTCACTTGGCTTCCGAAGAGTGTAAGTGCAATCAATAGTAATTTCATATATTTCGATTTATCATTATGGTTATTCCTTATCTAAGTTCGTTTTTGTTTTCGATTGTCAAAAAGTTCTCGGACACCTCTTTTAAATATGTTAGTACGTAATGTCCACGTTGGTCAAAACTTGCCCATAGCGTCAGTCTGTGAAAAAACCAACATTAATTAGTTCATAAATATAGGGATTAATGAGTTAAAAGCAACTACAAATTTTGTATATTTAAGTAATAATAAATCTATAAGAATGAGTTATTTAGGTGTTCAATATCGGTTTCAAATTTAGATGCGTCACATGGAGAAATTAAGTTTATTTATTGGCATACAGATCAAAGTATATTGATTAAGATTAGATTTTTTATGATTTAATAAAATCCCAACAAATGGATTAAAAGGGAAGATCGTCGTCTGAAACCTCTTTATTCAAGTCAATTTGAAGTTCTTTTAGTAGCGCAATAACAAAAGGATTGTTTAGGGCTTCACTTGGAATTTCTTTCGCAAGATACGTATTTAGAGTAATGGTAGCTTGAATGAAATATTGGTCCATTTTCAGTTCTATATTGGCATAGGCATAAGCCCATCCATATGTGCTTTTTAGGATGCTTCGCAGAAAATTTACATCTGCCTTCAGCTCGTCAGAACAAAAGGCTAAAATGTGAAAATCCAACGTTGATGCTTCCACCATGAATGATCGATTACCTTTAAGTTCTTGGTTAAGCAATGGGTAAATATTGCTTATTACCGTTGATCCGCGTCGATTTTTAATTTGACTCATGGCACAAACAAATAGGATTGGGTCTGATGACAATGATTGATTCAATGCATGTAAAAAGTCACCATTGATTTTAATCAATTCCAAAGCAAATTGTCGTTCAGTTCTTATTTTTTCAGGGATATAATTAACTATTGCATGATTGCTTTTGGTTGCCTTAATCCAAAAATCTTTGTTATCTATAGATGATGAATTCAACCCTGAAATCATTGAGTTTATTTGATGGGTTTTGGCCGAGCGAACGACTTTCAAGAAAAGGTCTTCATCTTGAATTGGAAGGAGTGAATCAATAAGTAAATGTCCTTCTTTGTTGAGAATCAACCGACAACATACTTCAATTAAATCTGTTTTTTCGTCATTGCAATTATTGTAGACTTCTACTGTTTTTCGAACAAAATCAATGTCGGTGTAAAGGTCAGGTTTTGTCGACTCTAGTATCCTCCAATCATTGGTAGCCAATTGTAGGATGAAATTTCTATCTAGTCTAAGATTATCGGATGCATGCTCGAATAATGACCAATGGTTTTCGACTGCGCGTTTCATGATTTCATAATCTTCTATTGGAGCTATTCGATAAATGATATTAAATGAAAAATCAAGACACAGCTTTACGATTTCAATGTCGCTTTTGAAATCATCGTTCAAATAGGAGTAGAGATGTAGAAAATCACCTCCTTTCTCTAATAGTTTAAAGATAAATTCACGATTGTTTTTTAAGCGATCACTAAGAAAGGTAAAGGCAAGAATATTTTCTTCAATTGCGAATGTTGCAAGTTCTTCATCATCTTCATAAAAGGGAATTAAACTTCGAAAATCACCTTCGTGATTTTTAAGTTTTTTATAAACCTCATTAATAGATAAATGAGATGAGTCCCAATATAAATCCTCCATATAGAATACAGGATACAGGCATTCAGCAATGGCATCACGGTTCATTAGATCGGGAAAATCATACATGGCATCGTAGGGACGAGGATGATTTGTTTCGATCAATTGATCACCTTCAATTTTCAACATTTCCCAAAAAGGACCGGATGAACTGCGTAAAAGAATCAAACCATCCGCACCTATGTCAAGGTCGTGACAATATGGTGAAATTCGTTGTCCTTTTGCATTATACAGGCTGTAGATTTGACTTCGATATGATTCCATAGAGATAATCCCGTCGCAGTCGAATGAGACCTGTTTGATATCGGTAAACAACTCTGGAAAGGATGAGTAATGAAGGTTTTTAGCTCCAATGTTGTCAAGATGAGAACGAAAATAAATGATGTCATTTGGGCAGCAATCGCCTAGAATTTCCTGAATCTCCTCATCGGAAAGTGAATCAATTCCTTCGTTATTAGAATTTCCAGTCTTTTCTATAAAGGCATTTGTGATGTTGTCTGACAAACCAAATGAATCGTTTTTTATCTGGTAGAGGTATGCTTTAAGTTCTAGCGAATTAGGTTGCTTTTTGACCAAATTAAAATTCACAATTATTATTCTCATCACTTATTTGTCAAACAATTTAACATCCTTGTATTAACCCCAATTAACCGAGTATCAAAAATACAATTTTTAAGCACATTTGTTACGTTGTTTATTCCCTCAACCTTTACTCGAAATCCCTCAAAGTAATTCGTTCGCCTTTTTTAAGGTCACGAATCGCTTTTTTACCTAAAATTTCTGGTAGGTGCTTTGGATGTAAACTAAAGCCTGGACGAACGCTTTTTATCGTGGCTTCTGTAATGATGTCGCCTTTATTAATTGACTCAGCAACATAGAGTGAACGAGAAAAATCTTTTCCTGCCACTTGTTTTGGACTTAATTCATAGCTGCTTGTCCCTACAGCGACTTCTGCTTCACGGATTGCTTTCACCATGGCGGTGAATTCTATTTCATTCATGGAAAAGGAGGCGTCTGGGCCGCCTATGGATCGATCTAAAATAAAATGTTTTTCAATAACTTCTGCGCCTAAAGCTGTTGCGATGATGGGGACGGTTGAACCTAAAGTATGGTCGGATAATCCAATTTTCACCTTGAAATCGATGGCTAATTGTTGCATCATCGCCAAATTAGCCTCTGCAACGGGAGCAGGGTAGGAGGAGGTGCATTTTAGTAAGGTGATGTTGTCATTTCCAACTTTTCGACAGGTTTCAACCGCTAAATGAATGTCTTCAAAGCTTGCAATTCCGGTTGAAATAATAATTGGTTTGCCTTGTTTCGCTACGTATTCAATCAAAGGAATATCAGTGATTTCAAAGGAAGCAATTTTGTAAATAGGGCAGTGCAAGGTTTCAAGGAAATCTACGGCGGTTTTGTCAAAGGGGGAAGAAAAACAAACTAATCCTTCTTCTTTCGCGACTTCAAAAAGTTGTGCGTGCCATTCCCAAGGGGTATAGGCTTCCTTGTACAGGTCATGTAATTTTTTACCATCCCAAATGGTTCCGCCTTTAATCACGAAATCGGATTCATCGCAATCTAAGGTCAAGGTGTCTGCTGTATAGGTTTGAAATTTAATGGCATCTGCACCAGTTCTTTTGGCAGCCCGGATTGTTTCAATAGCAGTGGCTAAACTCCCGTTGTGATTGGCGGATAGTTCTGCGATTACAAAGACATGGTGCTCGTTTTTGGCCATATTACAACTGCTTAACGTATTTTAATTTTTTTTGATCAGACGAATCTAGTAAATATCCTTGTCTTTCAAATATTTTTCGTGAGGCGATATTTTCCGGTACTACAAATCCTATTAATTGCTTTAACCTTGGATGTTTTTCTGTTAATACTCCCAAAGATAAGGATAGTATAGCGTTTCCATAACCTTGTCCGTGGTAATTATTGTCTATCAAATAACTGATGATTGCCTCGTTTTCTGTGTTTATGTCATATCGAATGGATCCAATGACTTCGCTGTCTTTTTCCAATAGTAAGTAGAGGCAATCAGGATCGTTTATTTTCGAATTGTACCAAGCGTAGTGCATTTCTTGGGTGATTGCTTCCTGCTGAAAGGAGTATTTACGGATGTTTGGATCGCTTGCCCATCGAAAGGTAAGGTCAACATCATTTTTTGTCGCTTCTCGCAGTTTGAGGTGATTCTTTTTTGTATGAATAACCACATCTACTAACTTTCCTTCAACTAGCTGCTCTTTTTCTAAGCGTTTGGTCTGCTGAAATCCGGCATTTTCTATGGCTTTGTACAAATGTGGACGTAAATCATAGGCATAGGTGAATAGCCTATTCAAATACAAATCCGTAAAGGCTACTTTTTCTAGCAAATGAAGGAAGGTAAGCCAGTTTGTTTCAAAATTGTCGGCTTCCAATTCGGTTGCCATGATAAAAGACACTTCCGCTTGGTTGCTTTGCCAATTAATATGGACTAATCCTCCATAGCCAATGCATTTTTCGTTTTTTAGAAATGAAAACAAGATCTGGGCAGGTTTTTCTTCTTTAAATGAGTGATGAATGATGTTTTGAAAGTACGCTTCTTGGTCGTTTTTAGTGAGTATTTTTTCTTGCCGCAAATGATACATTTGTTCATTTCGCCATTTCATTATCGCTAAACGATCTTCATATCGAATGGGAACAATGGTATATTCTCCCTTAGTAATTTCTTGCTTGTGTAAACAGTTATAGCTCGCCATGTCCATTCAATTTGTGAAGTATGCATTGCAAGACATAGGCATGGCCTTTTTCATTTAGGTGATGAAAATCCGACATGACTCCACTTGATCCAATTTCGCTTAAATCGATTGCTCTTCCTGTTTCTTGCAGGATGGAATTGTATTGCTCTATTCGTTTCGTGATGCCACCGACTTTTTTCTCATAGTCACTGTTTGCAGGAAGTATGCTTAAGAATAGCACCTTTGATGTTGGAAATAGGTCGATGAATTGTTGTATGTTCTTTTTATACTTCGAAGGTTTTACATAGGTAATATGTCGAAGATTCCTGACCCACTGTTTATTCAAAGATTGCAGTAAGTACTTTCCTAAGAATGGAATGGATTTTATTATTTTTAATTCATTTTTTCCTGCAAATCTTGGTGTGCAATCTACGATGCCACTTTGGATAATCACATAGTCAAATTCACTTTTGGGCGATTGAAAATAAAAAGTTTGTTTGAGTAATTCTGTCGATGTGGCTCCTCCAATCGCTATTTGACAAACGGAATAACCATTTTTTCGCAATAATTCTGGCCATGTATTAGAAAAGGAGCAGTTTTCAGGTTGTGACCTAGGCAGAGAAAGGGAATCAGTAAAAAGCAATATGTTTTTACTCATTTCATCTTGGTCTTTTCGTTTAGTAGCTGTATGAGTGTTTGATCGGTTTTGTATTTCAACTGACAATCTTTATTTATCACTGCAATGGCAGGATTAGCATCTAAAAATGTTAGAATGTCACTTAGTTCGTAGTCTTTATTATCGTTGGCTATAAAATGATCATGGATTTTATTAAAGAGGATTAAATCTTCTTCATAATCTAATGTTAGGCGATAATCTCGCACTAAATGTGCTGGTAATTCAACGGTATTTAAGTTGAAAAATTCAGGATTGTTTTGAAAATACCACGTCATGTATTCTGAATATTCAGCTGAGGTAAAATAGGCTTTTATTTTTCGAAGGGCGGAAACATTAATGATTTCAAGGTTGCAGCCTATTGCCGCGCTTTTTCCTGTTGTATAATCAGCGCCCTTTTCGAAATGCGATTCAAGCAATATTTGGCAAATTTCCGGATCTACAAATGGCATGTCGGCGGTGATTCTAACAATTACATCGATGTCCATTTCATCGCAAATCTTTAAATATCGTGCTATCACATCTTCTGGATCTCCTTGAAAAAAAACAACATCCGGATGATAGGTATGATTTTTTAGTTCATCGTCTTGGGGATTTGTCGAGCTGGCAAGAATAGTGTGGTGAACGTCTTTGAATTTCAAGGCACTTTTTATACAATATTCTACCGATGGTAAATTTCCAATTGGTAAAAGTGCTTTTTCTTTTAAGCGCGATGATTTTAAGCGACACGCTATGATGCTTGCAATTTTTGCTTCTTTAAAATCAGATTTATTAATGGTTTGTCCCGCTTGAATAGGGGAACTTAGTATTTTCTTCTCCGCTTGAAGTTGGAGTACTTCATTGAACGTTAATCCATCTTTCCCTGAACGTCTGAAGATTAAGTCACTTGAACTGCTGATTAAGTTGCCTGCCACTAAAAGTTTTTTTGTTAGTGGTTTCATTTGACTTTTATGTAGGTAGTCAATTTCACGTGTATTGATGAACTCTTTATCGGCTAAGGCAGTGTAGTTTTCTACGTTGGCGACTAATTCATCGAATTGTTTTTTAGTAATGGATGAAAAGTGATCGTACTTTGTCTCGCGATCGTCAAGCATGACATGTTTTTCAATGGCATCAACGCCATTTAACACAGCAATTAATGGTAAAGTGAGCGCATTGTTTGACTTACCTTCGGTATGGTCTGCGAATACGATTTCATTGCTAAAATGCTTTTTTAGGATGGCGATTTTATTCAATCCGCTGTCTTCTAATAAAGTAGGATAAGATTGAAAACCAATTTCCAACATTATTTTTTGTGGCTTCAGGTTGGATTTTACCTTTTCAATTATCGCTTCAATGGCTTCAATGGACTGCGCTGCAATGTTTAATATGATAATTTTCTCTTGCAAATCGGTGGAAGCGAGTAGGTCAAAAACTTCTTGATTTTGTAAGACTGAACTTTGAAATTTTATTCCTTTTATTTTATCAATGTTTTCATTGAGAATTTGAACGCCATACGCGTCAAATAAATCTAGCCAGACATCTTTGCTTTTTTTTGCCTCGCTGATAATTTCCTTCCAATCGCTTGGGGAAAAGTATAATTCTTGATAGACTGGATACCATTCAAAATCTTTTGTGGCGATGGTATCAGGTGAAAATGCTTGAAATTTTATCCCGAAGTTTCCAGTGAGGTCACTGAATTGTGCAATTAGGTCATCTAAATATTGGCGATTTCCGCCATGCGTATTGGCAACTTCAATAATGTAATAGGGCGATTTTTTCATAAAAGTAAAGGTGTTACGCCTTAAAATTAGGGTCAATGTGTTCACGAATTAATTCACGTAAACTCTCCACACTTTCCATTTTTTCATTATCAAGTGAATTGTAGGAGAATCCTTCTTTTACTTTTATGGCATTGAATTTCAACACAAACTCATTCAAGTTCCATACCGTTGATTGCGGAATAATGACGTAGTATTTCCCTAAATCATAGGTGAAAAAAGAATCAGAGGCACTGATCATTTCTTCGTGGATTTTTTCACCAGGGCGAATTCCAATCACTTTCTTTTCGCAATTGGGACCAATGGCTTCTGCCACATCCATGATGCGGTACGAAGGAATTTTTGGGACAAATATTTCTCCACCCCAAGCCGTTTGTAAGGCATGCATTACCATATCAACACCTCCTTGAAGGGAAATATTAAACCGTGTCATTGATTCTACGGTAATTGGTAGCACATTGTCAATTTCTTTTCGCTTTAAAAAGAAAGGAATAACCGAACCATTAGATCCCATTACATTTCCGTAGCGAACAACGGAAAACTTAATATCTCGCTTTCCTTTGATGTTATTAGCGGCTACAAATAGTTTGTCTGAGGTTAATTTGGTTGCTCCGTAAAGATTGATGGGTGCACACGCTTTATCGGTTGAAAGTGCTACAACATGTGCTACATTCGTTTTCAATGCTGCTTTAATAACATTTTCAGCGCCACCTACATTGGTCTTCACGCATTCATCTGGATTGTATTCTGCAATGTGTACATGTTTCATAGCAGCAGCGTGAATCACGTAATCAATTCCTGAGAAAGCCCTTTCTAAGCGCTCATAATCTCTTACATCGCCGATAAAATAACGGAGTTGGGGATATTTTTTGGTCGGAAACTCTTGTTCCATTTCAAATTGTTTCTGTTCATCTCGCGAAAAAATAACCAACCTGCTGATATCAGGATGTTGGGTAAGTAAATGTTTCGTAAGTGCTTTTCCTAATGACCCTGTTCCTCCTGTTATTAGTACTGCTTTATCTTTCATATTACTATTTATACAAATATATTAAATCCTATGCAATCGCTATGATTGGCTTTTTCGAAGTTCCGATAACGATTTACGCTCGAAAGCATCAATCATGGATACTTCACTGCAATTATAGATATTTACATTCCTTTTTTTACTGAATTTCAAGATGTCCCAATAGCCTTTAAATGACAAATAGAACTTATGAAGAATTTCGTGTAACTTTCTTGGTCTTGTGATGTAGTCTTGCACTTTTTCGGGACGTGAGGTTTGCTCGTCGTAGTAATGTTTCTGATGAACAAGGGCTTCATTGTTATTGTTAACGGAAATCTCTCCTAACCAAGAATGATCAGCACCAACAATAGCAATCGTTTTATAGTTCAAATGAATGGCGTGCATGATTCCAGGAATGAGCACATTGTGAGGTCGTGGCATAGCCCAAGCGCGATTAAAGACAAAATTGGTAAAACAAGTGAATCCTTCTCCTGGTGTTTGATTAAAATAAACAGCATGAATGTGCGGATTACTATTCAATAAGTCTTTGAAATTCGATGACTTCTTCGCTCGAAATGGTACGATTAAATACATATCCCACGTAATTTTTTCGCTTAGACTCTTGTAGAGTTCTTTACGCAAGTTTTGATATAAAGGACTTAGTGCTGTTTCTTCTTGAAAGTAAGTGACGGCATTTAAGAGGTAAAATTTAGGTTTAAGTACGCTAAAATAATCTGTATCTCCAAATTGATTAACAGCCATTAAGTCAAACTGCTGAAGGGTTTCCGCTGGATAAGTATCAATTGTTTGTTTCAAAGATGGACCATTGCCAAGAATGAGACAAACTTCCTTTTGATCGAACTTAATCGCTAATATATTGCTGAATGTTGATTGTAAAAGAATACGAATACAGGAGGCAAAGGTCTTTCCTAAATTACTAAACCAAGATTGAATACAAATTAGTAGTCGCATAACTAATAGGCTATTACTTGTAAAGCAGCCCTAAGGTTACCCAATAACGAAATAAAAGAATCATTTTAGCTCGCTGATAGTGGAGGGTACATAAATAATAGAGTGCGATAAGCAGACTCGCTCCC
The DNA here is from genome assembly GCA_947462255.1 of Flavobacteriales bacterium. GTDB lineage: Bacteria > Bacteroidota > Bacteroidia > Flavobacteriales_D > Crocinitomicaceae > UBA952. The sequence goes on along the minus strand of CANHOA010000021.1, from coordinate 42,627 downwards.
CATTTCATCAGTTCTATAAAAAGTCTTTTGATGTAGGATAAAGCTCCTTCATTGGAGGATCTAATTCGTTCGCTTTTACCAGTTCCAATGCCTTGTTTTTTGATGAAAGAGGGGAGGGTTCTTTCCACTGGAACGGAATGAAAGACAAGCGCATTGGGTATATAAACAACTTTCATGTTGTGTTTATACAACTTATTGAACAAATCTTTTTCTTCACCTCCGCTAAGGGAAGATCCAATTCTTCCTAAACTGACATCAAAAAGTCCAACTTGTTCAAAAACACTCGTACGAAAGGCCATGTTAGAACCACGAGGGTAATCATTCGACTTAAAAATTAATTTTTCGTCTCCTTTGTTAAAATAACCAAGCAGAGAATTCAAAAAACAATTTTCCCATTTGGGAATCGTGTCTTCATAATACAAGAGTATTTTTCCGCCAATGGCCATTGTGTCTGGCGAAGCTGAAAATTCATCAACCAGCACACTTAGGTAATGCTCATCGATGAAGGCATCATCATCCAAAAAGGTGATTAATTCAAAGTTGGAATGTTGAATGGCATGGTTCCTTGAAAAAGAAAGCCCTTGTTGTACTTCTTCGCAATAGCGCGTTTGTAAGGTGGGATTTTTGAGCTGAAATTCTTGAAAAAGTTCGGCTGTATTTCCGGGTGAATTGTTATTGACAAGTACCACTTCAAATCGATCTAGTGCTAATGTTTGTTTTTCGATTGATGCAAATAATTGCGGAAGGTATTTCTCCCGATTATAGGTACAAATGGCAACTGAAATTTTTAGCATTGACAACGCTTATTATTGAGCTAAAAGTAACTTAATTTCTGAGATGGCCATTGAAAGTCCACTTGGTAGTTTTCCTCCAGCTGTTGCAAAAAAGTTTTGTCCGCCGCCTCCTCCTTGAATGTGCTTTGCTGCTGAGCGTATTAGCTTCGATGCGTCCCAACCTTTATCCTTCACTAAATTTTCTGAAATGATTAAACTTAAGGTGCATTTTGCACCGTCTTTATTGCCAATTACCCCCACAAAATTATCCGTTTCACTTTTTAGTTGAAATAAAATATCTTTCACTGAATCACTATCTAAATCTACGATTTCACCTAAAAATTGAATGCCATTTTCAGCGCTAATTTTTGTAGAAAGCACTGCTTTTATTGCCTTGCTTTTTTCGCGTTGGAATTGTTCTAATGACTTCGTTAATTCATTGTTTTTCTCAATTAAATCAAGTACTGATTTTTGAATATTTTGAGGATTCTTTAACAAGGCACTTAACTGATCTAAGGTCGCTGCTTTTTCTTTGAAATATCGTTCAGCACTCGGACCTGTAATGGCTTCAATTCTGCGAATACCAGCTGCCACTGCTGATTCGGAAGTTATTTTGAAGATGCCAATTTTTCCTGTTGATGGAACGTGTATCCCACCACATAATTCTACCGAATCACCGAACTTTATAACACGGACAGCATCGCCATATTTTTCTCCAAACAATGCCATAGCGCCCAATTTTTTTGCTTCCTCAATGGGAACAGCACGTCGTTCTTCCAAGGGGATATTTGAATGAATAGCCAAGGTAACCATTGCTTCTATTGCTGCTAATTCATCGTCTGTTATTTTCGCAAAATGAGAGAAGTCGAAGCGCAAATAATCAGGATTTACAAGTGAACCCTTTTGCTCCACATGATTCCCCAATACAGAACGCAATGCGTGATGTAATAAATGCGTAGCGGAATGATTATCAGCACTTAGTTGGCGTTTTTCGACATCAATTTGAGCTGTAAATACGCCACTTAATTCAGTAGGAATTTTTTCCGTTAAATGGATGATTAAATTATTTTCTTTTTTCGTGTCAAAGATTGAAATAGTGGAAGTTTCATTGCGAAGTATTCCTTTATCGCCCACTTGACCACCTCCTTCCGGGTAAAATGGAGTTTTATTCAATACCAATTGAAAAAAGTATTTTTGCTTTTGAGATACTTTCCGATACTTGATAATGCGAACTTCAGCACTTGTGTGGTCATAACCAATAAATTCCGTTGTTTCCTCGGGATTCACCTGAACCCAATCGGCTGTTTCAACGGCTGTTGCTGCACGCGATCTATCTTTTTGTATTTGAAGTTCTTTATCAAAAGCTTGCTCGTCGATGCTTAATCCATTTTCTCGAGCAATTAACGAGGTTAAATCAATAGGAAAACCATAGGTGTCGTACAACTCAAAAACGGCATTCCCAGCAATTATCGGCTGGTTTTGTGCTTTACATTCATTCATGAGCAGCTCCATTCTTTTAATTCCGAGCTCTAATGTTCTGAAAAAACTATTTTCTTCTTCGCGAATTACTTTGGAAATGATGTCTTTTTGCGCGATCAATTCTTGGTAAGGATCTCCCATTAATTCACACAATACGAGGGATAAGTCACTCAAAAAAGATTCCTTTAATCCCAATGTTTGGTATCCGTAACGCACTGCTCTTCGCAAAATTCTTCGGATGACATACCCAGCACCATTGTTTGCTGGAAGTTGTCCGTCGGCAATTGAAAAAGCGATGGTTCGCACATGGTCTGCAATAACGCGCAAGGCTATGTCAGTTTCTTCCGATTTTGCATAAGGAATCCCAGAAACCTTAACCATGTGTTGAATCAAGGTTTGAAATAAATCGGTGTCGTAGTTGGATTGTTTTCCTTGTAGTGCCATCGCTAAACGCTCCAATCCCATGCCAGTATCAACGTGCGTAGAAGGAAGGTTTTCCAAGGAGCTATCCGCTTTTCGATTGAATTGCATGAAAACATTGTTCCAAATTTCAATCACTTGTGGATGGTCGTTATTAACTAAATCGCGACCAGGTATTTTCTTTTTATCGGCCTCATCACGCAAATCCACGTGAATTTCGGTACACGGTCCACAGGGACCAGTATCGCCCATCTCCCAAAAATTATCTTTTTTAGAAGCCAAAATAATTCGGTCTTCCGCAATAAATTTTTTCCAAATAGAATAACTTTCTTCATCGCGTGGCACATTATCTGCAGCATCACCTTCGAAAACGGTAACATATAGTTGATCTTTTGGAATTTTATATACTTCCGTTAATAATTCCCAAGCCCAAGAAATCGCCTCTTCTTTGAAATAATCTCCAAACGACCAATTTCCCAACATCTCAAACATGGTATGATGATAGGTATCAACCCCCACTTCTTCTAAGTCATTGTGCTTTCCAGATACGCGCAAACATTTTTGTGAATTAGCTATACGTTTTTCAGTGGCCACTTGATACCCCAAGAAAAAATCCTTGAATTGATTCATTCCTGCATTGGTAAACATTAAGGTTGGATCATTTTTCACAACCATGGGCGCTGATGGAACAATTTTATGTCCTTTGCTTTCAAAAAAATCAAAAAATTGCTGCCTTATTTCAGATACGGTCATTGCTTTTTACTAATTCATACAAAGTTAGAAAATTTCGTGTAATTCGTGAACTACAATCATTATATCAGTTAAAGAAACAAATTCAATACTTTTGCATAAAATTTAGGCATGGAATTCATCGATCCCCTTTTGGATAAATACGTTTGCGAGCATACTGCAAATGAAAGTGACTTGTTAAAGAAAATTAATCGTGAAACGCATTTGGAAGTACTTCAGCCACGAATGTTGAGTGGTCATTTTCAAGGGCGCGTATTGAGCATGTTTTCAAAAATGATTCGACCTGAAAGAATATTGGAAATTGGCACTTATACTGGTTATTCGGCACTTTGTTTAGCGGAAGGATTAACTCCTAATGGAAAATTAGTAACGATTGATATCAACGAAGAATTAGCAGCAAGAGTGCGAGGCTATATTGCTGAATCTACCTATGCGAAGCAAATTGACTACCTAATTGGAGATGCAATGGAACTTATTCCTGCTTTAAATGAAAAGTGGGACATCGTATTTATTGATGCAGATAAGGATAATTACATTAACTATTATCACTTGGTTTTTCCAATGGTAAAAGTAGGTGGGTACATCATCGCTGACAATGTGTTATGGTCTGGAAAAGTAATTGATCTGTCCCAGCAGGACAAAGACACCTCATTACTAAGAGAATACAACCAACTTGTTCATCAAGATGATCGAGTGGAGGAGGTATTATTTCCAATCCGTGATGGATTGATGATAGCACGAAAAATCAAGGAATGAATACACACGAAATTCGTGTTACAGGGGACGGTTCAAAAACCATTTTTCTCCCTGAATTAAATGAAACCTATCATTCATCCAATGGTGCAGTTCAGGAGTCACTCCATATATTCATTCAAAATGGCCTTGATTTAGTTAAAAAAAAAGGACCTATTCGTATACTCGAGGTTGGCTTTGGTACAGGATTAAACGCCTTTCTGAGTGCTAGTTGGGCCGAAAAGAATAATCAACCGATTCACTATATTGGAATTGAAGCGAAGCCATTACCTCCCGAACTTTGTTTTCAATTGGATTACCCTCGTCATATTGGCCAAAATACCGAAAAGATTTACGATGAGCTGATTCATTGTGATTGGGAAATCGAAAATCAGTTATCACCTCATTTTTCGATTCATAAAAAGGAAATGAAAATTCAAGATTTTGTAACTGAAGAACCTACGGACCTCATCTATTTTGATGCTTTTGGTCCACGGGTTCAATCAGAAATGTGGGACATCACTATTTTGGATAAAATGTTCCAATCCTTAAATTCAGGAGGCTCCTTAGTTACCTATTGTGCTCAAGGTCAATTTAAGCGCGACTTAAAAGCGGTAGGATTTTCGTTAGAGTCACTTCCTGGTCCTCCAGGTAAACGCGAAATGACAAGGGCAACAAGAATTTAATCCATTTTTTTTCTTTTTTTCTTGGGCTAAATCTTTACCTATTTATCGTTTCATATAACCAAATACCATAAAAGCTAATTTGAATGGTCTTAACTAGACCAAAAGACTAATACATTACCCCATAGGGGTTGAATGTTTTTAGCGCTGGATGTAATCCAGCGAAAAAACATGAGATAGTTCCCTTTTTGGCATGTGTCCGCCAGTCGGCGGATCATGACAAAAAGATTTTATGGTAAGAAAGTGATCAGTCAGTGAAGCTACTAGCTATATAACTCGGATTCATAGCGCAACATTATTATCCCAAAAAATCTCGAAACCAATACCCACTGTCTTTGATTAGGCGCTTTTGTGTTTTAAAATCTACGTGAACCAAACCAAAACGGGGAGCATAGCCTTCGCTCCATTCAAAGTTATCCAATAAAGTCCAACAGAAATAGCCTCCAATATTGACGCCTTCTTGCTTCGCCCGTAAAACTTGCTTTAAGTAACGCTGATAATAGTCGATTCGTTTTAGGTCTTTTACTTTGCCTAAAATGACTTCATCGGGAAAAGCACAGCCATTTTCCGTAACTATGAATTTCTTAACTCCGGGGTAAGCGGCAAATTGTTTGATAATTTGATACATTCCTTCTGGATAAACTTCCCAACCCATCGCTGTAATTTCTTGTACATTTCGTTTTTCGGGTTTAATTTCCAATCCTTTCATGATCGGAATCAAGCCCATCTTTTTTACAACTTCGCGCGTGTAATTTTGGATGCCGATAAAATCAAAATCAAAGCTTAATTTTTCCAAATCCCCCGGCTTTATATAGGCATCTAGTTTTTTTAAAATCGGAAAACTAGCTGTTGGGTAGCCCATGCCCAAGGCGGGTTCGATGAATAGGCGGTTCAGCAATACATCCCAACGTTCTGCCGATTTCTTATCGTGTTTTTCACTGGTGTAGTAATCAACATGCGCACACGAATAAGTCGTGCCAATTTGAGCAGCAGGAACATTTTTACGGATAATCCTTCCGCCTTCCGCTTGAGCCAGGCATACGTGATGAACGGTCGGTAAAAAATTCTTAAATCCTTTTAAACCCGGGGCATGATAACCAATTAGATAACCAAGCGCAGTAAAGGCTGAGGGTTCATTAAAAACCATCCAATTTTTTACTTTGCTGCCAAAATTTTTACTGACTAATTCGGCATATTCACTAAACCAAGCCAGCGAATCTCGATTCTTCCATCCCCCCTGATCTTGAAGTATCTGTGGCAGATCCCAATGATATAAAGTAAGCCATGGTTCAATTCCCCTTTCGAGGCAGGCATCGATTACCCGATGGTAAAAATCAATTCCTTTTTGATTGGGCGCACCAGTTCCATTTGGTAAAACGCGACACCATGAAATACTGAAACGAAAAACTGTCATGTTTAAGGACTTCAGTAGATCCAAATCTTGCTCATACGAATGGTAAAAATCACAGGCAACGTCGCCATTTTCGCCTGTTTTAATATTCCCTTTCTCGTGGGAAAAGGTATCCCATATTGAAGCTGATTTTCCGTCGAGTTCATGCGCTCCTTCAATTTGAAAAGCAGAAGTTGCTACTCCCCATTTAAAATCCGGACCAAAATCAAGTTGAGAGAAATCTAAATGTTGCTGAAAAGGAATTTTTCCAAAAACAAAATTAGGCGAGATAACAGCGCCTACCGAAGAAGCTAAAAATAAGCGTAAAACCTTGCGTCGCTCCATAGGTGGGATACTATCTTTACTTCAAAGATAAATAAAGAAAGTTAAGAGAAATGAAATTCGAATTTCAATTTATTCATCTTGTCCTAGAATAAACGGAATCGTCTCTGGAATTAAAATTTATATGATCGTTCAAGTAGAAAATAATAAATATATTTTTGTAATAAATTTAAAAAAAATGAAATTTAATCCTCTACCCATCGCATCTTCTGTTCTATTGTTTATCGTTTTAAGCAGTTCAAATTATTTTTCTCAGAATTATTTTATCACTACTAGTAAAGATTCAATTGCTTGTCGTCAAATTAATTTTTTTGATACCAATGCTCAAGGAAAAATGATTGATTTTGAGTATGTTAACAATCAAAATGAAACAATTCGATTAAAGAAACAAGAAATTCCTGAAATTCAACGGCTATGTCAAGATGGCGCTTTGTATTTAAGGATGCCTTTAAATCTTAATAAAACCGATGGGTATTACAGGTATGGAAAAAGAATGGTTAAAGGGAAAATTACGGTGGATGTCTTTGATGATGTCACCACTAGTTTTAAATTAAAAGAGAATTTTGATGGATCGTACAACAGCCAAGGTGTAATGAAAGAAACCACTGAAGGATTATACATGCGACACGTAAAATTACCGAATGGTACTGTTTATGAAGTTTCAGGACTGAAAGGAATAAAAGCATTAAAGGCGATTAGAGAATATATGTTTGAATGCGAACCTTATAAAACAGAATACTTCTCCAACCCAAAATATCAAACCTGTACATTCGAAGAAGCGGTAGAAGATTATAATAAAATGTGTCCTGACTAAATAGGAGCTGGGATTTTACATAAGTTTTGTTTACCCTCATGTTTTAGTTAGATTTACATAAAATTTATAAAAATGATTAAAAAAGTACTCAGTTCCCTTATTATTTTAAGCTCGATACTATCTACTAATGCTCAGGTTGGTGAATGGATAGCTGCCAATCCTGGTGTGGGTATAGATGTGACGGTTGATCCTTTTAACGATAGCTATAATTGCGGACAAATTGTTGGGACTAATAATCAAATTGGCACTTCTGTTATTTCTAGCAATGGTCTTCAAGACGTTGTGGTGCAAAAATATGCTTCTAATGGAGCGTTGTTATGGGTGAATCATTTTGGAGGTTCGGGGAGTGATTATTCATCTAAAATTGTTTTTGATGGTGTTAATGCTGTCTGGGTAGTTGGTCACTTCCAACAAACAATGACTGTTGGTGCTTTTACGCTCGTGTCGAGCGGTGGATCAGATGTTTTTATTGTGAAATTAGATGCAAGTAATGGTGCGATTTTAATGGCTAAAAAGGGAGGGGGGAGTACCAATGATTACGCTATGGACTTGTGTATTGGGTCAAATGGACATTTGTTTTTCTCGGGAAATTATAATGGAGCATTCGTTTTTCCTGGCGCAAACATTAATTCTAGTGGTAATGGTCATGCGTTTCTGTTGGAATTAGATTTAACTGGAAATCCAGTCCAATCTTTTGGTATTACGGGAGGGGTTTCTATTTGGACACATACGGTTGATGTAAACGGTAATATTTACATAGGTGGTTTTTCGACTTCCACAAACATCGGATTCAATGGATCAGCGCAGTCAATGAATGGACAGAATCATTTTATCGCCAAATTCGATGCAATGGGTATTTTTCAGTCTAATTCGCTCTCTCTATTTAACGGTGAGATTTATGGTCTATCTGCCGACTCAACAGGAAGTATTTATTTCACAGGAAATTTCGATTCTCAAGCGAGTTTTGGCCCAATTTCTTTAGTGAATGGCGCAAATGATAACGCACTCCTAGTTAAGATAAATAATAATGGAACGTATTCATGGGCAAAATCCTTTGGCGGTAACGGAAATGATCAGGGTTATGATTTGAAATGTAAAAATAATAATGAGTTATTGATGACAGGCGTTTATACTGGAAATATCACTTTCGGAACTGTGCCATTAACAGGAGGGGGTAATTTCAGGGCATATTTAGCCGAAATTGACTCAAGTGGTCAAGTTACTACTGTTATTTCTGGTTCGTCTTCTGCTTCATCTGTTATTGCTAGTTCACTAACATTTTCTGGTAATGGTATTTATTTATCCGGTTCTGCCTTTGGCAATATGAACATGGCAGGATTATCCTCTTTTGTTTCCGAATCCTTTTTAGTAAAAATAGCCGGAAATTCGAATGCTATTTCAGGAAAAGTATTTCAAGATGTAAATAATAATGCCTTAATGGATGTTGCTGAAGTAGGTTTACCAAATGTTTTACTTCAACTAACGAATGGTTCATTTCAATCACTTTCTGCAAATAATGGACATTATGAAGTATATGCAAATTCTGGAACTTATTCGGTGAATATTCCAAATATACCTTTATATCACTCGCTTAGCACTCCTTCTACTCAAAATGCAACATTTGTCGGCTTAGGCAATGTTGATTCACTCAATCATTTTGGACTCATTCCAATCCCAAATATGCCCGATTTACGTGTTACGATTACTCCAATTACGGCTCCGAAAGCAGGATACGTTCTAGCTTACATGTTATCCTACAAAAATGTCGGAACTGTGGCTCAAAATGCGACAGTTTTGTTCACGCCTCCTACGGGTATTAACTTTTTATCTGCATCACCATCTCCAACTCTTCAAATCGCAAACAATGTGGAGTGGCAATTAGGTATTTTACAACCAGGACAGCAAGGCGACGTGTACGTTCAATTTAACATTCCTGTTGGAACTTCTATAGGATTTCCTCTTGCATCTCAGGTTCAAATTACCCCTATTTTGGGTGATTTAACTGCGAACGATAATGTTTCTGTTAATCAAATTCAGGTTGTTGGTCCTTACGATCCAAACATTAAGTTGGTTGATAAAGATACTCTTTACAATGTGTCTACCGCTGATTGGTTAGAATATACCGTTCATTTCCAAAATGTTGGAAACGATACCGCATACAATGTCGTTATTATTGATACACTTTCATCCTTTTTAGATTTAGGTTCATTTGAAGTTATAGCAATGAGTCATCAACCGCTTGAAGTTAACTTTGATGGGCAAATAATGACCTTACGCTTTAATCAAATCATGTTGCCTGATAGTAGCACCAACCAGGTTGGCTCGAATGGTTTTGTGAAATTTAGGTTGAGACATCCTGCATCGTTGCCTTTTCTGACAGAAATCAACAACTTTGTAGATATTTACTTTGATTTTAACGACCCTATTCGAACGAATACGGCCACCACAATTCATTTGGATTCCTCGCTTTCTCAAATAGTAGTAGTTGAACAAAAAGATGACTTGGTTATTTTTCCTAATCCTACTAGCGCTGATTTAACCATTAAATTAGCAAAATCGATGAATGAAACAAAGCAAGTTATTTTAACGGATTTGAGCGGAAGAGTTCACCTTGAGGAAATAATGATCGAACAAGAAATTACTATAAATACATCCTCGCTGAAACCTGGATTTTATATCGTTCAACTGAAGAGCGGAAGTTCTCAGTGGAGTGCAAGATTTGTTAAGATATAAGTTGGTTTTCTAAATGTAGGTTTTTTGAATATTCTTTTTTAGCGCCAATTCCATCACCTTTTATGAAGTATTTTCTATTTTTATTGCTGTTCATATCAAATAACTCATTTGGACAAATATTCGTTAAAAGAAAGTCCGTTTTTTTGGAAATTGCCGGAAGTGGTGGCATGGGATCGATTAACTATGAAAAATTACTTTGTAAGAGAAACAACATCGAATATACTGGGAGATTAGGATTCAGTATTGCACCAATTGATAAAAATAATGGAATAGGTCTCGTTTTCCCTTTCATGCTAAATTCCTTGATAGGAAAGCATTCGCATAAATTAGAGCTGGGCATAGGACAAGGTCTTACCGTGACAACAAAAGGAAGTTTCTTTCTTTTGACCATTCCAACAATTGGCTATCGGTATCAGAATGAGACAAAAAATATGTTTTATCGGGTGACCTATACGCCATTAATTTCATACCTGTTTGATTTTCAGATGCAGCAATGGGCGGGAATAAGTATTGGCTACACGTTAAATAATAAAGCGAAATGCAGAATAAATTTATTATCAGCTTTTTCTTAATCTTATGCTGTTCTTGTAACAAAGAACGCTTTTTTGATGGTCCGGATTTCTATCACGATGATTTTGAATCTTATTTTGAATTAGGTGAATTACTTTCGTATGAGGACATAAACTGGTCATTCACCCAATTGACTCGTGATGGAAATAACATTTCCGTAGATACGAATAAGGCACATGAAGGCAATAAATCATTAAAATTTACCGCGCTTAAATCTAATGATCAAGAGGTGTCAAAATGTAGCTTATCAAAACAGAACATGGCTTTTTGGGATGGGGAAACGCTTAGGATTTCTGCTTGGTACTTTATCGAAGGAACCAATTCCCTCGACTGGTTATTTTTGTGCGATATGGAGGAACAAGCTCTTGTTGGAGCTGGTCCAGGTATGCGTCTTGCTCTGGTAAATAATCAATTGAGAGTGGAATATAAATTCAATGAGAAAGATATTGTTCAAGCTATTGGCCAAGAAATAGACTTTCCAAGAAATCAATGGGTAGAACTAATATGGGAAGTAAAGTTATCTCAGAAAAATAAAGGAACCGTTAAACTTTGGCAAAATGGACAGTTAATCATTAATGGCAATAACAAAAGAACCCTTCCTAAAGATGTTTTGTATTCATTGCAAGGTACCAAAGGAATGTATAGTAGCATTGAGATTGGAATCACAGCAAATTCTCGAGACAACGATTTAACTATTTGGGCTGACGATGTTACTATTCAAAGAATGAATTAATCTTCTTAAATTCCATTCTTTAGTAAACGTTCGTATGCAGTTCTATATACTGTTGCTAATTCATTTACAATCAGGGCAGTTGCTCCCCACAACCAATTATCGTCTAAATTAAAACCTGGCACTATTGTGTATCCATTTCCCTTTACCAACTCGACATCACGGTATTGAATGGCGCTGTGTTCCGAAAACGAAGATAAGGAGCGGATAATTATCCTTTTTACTTCTCGTTCATTGGCAATTAGTTCCGGTAACTTTTCATGAAGAATAACGAATATTTACGTAATCAGTGTCATGAAAAAAAGGTCAACCTTTCGATTGACCTTTTTGTAGCGAGAGAGAGATTTGAACTCTCGGCCTCAGGGTTATGAATCCTGCGCTCTAACCAACTGAGCTACCTCGCCGTTTTTGAGTTTGCAAATATACACATTTTTAGTTTTTATAGTATAGCTCTACCTTGAAATGATTTTGCTAATCTACTTAAATGCCTTTTAATCATGTGTTTGAATATTTTTGGATATCCCAAAATTTACTGTTCATTATCCCATTTATTTATTAGATTTGTTTGTATAGCCTTTCAAATGCGTTCTTCTTTATTGGTTTTCTTGCTTTTTTTTCTTAGTCTTAATGCTCAGGCAGGTGACTTTGAAATTTACTTATTCGTTTATTCTAGTACTAAAACACATTCTGGTGCAGGTCACATCAGTATTGCATTTGGAGATGATTCTTCTCATTTAATGTATTATACAAAATATAGACGAGCGGATGGTGGAGGATTTAAAGTCATGGATATTCAATATACCACTGCCTTCAACTACGACAGAGATGTACTCAAACATCAAATGCAGAACCCTATGCTGGTTTTAAAATTAAAAGCACAGAAACCATCTATATCTAAATTGGAAAAGCTAAGCGATTATTGGAATATCAAGAAAGGATGGTCCTTATTTACCAACAACTGCACCGATGCCATCAAGAAGTTATTACGCGTGACCAAGATTAACTCAGGCTACGCTTTTCTTATCAGTACTCCTAATGAATTGGTAGAAGATTTGGTTTACCATTCACGCGCTCAATTTGATGAGCATTCACTTCAAGTCGTTTATGGTGACTTGGAAAAATACCTGAAAGAAGAACCTAATGCAGTTCCTCGGGTACTTTTTAGAAGAAAAAAGCAATAATTACCGCTGTGTTATTTTTCTTTGGCTTTAACGTATGCCTTATTATTATTTGCTATTTATCAAGGTTAAGTTCCTACAGCAGATACTATTTTTATTATATTTGAATTAAATCCAAATTGAGAATCTTTCCATTTTAGATTAACAATTTTTACCGTTATATACATCTTAATAATTCGAATGATTATGAATGAAATTAGTTGCCCTCATTGTAAAAGCAAGTTCACTTTAGATCAATCTGGTTTCGCTGAAATCGTGAAGCAAGTTAGAGATCAAGAATTCGATCAAGAGTTAAAAATAAGAGAAAATCTAGCTCTAAAAGACAAAGAAAATGCCGTTAAGTTGGCCATGGCAGAATCGAATAATAAATTACAACAAGAGGTCAATATAAAGAACCAAGAAATCTCTGCCCTAAAGGCTAATAATGAGCTTCTTCTTACTCAAAAACTTGCTGAAAAAGACCAAGCACTTTCGGATATGCGGACAAAAGTTGAAAATACCGAAATTGAAAAAAAATTAGCTGTTAATGAAGCCGTTCAAAAATTTGAAAAGGAAAGAGATGATTTAATCAATGCATTAAAATATAAAGACCTTGAAAAAGAAAATTTAGAGAATTCACTTAAGCAGCAATATTCAACAGAAATTCAAAGTAAAGAGGCTATTATTAGGTTTAAAGATGAAGAGATTGTCCGTGTGAAAGATATGAAAACGAGGCTCTCTACTAAAATGGTTGGGGAATCATTAGAACAACATTGTGAAAATGAGTTTAACAAACTTCGCGCTACGGCTTTTCAAAAAGCCCATTTTGAAAAAGATAACGATGGAAGTTCTGGAAGCAAAGGAGACTATATCTATAGAGAAAAAGATGCTAGTGGCAATGAAATTATTTCAATCATGTTTGAGATGAAAAATGAATCAGATCAGACGGCTACTAAAAAGAAGAATGAGGATTTTTTTAATGAATTGGATAAAGATCGTTTGGAAAAAAAATGTGAATACGCTGTCTTGGTTTCTTTATTAGAGGCTGACAGTGAATTATACAATTCGGGCATTGTTGACGTGTCATACAAAAAAGATAAAATGTATGTAGTTAGACCTCAATTTTTCATTCCAATCATAACGATCCTTCGAAATGCTGCCATGAACGCATTAACTTACAAGGCTGAATTAGCGCTGATTAAAAGTCAGAATGTTGATATCAGTAACTTCGAGAATCAACTGGATGATTTTAGAAGTGCCTTTGGTAAAAATTACCGCTTAGCTTCTGAAAAATTTATGGTTGCTATCGATAGTATCGATAAATCTATTGCGGCGCTTCAAAAAACCAAGGACAATCTTTTGGGATCCCAAGATAATTTAAGGCTTGCTAACAATAAAGCAGAAGACCTGACAATAAAAAAATTAACCCGTGGAAACCCAACAATAAAGGCAAAATTTGATGCGATTTCTTCTCCTGAGGAGTCAAGTGATACTGAGTCGTAAAATCGGGTATATTCAATTAATTATACAAAAGGTCGATCAAGCGCTTGTCGATTTCAGCATAGTCTGTAGTATGAGTCCAACCCTGGTAAAACATACTTTCAGGGTAACTCCAAGAATCATTAAATAAGCCTAAGCATTGGGTAAGCTCTTCTCTTAATAAATGCTTTTGTGCGTCTGTGTCATCATTTATTTTAGCTAAATCAATGTGCAGGTAGGCATTATTATTTCCTGAAGAGAAATAACCACAGTTTACATTGAGTCGCTCTCTTGTTTTCTCACGACTAGCTTCGCTAATATTTTTTAAAAATCCGTTTACATCATCAAAATAAATATGACAATTAGCCTCGCTTTTGTTGTTTACAATCGAAATTTCTATCGGATCAATTAGCTCGTTTAGTTCGCTTACAATTCTATTTAATTCATTTCGAATTAATGGTGTAGCATTTTTCTCTATAAAGATGTGCATATCCTCTGTCCACCTAATAGGTTCTGTTTTAACAAGATTCGAGAACTCAAGTTCAAGAGCAATTTCCTTAAAGTATGTATTAGTTTCATCGTCGTAGCGAGAATAGTCTACTGTAAATGGCGTGTTAATTATATTTTTATCATGGTTCTTTTTGCCTAATGAATTGGGCATTGAAACGCTATCATTTTTTATTAGTTTGATTACGCTTTCATTGGATAATAATAAAAAGCTAATGACACCAATGGCTAGGAAATTAAAAAGCTTGTTTATCATACTTAGTATTTTTTCGGAGAACGAATCGACTGAATCTGGTTACACCTAATCCTCCTCCGCCGTGGCTTTCGATCACTTAAAGCTTTTATTATTTAGAATGCCGTGAATTTATCAATACGGAGGAGTAGAATAAGCGCTAGGCTCAAACATTACATTTATATTTGTTAGAATTATTAGGATTATAAATCGTCGTTACCATATTAATTAAAAAAGATGACTTTAATTGAAAACTATATATCGAACAACTATTTTGGTCGCTTACTTGGCATGAACTTCACCATTTTAGAAGATGGAGTAGTTCATTATTTCTTAACGATTTCAGAGGATCATTTGGCCACTCCAACTTCGGCTCATGGTGGTTGCATGGCCTCACTGTTAGATGCCACAATGGGGGTAGGCGCTTTGTCGCTAGTGGCGGTCAAGAACCAAGTAGTTGCCACCGTTGAAATGAAAATAAATTTTTTGAAAAGTGCGAGCTTAAACGATGAATTGTGTGCGATATCTAAGGTTGTTAAAAATGGAAATAAAATTATTATTATGTTTGCGGAACTTAGGAATCAAAAAGATGAAATCTTAGCGGTTTCCTCAGGAACGTTTATGCCCTATGACGCTAAAAAAGCGGGCTATTAATTTAAAAAAAAAGAATATGTTAGGTACTATTTTACTTTTAATCTTTACAGTTGTCGTTGTTCCATTGCTTAGCTTTTATTTCGGAACACCACTTACTGAAATTCAAAATTCAATTTTATTCGAACACATGACTTGGTTAGTTGGTGGCGTGATTGCATACTGCTTTATTGTAGGAGAATTAAGTAAAAATAATTCACAAGTCGATAAATTATGGAGTATCGTTCCTGCGGTTTATGTATGGGATATGACTTATTTGGCTGGTTGTAATGAGCGCATGGTATTAATGTCGATTCTTGTTACTATATGGGCAATACGCTTAACGTATAATTTTGCAAGGAGAGGAGCTTATACATGGAAGTTTTGGGCTGGAGAAGAAGATTATAGGTGGGAGGTACTTCGAAAAAAACCAGGATTTAACAATCGTTTCGTTTGGATGATATTTAACTTATTTTTTATCTGTTCCTATCAAAACATCCTTATTTTCATGATTACAATTCCAATTCTTACCGCTACCGCAAGTACACAGCCACTTAATTGGATTGATTACTTGCTTTCATTTACTTTTGTTTTTTGTGTTGTCATAGAATTTATAGCGGACAAACAGCAGTATGTTTTTCAAACCGAAAAACACCGGCGATTGAATGCTGGTGAACCTCTCGGAGATTATGAGAAAGGATTTATTGATACCGGATTGTGGGGAATTGTAAGGCACCCGAATTATGCGATGGAACAGGCCATTTGGGTAATCTTTTATTTCTTTAGTGTAGTTGCCACGCACGAATGGATTAATTGGTCTATTGTAGGTTCTGCCTTACTGATTATATTATTTAAAGGAAGTTCTGATTTTTCGGAAGAAATTTCAGCAGGTAAATATCCAGCGTATAAGGATTATCAAGCGCGAGTGCCAAGATTTATCCCCTTTGCTAAGTTTAAATAATTTTATTGCTTTAAAGCTACCAACTTTTGTTTGATTTTTTCGAGTTGGCCAATAAGGATTTCATTCTTATTCTCTGGCGAAGATTGTATAGAAGCTCCTCCTTTTAGCGCTTTCTTTGCACCCTCGATTGTGTAGCCCTGACATTTTACAAAATCATATATGGTGTTAACTTCACTAATTTCCTTTACGGAATATAGGCGATTGCCTTTATTATTTTTTTTTGCAACCGTCAAATTAAATTCGCGCTCCCAAAATCTTAATAATGAAGGGTTTACACTTAGTAGTTTTGATACTTCACCAATAGAATAATATAGCTTTGTGAGTTGTTCAATCTGAATTTTTGCCATATTGTAGAGGAATTATTTCCGAAAATAGTTATAATTTAGCAATTGGAAATCATATGAATACATTTAAAAATCTATTTCTTTGTTTTATTATATTTGGATCACTCTCTAATGGGTGGGGCCAAACACCGGTTGACTCAATTAAATCTCCGCTTGATTCTTTACCAACTTTTAATGTTCAAAATAGCGAAAAAATAAATTCAATTATTGCTTTTGCAAAAACATTTATTGGTACCCCTTATCATTGGGGAGGCACAACCCCTTCTGGTTTTGACTGCTCAGGTTTTATAAATTATATTTTTGGAAATTTTGGATTTTCTTTATCTCGAACGAGTTATAATTTAGCCGAATTAGGAGAAACGGTTAAATTAGAAAATTTACAAGCAGGTGACTTAATGTTTTTTAAAGGAAGTAATCCAAAATCTACCACAGTTGGCCATGTTGCTATGGTTATTGAAGTTACTCCTGATGCGATTCGCTTTATTCATTCTGCTAATTCTGGTGTTAAAATTGATAATTTCAAAACAAGTAAGTATTATATTTCTAGGTATTTAAAGGCAAAACGTCTAGATTACACCACCTATAGAAAGGATTAAACATTCATATCTTTTAGTTGTTTAAGTTTTATGGAAGGATCGTTTCAGTTAACAAAAAGACATTGGCTTTTTATTGTTTTAGCTGGTTTGTTTATTACAAATGCTGTAACGGCTGAATTAATCAGTAATAAATTAATTGAAATTCCTCTTGCGTTTCAAGTAGGTGGAATGAAAATAGGTCCTTTTGTGACTATTGTGGGCATTCTTCCGTGGCCAGTTGTGTTTCTTTTGACAGATTTAATTAATGAGTTTTATGGACCTAAAGTCATCAGAAGACTTTCTTGGATAACAGCAGGCTTAATTTTTTATTGTTTTTTAGTGGTTGGTTTGTCCTTACTATTGCCTGCTGTTGAATTACCTAATTCTGGTCTGTCGGATAATAAATCGTATAACTTGGTATTTGGTCAAGCACAAATGGTCATAGTGGGCAGTATTGCTGCTTTTCTTGTTTCTCAATTACTCGATTCAACCATTTTTTCTTTTATAAAAAAGCGAACGGGTTCAAAATACATTTGGTTGAGAAGCACAGGCAGTACTGTTATTTCTCAATTAATTGATTCCTTTATCGTCTTATACATCGGTTTCGTATTGCCGGGAAATATGTCCTTTAATGATTTTTTAACCATTGCTCCAACTAATTATATATTGAAACTTGTAATTGCAATTGCATTAACACCACTCATTTATCTTGGTCATTGGTGGCTTAGAAAATATTTTTTTACATCGAAAGAGGTAGAATTAAACCCAAATAAATCTTAACTTACCGCTATGAAAATCAGTTATTTCTTACTCCTCTTTTTAATCGCTTCTTGTTCATTTGGACAAAGAAGTAAACCTGTTTCAAAAGTATCAAGTGATAGTCTTGTTCCTTATGGCAAGAAATTTTTACCTGAAAATGTATGTTATATTATTAAAGACGGTGGAACAGAAGAACCGTTTACAGGAAAGTATGTGGACCATCATGAAGCCGGAACTTACATATGTATTGGTTGCGATAAGCCTTTATTTGAAAGCGAAACCAAATATGATTCTGGTTCTGGATGGCCTAGCTTTTATGAGGCTATTAACTCAGAAAATGTCATGAAAAAGCGGGATGATTCCTTTGGAATGGTGCGTTATGAAATTCTTTGTGCTTCATGCAACGCGCACTTGGGCCATGTGTTTGATGATGGACCTAAACCAACCGGTCAACGCTATTGTGTAAATTCTGCTGCACTTGATTTTATCCCTAAAAAATAATTTATGAGTTCAACAATAACCCTAGGCGCTGGCTGTTTTTGGTGTTTAGACGCCGCGATGCGATCCATGAAAGGAATTATATCGTCTATCCCAGGTTATACTGGTGGCGCTTCTCCTAATCCGAGTTATGAGCAGGTGTGTTCAGGAACAACAGGCCATGTAGAAGTGGTTCAACTTACCTTCGATGAAGAGATACTAAGCCTTTCTTCTGTATTGGAATTGTACTGGTGGATTCATGACCCTACGCAATTAAATCGACAAGGTAATGATATTGGTACGCAATATCGATCTGCTATTTTTTATCACTCGGAGGAGCAAAAATTATCTTGTGAAAGTTTCAGATCTAATTTGGAAAATAATAAGGTTTGGGCCAATAAGATCGTGACAACAATAGAACCCATTCCAATTTTCTATGCCGCTGAAGACTATCACCATGATTATTTTTCGCAAAATCCTCAAAATCAATACTGCCAATATGTAGTAAAACCTAAAATAGAAAAATTCAAACAGGTTTTTAGCGAAAAAATTCAGTAAGCTTAGGGAGCGAATCTTTGATTTAAAATTTATCGAATAAGGGTTACGTGCCCAACATTCATTAATTTCTCATCGTTATTGAGTGTTTTAAATACAAGTTTCCATGTATAGATGCCATCCGGACATTTCATTCCTTTATTGTAGGATCCATCCCAACCAACAGCTGCATTATGGCTTTCCCAGATTGGCTCGCCCCAACGATTAAAGATTAAGAATTCATATTCAAATGGATCAAAACCAGAATACATTACTGGCTTAAATGTTTGATTAAATTGATCGCCATCAGGGGTAAAGGTATTCGGTACCCAAAAAATAATTTCTTCGCCGTTACATTCATCAATTACGGTTACAACCATGGTATCTGTTCCAATGCATCCTGCACTATTAGAACCGAAAACAATGTATTCGTTTACACCAACGCTTGGAGCAAAGGTCATTCCGTTGTTTACATTATTACTCCACACATAGGAACTGCCTCCTGAGGCATTCAGAATGACTGAGTTGCCAAAACAGACGGTTTGGTCTACTCCTGCATCAATTATAGGTGAGCTTGAAATGCTAAGATTAAATGTTGCAATACCAGGACAAACGGCAGCAGCAGTAGTATAAGTAACTAAATATGAACCAGTAGATGAATTGGATAAGTTAATAAGACCAGTGGTTGGATTAATGCTTAGTCCAGGACCGCTCGTTACTGTTCCTCCTTGTATTCCTGTAATGGTAGGTGTAGGATTCGGATCAGTTTGGCAATACACATTGTCAGGATAGCTTATTCCTGCTGCTTCGCCACCTACATAATTTCCTGTAAAGGTGTAGGTGCAACCTGCATCATCGGTTAAGGTGCAGCCAAATGGCCCTGAACTTGTTAATCCGTTCATGATAATGTTTCCTCCACTTAGCGCGGTGTTGACAGCAAATCCTGCGCCCGTTGGACTTGGGTTACTGGCTGTGAAAGAGGTGCTGTTTAAAGCGGGAGAACCACCAGTAGGAACAATTGTAGCTGTTTGATTGGCGCAATTCGATGTGTAGGTAAAAGTAACATCCGGAAGGTATTGAACAGCAATCGGATCGCCTAAATCGTAACATCCTAGTGCAGGTAGTACCACATAACTATATATTCCATCTTGGATGCTATACATGGTCAATGGAACATAATATACGGTATTGTTGGTGAAGGTTCCAGGAGCTTGTGAATTGATAAACGAAAGGTCATTCACGTCGGTGATGTCACCGTTATTGGTTACCACACCAACAAAACAAGGGTCATCTGGTATGGTTAATCCTTGTTGGCTGGCTAATAAAGGGGTGATGGCTACTGAAGGTGGACAAGAATAGGCGAGCCAAACAATCCCCGGATCGTAAACAGGTGCAGTAGGATCGTAGGTGCTTGAGCCTGGTGTAGTTGCTCCTACAATTTCAGACGGAACTGTAAAATTGTTGTTTGTATTGATTGAAAAGGCGTCGCCAAAGCAAACTTTATTAATAGCTGGAGAAGGCAGCAGTGTAGTGGTAAAAGATCCAATGGCTGCTGAGCAATCACATGTTGGTTGTGTTGGATAGGTAAGCGTGGCACTACAAGCTGAAGATGCGGAAAAAGTAGCGGTAATGGTGCACGGTGCGCCGTTAGCTGTGCCTGTAAAACTGAAATTTGAAGATCCTCCAAATGGAGCATTAAACACTTGAGGAGCTCCTCCGCAAGAATTAGTAAGGGTTAATGTTCCGGTAGTTGGTGCATTGGTGTAATTTACTGTTCCTGCAAAAGTGTATTGATTATTTACTGGATTACAATTGGTAATCGTTCCAGTAAAGTTTCCAAACGAACAAGGGGATCCAGAACATGGGCCAGGCGCTGTATAAGTTTGAAGAGTGTTGCAATTGGCATTGGCTGAAAATGAGGCCGTAACCGTGCATCCTGAGCCATTGGCGGGTAGGTTGGGCAAACTGTAATTTATCGACGTTCCAAAAGGGGCATTGAACACTTGCGGAGCGCCACCGCAATTACTGACAATTGTTAAAGTGCCACTTGTTGGGGGATTGGTAATGTTCAGCGTGCCAGTGAGCGTGTATAAATTATTACTACAGTTTCCGGGGTTAGCTGTAAAACCAGTTACACCACAGATAAAAGAACAATCTGCAGAGCCAGTTCCTCCGGTTTGTGAAAAACTTATATTTCCTGCTTGGTTGGCGTAGTTGGTCAGAAGTAAAATGTAAAATTGTCCAATCTGAGCATTGGGTATGTTAGCTGTTTCAGTTGCAGCGGTTGAATAACTGCAGTCAATGGGTGTACCCACTGGGAAAGTACCGCCTCCGCAACCTGCTGACAAGGAAGTGTATGGCCCCCACAAGGCAAAATCTACGTCAATTCCTGTTCCAGTAGTATTGGTTTGGTTGATGGTGAAAGTCATTGGCCCATTTTGGTCGATCTCCATGTAATACCAAACTGGATTCGGAGAACTACCTAAACAGCCTATTGGACCTAAGTCAGGAACGTTTACATCGTTGGGGAAACTATAGTTTGTACCCGTACAAAAAGGGTTGGCTCCATTGCATTGGGCATCTACTCCTTGAATGAAGAAGCATAAAAACAAAAAAGAAACTATTTTTTTTAACACTATTATCGTTTAATTAATCTAGTTTATATCGCAATTCCTTCTTAATTAGCTTTTTATTTTCTTGCCCCCAAGTTTTCGCAATTAATTTATTTTCAAGATATGATTTTGAATGATCGTAAACAGGAAATGATGCAGGAATTTGAGCATCTTTAAAAAAAGATTTCATTTTTTTATCGTCAAAAATATAATGGTAAAAATGTTGATAAGTAGTGTCCTTTTTAATATCCTTTGCAGTATTCTTAGTGTTATCAATAGTGTTGTTAATGATAAAGTTATTCGCTTTATTAATCTGCAATTTTTGGTTTTGAGAAGTGTTTTGAGCGAAGTTATAAGAGGATAAACAACAGGTAATCAGTGAGAAAAGGTATAATTGCTTCATTTAAAAGTGATTCAAGTTTAATTAAATTGTCATCAACACAACGATAAAGGTAGCGCTTAGTTGCCTTATATTTACAAAGTACAAATAATTATAATTGGATAGATATTAACAAGGTATTTTTAATTTCGCATAAACGTATCGCTAATAAATTTGATTTGGGTTCATCCATACAATACTTAAGTTATTATTTACCCCAATTGGAAATGGATAATAATCTGCTTGCTGATCAATTCGTAGGAAAAAAAGCGAAAGAGCTATTCGATATATCGGGTGTAAAAACCCGGCATGTCGCAGCAAAGGGAGTTTTAGGTTCTGATTTAGCCATTTCAGCGTTGGAGTTATTACAAAAAGAGCATCCAAATTTTTCTTTAAAAGAAATTGATTTTCTAATTGTTTCAACGCTTGTCTTAGATTATAATTCGCCAACAACTGCCAGTGTTTTACATCATAAATTAGGATTGTCCTCTGCTTGTGGTACTATTGATTTACCTCAAGGCTGTTCGGGATTTCTGTATAGTTTAAGTGTCGCAGAGGCTATGATAACTGCTGGGAATGCAAGGAATGTGTTAATCTTATTAGGGGAAGTGCCTACAAAAGCAATTCATAGTGAGGACATCGTATTGCGATCGATTTTTGGGGATGCTGGTGCCGCTATTGTTGTTTCGGAAAATCCTACAAAATCCATTGGAAAGTTCACTTTTGCGACTTTTGGGGATGGATTTGATTTTTTAAAGGTGGAACGTGGAGGTGGTCGCAATCCCATTGATGAAGCATGGATAAAAAAATATTCCGATCAAGAGAATCAATTGTCTTTTGGACGTATCGAAATGAATGGACTTGAAGTGCTGCGCTTTGCTTTAAAGGAAATTCCTGGTTTTTTGGAACAAACCTTAGTGAAAAATGGCTTAACCCTTTCAGAAATAGATTTTTTCATTTTTCATCAAGCAAGTGCAATGATTTTGAAATCCCTACAACGAAAATGCAATATCCCTGAGCATAAATTCATTTCTAATTTTGAAGATGTTGGTAATACTGTTTCATGCTCTATTCCAATTGCACTAAAAAAAGCAGCAGAGCTCGGTAATTTAAAAAAAGGAAATAAGATAGTATTAATCGGTTTTGGGATTGGTTTTTCTTGTATTGGAACTGTAATTGAATGGTAGAAAATTGTATATTTGAAGTATGGAAATAGTAGATTTTATTGCAGCGATTGAAGAAGAGTTTGACGATCTAAATCCAGGAGATGTATCTCCAAATAGCGTATTTCGAGATATGGAGGGTTGGAGCAGTATGCATGCGCTAATTTTTGTTGCATTAATTGATTCAAAGTATAACGTTCTTCTAAACGGAGATGAATTAAAATCGTGTGTCACCATTAAAGATTTATTTGATATTACTCTCTTAAAAATAAACGGTGGCGGAGCTAATACTTAAACATACTGCTATAAAAGCAATATATTCTGTCGTTCCTAAAACGGTGTATAAAACGCATGATTATCCTTATTTTTCCGAAGATGAAGCAAAAATGTTCGCTAAAACAACAGGTATAGTTGAGCGAAGAGTTGCGGCAACCAATGTTACCGCTTCCGATATGTGTTTCAAAGCTGCTCAGTCACTTTTGGAGGACATGAATTGTCTTAATGAAATAGATTTATTGGTATTCGTAACTCAATCTCCAGACTACTTTCTACCGGCAAGTGCAGCTATTCTGCAAGATAAATTAGGATTACCTAAGACTTGCATGGCTTTTGATGTGAATTTAGGGTGTTCAGGATATGTTCATGGTTTGCTCCTTGCTAACCGTTACCTGCAACAAGGCGGGTTGAGAAAAGTATTGCTTTTAGCTGGTGATAAATCAACAATTTCGACGCACGAACAAGATAAAACAGCCTTTCCTCTTTTTGGAGATGCAGGCTCTGCCACTTTACTTGAATATGATGCCAAAGGAGAGGATTGGTTTCTTGATGCAGGGACGGATGGAAGCGGTGCTGAAGCAATTATTATTGAAGCGGGGCATTCTCGAATGCCTTACCAAAGTTTTGATGATCAAGACATTGAAGTGGCACCCGGTGTTGTGCGCTCTAAAAAACATTTGGCGATTGATGGCATGGCGGTATTTAATTTTGCGCTGAAAAATGTCCCTAAGTCGATTAATAATACTTTTGCTTTGGCAAAATTAACAACGGACCAACTTGATTACCTGGTGTTGCATCAAGCAAATCAATTAATCACAGATAGTATTCGGAAAAAAATGAACGTACCGCAGGAAAAATGCCCAAGTTCAATTGGTAGTTTTGGAAATACAAGTTCTGCCTCAATTCCTTTAACGCTTTGTTCGGAATTAAGTGAAGCCTTAAAAAAGGAACGCTTATGCCTATTGCTTTGTGGTTTTGGCGTGGGCTTTTCTTGGGCTAGCTTACTCTTATCCACTCATAATGTCGCAACTAAATTGGTAGAATATGATTGATCTTAAAGGAAAAACGATTCTGGTAACAGGTGCCTCTGCAGGCATTGGCGCGGCTGTGGCGCAATTGTGCTCGGATTTAGGCGCTAAGGTTTGCATAACGGGTAGAAATATGGATCGCTTAAGTGAGGTGTCTAAACACCTTAGCATCGAATCAGAACTTTTTCAAGCTGATTTAACATTGGAAAAGGATATAGATGATTTAGTTAAGGCCTTACCGTGTATTGATGGTTGGGTGCATTGCGCTGGAATTATTGAGCCTTTTCCTATTAAATTCATTCAGTCAAAACATATAAAATCAATGTTCACTATTAATTTTGATAGCGCCTGTCTTTTAACATCGAAATTAATGCAGCTTAAAAAGATTAATACAAGCGCCTCATTTGTGTTTATTTCTTCCATTTCTGCTCAACATCCATATAAAGGAGGAAGTTTGTACGCTGCATCTAAGGCAGCACTAGAATCTTTTTCTCGTTCCATCGCCTTAGAGTTTTCCTCCAAAGGTGTTCGTTCGAATTGTATTTCTGCTGCTTTAGTTGAAACTGAGATGTTTGAGAAAACTAAAAATGCGCTTTCGGAAATAGAACTATTAGGTATTTTGAGTTCCTATCCATTAGGAATTGGAAAACCAATGGATGTGGCTCATGCATCGGCTTTTCTGCTAAGTAATCAATCTTCTTGGATGACTGGTACAACCATTACGCTCGATGGCGGTTTGTTGCTGAACACCAAAAAATAATTCTTTTAATGTACTTTCGTATGTGTTTATTGTAAAATGATTCAGTACAGCTTCGTCATACCAACGTTTAATAATAGTAGAGATCTTCCATCTATTTGCGAGGATATTGCGCTTGTTTTTCAAGATTTTTCGCATGAAATTATTCTAGTGGATGACGGAAGTACAGACAATACGTGGGAAACCATCCACTCGCTAAGTCAAAACGTTCAGACAATTACAGCTTTGCGATTGTCAATGAATTTTGGACAGCATCCAGCAACCTTGTGCGGGATTCAATTCTCGAAGGGCCAGCATGTTATTACCCTAGACGATGATAAGGAAATTCATCCGAGTGAGGCGATGAAAATGATTGAACAGCAAAAAATATCGGGTGCGGCTGTCGTTTATGGTACTTTTCCATCGCTTGATTCATTTTTGATTCGTTCCTTGAAAACCGTTTACCGAATTGTTTCTCGATTGAATGGTAAAAATAGGGGGCAAGGCAGTAGTTTTAGATTGATAGATGGGGAACTGGCAAGAAAGATTGTTTCTAGTAATCATCAGTTTTCATTTATTGATGAATTGATTCTCTGGTATACGAATTCCATCGAGTTCGTGCCGATTAAGCGCAGTGAAAATCAGTCAACGATAAGTAGATATAAATTGCCGGGTTTGATCTTAACCACAATCAACATCATGCTTTTTTCATCAGCTATCCCTCTTCGTTTAGTCACTTTTTTTGGTTTTCTGCTGGCGCTGATTAATTTCATTTTTGGAGGAATTATTCTCTTTAAAAAATATGTTGGAAAAATTGAAGTCGATGGGTATACTTCGTTAATTGTTAGTGTTTTATTCTCAACGGGAATGATCATTACTTGCATTGGAATTATTGCCATGTATTTGAGGCATTTATTGCTAAAAACAAATCAAAAACCATTGTTTCACGTAGCTGAAAAGTCGTGTTAATTCTTTCTCAATATGATGTTCGATTAATACGAGTGAAAGCTGAGCATTTAAGCTTAATTCTGAAGTGGAGAAATAATGATTGGGTCCGGAAAAATATGTTTGTTCAGGATATCTTGCAGGAAAAAGATCAATTGGCCTGGTTTAATTCAATTAATAATGCATCCAACTATTATTTTATTATTGAATATTTAGGCGAAAAGGTTGGTTTAATTCATGCTAAAAACTTTTCAGAAGAAGATGGGATAGGAGAGGGAGGGATTTTTATTGGGGAGTATGATTACCTTGAAACATGGGCAAGTGTAATGGCTTCAATTTGTTTGCTCAATTTCATTTTTGCTAAAACGAATATCAATCGGTCGATGGTCCGTGTTCAAGCGCATAATCGACGTGCTATATCGTATAATTTAAAGTTGGGCTACAAAATTGATTTTGAGGATGCTAATGAACTCAGAATGATTTTGGATAAAGAGGATTTCCTTCACAAAACTACTGTTCTCAAATCAGTATTATCCAAAATTTCTAAGGGTCGGGACGCTTTGATACTTGAGGGTGAAAAAGCAAGCAATAATTTAACTCAAATTAATCGTTTGTTCGAAAATTAATTTTTTCAATGGGGAGTTTTCGCTGCTCATAAGCTGCTAGCCATTCTTCCTTAGTGGCAAATTGAAGTAAAAAAGGATCGTCTAGTTGTTCAATTTTATACTTCGATATTTCCTCAGCTGTATACCCCCAAAGCGGATTTGGAATATCAAACATCAATACAAATCGATCTTTATCACCGGTATTCCATGCCTCGTGCTCATAGGAATCGTCAAAAATCAGCAGTTTTCCCTCCTCCCAATATTTAGTATCCTCACCAACTCTGATCCCACAAGCCTCACGATTTGGAATAATTAAGGGCAGGTGACATCGCAGAATCATTTTAGAATATCCTTTGTGGGGTAGTATATGTGTTTGTTTTTTTAACCTTGAGAAATCGCAAGAAATAAGTCCAGGAATTTTATTAATGAGGATTGCTGTTTGAGGGCAAATAGCTTCGTTCGTAGTGTTTTTCATTTGAAAAAATGAAAAAGTAAATACTTGCCAAGCATTTTTTTCTACTGAGTCTACGTAGTTTGGAAAGGTGTCTAGCCAAGTGTTGTGATTCTTCGATATCAGTTCTAAAAGCTCATTTTTTATGAGCAAAAACGCTTCTTCCAAAAATAATAACTGCTCGAATTCCTTGCTTGAATAAAAGTATTTGGGATTTTTATTGTTCAATATCTTCTTTTAATAGAAACGAAAATAATAAATATCGATCTATTTTGAATTTTTTATGGTTCCTGTTTTTCTTTACTTTTACATTATTAATTAAGCTATGCGCATTTACCTTATTTTATTCTTGTTCATTTGGTCGTTTTCTCTTTCTGCAAACCACATCAAAAAAGGATTTAAAGAATTAGAAGCATGCAATTATTCTTATGCCTTAGCTCATTTTCAAAAAGGAATTAAAAAACACACTGCTGTTGCTGCTTATGGAATGTCTAGGTTGTATCTTTCTCCTGCTAAATACAACATCGATTCATGCTATAAATACTTATTGATGTCTGAACAATCGTTTTCGCTTTTAGATAACAATAAACGTGAGAAAATTAAAGTGTATACCTGTGATTCAATCAGCATCGCTCAGATGAAAATGTCGGTAAGTCAACTATTTTTTGATCAATTAGTGGTTTATCCAACTTTATCGTTAACAAATGAATTTATAGCTAAGCATTCGTGGTCAGATCGAATTCCAATGGCAATTGATATAAGGGATTCATTTTTGTTTGCATCAATAGTGTTAACCAATCAGTCATCTTATTTTCAAGATTTTATGACATCCTATCCAACTTCAAAATATAAGGATGAAGCTAAAAGAAAGTTTAATAGTTGTCAATATAATGAATTAACCGCTTCGGATCAAGTGGATGATTTGGAGGCATTTCTTAAAAATCATCCAGAGAATCCCTATTGTAAAGAGGTCGAATATAGGTTATATACTAGGTTTACAAGTACGGGTGATGTAGACGAAATCGCTTATTTTGTTCGTCATTTTCCATTGCTTAAAACTGCTCAATTGGCGTGGAGAAAGTTATTCTATTTATATGTGAAAGATTATTCGTTGAATTCTATTCAGGACTTTAAAGCGACCTACCCAGATTGCCCTTTTATGAATGAAATAGAGCATGAAATTAGTTTGTTTAAAACAACATTTTATCCTTTTAAGCTCGACGATAAGTTTGGATTTATAAATAATAATGGTGAAGCAGTAATCCCTGCACTTTATGAAGAAGTAAGTTCTTTTAAGGAAGGACTAGCGGTCGTATTATCTTCTGATTTATATGGTGCAATTGACAAGAAAAATCAAAAGCTGATTGATTTTCAATATGATAACATGGAGGATTTTAATTGGGGGCGCTCCATTGTTGAAAAAAAAGGTGTTTTTGGTGTCATAGATCGCAGTGGCGATTTTGTATTTCCATTAGAATACCAAGATATAGGCTGGTTGTCTGATAGCCTTCTGTATGTTAAAAAAAATGATTTATTTGGTATTTATGACATCAATAATGTCAAGCAATGTGAGTTGTTTTTTGAGGACATTATTCCTTTCCGAAATAATATAGCACGTGTTGTAATAGCCGGAAAGATTGGATACATTGATCGTCAATTTAGCATGGTGCTACCTGCGGAATTTGAAGATTTGGTTTCATTCACGGATAGTTCATTTGTTTATTCCGTTGGCGATAAAAAAGGACTCGTTTTCACTCGGGATTTAGTTAAAACTGGGGCTGTCTATGATGAAATATTTCCGATTCAAACTGGCATAGCGATGGTTCGTGTAAAGGATAAAATTGGGTATATTGATGCGGCAGGTAATTTAATGCTAGCAATTCAATTTGAGCAATTTACGAATTATGCAAAGGTTGGTGCTTTTACCGATAGGGGAGCAATCGTTCGGAAGAAAAATAAATTTTTATTGATCGATACGAAAGGAAAAGTATTATTGACTTTGCCCTATGAGCTAATCGGTGAATGTGGCGATTGGATTCCTTGTATGAAGAATTTTAAGTGGGGTTTTATCAATTCAAGTGGAAAAGAAATGACTCTTTTTGAGTATGATTTTGTGGAAAAAGTGACAAACAACTTATATATCTTGGGGAAAGCGGGTTTAGTGGGTTTGTTTTCTACTTCAGGAACATTCGTTTTACCGCTCAGCTATGCTTCCATTGAAAAATTGGAAAACAATCTTTTTTTAGTGGCAGATAGTAATGGTTTTGGTGTTAGTACAACAGAAGGTAAATTTATTGTGCCGACCTCTTTTTCAAAAATAACCTACTATGACCAGGATACTTTTGAGCTGTATAGCCAACACGCAATCTCTTATTATCTAATAAAATCTGGTGTTTCCATCAATCCAGAGTAAGTAAATTTACCTCCTACAACTATTAATTAAGATATTTTGATTAAAAAATAATCGTTTTATTGATTATTTTTTAACTTTGTTGAAATTGTTTAAAATGAAAATAGGAGATAATTTAAAACTTCTTAGGAAACGTGCCGGTAAATCTCAAGAAGATGTGGCAAATGATCTAGGGTTTAATCGCTCAACATACAGTGGTTATGAAAACGGGGTAGCACAGCCCAATATTGAGAATTTAATCGCTTTAAGCAAGTATTATGAATTGTCGATCGATGTGCTCTTAAGTGAAAACTTTCTCGGTTTTTCGGAAAAGGATTGGAGCAATCACGATAAAAATTGGAAAGAGAAAGCTACTGGAAATAATTTGCGTGTTCTAAGCAGTCAGGTGAGTGAACAAAATGACGAATTAATAGAGTTGGTCACTCATAAAGCGAGCGCTGGATATGTTAGCTCTTATGCTGATGTGGAATTTATACATGAATTGCCTACTATTCGTTTGCCTTTCTTATCGAAAAATAAAAAATATAGAGCTTTTCCAATCAGTGGTGACTCCATGCCGCCGGTTGTAGATGGTTCATACGTTGTTGCTGAATTTGTACAAGATTGGACGAGTATTAAATCAGGAACACCTTGTATTGTGGTCACTAAAAATGATGGAATTGTTTTTAAATTGCTTGATAATGATTTAGAGAAATCTAAATCCTTTCTTTTGGTTTCAACGAATTCTTTTTATCAGCCTTATGAGGTAGGGATTGAGAACGTGGTGGAAATATGGCGTTTTGTTAACTATATTTCATCCGTCCTTCCTTCCTTAAAAATCGCTGATAATGACTTATCATCTTCTATTCGTTCGATACAAATTGATATTCATCGCTTACTAAATGCAAATAAATCGTAGTATATTATTTGGTTTAATATTATTTTAAGGTACTGGGCTTAGTGATTATTACCTTCCGCCGTGACGAAATATTCGGCCTTGAATTTCATGGTTTTTGCTACTGAAAAGAGTTAAAGCATTCGTTCATACTCTCCAATCCTATGCCATACAGAAACTTTTGTGCCTTTCGGTGATTTCTTTATAAGTGAGTCGAGTCTTAGTTCAATACAATCATTCTCTTATGCAGTCTTTCGATTAAAAAAAAAATATATTCGATTTTTTTCTCCTGTCGCCTATTATTCTGATAAAGTGTAGCGAATTGAAATAAGGGCACCGAGAAGCAGCTCGCAGAGATCGCTGCTTTGGTCGTGTTTCAAGAGTGGAGTGAATAGAAGAATAATCAGCGACTTGATTTTTTCGTTCTTTTGTATCAAGACAAAAGGACAAAGAAAAACCATAAAGATCGGGTTCTTCTGCTTGATCCATTAAAGATTGTCTGTGCTTCGTGCTAAACAGCATATGGATATAATTTATTGCTAGTGACTGCCCCATTTTATTTGTATCTCCGGTATTACACCCTTTTAGGTCCTTAATACTCAGAAATAAAAATAGTATCAAACGATAATTCTAATCATTACTAAATTAATACAAAATCGTTTTATATTATCGCATTAAAGCCTTGAATAACTCAGTAATTTGCTATCTTTGTACCTCAAAAATATAAAATGATCAACGTTACCTTACCTGATGGCTCAATGCGTGAATATCCGAAAGGATCTACCGCGATGGATGTTGCTTTAAGCATCTCAGAAGGTTTAGCTCGAAATGTACTTGCAGCAAAAATTAATGGTGAAGTAAAAGATGCAAGTTTTTCCTTGCATTCGAATTGTGAATTACAATTATTAACCTGGACTGATGTTGAAGGGAAATCGACCATGTGGCATTCTTCTGCTCACCTTATGGCTGAAGCTCTTGAGTTTGTATTTCCTGGGATTAAGCTAGCAATTGGTCCGCCTATCACGAATGGTTTTTACTATGATGTAGATCTTGGTGAACATGCAATTACAGAAAAAGATTTAGAGATTGTTGAGGAAAAAATGAGGGAATTAGCGAAAGCTAAAAACCCATTTATTCGCAAGGAGATTGCCAAGGAAGAGGCGATTGCTTATTTCACTGAGAAAAATGATCCATATAAATTGGAATTATTATCTGAATTAACTGACGGAACAATAACCTTTTACACGCAAGGTAATTTTACGGATTTATGCCGTGGGCCTCATATTCCTGATACTGGTTTCATAAAAGCAATAAAGTTATTATCCATCGCAGGAGCTTACTGGCGAGGTGATGAAAAGAACAAGCAACTCACCCGAATTTATGGGATTACTTTTCCAAAACAGAGCGAATTAGTTGCGTATCTAGAAAAATTAGAAGAGGCAAAGCGTCGTGATCACCGAAAACTTGGAAAAGAATTAGACCTCTTTACTTTTTCTGCTAAAGTTGGTCAAGGTTTACCGCTTTGGTTACCAAAAGGGGCGGCATTAAGAGAGCGATTGGAAAATTTTCTCAAAAAAGCACAGCGTAAAGCAGGATATCAACAAGTGATTACCCCGCATATCGGAAATAAGGAATTATACGTTTGCTCTGGTCATTATGAAAAATATGGCGCCGATTCATTTCAGCCGATAAAAACGCCTGATCCAAATGAAGAGTTTTATTTAAAACCAATGAATTGCCCGCATCATTGCGAAATTTTTAAGGCAAGACCTCGATCTTACAAGGATTTACCTACGCGTTTTGCTGAATTTGGAACAGTATATCGATACGAGCAATCAGGAGAGTTGCATGGTTTAACACGCGTTAGAAGTTTCACCCAAGATGATGCACACATTTTTTGTACGCAAGAACAAGTAAAGGATGAATTTAAAAATGTTATCGACATTGTTTTATATGTTCTTAAAACCTTAGATTTTCAAAATTTTACTGCTCAGATATCATTGCGTGATAAAGAGAAAAGTGAAAAGTATATTGGTACCGACGAAAATTGGGCGAAAGCTGAGCAAGCAATAATTGAAGCGGCGGCAGAAAAAAACTTAGATACAGTTGTCGCTTACGGTGAAGCTGCTTTTTATGGTCCGAAACTGGATTTCATGGTGCAAGATGCCTTGGGTAGAGAATGGCAATTAGGTACGATTCAAGTGGATTATAATTTACCGGAACGCTTTGAATTAGAATATGTTGGCGCTGATAATCAAAAACATAGACCTGTGATGATTCATCGTGCACCCTTCGGTTCAATGGAGCGATTTGTGGCCGTATTGTTGGAACATTGTGCTGGTGATTTTCCATTATGGTTGGCTTCTGATCAATTTATTATCCTTCCAGTATCGGAAAAATACAATGAGTATGCTGAAAAAGTTTCAGAATTCCTAAATAATTCCGATATTCGCGGACTCGTTGACGACCGTAATGAAAAGGTAGGGAAGAAAATACGTGATGCAGAATTGGCAAAAGTGCCTTTTATGCTCATTGTTGGTGAAGAGGAATTGGTGTCAAACACAGTGGCAGTAAGACAAAGAGCTAAAGGAGATCTTGGCAAGTTGCCTTATGAAGAATTTATGGTTTTGGTGCAAAAAGAAATAGATATACAGTTGTCAATGAATAGTTTAAAGTAACGAATGAGAAGAAACCCAAGAGCGTTTGTAAAAAGAGAAGTAGAGGCACAACATCGGATAAACGAAAAAATTTTCGCGACTGAAGTAAGATTAATTACGGAAGGTCAAGAGCCTCAATTAATGTCCGTCTCTAAAGCAATCGAAATGGCGGAAGAGCAGGAGTTAGATTTAGTTGAAATTTCGCCTAATGCGAAGCCGCCGGTTTGTAAAATAATGGATTATAAAAAATTCCTTTACAACCAAAAACGGAAGCAAAAGGAATTAAAGGCGAAGCAGAGTAAGATTGTTGTAAAAGAAATCCGTTTTGGTCCAAATACAGATGACCACGATTTCAACTTCAAATTGGCTCATGCGAAAAAGTTTTTAGAGGAAGGCAGTAAGGTGAAAGCCTACGTGTTTTTTAGAGGTAGAACAATTGTGTTTAAGGATAGAGGAGAAATTCTTTTATTGAAATTTGCGCAAGAGTTGGCAGATGTTGGAGCAGTGGAGCAACTACCAAAATTAGAAGGAAAGAAAATGATTTTGATGATTAATTCAAAAAAGAAATAAAGAAGCTGATAATAATAGTAAACAATTAAAAAGTAACACAATGCCAAAAATGAAAACAAAGTCCAGTGCAAAGAAGCGATTCACCATCACTGGAAGTGGAAAAATTAAGCGTAAGCACGCTTTTAAAAGCCACATTTTAACTAAAATGGCTACGAAACGCAAACGCAATCTTACGCATGCTGGCTTGGTACATTCTGCCGATCTTCCAAACGTAAAGTTGATGCTTTGCATGAAATAATAACCATTGGTTCTTAAATGTCTAACCCGATAATAAGTATCCAAGCCTTCTGTAATAGTGAAGCACTTCTTGTCAAAAATTTAAAATTATGCCTAGATCAGTAAATCATGTTGCTTCAAGAGCAAAAAGAAAAAACTTAATGAAGTTAGCCAAAGGTTACTTTGGTAGAAGAAAAAATGTTTGGACCGTTGCAAAAAATGCAATCGAAAAAGGTCTTGTTTATGCCTACATTGGTAGAAAACAAAAAAAGAGAAGTTATCGCTCTCTTTGGATTACAAGAATTAACGCTGGAACACGCCAATATGGAATGAGCTATTCTCAGTTTATGGGCGCGGTAAATAAAAGCGGAATTACTTTAAACAGAAAGGTATTGGCTGATTTAGCCTTAAATCACCCGGATGCATTTAAAGCAGTATTCGATAAGGTAACTAATTAGTATATAAAATTATCAGCAAAAAGCCATCTGTAATTAACTGATGGCTTTTTTTATTTTAGCTTATTATTATGTTGAAAATAGGTGTTTTAGGAGTTGGTCACTTGGGTAAAATCCACTTGGGTTTATTGTTGCAGTTGCCAGAATTGTTTGAAGTAGTTGGTTTCTATGATGCTGACCAAATTAACGCAAGTCAAGTAGCAACGAAATTTAATGTGAAATCATATGATAATATCGCTGATTTAATTTCAGCTGTTGATTGTCTAGATATTGTTACTCCAACCATCAATCATTTTTTATCAGCTTCGCAGGCTTTGCGAAATCGGAAACATATTTTTATTGAAAAACCCCTATCGGAAACGATGGAGGAAGCAAGGATATTAGTACAACTAGCTAATGAAGCTGATGTGGTCGTTCAAGTCGGACATGTTGAGCGTTTTAATCCTGCTTTTCAAGCCGCGCTTCCTTACCTTAATCAACCAATGTTTATTGAAACGCATCGCTTGGCTCAATTTAATCCTCGTGGGACAGATGTTCCAGTTGTTTTAGATCTTATGATTCATGATATTGACGCCATTCTGAGTGTGGTGAAATCGAATGTTAAAAAGATTGCTGCCTCTGGCGTTGCTATCGTAAGCGATTCCCATGATATTACCAACGCAAGGATTGAATTTGAAAATGGATGTGTTGCTAATTTAACGGCTTCTAGGATCTCATTGAAAAATATGCGAAAATCACGCTTCTTTCAAAAAGATGCCTATGTTGGAATCGATTTCTTGAACAAAACGCTAGAGGTTGTTAGTATGCAAGATGTGCATGGTGAACCGGATCCATTTGATTTAATTATGGATTTGGGTGAAAATAAAGTGAAAAAGAAGATCCTTATTGACAAACCCGAATTGGAGCCTACGAATGCTATTTTGGAGGAGCTAAAATCCTTTGCGCATTCTATTAACAATAACTTGCCTGCTAAAGTAAGTATCGAGGATGGTTTTAGTGCCATGGATGTGGCGTATAAGATTATTGAGAAATTAAATGAAAAATCTGGTATTTAATACAATATATTCATCCCTCTTACGTTGATTCGCGGGTCTAAAAAAATATGAAAGCAATTCTACTCTTTATTCCATTAGCTTTCTTGCTATCTACGTGTATAAAAAACAATCCTGATCCTGCGTGGTTAGAAGTCAACGATTGGACCTTGGTGGCAAACGCAAATTATTTTGGTGCGGAAGGGGCGCTAACGGAGAATCTAACAGAGGCTTGGGTTTATGTTAACGACGATCTAATTGGCGTATTTGAAGTGCCTTTTAAAATTCCTATTTTGAAAAGTGGAGCAGTTGACATAAAAGTTTTTCCAGCTATCAAAAATAATGGCATCTCAGCAACCAAAAAGGTGTACCCTTTTCTAGAAACTTACCAAATAAACGCAGTATTAGTAGCAAATGAAACGCTCACCATTTCGCCTACAACGAAATATAAAGATAATTTATCCTTTACTATTGAGGATTTTGAAGATATTAATACCAGTATTGTTAATGACCCGAATACTTCAGCAGCGAATTTTTCTTTGTCAAATAATAATCTGCAATGGTTTAATGGAAATTTTTATGCCAAGGTAGCACTAAATGCTACGGATTCATCTTGGATTGCTTACACTAATTGGACCTCCTATATTCCTAAAGGAAAGGAAGTCTATTTGGAAATCGATTATCGAAATACAAATAATGTTGTTACTGGTTTAATTGCAATTTCTCCTTCCGGTACACTTCCAAATCCACACATTACATTGCAGACCCAAGATGCTTCCACTGTTGTTTGGAAGAAAATTTATCTTGATTTAAGGGAAATGGTTGGCGCTTCGGCAAATGGTGCCTACTTCGAACACTCTTTTGAAGCCTATTTAGATGAGGGTTTATCTAATACAGAAATAGAAATTGACAATATCAAATTGATCCATTTTTAAGAATGAAGAATAGGTTTTGGGTAATTTTATTTATTATTTCAGATTGGCTTATTGCTTCATTGGTTTGGGGGCTTTTTTTCTACTTTAGAAAGACATGGATTGAAGAAAAAGCCTTTGAAGTTGACCAAAACTTTATAATCGGTAGTATCCTTGTTCCTTTATTGTGGTTGCTTATCTATTATATGCAAGGATCTTATCATGAGGTTCGTAGAATGTATCGATTGAAAATTTTAAACCTTACTTTTTTCGGTTCATTGATTGGAACAGTCTTGATTTTCTTTATTTTAATTCTTGATGATACGGTGTCGAATTACCAAATGTATTATTATTCTTTTGGCTTATTGTTCTCCCTACAGTTCCTTTTATCTGTCTTAATTCGACTTACTTTGGCTACTGTTTTAATCAACTATTTGCGCAAGGCGGGTTCCGGGTTTCGAACGGTTATTATTGGAGGTAGCGAAAAAGCAGTAAGCATATTGAATGATCTAAGGAACCAAAAGTGGTGCATCAATACGATGATTGGTTACATCAACATCAATGGATCTGATCGTTTGTTGGATAATAAGCTTGATTATTTAGGTCATTGTGATAATTTGGAAATTTTGATTAGAGATCATAAAGTTGAAGAGGTTATTATCGCTATTGAAAGCTCAGATCATAATCGCATCCAAAAAATTATTACACGAATTCAAGATGGTAGGGTGAAGATTAAAATTCTTCCAGATATGTATGAATTACTTTCTGGCTCCTTGAAAATGACAGATATTTATGGGG
Organism: Flavobacteriales bacterium; assembly: GCA_947462255.1. Lineage (GTDB taxonomy): Bacteria > Bacteroidota > Bacteroidia > Flavobacteriales_D > Crocinitomicaceae > UBA952. The sequence goes on along the minus strand of CANHOA010000021.1, from coordinate 5,439 downwards.
CATTACTTCTTCAAATAGTTGATGACTCGATGCCAATTTGGCAACAAGCGCTAAAAAGATTTATGGACATCTTGATTTCAAGCATTGCCCTTATTCTCCTTATTCCGCTGTATATTATTTGCGCCTTAGCCGTAAAATTTTCGTCGTCGGGACCAATATTTTACTTGCAAGATCGTGTTGGCTTGGATGGTCGTGTCTTTAAAATCATTAAGTTTCGAACGATGTATTTGAATTCCGAAGAGGCAGGACCGCAACTTTCATCTACAAATGATTCTCGCATTACAAATGCGGGTCGCTTTATGCGAAAAACACGACTGGATGAATTTCCTCAATTCATGAATGTTATTTTAGGACATATGTCATTGGTGGGGCCAAGACCTGAACGTCAATTTTATATCGATCAAATAATGGCGCTTGCACCTCAATATGTGCATCTAACGAAGGTAAGGCCTGGCATAACTTCTTGGGGACAAGTAAAGTATGGCTACGCCGAAAATGTTGAACAAATGTTGGATCGAATGAAATTTGATTTATTATATTTGAAAAATAGAAGCATTGCTTTAGATATTAAAATTATGTTCTATACAATTGCTATCGTTCTAAAAGCCAAGGGTAAATAAAATATGTTCGACTCTAGACGTAAATTTTTGAAAGCAGCAGGATTAGGTTCCTTGGCTTTGTTCTTCTTATCATCTTGTAAAAAGCTAGGTTTAAGCAGTAAGAAAAAATTTAAAGGAAACGTAATCATTATTGGAGGAGGTGCAGCTGGCATTTATGCTGGGTATTTATTGAAAGAGTTGGGAATCGAATTCACCATTTTAGAAGCCTCTGATAAGATGGGAGGAAGGATGGGAAAATTAACTGGTTTTAGCGATTATCCAATCGATTTGGGCGCTCAATGGATGCATGGTAATCAAAGTATTGTTGGAGAGATGGTTGAACTTTTTCAGGCTGATGTCTCTTTAGATGATACAGAATACATGTACTGGTTCGAAAATGAATTAATCCCTACCTTACCTAAGTCTGTTGATATTTTTGATAAGGATGGTCTTCCTGATTTGAGCTTCGCTGATTTTGCCATGCAAAAAGGATTATCACCTTCTTATTTGCCAATCATTGAAAGTCTTGCCGGAGATTATGGCGCCGATGCCTCGGATTTGTCTGCACGTTGGGTCTATGAAGAGGAACAAAATTGGTCGAGTGGGGAAGGTGATTACAAATTTAAGGAGACTTTCTACGACTTAATATTTTCTAATTTTGGGGCGCAAGTAGCCAATAATGTGACGGTAAATTCAATTGTGAATACAATTGATTATTCCTCCGATAAGGTGCTCGTGAGTACCAATTCTGGTCAACAATTTTCAGCCGACAAGGTTTTGATAACAGTGCCTATCACGATTCTTCAATCCAACGATATTTCTTTCGTCCCGCCTTTGCCTGTAAATAAAACAACGGCATTTTCTAAAATAGGAATGGGCGCAGGAATGAAGGTTTTTATGAAATTTTCCTCTCATTTTTTTGCTGATAACATCTATGGTGGCGCTGTTTGTGCAGCCTATTTTAATGATGCCATTGGGAAAAATACCGCAGATCATGTCTTAATTGCCTTTGTGATGGGGCAGCAAGCTGAGGCGCTTTCTGCAATGAATTCCGATCAATCTATTATTAATGCGCTACTGGCTGAATTAGACACAATGTATAACGGTCAGGCGAGTGCTAATTTTTTAGGTGCTTTCGTGCAAGATTATTTTAAAGCGCCTTTTATTCGTGGGGCTTACTCATACAGTAAGGTTGGAATGAATAAAAATACGCGCGCTATTGCCGCCGAATCTGTCAATTCTTGTTTGTTTTTTGGTGGTGAAGCCATGAATCTGAATGGACATCATCAAACTGTTCACGGTGCCATCGAGACGGCCTATCGCGAAGTAATGAAAATAATGAAAGAGGTATGAAAAATCGTTGTTTTTTTGTGCTCAGTTGTTTTTTCTTAAGTGCTTATGCCTCAGCGCAAAATTACCGCATCGGACTTGGGTATTCATTTTTAAATAATAGTCAATGGAATCAAACGATTCAATTATACAATGACAGCAGACCTTTTTTAGAAGAAAAACAGCCCTTGTTGCAAAATGGATTTTTTCTGTCGCTTGATCGCATGCTTAAAATTGAAAACAAACATCCTTTCTCCTTGTCTTTAGCGTATAGTTTTTTTAACAGTAAGGCCGATAATGTGGTGTATGTTTCTAAGATTAATCTTCATGCGCTCACGTTTTCCTTTAATTCAACGAAGTACTATTTAATTCATAAAAATACACCCTTGACCTTTTCATTTGGTGCCGGAATTATGAGTAATTATTTAGAACGGAATATTAACCCGAATGCAACAATCAATGATGATTATCCCATTCGGTCTTTGGGTATTGGTCCCATGTTAAATCTTAACTTTTCTTATGACATAGCGCTGAATAAGGGCGTCACAATCTCTCCTTTTGTTCAAGTGTCATTTGCTCCCTATTATTATTCCCCTGGGGCTGAAAAATGCCTCAATTTAACGCAAGGTCTGATGGAAGAAAGTTGGAATAACACCTTGAATATTCAAGCTGGCCTCCGTTTTTCCTGCATAAAGTAAACTCTATTTTACAATCAATGGCTTATTCCAAATTTGGGTAGCGCTTTCAATGCAAACGATATACGTTCCTGACTTGAGATTATTTAAGCTGATGGTAACGGTTCCTTCTCCTTTCGTTTCTTGAACTAACTTTCCGTGAATATCTACAATCCTGATCTTCGAAAAGGGAATGGTTTTAAGGGTTAAAAGTCCGTCCCGATTGATTGGATTTGGAAACATCATTAAGTAGGATTCATTTTGTTCCACTATCCCAGATTGATTATCTAAATTAATATTGTCCAAGTAAAGGTTATTCCCCCACATGCCAATACTTCTAAAGGCAATTTGTAAGTTATTGACTCCATTATAGAAAAATAAATTTAAACTGTCCTTGCGCCATTGCGTAGCACTTGGTGTAAAGAAACTTTGGATGTCTGGTGCTGTTGCTAAAGTAAGGCCACCATCTATATACAATTCTTGGTAGGTAAGGCCGCAATCTGTTGAAGCTAGAATAGCCATGGAATCTGGATAACCGCCTCCCCAACGTGCATAGGCCACATCGTAGGTTAAATAGGGATTTGAAGCAATTGTACTCGCATCAAAATTGACTATTAAATCGTCAAAGCTTCCCTGGGCGTCATAATCGTAGTTGTTGAAAAGTGCCGACTTCGAAGAGTTTCCAAATCCACCAGCTGTGCTAGATAAGGTCCATGATGAGCCGTTGTCTTGATTATAAATTGACCATCCATTGGGGATGAAATTACCTTCAAAATCTTCTTGTACTAAGGTCGGTAAGGAATAAAAACTGACTTGAACATACAAACTGTCGATGTCGCTGTTGCCATTGGCATCGGTCACTTGCAAAACAGCTAAGTGTGAACCAGCTTGACTAAATAATACCGTTGGGTTTCTTTGTGTCGAAGCCGCCGGGGAACCTGTTGGAAACGTCCAATTCCATTGTGCATTGGTGTGATTTAAATAGGAGTGATCTTCGAAATAAAACGAATCTAAATCACAAATTCCTATCTGATCTAGTTTATCCACGTTAATGCGCGCTATAGGAAAGCTCGGTGTTTCATTTAATTGGCTTTCCCAAATGCCCTTTCCATAGGAAGCTAATCGTATTTTATTGTCCCTAAAAAATGGACGCAAAATATTTCCGTTCGTAAATGTGGGTAAACCGGCATTGTCTATTACCCAATTGGTCGTATTGTTTCTGTAATAAACAGCTTTGTTTGTCGCAGCATAAATTCCTCCATCTGTCCCTGGAATGTGAACTATGGATTGGATGCTCTCATTATTGAGAATCGAAGTCGTGAGATTGGTCCATGAAGTTGCACCATTCGTGGTTTTGAAGGTTTTAAATCCATTGGCACCATCTGGGTAGGCAATCCATAAATTATTTGCGTTGCTTGGATCGATGGATAATACCATTCTTCTGCTATTCCCAGATGGGATGGTGCAGGTGTTCCACGTTAATCCGCCATCGATAGATTTCCAAAGTGTACCTACATTTCCCGAAGCGGGCTGTTGATTTAGATACATAATATTGCTGTTATTAGAACCCACTTCAATATAGCGCACTTCATTGTTCACGTTGGTTCCGAATGTATAGAGTAGGTTAAAAGAAGCGCCTGCATCCGTAGTTTTCCAAATCGAATTATCTTTTCCTAGGAAGCCAATGCTGTAGCAATTGGGATGAAATTCAAATTCACTTGATTCGGCTGCATAATAACTTTCGTTAGGAGCCATGCCAAATGGCGTTCCGGTAATTGGGTCAGCTAGTTGCAAGGGAATAAATTTGCCTCCGATATCTGAATAATAGGTTTTTCGATTAATCCCCGGATTTACGTATCCTGTTGGGGCTTCTCCACCGCCTAATTCTAAAAAATTACCGCTGCCATAATTTTCATGATAGGCTATGTTCCCATTATGGTACAAACCTCCGACCAATACATCTTCATTCCATCCGCTTCCAAATCCCCAGTAATCTGATCCGTGTACGCCCGACATTTTAAAAAGGAATTGCGAAGTGAAAAAATCATTGGATTTATAGATTCCTCCATCGGTAGAAATCCAAGTAGTATTTCCAATCACCCGGAAGTCTTGGTTGTCTACGTGTAATCCTAAAGGACCGCCAACATACCCTGAAACAGAAGCGAACGTTTGTCCCCCATTGGTCGAACGGTATAAGTTTAGTCCGCCAATCAAGATTTCGTCTGCGTTGGTAGGCGAAGCTGCGATGGCACAATTATAAAATCCTTGGTGATACAGCCACGTAGCCCAACCAATGGCTAAGTTGACATGGGTAGCATCGTAAGGTCCTCCGTCAATTCCGCTGGGATTACTCCAAGTTGTTCCACTGTCATCACTTTTATAGATCCCAATAAAGCCGTAATCATTTGCTTTTGCTTCCCCAATTAAATAAACATATATTCGATTTGGATTGGCAGGTGTTACAGCAATTCTTGCACCTCCGTCATTTCTTGCTGGATCTGTTGAATTGTACCAACCAGTTGACTGAATGGTCCATGTAGCGCCAAAATCAGTAGATTTAAAGAATTCGCATTTAATGAGTGTGCTGTTATTCTTCACGCAGTACATTTCACTGTTGCTATTGGCTTTACATTTAATATCGTAGCAGGCGGTTGTGTATAATTGCGTCCAATTAGTACCACCATCTGTAGATCGGTATAGACCTTTGTCTGTAGCTGCAAATACAAGTAGTTCATTCCCAGGATTGATAAGGATTTCGTTGACACCAAAATTGGTTTGGGGTAGGACATTTGTCCAAGAAGTGCCGCCATCAGTGGAACGGAAGACACCTTTATTTC
>CANHOA010000020.1 GCA_947462255.1 Flavobacteriales bacterium | reverse complement strand
TTAATTTCAAATTTAAAATCGATTCTTACCAAAGGTCAGTCTGCAGATAATACATCGACAGGCTATCCTAAATATATTGCTTATACTTTAGAAGATTGGATAAATTTAGACCCTAATGACTTCAATTCAATTAAATCAAAATTTGATAATAGAGCTTCTGTTTTTTGCAATCTAATAAATGTTTCACCTGCACAAGAAGTATGGTTATCTTCAGAACAATTAAAAAAGAGAATTGATGACATTTATAGAGCAGATGGGGATACAAACATACCTATGTACGCGCATCAAGTAATAACTGAAGATGCAATTATATGTATTAAGTATTTAGACAACTTATCTTTCGATAATTACCGAAAATTTATTAATTACAAGGAATCTTATCGAATATGTTTGACAAATAACATTAACAATTATTACCCCCACATTGATGTAAGATTTAAAAATGCTATGTCGAATAGTCTTCACGATGTTGAAAGTCAGCAGCCGATATTGAATGTTCTTAATTTTCCCAATAAGTTTTTATCAAACTTTACCAAGTAGCTGAAGAAAACTAGATGCTTCTTCAAATAAAGAACAAAATATAGTGATTAATGAACTTTATATTGAAGAAAATGAAAAATAGAATTAATTATTCCTCATAATTAACTGGAGTTTCATCTGTTCGGCAATTGGGACAGCCATTATTTTGCTTCCAAAGGGTACGCGAACCTCTCCAACCGCAAACTCTGCAACTCGCTTTTTGGATTTTACGGCCTGCACCGAGACAACAACAAATTAAAATAACAATAAATAAAATTTCCATAACTAAAAAAAATCTAAAGGTTTTGAGACCTAACAACTTTATAATACTCCCCAAAACCTGATAAGGGAAATTATCAATCTAATTTAATCATTTTGTTTTAACTAGCAAGAAATAGATTAATATTAATATTAATTATTTATTTTATGATTTCCGTCATTTTATTATCAAAGCGACATAGCGACATTTGATAAATACTTAAACCAAAAAAATGACACTAGTAAAAAAAATTGGTATTTGGATGGATCATTCAAGTGCGCACCTTATGGAATTCTCTAAAGAAGCCATAGAAACAAAAATCATTCATTCAAAATTTACATTTGAGGAAAAACAAGAAAGTAATAACAAAGGGGAGCATGTCATGCACAATAAGGAGCAGCGAGAGCAACACGATTATTACAAGAAGTTAGGAGAAGTAATAAAAAATTATAATGCTGTTATTCTCTTTGGTCCTACCAGTGCTAAAACGGAATTATATAACCTATTAAAAGAAGATCATCGATTTGAAAATATAAAAATTGAAACACAAAAAACCGATAATATGACTGAGAACCAGCAGCATGCATTTGTAAGAGAACATTTTTCTAAACAATATTAAAACAGATATCCGTTAAAAAAAGTTAATTAAAATTTTCGAGCCAAGAAAAAATCTAGATTTGGTTCAATTTATTGTAATTTTAATTAAAATTTAGCTATGAAAAATCAACTTCTATTTATCGCATTTTTAACCTTTAGTAAGCTAAATGCTCAAATAAAAATAACTCAGATCCACCTTAACGCTGGCTCTTTTATGGATATTGATGATTCAAAAAATAAGTTGTCTGATTTTACCTTATTGGCCCCAGGATCCAGTATTTTGAGTAAAGACTTCAGTGCCTATCAGCAAAATGGTTATTTCTTTTCTGGCTTTATGATGGGTGATAATTTTAATCAATCCAATTCATCTAATTTTCAATCCATTCAATTAGGCTTGAGCTTTGCAAAATGCCCGAAAGGCACTTTACGTATTGGTATTTCAAATGTACACAGCGAACTCCTGAACGCCTCTGGTCAGTATTATGAAAGTAATGTTGTTGACACCTTATTTTCTTCGCAGACAGGTCAAATGTACTATGTTGATTCAACTATTTCGAGCTATTATAACGGAAACTATAGCAACGACCAATTGAGATTAGATGCCGCTTATATTTTTGAAGCAAATGCAGGCAAAAGGTGGGCTTTTCATGCTGGACTTGGTCTTTCAATTGGCATGAGTTATCGTTCGACAACAACACTACGTACAGAAGAATATATTCAACCTTATTCAGGGTATGAAGGCAGTACTAATTCCCAAAATATAGAATCAGAGACGTATGGCAATTTTATGGTAATGGGTGGAAGTGCCTACATTCCTTTGGGGATCAACTTTAAATTAGGTAACAAAAGAGAATTTTGGAAGCCATTTGTTATTTACAATGAATTCCGTCCAACGATTCAATTAAATTCCATACCAAATAATACCGTTAAATTTAATGTTGGTTTTGGGTCTAGCCTTGGCTTGCGTTATAATTTACCAAGTAATAAATAGATACTTTCACGATAATTTGAGGAAATTCAATTTAATACGCCTAATATAAGATCCTTCTACCGCTTTCTCTTAGGTTTTCCGTACTTTTCTAACATGGCTTTTTTATGGTTGTAACGCACGTTGACCTTTTTGTTTTTCGCTATTTTCTCATGAAAAGAATCGCCACTATTTTCACGTAGAGGTAATTTAAGGGCCTTCCCAGGAATGAGTATTTTTGGTTTCTCGAATTCCAATAGTTCGTCTGTAAATACGATATCCTCCGTTACTTTCGTGAATGATAGTTGCTGCTGCATGAGTTCTTCAATGGCCAGGAGCGCTGCTTCGTCTTTTTCAGACACAAAGGTGATCGCGATACCATTTTTATCAGCCCTACCCGTTCGTCCGATGCGGTGAATATAATTTTCAGGACTTTCTGGAATATCAAAATTAATCACATGTGAAACATCTGTCACATCAATACCACGTGCTATTAAATCGGTCGCAATCAATACACGAATTTCCCCAGCTTGAAAATTTCGTACCGTATCGAAGCGGTAATTCTGTGCTTTGTTGGAGTGAATAATCCCTAAAGTATCCGTTAAACTCCCTTCCAACGCTTCAAACAATAAATCGGCTAAGGTACGAGAGGAAACAAAGACAATAATTTTAGAGCTATCATCAGTCTGCTGAATGAGATGACGCAATAAGATAACTTTGGAAAGGAAATTCGGCACGCGGTAACCCGTTTGATCAATTTTTTCTAAGGGCAAACCAACACGAGCTGCCTCAACGCGAACAGGCGTTATTAAATAGCTATCCAAAAACACCGATACTTCTTCCGATAGTGTCGCTGAAAAAACCATGTGCTGTCGTTTCGCAGGTAAAAAATCAAATATGTGCAATAGTTGCGGTCTAAATCCTAAGCTAAGGGTTTCATCCACCTCGTCAATCACGACTTTCTTCACATGTTTCAATTGCAAAGAACCACTTATTGCTAAATCTAGAATCCGCCCCGGCGTTCCAACAAGGATATCCAATCCTTGCAAGACCATTGCAGCTTGCGTATTCATATTGGTGCCACCATATACGCCACACACAGCCACGTTCATGTACGTTGTTAACTTTTCCACTTCACGCACTACCTGTGCGACCAATTCTCGAGTAGGCACAATGATCAAAATCTGGGGATGAGGTTCTTTCGAAAATTCCCACATACATAGACAGGGTAGCAAATACGCCAATGTCTTACCCGTTCCAGTTTGCGCAATTCCAATGGTGTCCTTTCCGGACATCATCACCTTGAACCCTGCAGCCTGAATACTGGTTGGAATTTGATACGCTAAATCATCTAAGGCATTCCAAAGTGGTTTCTTTAAATTTAAATCGCGAAATGTCATAGAAACAATTTACGCAAAGTTAAGAAGATATTGTCTTAACGGCGGAATAAATTATATCCCAAAACTTATGGAGAGGGACGGTGGTATTTCTAATTGATAAAGACTGCCGCGTAAGTCTTATTATCTTCTTTAAAAACAACAACCAAATCTACATCGGTTTGGATGTTTTTATTGATTACCAAAGACATCTTACCAAAATCCTCCGTACTCACATCGAATTTAATGAAATTATTTGTTTCAACTAAGTTTGTGATTTTACTAATAACCTCTTTACCATCTGCTACCCCACTCTCTAAAGAAATGTAGTTGTGCGTGAAAGTTTTAGCGTTTAAATCAATGGTGTAGTGATTAAATCCATCTGAAAAAAGGCCATTACCCAAATTTTCACCTTTTAATACGTCTTCGTATTTCATATTTTTACCCGTAAGGTCGTAGTAATTAAAGCCGAACATACTATAAAAATTGTATTGTTTTTGAGCGTATAATGAAGACGACAACAAAAAAACAAATACAGCAAAGATTAAATTTTTCATGTGGTTTATATTTTTTTTGGTTAGGGTCTGTGTTAATTTAAAGCCACCACCAAGAAGTATTTTTCTTCCTTTTGAATTACCTCAATCCAGTAAGATTCGCCTTCCATTCTAGAAAAATAATTCTTGTAGATATCTTGATGAATCATTTTATCCAAGCTCTTTGTAAGATCCTCAGATTTGTAGGTTCCTAAAGAATCTGTTAAAGTCCACATCATATGAAAATAAGCATAGTCTTTACCTTTAGTTAGTTGTTTACCGCCTACCTCCTCTTCTATAAATTGAAGACAACTTTCTCTAAGAGTAGAGTCTAGTTTTAATTCGTGATCGAAGAATAATGAAAGTACATTACTGAATTCTTTTATTATTTTAGTAGGTATTGGCTCTTTATTTACTCCCATACTAAAAGAATTAAAAGTGCAAAGAAGAAAAGTTCCTAAAGCAATTGTTGAACATAACTTTTTCATAATTCAAAAATTTCAGGTTATATACCGATTTAAAGTAGATAATTAAAAAATAAAAATCGGTAACAAAAAAACTATTCTCAGGATTTGGAGGGGGTTTTATATTGTAGAACAACAGATAAAATAAAGCGAGAATCAGACCCGATTTTTCGAAGGGTACTACTTCACTCTCACTCTGCAATAGTAATCTGTTTATTCAAAAGGCACAAAACATTTCATTTACCTAACTCTTTAAGCAGACTATAATGTTTTCTTATGGCGACTAAAAAAGTGCTATTCGAATGATACGGATAATCGAATTCCCTTGCTGTATTCTGAACGATCTTAGAAAGAGATTGATAGTGAACATGGCATACATCAGGGAACAAATGATGTTCGATCTGAAAGTTCAATCCCCCTAGAAAGAAAGTGAGCACCTTATTATTCATGGCAAAATTTGAAGTAGTTCGCATTTGATGTAAATGCCAGTTGACCTGTTCATTTCGATCAACATCTGCAAATTCGACATTCGGAACAACATGAGCCAATTGAAAAATGATCGTCATGACAATACCCGAAACAACGACCATTGTGAGGAACATCAAAAGGATCAGATAATTTGGAAAAGGCAGAAACAACAACGGTATTATGAGAAAAACAGCAAAAAAAACAAATTTCTTTATCAGGATCTGCAAAGTGAGGAATGCTGCTTCCCAACCAGTCTTTAAAAATCCGAGGCTATAGAATTTCCTTACTTTATTGAAATCCTTCAATGTTATCCATTCAATGGTCAACAAGCCATATAAAAACGTCGCATACACATGTTGAAAGCGATGAAACCACCGTATCGGCTGATCTTTTGAAAAACGAAAAAAGAAGCGCGGATTGATATCCTGATCGATCCCATTAACATTCGTATAATTATGATGAATGATGTTGTGCTCGATCGACCAGATCTTAGATTCAACACCGATTAAAAGGATCGGAATTTCAAGTAAAAAAGAAACGAATTTATTGTTTGTATATGCCCCGTGTACTTTATCGTGCATCACGCAAATACCAATAAAGGTATGCCCTAGACCGAGTAACGCCCACAAAAAGAAATAAACGCCCAGATTTGAAATCGAACCGAAAAGAATCACAACATAAACCAAGGCATAGAATCCAAAAGCAAAAAAAGTCTTCCAGAACATCGATTTATCTGCTTTTCTGACAATTTCGTTCCTCGCGAAATAATCATTCACCCTTTCCTGCAGCTTCCGCTGAAAATCATTGTCAGAAGTCTGTATGAATTTGTAATAGATCATTGTATAAATCCTAGCTGTCAATTTTCAATAAGCTCTATAAAATTAAGTAAATATCTTGAAAAAATCCCTACTTTTAAATCGAGCTTACACGATCATGTGGCAAGAAAAATTTGTTATTTGTTTGAATAAAATGCATTCAAAACTTAGAAAAATTCCCTTTTATCCCTTAGGGAAATTACTATTGATCACTTTTCAGAACGGTGGTGTGAGCTTTCGGAGAATACCGGTATTTATCCTTTTCTTGCTTCGCTACATTTTATTCGAACCATTTCGTTTAACAGAAATACTGCTCTTTGAAAGGAAGATCCTAAAACATGAACTACAAGAGGATCCTATTTTTATTCTTGGTCATTGGCGCAGCGGAACAACTCATTTACAGGAGCTTTTAGAAGCCGATTCAAACCACACAACTATTTCCGTGTATCAATTCTTGTTCATTGATCATTTCATCTTGTCTGAACGATGGCTGAAGCCTCCCATGAATGCTTTCTGCAGGATTTTCAAGATTCCCTATTCCTTTCAACGGGTTACCATGAACCTGAATATGCCCGGAGAGCTAGAATCGGCTATGTGTGCAGGTTTAAGTGATCACAGTTATACATGGGGCCACATTTTTCCAAAGCGTTATGAATACTGGTTCGGACGCATGATTGGGTTAAAACGACCAAAAGATCAGGAAGGCTGGCTGGATGACTACGATTTTCTTATCAAGAAAATATCATTTGCTTCTGGTGGTAAACGGGTGATCGTCAAATCTCCGGGTGATACCGGTCGAGCAATTAACCTTTTGAAAAGGTACCCTAAGGCTAAGTTTGTTTTCATTGAGCGCGACCCAATTTCTGTGTACCATTCCACCATGTACTTCTGGAGAGTTATTCAAAAAGAGGTGAGTTTTCAAAAGGTGAACGACGAGCAACTTCAAGGTTATTGCATCAATTCCTATATCAAACTGAAAGAAGCTTATCACTACTTCAGAAAACAAATTCCTTCGGAACATCTCTATGAACTTACTTTCAAGGAACTTATCAGCGAACCGATGACCACATTAAATCGGATATATGACGAATTGGAGTTAGGGATATTACCGATAAAAAAAGTCGAGCAGAAACTAATCTTGAAGCGGGATCATCAGAAGGTTAACTACACTACCTCACCTGAACTTGCCCGTGATATCGAGGAAAAATGGGAAAGCAGCCAACCGGACACTAATTTCGGATCCGATGAAACTTCATATTGACCGGTCCATCTGGTTTAAGCAACATCATGGCATGTAAGCCAAGTTCCTTTTTATCAGTTAGTTCAAAATCGTAAGCTCTGACGATTGCACTCATCACCAACAACACCTGCATTTTGGCCATGTTCTGACCAATACAGACCCTTGGTCCACCTCCAAAAGGAATATGTGCAAACGGATGTATCTTATCACCACTTTCTCCTAAAAAACGGAAAGGATCGAATTTCTCCGGGTCTTTCCAGTATTCAGCATTGTGATGAACCCCATAAATATATGGGATTACTGTTGTCCCTTTTGGAATTTTCATACCATTAAACTCATCGTCAACCTGCGCCTCACGATCGATCATCCAGAAAGGAGGATACATGCGCATTGCTTCATCTAGAACCGCAATAGTATATTTTAAACTATGTAATCTGCTGTAGTTGACTTCTTCCTCACCAAAAGTCTCCTCTATTTCTTGACGAATCGTTTTTAAACACTCCGGATGTTTCGCAATAATGTAGAAAGTCCAAGTGGCCGCAGTGGTGGATGTTTCATTTCCGGCTACTAGCAACTGCAAGATCTCGACCTTTACCTTCTCATCACTCATGAATTCATTTGTTCCCTTGAATGGTGTCGAGAGGATCAATTCAAGAATATCACTGCCTTCTCCCGGTTTTTTCCTTCGTTCCTCGATGTAATCAATAATAATCTGGTCCCCTTCTAATCTGACCTTATGGTATTTCTTGTCCTGGCCGGTGAGGTAAAACCAAGGCATGAGATATGGTTGGACAACTTTTTTCACAATGTATCGCTGGATATCCGCAATGGCCGCTGCAAATTTTTCCAGTTCTTCTTCCTTCATCTGCTTCCCAAAAAGTGACTTCCCGACCGTAAGAAGTGTGAACTTTACCATTTGCTCATGAATATCAATAATTCCCTTATCTGTTACTTGATCAAAGGATTTTAGGAAATCATGTAGCACTTCCAACTGGATGGGTAGGATCTCCGCCAAACGTCCACGCGTAAAGCCCATGCTTAGTAATTTTCGCTGACGTAGCCAGTAATCACCATGACTGTTTGTCAACCCGACCCCCTGAAATTCAACGAATCGTTCTGTCTGGATGTGTGACTTGTGATAATTGTCGTTATTGTCTTTCAGGACATGCTTCAGTAATTCAGGATCAGCAGTAACGATCGTATCTCTGATTCCGAATCTAAAACGGAAGGTCGGGCCAAGTTTTTTTCTGTATTTCTCAAATACTACAACGGGACTCTTCAGCATTTCAGGTGTGTCGAGCAAGGTTTCCACGACCGAGATCTTCGGAATGATATTTTTATTTTTCATTTTCACTTTTTTCTGATTCTATAATATGATTATTGGTCATGAACTGATAGATCCCATTCACAACTGCTTCCAGAGTATCATCTTCTTTGCCGAATGGGGAAAGTTTCCTGAATTTCTGGTAATTACTGTTGTCATAACGTTTAAACTCCATTGAACTGATATTATCTACCGAACGAACCAGGAAGTTAAGCAAGGGAAACAAGAGATCATCCTTCTTGCAAAGACTGATAACCTCCGGAACGAACTCCTTCAATGGATAATTCCTGAATTCCCTCTCTGCTAATTGACTAAGTATGGCCGTTACATCCTGCATACTTGAAAATACATCTCTAGTCACATGAAATGTATGATTGACGCTTTCAGGGACCAACGAAATAGCAACAATATTGTTCGCTCCAATATCAGCAGGCGTAAAACTTACCTGGTTCTTTGCAGAGGTTCCGATTCCGTATTTGAGCATAAAGGATAATAATCGAATGGAAATATCAAAGTTGTACCCTTTCCCGTCGATCGAAGGTGAGATCAGGGCAGGTCTGAAGATTCTTACGGGCAAACCTTTCTTTCGGGCATTTTCAACAAGTCTTTCGGATACCCACTTGCTCTGACTATATCCAAAATCTAGCAAAGCCATTTCTTCATTGCAGTCCGTCTCATAGAGCACATCCTTGGTTGACCATCCAAAAATAAAAGTGGTCGAAATGTAGTTCAGGACCTTTACTCGTTGATTGTTTGCTAGACGTATTACCTCATTAGTACCTTCCACATTGCTTCCGCGCATGGCCTCGTAATCAAGCAGGTAATTCACCAATGCTCCGTTGTGGTAGATCGCATGAATATTCTTCGACAGAAAATCCCAGTCTTGTTCATTCAAACCCAAATGGCGGCGATCCAAACTACCACATACCACAGAGACTCTGGTCATAAATTCATTCAACAAAATCTCGCTACACCCGATGGTTAAAAAAGCTTCTTTTAGGCGCTGAAATCCCGCGTATGAGTCATTCGCACGGACAAGAACCACGATATTATCATGCTGCTGTTCGAGCAGACTTTTGATCAAGAAAGGTCCGAAAAATCCTGTGCCGCCTGTAAGTAAGATCTTTCCTTCACCGGCACTACTTAAAAAGTGTTCAGGTTTATCTGCGATTTGATCCATCAACGAATCCCGAATCATTAATTTTCGTTCGATCTCACCATATTCCGCATTGATCCTTGCCAGTGAACGTTTGAACCTGAATCGGGCCATGCGACTGGTAATACTGAGATCATACAGAATATCATACAATTCAGCAACGGCTATTTTTTGAAGGATTCTCAGATCGACTTCTTCAGCCAGATCTTCAAACCGGAAACGTACAATAAGTTCCTTCAGATCATGTGCAAATTCAGCCAGTTTCAAAGAATCCAATCCTGAATCGCCCAAAGTGGACGTTTCACTCCCTGTCAAACCATAAAGGGAAAACAAGGTATCTATTTCAGCATTCGAGTTCAGTCTTTGATAAGAATCGTCTTTGGTTTGATGTGTTGATTTGCATTCGTATAGCACCTCAAATTCACCGGCTTCGAGCATGCGTTTATTTTCCAGTCTTCGGATCTTTCCGGAACTAGTTTTCGCGACATCTCTTGCCAAGACTGCGATCGCTCGTTCGACCGGAATCCCCAGCAAACTAACAGCCCGATTATTTACATGCTCAAAATCAGGCAGATTACGCTTATTCTTTATGCCCACAACAACCGTAAGTCCAGTCCCGTCTTTCGATCCAACTGAAAAAGCCGAAACACAGCCTTTACGAACATGTGGATCTTCTTCAAAAAGGGACTCAACATCCTGAGGGTAATAATTCTGACCACGAATGATTATCATGTCCTTAATTCTTCCGCAAACGTATAGTTCATCATCTAGAACAAACCCCAGATCACCGGTGCGTAGCCACTGCCCTTCATCCCCTGCCATTGTTGCGTGAAATATCTCTTTCGTTTTTTCCGGATTGTTCCAATAACCTTTTCCTTTACTGGAACCCTTGACCCAAATCTCTCCCACTTTGCCGTTATCCAGCTCATAGGGTTGATTATCTAAATTAACGATCTTTACAACTGTATCTCCAAGCGTCTTTCCACAACTCATTAAAGCAATTCCTTCTAGAGAGCCGGAAGATCCAATAAGCTTTAATGCATTTCCTTCCTTTAAGAATCCGGGATCAAAATAGTGGATTGCTCTACCATAATTGCTTACTGCAAGTGTATTCTCGGCCAAACCATATGCAGTAAATGAAGCTTCAGGATGAAGGCCATAAGGCTTAAATTTTTGAATGAATGATGAATAAACAGTAGGCTTTACGGGTTCAGCTGCATTCATTACGAAGCGAAGAGAACTGAGGTCCAATGTTTCGAATACCTCATCACTAATTTTTCCCTCCTGAAGGCAGTAATCAAATGCAAAATTAGGAGCAGATGTAGCTGTTCCTTTATACTTAGTGATGGTTTCTAGCCAAAGCGCCGGTTTCAAAATAAAATCTGTAGGCGAAAAACCATAAGTGGTTCCCCCTTTTAATGCAAAGAACAAGTAGTAACCGATCAAACCCATGTCATGGTATTGTGGCAACCATGAAACGCCGATTGGTGTGTGATCAACGACGTTATTGCAATTATCCAGCAGGTTATCGTGTGTAATGATCACACCTTTTGGCTCACTGGTTGATCCAGATGTATATTGTAAAAAAAGTATTTCCGAAAATGCTTCTTCGAAGGATTTCGGATCCTCATTTCCGATTTCATCCGTTGCAATCCATTTAACCTTATCGAAAAGACCTATATCGCTCTTCCCATCTGCTTTGATACGTTCTAGGTTTATCTGTGCCGATAATTGATACGTTCGAGTCGTAAAGATCGCATAAGCCCCACAATCATCACCGATCAATTTCATTTTTCGAATGGCCGCTTCAAATCCATTCGCTGAAGGCGGATAAACAGGGACCGGAATTAACCCCAAACGCACACATGCAAAGAATGAACAGATCATTTCCAATCCGGGAGGATACACCAGTAAAACTCTGTCACCCTCTTTTAGATCATAGTTATTATAAATATGTGCAGCGATATTTTTTGAACGAAGATCAAACTCACGGTAGGTATACGATTCTTTTATATCACCTCTGATATCTAGAAACACATAGAGGAGTTTATCCGGATGTATTGAGATTTTTTGATCTAATTCAGAGAGGATAGATTTCATCATATTAGTAAGTCAAGTTTAGAAGATATTATTTCAGACAGACATTGTTGATTCAATTCTATGTTAAACGAACTACAATTAATAGCAATTGCTCCAATTAGATCACTTTTCAGTTCAGGTATTAAAATTTGCCAGTTTTCGAGATCAATTTCACCTGCAAATGTATTCAAAATTGCAGCCACTGAATCATTTTTAAATTTCACTTCAATATGTTTCAATGGTGATGACAATCCACTTCCAAGTCCTTTAAAAAAGGATTCCTTAACTGTCCATATTTTCAAAAAAAATTCTTTTCGTTTGTCTTCAAGACACTGCGATAAACTAATTTGTTCACTATCAGAAAGAATCAAATTAGAGAGTTTGGAAATTACTACAGGACGATGTAGCCATTCGATATCAATTCCTATTTCCCCGAGTGTTGTGATCGCTATTACGAAAATATCTTCTGTATGAGAACAGTTGAAATAGAGTTTCTCATTTTCAATGAAGGGTTTTCCATTAGTTCCGTACCCTATTTTAAGATTGTCGATAGGCAGATCCAGAAATTCTGACGCTAACTTTTTAAGGTAAAAGCGGCAGACAGCAAAAGTATTCCGGTCATGAACATTATAGAAAGATGACAATCTGTTAAGTTCATGTTCATCAAGTTTAAGGTCCATCCAATTCTTGTATAGAATTTGAACAGAACCTGTAAAAAGATAAATTTTATTTTGACTTTTATTCAACTGTATTGTGAATTGTACTACTAATTTAAAAATCTATCTGTAATATAGCATTAATTATTACTTTTATTCCTCTTCGATTTTAACTTTACCTAACTATGAACTCAGAAGAATTCGATAAAGCTATAAAGATCCTTCAACCATACGCAATACGGAATCAATATTACGCCATAAGCCAATTGATCTTGACCATTCTTATGTTATATTTTGGAATTTTACTAAGTTATTATTCCATTCTCAATTCAACTTTCTGGATATTAGTTGTTTCAGTCCCAATTACCGTAGCCTTCATGTGCAGAAGCTACGTCATAGAACATGATTGCGGACACCAAAGTTATTTTAGATCGGCTAATTTGAACGATCTTACAGGCAACATTATTGGGTTTGGGATAATGATACCTTATTCCATGTGGAAATTTATTCACAATAGCCATCATATGCATGTAGGAAATCTTGACAAACGTAACTTTAATCCCGAGGTTTGGACGATGACAATCACTGAATTTCGAAATGCTTCCAAGATAAAACGAACCTTGTATAGAATCATGCGATCACGATTTGCAAGATTGATCATAGTACCAACGATCAATTACGGCTTAGCATGCCGATTGATCCATCCCAATTTCAATAAAAAAGCCATCTTTTCGGTTTTAACACACAATATTTTATACCTTTTATTATTCTGGCTCATAATCTCGAAGATTGGCTTTTTATCCGTCTTTATTATTTATTTCCTTCCTTTAATATTGTTCTTTGCGATTGCAGCATTTACTTTTTATGGGCAACATCAATTCGAAGATACCTACTGGAGAGCTGACGCCGAATGGAATTGGAAAGAAGCTACAATGTATGGCGCTTCTGATCTTCAATCGCCTGTTTGGTTCAGGTGGCTAATTGGAAATGTGGTTTGCCACACCGCACATCACATCCATTTCCAAGTCCCTTTTTATCGCCTTCATGAGGCACAAGAAGCTCTCAATAACGAATTTCATTTTAAAAGAATCTCGATAACTGAAGTTTGGCATTTACTCGGATTAGGCCTTTGGGATGAAGAAAAACAAAAGTTGGTTCCAATTAAAAATGCTAGCAAATAGTTTAAAAAAATATGTTTTCAGTCAGAAAATCAACCAAATTTCATGGCAATGCCAATTTTAATGTATTAATATACATCCTGCTGATCACGTCGATTTTGATCACTTTTTACGGAATAAATTACCTTGTCATTTTTCTAAGCAGCAGTTTACTTCATCTTCTTATCGAAACAGGTTTAACCATAAGTAATATCCGAAAAGGAAGCACTTATTTGTTTGGCCGTAAACTTTCCAAGCCCGGTGAGATAATCCTTCGCTCTTTTGTTGAAGGCCCGGCTTTCTGTGTCCCTGCTTTTTTCATTGCTGATCAGTTCATTGCCGGCAATGTGTTACCTGCTTTGATAAGCGCAACATTTATTGTCGGCATTGCTGCATTCTATTTGGCTTATTCAGATAATTTTCAACTTAGAAAAGTAAAAACGGACGATGATGTAATCATCATTAGAAGAGCCATGACAAAACCCAAGTCTGTCATGTTACTCGCATTGATCAATACGATCTGTATTTCAATGATGTTCTTAATTCCTATAGATTCCCGTTCTCACGCATTCGCATACCTACTCTCTTATTCACTCTTCGTGGTTTTATTCTATTTCATCAATTACAATATGAGGGTTCGGTACATAGAACTTTATGATCCGGAGACAATGGAATATAAAAAGCCTGGTGTTTTGATGCAAGTTGGGGGACTACTATATGACAGTGCTTATGAAATGGCTTTGCTTATTTCTCCGGCTTATTGGATCCCTTATTACATGGGGATTTTTTCTTAGAATTAACTGTTTTTTTTGAATGAAAAAATCTGACTTTCCTTTTAAGGGATTATGCCACGCATGATCTGTTGCGTTTTGGGTTTACCATTAAGGAGTGAGAATCAGAATGAGTCCCGAAGTGTCGGAACAAGATGCGAGAATTAAGAAAAGGCAGGTTATCAATCTTCGCTCTCGCTCTGTTTCTCACTATGCCTTTTGATCCGTTTCGTTTTGGGTTTACCCAAGCATAGAACCCCAACTGCTCTGCAGTTGTAGGGTTTTTCATTTTCCGTCGCTTTTCAAAATACATTTTGAACGGTTTTATCGGATTATGCTGCGCATGAACCGTTGCGTTTTGGGCATTACAAGCATGGCGCCCGTCAATGCTTCGCATTAACTTATCTTTTTTATTTCTTCTAGCTTTCAGAAATGTATTCTGACGCTATTATAAATAAAAAAGCCCGCTTCATTTTATGAAGCGGGCGCCTTTTGTGACCCCAAGGGTCGAAAAATCTAACTTTTACAAGGACATAGAAAAGGTGTTGGAATACAACGAAAAATAATTAAATTCTTCACTTTAATCGTTCACTTCACCAAAAATGAACTAATCAATATTTTGGATTTCGAATTTGAATAATCCATAATTATTTCTTTGTCATTTTGAATCTATTATTGATTATCATAAAATCAGTAATTTCATAAAAAATAACTTTATGAATCAACTTCCTTATTCTTGGTCGGAACCACAATTGAAGTGCTTCTTAAAAATCATGTTCTGCTCAGAAGTAAATTTTAATTATATGTCCCAAGAGGGAATTAATTATTTAAATGAATGGGCTTCTATGTGTTTTCAATTTAAAGACCTTGAAGTACAAGATTTTTTTAATGAATTAAATGAAGAAATGAAAAAAGATCAATCTACATTTTTTCAAAATTGTTTTCGAGAGTGTTTACAAGTTGGTTATACCAAAGATCAAAAAGAATTTATTATTCAAGGTTTGCTGAATTCACCAGAGCATTTAATGCAATTGTATTTTACCTTTCTTCTACATGATTATTTATTTGTTAATGACGTAAGCAAGTGTACGATTGACATAAACATGAAATTCCATCAACTTTCAAACCAAGGAGCACCCTATCATTTAATCCCAAACAACTTAGAATTACCTGAATATTCATTTCTTAGCATAGACCGCTTTCAAACTTACCTAATGAATGTCTGTAATCATTGGATGGATAATGGTAATTTTACATTGAAAATTGATCAAAGAGAATCCAAGTAAATTGGCTTTTAATTATTTTAATCGAGTGCTCTCATCGTTATTCTAATCGCTTTTAAGAGCGTATTTAGGAAACCACCTTTCACAAAGATTAATGACCTTCAAATACAACCTATCCTAATTCAGATAGGCACTTAAATCAGTCCTTTTTTCAAATAAAAAACTTAGTCCGAAAATACCATAAATACTGTTTTTTTTTGAAAAAATAAACGTCAAAATGGGCTCTAAAAACTACCACGTACACACATACCTAAAACGGCAATGTCTAATCACTTTTATTCTATAAATTTGTGAAAACGAAGTATTTATTTCCAATTGAATCATATGGCCAAAAGAGAATATAAAAGATACACAATTGAGGATTTAAATGAATTTGCTTCAGAAAAACATAATGGCAATTGTTTATCTGAAGACTATACAAGAAATGATCGAAAATATCTTTGGAAATGCAAGAATAAATCGCACGTTAAATTTGAATTAGGATGGGATAATGTTCTTAGGGGAAGATGGTGCCGTCAATGCTACGTTGAAACATTAAAAATACCATTCAATATAATTGAGGAAAAAGTAAAGCAATTTGGTGGAATTCTGATAACAAAGGAACCCGAATATGTCAATAATAACTCACAGTTAATCTATTTATGTGAATTTAATCATAAATGCGCTAAGGATTGGGATAGGCTAAATCGTGCACGAATAAAGAAAGATGGGACAAAACTAGACTGGTGCAGTAAATGTAGCGGAAAAGAAAAATATTCAATTGACGAAATACGCATTAAAGCTAAAGAACGAAGTGGCGAATTGTTAAGTACATCATATAACAATAACAAGGATAAATTAAAATGGAAGTGTGCCTCTGGACACGAATTTTCATTAAATCTCCACAACTTATTACAGGGGCAGTGGTGTAAAGCATGTAATTCAAGTATTGGAGAAAACCTTACTCGATTTTATCTTGAGTATATTCTTCAAGTGAAATTTGAAAAATCATTGCCTGAATGGCTTAAAATGAACAAAACTACTCTAGAACTTGATGGGTATAATGAAGAATCAAAGGTTGCGTTTGAATATCAAGGGGCTCAACACAAAAGATATTATCCTCATCATTTTCATCGAAATGGTACAAAGGATTTTTATCAGCAACAAGCACGAGATGCCTTTAAACGTGAAAAATGCAAAGAGAAACAAATTGATTTAATTGAGATAGATGACGAAACTACATCGAGAGAAGAACTCTATTCGACTCTTTATGGCAAATGCGCTAAACTTGGATTGAAAATAAAGAAAAAGGATAAACCTGACATTAATATTTTTTATAGTCGATTCTATCAAGATAAACTAATTCCAATTTTAGAAATTGTTAATAAGTATAATGGAGAATGCCTCTCAGGTAGTTTCAAAGGAAAAAGTACAGAACTAGAATTTATTTGCCAGAAAGGTCATTTATTTAAAAAAACACCTGCTAAAATTCTTAAGGGTATATGGTGTCCTGAGCCTCCTTGTAACGAGAAGGCAAGAGATGTCAATAAAGTAAAAACTTATATTGAAGAAAAAGGTGGGGTTTTGTTATCGGAATATAAAAACAATCATTCCCCGATAGAATTTCAATGCGAAAATGGTCATATTAATACAACTACTTGGCAATCATTAAGAGTGAGTTGGTGTTGTAAATGTTCTGGGAATTGCAAAGGAACGATAGATGAAATGAAAGAGATAGCCAAGTTTAAAGGTGGCTATTGCCTATCAACAGAATATTTAGGATCAGATAAAAAATTAGAATGGACTTGTCAAAAGAATAATCATAAATCTTGGTTCGCAACACCAAGTAATATTAAACCAACGAAAATAAAAAAAGGATCATGGTGCCCTGAATGCGCTCAAGAAAGGAAGAAAATAGGCAATTACAAATCTAAATTGAATTAATTCTAAGTTTCTAGAAACTTTTATTTGAAATGGTAATCTAACTTGAATATTTTGGGAATAACACAAAACATTTCAACATTCTTCTGATGTATTTAACTTCACAATGGTAAGCCCATTCGTCAAAATTTAAACTTTGAAATATCGCAAAATTCCTCCGTCTTTCGTCGAACTTCCGAATAATGAAAAGAATTGATTTAATAATAATTGAACAAATAAAATGGGGAAACCACCTCATTTTAATCAAAAATTCAATGGTCCGAAAATACCACAAATATCATTTTTTAGTTTCATGGTACGTTCATGCCAGATAATGAAACATGTACATGAAAAATCAACTCAACATGCCAGCTAAAAAGCACCGTTTTTGAACAAATTATTTAATAAAATAAACCGTAAGAAATCGAACTAAAACGGATACATCCGGATAAATCTGTTTAAATACGAATAATAGCAGATTTCAACGGATACATCCGAATATATGCCCTTTTTCGATTATTTTATAAAATAATTGCATCAAACGCTATTAATTTCTTGATTAACTTATTTATTGTGTAGCAACTTTTCCAAAAGAACCCGCCTCGCCAACTCTAAATATCTTTCACCATACTTTCTGATGAAAGAATGAAGGAATGAATAATCTTGTGAAAAAGGTTATATTTGATTTACAAGTTAACGACACAATTCTGCGCAGAAGTTTCATCCTTAATATCGCTAAGAGAACTTTTGTTTCGCACATATACAATTTAGCCACAATTAAAAGCCCATGAGTATTAAACTATATTCGACTGAATCTTCTAGCATATTGATTGAAAGTAAACGTCGCGAGATTTATGAAAAAGTTGAACATGAAACGGAAGACTTTATATTAAATGCTGGAGAAGAGAAATACATTGAATATCTGAAGTCAGAATTTGAATTTGATTTCCCAGAAATTTTGTTTGACCAAGCTATAGTGGATTCAACTGAAGAAGAAATTGAGGCAAGATATTTTCCTGGAACATTCGATGTCGAACCATATAAATTTTATAAACGAAATATAATCATTTATGAAATCCCCTATTCTGGACAAATACATCTTCTAAAGTTTAGACCCAGTCAATTTTCGTTAAGTCCAAAAGCGGAAATCGATATTGATGAGAGAAATAACATTATAAAGATTAAAATTATAGATTTTTATAATGACCCAAGTCGAATAATGTCCGATTTCAACGATGCTAAAAAGAGAATTGAATCAGACTATGATTTTCTTAAAAGAGATATCGACAATTACCACAATTCTTTAGATGAAACTATTAGAAGAAGCCTAAGAAATAGAAAAGAAAAGATTCTTAAAAAGAAATCCGTTTTAGACAGTTTGGGGTTCCCATTAAAGAAAACAAAAGATGCCTCATCAACATATGCTGTCCCTACCCCAAAACTTCGTCAAAAAATAACTGTTCGCCCTCAAGTAACTACGAAAGGTTATACTCCCGAACCTTCTTTGGATAATGAAAATTATCAAAGCATTTTAAAAATAATTAATGATGTTGGTAAAAATTTTGAGCGAATGCCTTCCCTTTACAAAAATAAAGGTGAAGAGGATTTAAGAGACCACCTCTTAATGGTACTAGATCCAAATTTCCAGTTAGGTTCGGCATCTGGAGAGACTTTTAATTTCTCTGGAAAAACAGATATACAATTAAGACATGATAGTTCCGTTGTATTTATTGCAGAATGTAAGTTTTGGACAGGTATAAAAGGATTCATTTCTACTATAGATCAACTTCTAGGTTATTTAACTTGGAGAGACTCAAAGACTTCTGTCATCATCTTCGTTTCCAATAAGGACTTTACAAATGTCTTATCTGAAGTAAAGGAAGGAATAAAGAATCACCCAAACTTAATTTCTGAGCAACCAATTTCTGATGAAAGTTGGTTTAATTTTACCTTTAATTTACCTCAAGATGCGAATAAAGAAATTAAATTAGCTGTTCAACTTTATCACTTACCTAAATAGACGAGGCTAACAGCTGTCTAGCGGCAACCCTACAATCTTGCTTCGAAACAAAGATAAATTTGAAAGAAAATAATTTTAACTTCGGTTCAACGATTTCTTTAAAGAGTCGGGCTGAGCGCTAGGCAGCGAGAACGTTCAGACTTTATTGTACAGAAGAAATCCAGCATTAACAGCACGAATTCATTTAACTTTAGCATCGTGTCCCACTATTTAATTTCCTTGAGTTGGTAGTGTTTCCAAAAGAACCCACAGCCTAGCCAACTCTAAATGTCTTTTGCCATACTTTCCTATGAAAGAATGAACGAAAGAATAATCTTGTGAAACATGTCCTCCTTGGCGAGCAAATTCCATATACGTTTCGTTCATTTCGTTTTGTTTCAAAACAACTTCCCGAGCAATTTTATCAATACCATATCCAGCAAAAAGTACACGTATCTCTTCGTGTACCTCAGCGCACAAATTGTTGAGATATTTTTTTGTTGGCACGTCGGATTCTTGATATAATTGCGTCAATAATTTAAGTTCAATTTTCAACTCATTTTCATCTGCAACAAGAATTTGTGTCATTGCTGTTTGAATTGCCGATAGAAACAAATCTATTTTGGAAAAATTCGAAATGTAAGGGTTCGTTTGAGAGTTGATGTTTAATATTAAACGGGTTAATATTTCAAGGTTCTTTTGTGGAATATTTGAATCGTCAGTTTCTGGCTTATAATTTTTGATTGCATGAAATGGATTAGATAAACTGTATAGAATCTGTTCGGCGATTTCATCTGTGATTAATGGTTCAAATACTTTTGCCCAAATATGTTGATCAAAGTCACTGTTCGTCGAAGTCCAACTTTTGAATAGTTCTTTTTCATATTTCAAAATAAAATCCAACGACCAAGGTAAATTGATATTGTTTGCCATCGATTGCCAAATAATATTTTCTTCAAATTCGGAAATCATTTCTTCCGTCCAATTGACACCAGGATTTCGAGACAAACTCCACCAATGCCATTTATGCTTGTACTTATTGATAAATTCGACACTCCATGGCAGATTGCTATTAGATGCGATATTTTGATTGCTTCCACTACCTGAATCCCAAGTAAGAAGGTCTTTGTATTTTTCGATTTGCCCTTCTGTAAAACCAACGCCGTCGTTCACAGAGAGCAGGTCCCAATTCCATTTATTTTTATAAATCTCTAACAGATTTTCCTCTTGCCAAGGCAAATTTGGATTTCTACTTAACTCTTTCCAATGAATGCCATAGGGTCTAAAAAAGGACTTTTGATATTTCTTAATCCATTTTGTCGTCCATGGAACTGAAGGGTTGGAGCAAAGTCCTTTCCATGGCGAAACAGAATACTCATTGCTTTCTTTCTCTCCCTTTTTCCAAAAAGGTGATAATTGATCAATCAATTTCTCTGTCCATGAAATGTAGGGATTCGCGCATAAAAAATGCCAAGGTAAAATTGCTGCATTTTGAAGCAAAAATTCTTCCGTCCAAAGGTTTTGACCGTTCACAGTTGAAAGATTTTTATCAATGATTTTTGGATGTAAAATAAGTTCTTGTATCCATGGAACTCCTTGGTTTAAAGGAAGTGAATAGAAGTTCCAAAACTGCTCGTATTTAGTGATAAATTCATAAGACCACGGCAATGACGGATTCGTAGTTTGAATTGAGCCTTTAAACCTTCCTGGAAATGCTTTTAGAAAAGACATTGACCAAGGCAATGAAGGATTCCCTGACAATGCATCCCAATTCAACTGATCGGCGTATTCTTCAATGAAAGATTGTTCCCAACTTCTTGCTGCATTGGAAGACAAATACCCCCATTTCATTTCACCTTTGAACTTTGATACTTGCTCATTAGAAAGCGGATAATAAGTAAAAAATAACCTCAACAGATAATTGGGGTGCTTTGCGAATAGGGAAAGAAGTATTCTGTTGTTTTTCAAGAATAAAAGCCTAATTTAAATTGTATTCAAATATTAAGTATGTTGTGATGCTCAAAATTAATGCATTCGTTCTATATCAAAATCAGGAAAATCCTTTTCTGCATTGTATTCAGCAATTGCTTCCCAAGCATCGAATATATCAAACTCCTTTGGTGGACAATAATTATTGTTTAAAAATATCCTACCCTTATCATTGATATAAAAAATTGTTTGATACCAGTCATCAATTCTTCCATCTTCATCCCCATCCTGACAATATGCAATCAGCTTTGATACATTCTTATCCGAATCGAAAAACCTAATGATTGAATCACCAATAAACGGAAAATTGAAATTTAGTTTAAAAATATTTAGTTTATATTCTTTATTGAAGAAAAGATCTCCATCATCATTTGTTGTCCAACCATTCCAACCATCCAAATGTAACAAGTGTCCGGTATATTTAGGTACTTCGGTTGTTGACCAAAAATAAGTCGAAAAATAGGTGGGACTTTCGTTTAGTTGCGACTCTATCTCTTTTTCAACATCGTAATGATCTTCAAATATCTTTCCGAATAACACATCTTTTTTATAATTATAAAATTGCCATGAAGACATTCCGTCTGCATCAATTTTCAAGAATGGAACACATGAATCTGGGTCAAATTCTAATTGGTTATTTTCAATAAAAACAGATCCGTTTTGGTCAATATAGAATAGTGTAAAATAATATTCATCAAAAACGATTCCTTCCCCATCTCCAAATGGATTGGTAGAAAGAGAATCTCGATAATGAGCTATAACCTTTGAAATATTATTCTCAGAATTATAAAATTTGAAACTATCAATTTTGTAATAAATTTGATCCCAACTAATTGAAAACAATTTAGGTACATCTAAAATAAACTCGCCTTTATAAGTTAACTGACCGTGTCCTTTGAATTGCCAATGCTGCCAATTTTCTATCCAAAATTCTTCCTTGCTATACACGGGATTATTGAAGGAATCCTTAAAAGGATTAACAATATAAAATATGTTATGCCATAGATTTTCATTACCTGAAATTCTTGAATTCATAACTTCAGATATTTTATGATATTCAAATGTTAACCAATGTTTAAGGTCTAATTTTGTATTATGTAATGTCCATAACTCCTCCCCCTCCTTATCAATTATTAGAAATGGCACATCAAATTTTTTGTTTTCATTTAGCAATGCAGCTTTTTTGAGTTTTTCCATTAAAGACTTAGAAATAGGAGCAATATTGTTTGAATGTAAATGAATTACTCCTCTCCTTTTTAACTCCCAAAAACATTTTGCTGTGGCTTGAATATCAGCCAAAGCATCATGGGCTCCTTCGAAATCGTGATTAAATAAAAACCTGTGTAATTCCTCTAATTTAGGCCATTTATAACCATACGGTCCGTCGATTTTGCACAAATCAACAGTCGATTCCATGGTACAAATTTTTTCTTTTGAATCCAGGGTGTTTTCCAATTCCAAACGAATCAATTCCGAACCAATGATTTTTTCATCGTATGCCATATTATGGGCAACAACAACTTTTGCTCTTCTAAGATGAATGGAGAATAATTCAAAAACTTCTTCAATATTACTACCTCTTTGATTCGCAATATCAGTCGTAATCCCATGAACTTTTGAAGCGTCCATTGGAATGGTGAATCCATTTGGTTTGATTATCTCATTGCACGAATGAATTAAATTTCCATCAAAATCGTAGACTAAATAGGCTAACTGGACTAATCGAGGCCAATTATCCAAGTCTGTAACTGGTGCTTTCCAGTTTTTAGGCAAACCTGTTGTTTCTGTATCGAAGAAAAGTATCATGTTACTTCAATTAATAATACTCCTTAATATAAGCATATGCTCTATCGAAGAGTTCTTGGTCTTTATGCAATTTATATTTAAGTAATGCTTGTCGTAGCGACTTTTGCACTTCTCGCTCACCTGAAATGGATTGTTGCCAACCTGGGAAACTCACCACTCGAACAATCGCATCAATATCGCTTACAATACGTTCGACAACTGCTGGAGTTTGGTCAGTCTTTAATTCCAAAAACAATTCAGTTAAAGCAGATTTTGGTGATTTTTCTTGAACCTCTTGTTCTAATTCCTTTTCTGCTTGAACAGTTTCTTTTGCTATCTTACACAGTTCTTTAACAAATTCAATGGAGGTGATTAGTCCTTTCTCTGCTTTATCACGCAAGGCCTCTAATCGTTCACTGAGTTTCTTGAAATTTGGATTTCCTTCGTGTTTCTGGAAACGCTTGACAAGAATCTTTTCAAGTTTCTTTGCGTTTTTCGGATCCGGATTATTGAAAATATCTTCAATTACATCAGCATCCAAAACAAATTCATCTAATTGATGAACGTCACCTACATGGATATTATCGTGTATGAGTTTAGTTGTTTGTGCTCCGAGTGAAAACCATAATAATTTTCCAATGTTGTCGGATGCGGGTCTTACAGATTCGAAGACTTGTGAAAGCCATTTATAATCAGTGTGATATAAATCCAAAATGTTATCTGGAGAAAGTGACTCCCAAAGTTTAGATAGATACTTGTAATCAGCAGCAAAGGCATCTTTTTGCTCATTTGTTTTAATAGCGTTTTGAGCGGCTTCTAATCCTTCAAAACCGAAAATAGTGCGGTCAACGCCAATAAAATGGCTTAATGCATCTTTTACAGCCGCTGGTAACTTCTCTCTTAATTCAGATAAGTTTGTAATAACTTGTTTTACACTTTGCTCGTCAAACTGGAGCGCTTTGGCTGCGTCATCAAAAACTCCGAAATAATCTACAATACGACCAAATGTCTTACTTGGATATAGACGATTCGTTCGACAAATTGCTTGAAGTAAGGTATGATCCTTCAACGATTTATCCAGGTACATGGTCTGGAGAACCGGAGCATCAAAACCAGTTAATAGTTTTGCAGTTACAATGATGAATTTCACTTCAGATTGAGGATCAGAAAATTCTTCAACTACTTTCTCTTGCTTTGCCTTGTCCATTCCCCATTTCTGCTTGAAATCAAAATCATCATTAGCAGTTGTAGAAATCACCACTGTACTTGCCTCAGTTGGAAAATGCTTATCGAGTTCTTCTTTATATTGTACACAACCATGACGATCAGGTGTTACAATCATTGCTTTAAATCCCTGGGGATCGACTTTCTCCTTAAAATGTTGTGCTATGTCTTCTACAATTTTTGCCACTCTTTCTGGCGACTTTAAAAAGGCTGCCATCTTCGCAGATTTTTGATTCAAAGCATCTGCTTCTTCATCTGTCAATGCAGCATCTTCTTTAAATTCTGCAAATGCTTTATCAATCGTTTCTTTATCGACATGTACATCAACCAATCGAGGTTCGAAATGCAATGGAAGTGTTGCCTTATCACGAATGGAGTCTTGGAAAGTATATCGTGACATATATCCACCTTCGTCCTCTTCGGAACCAAAAGCCCAAAAAGTATTTTTGTCTGCTTTATTTACTGGTGTTCCAGTAAGCCCGAATAAAAATGCATTTGGTAATGCAGCACGCATTTGTCTACCAAGATCACCTTCTTGTGTTCTATGCGCTTCATCAACCAGAACAATGATATTGTCTCTGCCATTCATATTCGGCTTAGCATCTCGGAATTTGTGAATCATTGAAATGATGATTTTACGAGTGTCTCGCTCCAATAATTTTTGTAATTCGCTTATGCTTTCTGTAGTCTCAACATTTGGTATTTCTGCTGCATTAAATGTTCCACTGATCTGTGTATCTAAATCAGTTCTATCAACCAATACAATCACCGTTGGACTTTTTAATTCTGCTGACTTTCTTAATTTTTGTGCAGCGAAAACCATCAATAAGGATTTTCCAGAACCTTGAAAATGCCAGATTAAACCTTTCTTAACTCGACCTTCTTTTACTCTCTCAACAATTTTATTTGCGCCTTCATACTGTTGGAAGCGACACAAAATTTTAATACGTTGTTTCTTTTTATTTGAAGTAAACAATGAGAAATTTTGGAGAATATCTAAAAGGCGAACTGGACTCAATAAATCGGAAAGTTCTTTACCAATTTCACTCAATCCTAATCGTTTGGCTAATGCATCATCGTCATTTTCCATTCTCCAGGGAGCCCAAAATTCCAATGGAGTTCTAATACCACCAAAAAACAGTTCTTTACCCTCTGTAGCAAAAGAAAGAATATTTGGGACAAACAATTGGGGAACGCTATTTTCATACACATCGTGTATTTCATAAGCACCATCTAACCAACTAACGGAAGGTCGAATAGGTGTTTTTGCTTCACCAATCACAACAGGAATTCCATTTATCATCAAAACAACATCTGGAATTTTTGTTTCTCTGTGATGGATCCGAAATTGATTTGTCGCAATATATGTGTTGTTTGTAAGGTATTCAAAATCTATTAAACGAATGGGAACATGTCGGTTGTTTTCGCCAAAAGGCATCGTTTTTTCTCCAGTCATCCATTTGAAAAACTCTTCATTGGCTTTTACTAATCCAACTTGATTGACGGCAATTAAAACCGCTCTCAATTTATAAATCACTTCATCCGCCAATGCTGGGTTAGCAGCAATTTCAGGATTTAATCGAATCAGTGCATCTTTAAGTTCTGTCTCAACTAATACTTCGTTGACACTTCTTCGTATTTCATCGGCTGATTTGTATACCCATTGCACACCATAAGCGGCTTTTGTGTCACTCACTTTCATTGAATTCAAATCCAACCCAGTTAACTGATGAATGATGAAATGTTCTACACTGTTTAATTCGTTAAATGACATAATTAGTTTATTATTTTTCCATAACCTGAGAAATCAATCAAGTATATATAGCCCCTTTTTTTTGACTCCTCACTCCATTTAATAGCATACTGAGATCCAGTCTCAGAATTAACAGTCTCTTCATATGTATGAACATATATTGAAGAAACAACAAAACCAGATAATTCGCTCATTTCAACCATTTTTTTTGGAATTTTTGATGATAATTGGGCAACTGTGATATTGTTTAATTTTACTTCCCAAAAATTATAACCACCTCGTGTCACTTTTTTCAATATTATATCATCTCCAATTCGAACATGATTTTTAATTGTTTCAAACGATCCACGACCGAAGTCACTAGCTCCCCAATACAATGTGAATTTGTCGATACCTTCTTCTAAAAGAATTCCCAATGAATTTTCTACTTGGTCTTTCGCAAACACTTCACATATAGTTGGTTTAGAAGAATTTAAGGCTTGTTCTCTTTTCCAATTGATTACAATTAATTTGAATTTGGCACGAGTATAGGCAACGTAGTACAATCTTCTTTCCTCCTCATATATATCCTCAAGATCAACTGGTATCTGTACGGTGTCATCTGAATTTCTTTCAATTTTCTGAGGTAAATTGCTGAAAGAAGGTGGAATTATTACAGCATCATACTCTATGCCCTTTACTTTATGCATTGTCGTAAGGACAATTTCTCTTTTAGGCTTTTCACCATTAATATCGTAAATGTTCTGTTGATAGACTTTTCCAAATTGACCGTCGTCCTTTAAAGAAATGTCTTTAATAAATTCATATAAATCTTGATAAGTGCTATTATCCTCTTGCTCCTTTTTAAATTCATAGGTAATGCACAAGAAAACATTTACCAAATACTCATCCCAATTCGGTAAAGTGCTCATTAAAGTACTTTTTAATTTTTTGAATTCTTCGAAGTAATTAAAAGATAACTGTTGTTCAAATTTTGTCTTAATGATTTCAAGAAAATAATGAAATTCCCTTGTTGAAAATAAGTTTCCTTTGGCACCTTGTATTCTAATTTGAATATCAGAAAAGTTGAGTTTTCGAATTTCATTATATGCTCTATATACCTCTTGATTGGAGCGGAACATAACTGCTATACTTTCATAATTAAATCGACTTTCTACAAGTTCTATTAACTTTTTTCGCCAGTCTGTTTTATCAGCATCTAAACTATAAAATTCACACACCGGTTCCTGTTCGTCATATTTTCTTTGAGCGACCATTTTAGGCATTTCGAATTTTGTTTTATTCAGTGATAATAAATTATCTGCTTTATCCAATATTTCGATGTAGGACCGATAGTTAACAGAAAGATTATAATTCTTTGGCTTGTATATTTTTTCAAACTCTTCATAGTATGGCTTTGGGCTTCTTTCGCCACCTTCATTTACTCTATCATAGCCATATATGCTTTGATTTGGATCACCAATTACACATATTTTAGTTTTCTTGGGATGTGCAATGAATTTTAATAATTCAAGACGATTCATTGTAATATCCTGAAATTCATCAACAAAGACATACTTGATTGTGCCAAGTTTTTGAGATATTTTTCCTGGAGTCGTTTGTGCAATTTCTAAAAATCTAGGCGTCCAACGATCGAAGCCAACATCATCGAGTTCTTCTCCTAATGTATATTTACAAAATCCATGAAAAGTAAAAACCTTTAATCGCTTAGTCAGTTTTGCGTAACCCAAATCACGAAACAATCTTTCCAGTCGATCTTTTAATTCAACTACAACTGCTCTGTTGTATGCTAAAACTAAAATTTCATCTGGTTTAATTTTCTCTTCTTGAATTAATCTTGCGACACGAAGTGTTAACGTATGAGTCTTTCCGCTTCCTGGCCCCGCAATAACCTGTAAATTGCAATCTTTTGGTGCATCGTAGACACTTCTCTGGTAATCATTAAGACTAACTACGGCATTTTTAAGTGCTTCGGCTCTGAAAGCACTAAGTATTTCATGATTTTCACCGAAATGATCTTCAAGAAGTCTCACTAAATCAGTTAAATTTCCGCAATTAAAGTATTCTTTAATAAACTCATCCTGTCTAGATACACGAACACTGCTTGACAAACATTCAAGGGTTAACATACGTAACTCTTTCATCTTGTGTCCCTCTTCAAATTCTTCTCGGATTTTAGTCTCGAATTCATCTAAGTTGTCGGTGGAAATTTCATTCTTATTAAGAATAAATAACTCTACTCCCATTGGCACAATCCCTCCTGCGTTGCCTTTCAAGTAGCCAAGTGCTTTTGCAATGAAGATTAGTTCCTTGAAATAACTCTCGCCTTTTTCTTCAATATTGAGTGAAATAAGTAAATCAACAACATTGAATTTTTTACTATTATTTTTAATAAAATTTAAATGAACAAACTCGATTAAATTATATAGATCAGTTTTGAATTCGTCTAAATAACTCGACCATTCGTCACTGTTTTTATATCCATTGAAAATAAGTTGTGAAACTTTTGCATGTGCATAACCCTGTTCCGTATTTAAAATTGATTTTTGCTTTGCTTTAGGCAAAAACTCTATTAATTTAAAAACGAATTTTGCACGTTTTTTTTGAAAATCAGTCCTTAAAGACTGGGCAATTTCAATTACTGATCGTTCTTTATTGGACTTAAGTGTATATTCTTTCCAAAAAATTCCGTCAGCCCTTAAGTACTCATTAATCGGTTCTCTTGCTAAATCATCAATTTCTTCTCCTTCAAAATGTGTTTGTTGATTATATCTTGAAGAAGACATTATTTTGTTAGCCAAAGTAAAAACAGTTTCAATTATAGGAGACGAAGTGCGTTTATTCCACCTTTCTAATTCATTTTTTCTTGTTTTGGTTGGTTCAATTGTAATTTCTCGCTCTATTCTGATTACACCTACTTTTTGAGCAAGAAATAATAGTCTCCAAACATCTGAAAAGGAATCAACATCTAAATATTCCTTAAGGAGTTCAATGGTGATCATACAAAATCCATTCTCATCTCCTTGAGTAGCTAATCTTCTTTGTAATGATTGTACTTTTTCGACATCTTGTTTATTGTTTATTTTTGAATAATTCTGATTACCATTCAAAATACTTATTGGCAAGTGAGTCGGAACATAAGTTCCCAATTTCAGTTTTTGAAGTTTTTCTAACCAATATAATACAACCCTAAAATAAGTTTCATCACATTTGTTTTCATCAAACTCTGGAAACTGACTTAACAGATCCATTGGTAATGCAAACGCATCGATTGGACTAATTTCTTTCTCAGCGTATTTCTCGACGTAGTTATATATGGTTTTCTGAACTTGTATAAGATCGCTCCATGTTATTTGATTATTGTGAAGTTTATCCTTTGCTCTTTTAAAATCATCATTCGCAATAATACAGTTTGTTTTTATTGGATTTTCTTCAGAAAAACCTGCGCTTAAATATGATTCTTTATTTCTACCTGCTCTACCAACTTCCTGTAGAAAATCCTCAAAATTTGAAGAAGGGTCTAGATGGTACACAAAGTGAACATTCGGTATATCCATTCCCATACCAAATGCTTTTGTGGCAATTAAAATTAAAGTTTCACCATTTTTATAACTTTCTGTTCTTTCCTCCCTTTCTGAACTTTCTAATCCGCCATGATAATAATCAATTTTATCATAATAATTGGTGTTCATGCTTTTGAGTGATTCAGCTAATTTTAGTGCCGATTCTTCAGCATGTTTTTTAACTGAAACGAAAATTAATACTCGACTTTTAGTGCTATCAAAACGATTTCTTACAAGATCCTGTGCTATAACATCTATTTTCTCATTATAATCTTTCACAGTTGTAAAACCAACACTTATATGTGAACGAATAGGGTTGTAAAGTTTCGTATTTTCAAATCGCTTTATCATGAAAATATAGTATTAAAATCTTGATAAATTTTTTCAGACACTGTTGCAGAAAATAACAAAAGTGGCGTAGGATAATTGGAGACCATTTTTGTTCTCCAAACTTGTTTTGCACAGTTAAAATAATCAGGTCGAAAATCATGTCCCCACTGAGAAACACAATGTGCTTCGTCAAAAACAAAGTATTCTAAACCACCATCACTTTGAATTCGTGCATCTATTGCATTTAAAAACCCTCGGCTCCTAAATCGCTCTGGAGTAATAAAAAGTAATGACATTTCTCCTCCTGCAATTGATCGATAAATTAACTCTGTATCAGAACTTCTATCTGAATTTAGATAATCAACACAACCAAAAAAACCACGCGTCCACAGAGAATTAACATGATCTTCCATAAGCGCCTTTAAAGGAGTAATAACAATCGTTAAACGGTTGGAAAATGCACTTTTCAAGAGCGCTGGTCCTTGAAATAAAACAGATTTCCCCATACCGGTTGGCAGATTAATTAGCCAATCTTCTTTCGATTTTAAAATTTCCTTCAAGTAAGGAATTTGTTCTGTTTTCCATTGATAACCTGATATGAATACATTTCGAATAATTTCTATACTCTCCTCCTCTGTGAATGGAATTTCTAATGGCTTAGGACTTGTAATAAAACTCTCTGCCTTTAATACGTCAGATTCAAACTCTTCCTTATTTTCCCAACTGGCAACAAATTGCCGAGTAATATTCCAATGCTTACTTAACTCTTTATAATCATCAATCCTTGGATCCAACAACCACATTTTATTTTCATTATTATTCAACCTTAGTAGGTTTCTCAAACTATTAATTTTAGGTCTTAATAACTTTAATAGGAAAAAACTATCCTTAAGAAAGTTTTCGTTGCTTTTAGCAAATCCAACATCTGCAAATTCTGACTCCTCATCATCAGAAGCAATAGTCAAATCAGATTCATTTTTATAAATTCCTTCATTCTTTTTCTCATTAAAAAATGAAGTGCCAAATGAACAGTAATACGAGTCGATTAGATTAAAACTGTCTACTATTAAATTTATTGGGAATGAGTGATTTAATTTGAGAATACGATCAGCCTCGTTGATGTTTATTATTATGATTTTATCTCTCCTCTTATTACTGTGTAATAATTCTAGTCGTCTTCCTAAACCAATCTCATCTGAAGGAATATAATATCCTTCAGATTCAAAATACTTCGTCAAATCATTAATTTCTTCGGATCGTTGTACTAAAAGCAATGAATCGCCTTGAGTAACTAATTGATCAATTATCTTTTTTTGTATTACCCAATATCTCGAGCGGTAAATTGATTCTGGATTGAATCTCGTTACATTGTATTCTCCATTTTTATTAGGTTTAAATTTGACCGATATTACTTGGTCAGATTTAAATTGCTCCTGATCTAGTTCTATTCTTGAAACTTGTTTAAATGACAATTTTGAAATTTCATCTTCCCAGTTTTTATTAGCGTAAATCCTATATTTACCATACTGATACTTTTCGATCCAAAAATTATCATACGAATCCAGATTTTCTGAAACTAAAATTTGAACATCATTCTTCGGGATATTAACTACACTTTGACCTCCAGAAAACTTCATCCAAAAATAATTTTCTTGAAAAACAGCCTTTAATTGTTCAATATCAATTTGTTTTATGAGCCTCTTTTGAGTAATTGAAATTAAGTTTGGTTGCAATATAAATAACTCCGAATTTGAAGGTTCAATCGACAATAAGGAAATACTTTCTAATTCATCGGCTGAAATAAATAGAGGGTATGTTTGATTTTGCACCTTATTATCGTCAAATAAGGACCAAGCATCCATGGCTCCTTCGATTTCATTGCGAATAGAAGGTGAAACATTTCCCCAATATGGAATTGTTTGCATTTGTTTGCATAAATCGAAGAAGCAATTTAGCTGAATCCTTTGTAGATTATCCAATTGATTGGAATCATTTACTTTATTTCTACTGATTATTTGAAAATCAATCTTGTCAAGAAATTTCTCAGTAAAACTTATTTTTCCATAACTCAATAAATCCGAGACCATGCTTTCGTCCGCAAAAATGATTTTTGAAGTTATGTCAGAGTTTCCTATCATACCAATTAAATCCTTTATTAATGGATTTGTTTTCGGTTGTGGTCTAAAGAAGGCTAATTTCGAATCGTTTAGTGCAGTTAGCGATATACCAAATTGATAATCCTCACTCAGTGTTGAAACCTTTGACAACACTTCCCTAGGTAATATCCCTTCCAATATCTGAGTTTTATCTTTAGTTAATTTTAAAACTCTTAGAAATTGATTTTTAAATAATGCTAAAGTGTGGTTAACATCCTCTTTGGCAGTATGTTTCGTATTTAATGCATACGTTTTTAACTCAGGACTTAACACTTTTTCTACAGAAAGTGTGTCCCAAACAAAATTGACATCATAGTTAAAATCTTCAGTTTTGCTTAAAATAGGAAGATCAAAATCAATAATGTTATGCCCAACAAGAACTTTATTTTTAGATACTTCCTTGAATTGAGAAATTCCAAGCTCAACTTCTTGATTTATATAATTCTCAATATGATTGCCATTACTCCATGCTAATTCATAAATTTTGTTCGTATCTGATTCGATATCAAAAACTATAAACCCGAATTTCTCTAGGATGAATTGCTGATTCAGGTTTTCTATTCGTTCATTAACTCGGGCACTATCTGTTGGTTTAATCTTATCAAGAAGTGGAATTAAATCTTCATCTTCTATTTCAAATATTACTAATTCCTGTTGTTGAGCATCTAATAAGTCGAAGTTTGAATAAGCAATTAATATCGGAAAATCGTCTATTTTATTCTCTTTCCATAATTCAAACTGTACCTCATCTGTAACGGATGACTGAAGAATGTGAAATGCATTTTCCTTTTGATCGTTAGTCAATGGAAAGTCGTTATTTAGACTCTCCATAATTGAGTATACTTCTACTGATTCTATTGAAATAGGTATATCCAATGTTTCAAGATATTTTGTTTTTAATAACGCAAAACCATTAGGATGCAATTCGATAAAGAACTCCTCAACACTTATTTGCTCGGAGATAATGTGATTAATAAATACATTAAATAACTGATCCTCAAAAAAATTAATTGGTAATTGATTTTCTTGCCACATTTTCATACAGAGCCTACTATACTCTTCACTTCTAAGATTTGAAAAAAGGACAATCTCAGGATATTTTTTTGTCCATTTTACAAGAAATTCGCTAATCACATTTTCTTCCGAATTCCTTGTTATATTTTCCCAATCATCTTGAAAAACTTCAACTATTTTATTTCTAAAATCTGAATCAACTTTTTCTAAGAATTTGGTTCTATTGTTAAAGTCATATTCAGTTATGTCTGAATTTAATAGATCTTGAATATTTTTATTTATAAATTCATCTAAATCTGAAAGAATCAAATCCTCCACCGAATCAATTTGTTCTATTCTAAAACCAGGACTTGAATCATAAATATTTACAGCACAATTAATTCGACTGTTAAAAGACTCCAATTCATCATTTGCAAAGCCTTTTGACGATGAAACACTTAAACCCAATGAGCCAGAAAAAGTGTCTAAATCTATGAATGTATTTCCATTACATAATCTTCCCTTAAAAATATCACTTGCAAATGTAACTGCCTGTTTTCGTTTTATTTTTTTTACAATAACGATCTGACCTTTGGATATGTGATCTGGGAAATCATACATAACCTCACCTTTTTCTCCACTGGCATTTTTTATGCTCTTGGTATTAAGACCATCGACAATTTTAACATAGGAGTGACTGTTATCCAATGCAACAAAATTGACATAAGCCAAATAGACAGTATCTTTTCTCTCAAAATTCGATCGGTGTTCATCAATCTCTTCTTGTGTTGCCTCTCTTGCCTGGGTCAAGGTTAATGCATACTGATTTTTCTTCCTTTTATCATCTGGGCTTAATTCTGCGGTGATTATATAGTATGAGTTGTGTTTCAACCCTTCCTTTTTCGCATAACACGAAGCCGAATTTCTTTTTAGATTATCCTCTTCACTCGGAAAAAAAAGTCGTTTTTTCTTCCAATAAATTTCTTTAAAAAAGCCAAAAGCATCAGGACCATCAATCTCTTGTTGAGAAATAGGCACGTCAAATCTTGCCAGAAAGGTAAACTCCGTAACCTGCCATAGTGATTTTAACTTTTCAATTGCCTCGTCTCTACTAATCATTTGACCAATTCTTATTTTACTTTATTCTTTAAATCAAACATGAAAATTCTGATTGCCTCGTGCCATTTTCGATAATTTTCATCAGAATAACTCACTGGATTTGCTTCAAATTTGTCAAGGTGCAAGTGAATCGAGTTTCTGTCTGACCACAATTGCTTTAAATCATCACAATTGGTAATCCATCCTTTCAATTCCAACTGTTCAATTCGATAATATACATTATCAAATTTCTTGGGAACTTTTGGTATTAAGTTTTTCACTACCCCTTCTAAAACAGAAGCAAGTGTAATGAGTTGAAACTTAATTACCATTGACTCAGCATCACAGCAAATGTCTGTTTTCAACCACAGCCAATGCAATGTATCTCTATGCATTAGGTGAGAAACAATCCGAGTCAAAAGCGCTTGATCTTCGATGTAAGGAAAGAAGTCTCGATAGTAATCGAAAGTTCTCAAAAATCCTCTAGGAAATTTTATTTGCTTCGTCTTGTCAATTCGTAAACTCGCTACATCGTTGTCCTCATGAAGAGAAGCAATTGCAATATTTAACTTTTTCAATTCATCACGCTCCATCATCTAAAACACCTGATTAATTAAACTTTTTTGAAGGGATCTTGATGATTGAAGTTTCATCTTTACTTCTTTTAACGCAGAGGAAAATCTATGGAATTTACCCCCAAAATGATTGGTTTCTTCTATTGTCAAATACGGTACTTGAGTTTTAGAGATATCCTCTGCACTTATATTTCCTTGCGCGCCTTCGCCTATATATTTATTCAATTCTCTCAAAAAATGTTGTGAATCTAAGATCCCATACATATAAAATTTATTTACCCCTTCCTTTAATTCAAATTTACCCACTCGTTGATTCAATAATGCCCTGTCATAAGTATTTTGCACAACTCCAATTTTACCTAATGTAGCACCTGTCATGGCAATCAAAATATCACCTGAATACAACAAGTACTTGTTCGCCATATTAGCAATTTTGACATCGACGTAATTTGATTTTTCTTCGATGCTAATACTACCTTCAACAATGTTCTTTATCTTGACGACTGGCACACCTTCGTTAATAAAAGAATCAGATGAAAAAGCATACCCTCCGAGTATCGAAGCATATTTTTCAAGTTTAGTCTGAGAATATTTGTCCTTATCAAACAACAAGTTTTGAAGTGCTTCTTTATTTATATTTATATTTTCAAATACCCCCTTCTCCT
The DNA here is from genome assembly GCA_947462255.1 of Flavobacteriales bacterium. Taxonomy (GTDB): domain Bacteria; phylum Bacteroidota; class Bacteroidia; order Flavobacteriales_D; family Crocinitomicaceae; genus UBA952. The sequence goes on along the minus strand of CANHOA010000020.1, from coordinate 18,428 downwards.
TCTCAATCACCTCATCCATTGCCCAAAGCAACTCCGATAGTTTTGCGTGTTCTTCTTTGGGTGGGAGGAGGAATTCTTGGTCTTTCAAATCACCCCAATTTATTGTGGGAGAAAGTCCACCAACAGAAATGTCAATTGCACGGTCCATGAATTGATCTGAATGCAAAAAGAATGGAAATAATTTAGGCTCAATTACTACTGGATTTGCTCTAAAAACAAAAGCATGAGCAGAACAAATTCCCTCAAATTCAACAATGGCAGCCTTCCGCTGATAGGCTCTTCTTTTCCCAAAAATGACATCACCTGGATAACACTTTAATTTACCTCCGCTAACATCAGCTGGTGTTCCATAACGCTTAATGTGAATATTTTCTCCATCTATATGTTCGAGACCAATATAGACATCTAATTCTGTTGTGTTCGGATCAACTGTTTCAGAAATGCGGTAGGCAATTTCATGAAATTTGAACAATTTCCAATTGGATTTGTCAAAATTCTTTAAATTCATTTTCTGTATTGTAGTCATTTCAAAACTTCAAATAATTCGTTCATACTTGCAGACAATCTAACTGAAGTTTCATTCCATTCTTTTAATGTTTCATCAATGGATAAGACATTTTCTTTTTGATCCACATTACTAACAAATTGAGCAATATTCAAACTTGCCTTATTTTCAAGAATTTTTTCAAGTTTAACAACCTTTGCAAATCCGTCCTCATCCTTGAAGTTCAAATAACTTTTGTAGATTCTTTCTATGTGAGATTTATCTAAATACGCAATGTTTTTCTCTTGTCTTACTTCTTTAACTGCATTAATAATTAAAACTTTACCTTGTCGCTCTTTGCTTTTATTTGTTTTTGTAATCAACAAACACGCTTCCATCGGTGAATTGTAAAACATGTTAGGTCCCAAACCAATCACACATTCTACCAAATCCTCTTCAATCATTTTTCTGCGCATTGTTGCTTCTGCATCTCTAAACAAAATTCCATGTGGCCATAATGAAATGGAGCGGCCATTTTTCGCATCTAAACTTTTCTGAATATGCTGCTGGAAGGCATAATCGGCACATCCTTGTGGAGGCACGCCCCATAAATTTCTACCATACGGATCACTGGCGAAACCTTTTTGGTCCCAGGCTTTAATGGAATATGGAGGATTGGCCAAGATTACGTTAAACTTCTTCAATTCATCATTGTGTAAAAAGGCAGGTTGCGCTATGGTATCACCTCGAACAATGCTAAATTCTTCAATACCGTGCATAAACATGTTCATTCGGGCAATGGCAGAAGTCAGCAAATTAATTTCTTGTCCGTACAGTTTTAGGGTGCGGTATTCTTTTCCTTCTTCTTTCAAATGCAAAGCGCAATTCAATAACAAACCTCCAGAACCGCAGGTAGGGTCATACACACTTTCACCTGGTTGTGGGTCCATAATCATGGTCATGAGTTTTACTACCGTTCTATTGGTGTAAAATTCTGCCGCTGTATGTCCGCTATCGTCGGCAAATTCTTTAATGAGGTATTCGTATGCATTGCCCAATTTATCATCGGCAACGGCTTTTAAATTCAGTTTGTGTTGCGAGTAATGTTCAATGAGGTTGGTTAGTGTTTCATCTGAAAGTCGGTCTTTGTTGGTCCAACTTGCATCACCAAAAATCCCAAATAGGGTATCTGGGTTTACTTGCTCAATGGAACGCATCGCATCTTGCAATTTCATTCCCACACTAACAGTCGTTTCACGCACATCATTCCAATGTGATCCTTTTGGAATGATAAAATTGTGGTGCTCAGCAAATGCAGCATATTCTAAATCGCCATCACTTTCTGCTAAGGCATTTTCAAATTCTTCGTCATACACATCGCAAATTCTCTTAAAAAAAAGCAATGGGAAAATGTATTGCTTATAATCTCCAGCATCAATGGTTCCGCGCAAAAGAGTTGCTGCTCCCCAGAGGTATTTTTCAAGTTGTTGTTGGGTCATTCTGTTTCTAATTCAATAGTTAAAACTTCACCTGCTTTTACATTTAGCAACTGCATAAGTTTGCTTTTAAGCGTCGCTCTTCGCGTATCATAAAAATGTATGAAGTCAGTAAATTCAAGTGATGTATCGTTTGCGATGTGGTTTAAGGATAAGTAGTTCATTTTGTCAAAATCATTCTGATACTTTTCATTTAACCAATCCTTAAACTGCTTATCTTTTTTCTCGATGTTTTCTGTGGCCTCTAAAAGTTGAAGATTTGCCAGAGAATTATACTTCGAAATGAATTCATCCTTTACTTTATCATCTTCAATTCCTAATGTTCCTAATTTCCGTTTATTGAAAAATGATTTAGGATGAATATGGTCTTGATGGTATTTGAATGAATAATTTAAAGATGAATAAACAAGCGTTAAAGCGCTATATGCTCTTTTTTGACCGTATTGAATGTCAAGTAAACTTTCTATGTCATCTTCTGAGAATGAAATAGATTTTCGTTTCCCTCTGTAATGTGCAATAATTTCTGGTAATGGAAAACGACCAGGATTCTCAGTGATTAATGTTCTGATAACTGGGTAAATAGCATCTGGTGTCCCTCCAAAAGTTCCTCTTAAGAGGACTCTTGATAACCATTCCATAATTAATTTACGGTCATTTTCACACGATGAATGATGCAGAATCTTAGCATCAAGTTTGTTTTTGAAAATAAAATAAGCAATTGGAATAATTGCAGTAGAAGCGGTTAAACTGTCTCTATTGAAACCATATTTGGAAATAAGTCCAACAGCGGCTTTAATTGCTGAAGCCGTGTCATCCCAGTTTTTTTCAATAGTTGCCATATTGGCTTTTGTGAAGTTATCGACTTTAAATTTGATGTCTGAAAAGTCTGCTAAAACCAAACATGATTTTAGAACAAAATCTTTATTAAAATCAAAACCGTCACCAATTTGATTTATTTCATCAACAAATTCGTGGATTACTTCACGGGCATCTTTCTCTTTCCATTGGGCTGTTGCAATTGAAAGTAGTAAATCAGAGTAACTTAATTTGGTGCCACCGCTATTGATGCGTATAAAAATTTGAAGCACTTTATCTAACTCTTCACTTTCTTCTAAAAAGTAACTTATTGATCCTTTTTGATGAATTACATTAAATAATTGATTCAATGTGTTTAATGCCAAAGATGCTTGCACTTGCGTATACTTTGAAGTATCCATTAGGCCATTAAGCATCAAAAACTCCATGACTTTACTTAAATCAGTAAAATCTAGTACTTTTCCTGCTTCAAACCAAAAATTTATTTCGTCATTAACAGCCTCATCTTTTGTCAAAAAACGAAATTCATACTCCAACTCAATATCGTCGGCTTTTTTAAGCAAATTCAAAAACAAATACTTTTTAGGGAATGCTTTGTCACTATTCCAAGAATAATAAGGCATTTTTTTTGCGTGAGAACCAGTAAGCGCAATATACATGGAGGTCATTCGCTGCTGTCCATCCAAAACAGCGATAACATCTTCCTCTTGACTCAAATCGGCTTTGGTATTATGAGTCGAATTTCGTTCGTGGTAATTTTTTAGAAACTCATAGAATTGAAAATCCTTGATTTTATTTTTATCCACTTTCCAAAACAAAAAAGTGCTAATTGGATAATCTCTCATCAAAGAATCAAATAATCTTTCTATTTGCATCGTATCCCAGACAAACTCTCGCTGAATAGACGGTAAGACATAGTGCTTTTTTCGAATATTGTCAATTGCCTTTTTTATTGTGATAGGTGCTTCGTATGCCATTATATAAACTGTTTTAGTATCGTTTTAAATTTTTCTTCTGCTTTCTGGCTTTCTTCCCATGCACATTTCAATTCAGATAAAGCCTCATCAACAGAAGGTAGATTGTCCTCAATAATTTTCTCAACATAAAGAGGAATGTTCAAGTTGAAATCGTTTTCAGCAATGTCATCATAGGTAACTACTTTTACATAACTTTCTACGTTTTGAAATGCTGTTATCCAATCATATATTTGCTTCACATGATTTTCTTCCAAATAATTTTGTGCGCGTCCAACTCGCACTTGATCAGAACCATCAATGAATAGTACTTTTTTCTTTTTTGATGCTTCTTTATTCTGTCTGAAAATGAGCACGCAAGCCGCTAATTGAGTTCCGTAGAAGATATTTGCTCCCAAACCAATCACTGCTTCTAATAAATCTTGCTCAATTAACGCTTTGCGAATTTTGCCTTCTGCATTTTTTCTGAAGAGGGCACCGTGAGGTAAAACTACCGTCATGCGACCGGTGCTGTTCATCGACTTGATCATATGCTGCACCCAAGCCATATCCCCATTACTTTTTGGAGGCACTCCAGCAATGTTTCGTCCATATGGGTCATTTACCCAATTTTCTTCACCCCAATCTTGAAGAGAAAATGGAGGATTTGCTATTACACAATCAAAGGTCTTCAAACCATCAGCCTCGAAAAAAGCTGGGTTGCGTAATGTATCTCCACGCATAATTGAGAAATCTTCAATTCCATGCAAGAACATATTCATTCTCGCAATAGAACTGGATGTTAGATTTTTCTCTTGACCAAACAATTTTAAGGTGCGGTAATCTTCTTTGTTTTCTTTCAAATGTCCAACACATTCCAAAAGCATTCCGCCCGTACCACAAGCAGGATCATAAATGGTTTCTCCTTCGTGAGGATCTAAAATCAATCCTAATAAATGTACAACTGAACGAGGAGTGTAAAATTCACCAGCCTTCTTATTTGTTAAATCTGCAAAATGTTTGATTAAGTATTCATAGGCTTGTCCCAACATATCTGGGTCAACCATGGAATTAGATAAATTGTATTGGGAAAAATGCTCAACCAAATCGATTAATAAGCGATCCGAAAGTTTATTCTTGTTACTCCATTGCGCATCTCCAAAAATACCGTAAAGAAACTCTTGGTTTGCTTGCTCAATTCCACGTAAGGCTTTTTCGATTGCTAATCCAACATTAGTCGTTGTTTCTCGAACATCATTCCAATGACACTCTTTAGGAATTACAAATCGATGGAATTCTGGCAAAGAAGCATATTCTTCATCACCTTCTGACTCCTTCATGGCACTTTGAAATTCTTCATCGTAAACATCTGAAATTCTTTTAAAAAATAATAAAGGGAATATGTATATTTTAAAATCAGAGGCATCCACTGGTCCTTTTAGAATCCAAGCGGCCTTTGAAAGGTATTGTTCGAGTTGAGAAAGAGTTATTTTCATTTCAGTTCAATTTTATTTGATACCAACAAATCCTTTACGTCAACAGCAAGCAAATCTGCTATTTCGTAAAGTATCTCTATCCGAGGTTGTTGCCTGTTTTGCACATAGGCATTCACCATATTGTAACTTTTACCAAGTTTATCTGCCAACCATCGCTGGGTTCTCCCTTGATCTTCCAATACTTCCTTGATGCAATTCATGATTTTTTTAAAATTGAAAGTGAAAAGTACAAAATAATATTCTATAAAAGTGTAAGTTTAATGAGATATATTATGTATTTTTCCAATCTAAACTTTGTTTCTGAAAAATTACTTCGACATACCAAATCTTACTATTGCCTGGGAACGTACTATCAGAGATAGTAACCGTGACGTTAAAGACTATGCTGGTATTGAGTTATTTGAGTCAAATATTGACAATAACCTACTTTATTTATCCGAACTTTTAATTGCGGGTGAATACAAGCCATCAAGACCAGCGAAATTCTACGAGCCAAAAGCAACCGGAACGCAACGTGCAAAAACCATTCTTTGCATTGAAGATGCCATTGTTTACCAATGCATTTGCGATACAATTGCGTACAGAGCATATGACACAACTGAAAAATATGAAAGATTTGTATTTGGAAGTGTTTTAAATGAAGAAGTAAAACTAGGAGTTGATCTTTTGACTATTGAAAATCCTCGTTTTTACTTTTTCGAATTGTGGATGTCAAAATGGAATCAATTTGCTGAATCAGTAAATGCAGAGGTTGATGACCGATCGATGACATATAAACTTGAGACCGACATCACAGGCTTTTTTGACTGTATTCCACACAGCAAACTTTTACAATTATTGTACAAGAAATTTGATATTGACTCTGCCGTTTTGGATTTATTTAGTGAGTGCCTGAATACTTGGTCTGGTACTTCTGAATCGGCTACACCAGGAGTTGGTATTCCACAAGGACCTCAAGCATCATTTTTTATTGCCAATGTCTATTTAGGTGACATTGATGAAAAAATGGTTAGTCGAGGCTTGAGTTACTATCGCTATATGGATGACTTCCGTATTTATTCATCAAATGAAGAGGAATTAATCGAAGTACTGGTTGAGATTGACAAATTCCTAAAGTCAAATGGTCTGAGTATTAACTCTAAAAAGACGTTGATAGAGAAGTTGGATGAAGATCGAGAAAAAGAGAAAATTGACAATGCCGATATTATGGCCTATTTGGCAATCGCTTTTGAAGAAGAAGTAGAACCAAAAATTGACAAAACTGAATCCGATTCCATTGATCAAATTGATTTAACTGAACAATTTGGTGGAGCAAGTCAAGGTGACTTTTACTTTACGCGAGACTTCGAATTTTCATCAGATGAGGAGGCAAAAGAATACTTAGAAAAGGAATTTGATGTACTTGATAAATTTATTTGGAGTAAGATTAAAAAAGTAGGCGATTCTGTCGAATTTATAGAGGAAGAAAGCATTAAAAAAGATCTTCGAAAACATCAAAAAGATTGGCTTAAAATTGGATTTGAATACCGAAGTTTATTAACGTTATCGGAATCTTTGGAATTCAATTACAAACCAAATACAGCATATATCGATGTTTGGTTTCTATTATCTCGGAAATTTATAGCAAAAGCAAATCAGTTCAATTGGATTTTAGCTAAGTACGAGGCTAATTCATCCTTAAAAGATAAACTGCTCCACCATATAGAGAAGTTTAGACTTTACGAGTGGATCCAGCACCAATTCATTGTCACTTTAGCCATTAGCCAGGAATTAACGACTGAAGAACTTCGGAACTGCTTTAAAAAACTTAAGGCAACAGATTCATTGTATGTAAAATTGGCTTATTACAGACTATTGATCTTGCAGGTCGAGCCCAATCACCAACTTTATTCCACGGTGAAGCACAGCATTGAGTTAGAAAAGAACACGTTTCTAAAAACCACATTGCTTCATTATTATCACAAGAAGAATTTAGGGCAGTTAAGTAAGTATGACATTGCTAAAACCATTGGCATATTATGAGTTGGAATAAGGATTATAGCGGAGAAAATAATGAGCAATCAAGTGCTCACCAACTTCGAATGCGCTCGTTAGTAGAAGCCGAGGAATATCGAAAGGAAGCATTTTTAAGGCCATTAGAATATTTGATAGAAGATATTTGCGAATCGGGGCTGAAAGTTTCTTTTATTTCAGCACTAAATCTTTTAATATACAAAGATGCTACTGAAGAAGCCAAGGCTTGTTTAAATATCCAAATCAAATGCCGTCAACTTGGTGGTTATAATCTTGTTAACTGGCTTCAAAAAATAATTGATTGCTTTTCAAATGTTGTAGTAGACCACATTCAACAGAATTTAAAAGAATCAATAATAAAAAAGCATCCTACAGAGGGATACGTCCTCTCAGATGATCGAGCGGCTTTTACACATTTGGAGTTTGTACACGCTCAACATGATTTCAGATCAAAAATCGGGACTTATTTCAATGCCATTTATGAGGATTTGAATAAATCTAAGCACCGCCTCAAGCGAGGTGATGATGACAAAATCCGAAAGCAAAAAATAAACTTCTATTACTTAAAAGAGAGGGATATTGACTTTGCAAAAGATGCCCTTCTTAATCTGCAAGAAGAATTTGCTGTTGAAATGGAAGGTTGTCGGATCTAAAAAGGTCTATTCTTGAACCTCCTTTATTTCCACTTTTTTTGATTGACTTACTTTATAAATACCCCATACAACAAGTGCAAGTCCACCAACAATGAGTACATTTTTGAATAATTGATTATTCGCTGTTTTTGTCGCTACTGGAACGAAACTGTTGAACGCAGAAGCATTCAAGTGATTAAAATTAACGTGTGCCATATTTATTAGATTTTGTAAAAAATAAAATTTCCATCCTGTTGATAAAAGCAAAAGGAGCCGAAACCGAACATTTTTCCATTGTAGCGGTCGTCCTTAACTGTAATTGTTGGTAAATCGAAAGGGAATGCCAACGATGCAAGCTGAACTTGATGAATAACAAACTTGCCATCTCTGTCAGGCTTGAACAATCCCATTATTATTCGTATTGCCTTTTTAATTTTCAAGTCCGCTCCATTTGCTGCTTGGTTAACTTTACTTGTCTTTCGATTGTTGTGTGCTTGTTTACATGCTGGCGAACAGTAAATCTGGTTCAAGCGACCGTAAAATTCGCAACCACATAAATCAAATCCGCATTCATGCCAATACTTTCCGTCTTTGTATTCCATTACTCTTTTTTTTACAAATATAAATAATTCTTCTTACATTATTGTAATCTGTATTATTTTTATTGCTACCTTTGAATCATGAAAAATAAATTTGATATATATTCTAAGGGCATGAATCATCTTGATGCCAACGAAAAAGAACCCTTGGACTTCATAAGAATACCAAGATATAATAGAAAAAATATAGATATCCCTGCGAGAATACTCAATCATTGGGATAAAATGGACTTGCTAATTAACAGAAATCCGATAGGTGCAACGTATTCCTTTAACTTAGCTGAATCCTTCTGGTTAAAATTAATTCAAAAACTTAGAGCGTACAATCTTCCACTTGACCTCATAAAACAACTGAAGGAAGAACTTTGTACTCTGCCGAAAGCCGAAGAATTAGCGATTATCGATGACAACGCAGTGGACTTTATGATTTCACAGGATAATACACTCACAAGAAAAGACATCGAGAACTTATACAAATCTGCCGACTTTCTTGAGTTTGTAAGTAAAATTAGACCGACATTTCTTGAAAATATTCTTCTTGACTTAATCCTAACAAGGTCGGACCGCAGAATATTAATAAATGAAAATGGTGAGGTAATTTTATTTAATTACGAAAAATCTAATCCGAATGAAGATTACAATCAAAAACTGAGTGAGTTTTTAGGTAAAACTTATTTGAGTATTTCTTTGTTCGACATAATCAAGGATTTAATTAAGTTCCTCGGTGAAGACGAATGTTCAGAGCATCAAAATATCCTATCGAAAGACGAAGCGATGATTCTAAAACTTTTGAAGCAAGATGATATTTCCAAAATCGAAATCACCTTTAATGATAAAACCAAGAAAGCGGAAACTATCAAAGTCACTAAAAATAATAGTGTTAATAATTTTAGTAGAGTTCAAGATCTTATTCTAAGGAATGGGTATCAAGATATTTCTATTAAAACACAAAAAGGAAAGGTTGTGCAATGCACAAATACAACCAAATATAAACTCGATACCGAATAACCCGGATTTAATGACAACAAGTAAAAATTACCTTAACATGGAATTTGCACACATCCAAAATGACGGATGGAACAATCGAATGACGAAAAAAGAAAACTGATTATTGAAAAAATAAGTAGACTAAAGAAGATTTCCCTGGAGCAAGCAAAAGAATTCCTTGCAACATTGGAAACCTATTGCGAATTGATTATTAACTACACGTTGAAAAACCCAAATGAACGACCATAAGAAAGACTTTGAAAAACTCTTCGGCCTTAAAACCAAGACGAATAATCGCAAAAAAGCGATTATTTATACACGTGTATCCACAAAAGAACAAGCGGACAACAATACAAGTTTGACAACTCAAAAAAAGTATTGTGAAGAATATGCCGTAAAAAATGGATTTGAGGTGGTGGAGTATTTTGGAGGAACTTACGAATCGGCTAAAACGGATGAAAGAAAAGAGTTTCAGCGAATGATTAAATATGCTCGTCAAAATTCAACGATTGGCTATATTCTAATTTACTCATATGATCGATTCTCAAGATCTGGAGCAAACGCATCCTACATTGCCGATGAATTAAATAAGCAAGGAATCACTTTAATTGCCGTAACACAAAAAGTTGACACCTCAAACGCTGGGGGAAAAATGCAACAAGATTTCTTTTTCTTGCTGAGTCGCTTCGATAATGAAATGCGCAGAGACAAAACAAAAACTGGAATGATGGAACTCTTGAGGAAGGGATACTGGCTTTGGACACCTCCAAGGGGTTATAAGAATTTAAACAAACACCATCGAGCAGTTGATTGGGATATTGTTGTAACCGATGAAGGTGAATTATTGCGTAAAGCATTTCAATGGAGGGTTAAAAACACATTCAGTTCCGCAGAAATAGTTCGTAAATTGAACCTTCAGGGAATGAAAATTAACGAGCGTAGGCTTCACGAGATTTTCAAAAACCCTTTTTATTGCGGAGTATTAATTACTAAAATGTTGCCAGATGAAGTTATTTTTGGTCAACATGAAGCCATTGTTTCCCAAGAGGATTTTATTAAAATAAACACCCCAGAAAGCAAAGTAGTCAGCAAGACTTATGAAACAATGTCTGATGATTTGCCTTTGAAAAAATCTCTATGCTGTCCAGAGTGTGGAAGTTTGATGACTGGTTTCTTTGTCAAAGCCAAAGGTCTCTTTTATTATAAGTGTCAGAAAAAATGTCTTGGAGTGAATATTAGTGCTATTAAGTTGCATCAGACCTTTGAAAGTCTGTTAAATGAATATCAGTTAGAATTAAATGAAATTGATGCCGAAGTTCTACCAGAGGTAATGCAAATGAAATTGGTTGAGATTTCAAAATCCGATGCGAATGAAATCACTGCAACTAAATCGAAACTTACACAAATCCGAAAGGAACTAGATATCATAGAAGGACGGTTTGCCACTGGTAAAATTGACAACCTGATCTATACGAAGTTTAGCGAAAAACACAAGAACGAAATTTCAGAATTGGAGGAAAAACTGTCGAACCCCAACCTCACGAGTTCTAACCTTGAAAAGTGCATTAAACACGGAATTAAAATCGCTCAAAAACTCAGTAAAATATGGGTTTCTGGTGATTTGTTCGATAAGCACAAATTACAACACCTCTTGTTTCCAGATGGTTTTGCTTATGACAAGCAAAACAAGCGAGTTCTAACTTTTCGAACGAACGTATTTTTTGAATTAATCCGTTCAATATCAACGGTTTTATCGGGAATAAAAAACGGAGATTCGATCAAAATTGACCAAATCTCCGCTTTAGTGACCTCGTAAGGATTCTAACCTTAAACCTCCACAGCCGTAATGTGGTGCTCTATACAGTTGAGCTACGAAGCCGATTGTTTGATTAATCTGCCACAAAGATAAAGATAAAAACAAATTAGGCAAAGTATAAATTGAAGATTATTGCTCATAGATTAATAGTAAATTTGTAAAAAACACCGAATGAAATATAATTTATCAGAAATAAATGACCTAATGCGCATGCGAAGGACGATTTATCCGGAGCAGTTTTCAGCGCGAAAAGTTCATAAAGAACAAATAGAATTATTATTAAATAATGCCCAATGGGCACCTACACATGGTAACACACAACCATGGCGATTTAAGGTGTTTACAGAAGTTGCGCTTGAAAGATTAAGTACTTTCCTAGGTGAAGCATACCTTGCCACTACGCCCAAAGAGCAGCAAAATGACCTTAAACTTGCCAAATTAATAAAACGCCCACTCAGTTCATCAGTGGTAATCGCCATCTGTATGGAACGTCAAAAGGAAGAGCGCATCCCAGAGATAGAAGAAATTGAAGCGGTTGCCTGTGCTATTCAAAATCTGCATTTGAGTTGTACCGCCTATGGTTTAGGTGGATTTTGGTCGACACCGAAATTAATCTATACGCCTGTTATGAATGAATTTTTATCAATCGGAGAAAAAGACAAATGCCTAGGTCTATTTTATATTGGATACCCTTCAATTGATTGGCCTTCTTCCCATAGAAAACCATTGGAATACAATACAAAATGGATATCTTCGTAAACATATTATTATATGAAATGCCTGTAATTACTGCAATATGATGCGCTCGTTTAATCGAATATTTCTTACTTGTCTTTGCTTTTCGATTTCGTTTTACAGCTATTGTCAACTTGGTAATGAAAAGAAATTCCCTTCTTATTTTGGCGTACAAGCGAAGTTGGTGATACCAAGTAATGTTACTGGTAATGGACCTATAACGGTTTCAAAAAATGGATTTACGAGTACATTAACACAAAATTTAGGCTATTCATTTGGCGGTTCAATTAGAGCTGGTATCACAAAATTAATTGCCTTTGAAACAGGAATAAATTTTACGCAACGTAATTTCTCTATTCAAATGGACCTTCCAGACTCGGCTATTACCGGAACAAATACCATGGGATTCATTCAGTATGACATTCCATTAAATGCATTAATATATATTCAACTTTCAAAAATTTGGTATGCCAACGCGTCTATTGGTATGGCTGTTGGTTTTAAGCCCACTAATATCGGTGTCATAAACTATCCCGGAGGATTGCACACCATAACGCATACCGGTTATGTGAAATCTAAAATTGGATTAGACATTAATGGAAATTTTGGAGTAGAATATCGTACTAAAAAAAGAGGAATATTTAATTTAGGTGGCTCAGTGCGTATTCCACTGCAGCCTCTATTTCAGTATATTGCTGTTTACACGAATCAAAGTTATCGTACTGGAGCAATTGCAGATGTTAATGGATCGTATTTAAGCCTAGACTTGAAATACTTTTTACCACTGAAGCGTGGCAATGCGGAAATCAAAAAAGGACCAATAGAATAACTTACAAGCAAATTATAGTTCCTTTCGAAAACAAAAAAATACCCAAGGTTTATAAAACTTAACTCGTTTTTGAAACTTTCTTTAATTGCGCCAATATTTCATTTGGACCCGCCCCCATTTCCATTTTAAATGCCGCGTAAAAGGGGTTGTAGGAAGAAAAACCACATTCCTTCGCCAATGCATCCATGGTATTCTTTGAAAGATAATCTTCCTGCATTTTATTGATTGCATGAAAAACACGGATTTTAGATCGGTAGCTCACAAAACTACTATCTGAATGGTATTTAAAGAAATAATGTAAATAGGTTCTTGGGATGTTTAATTTTTCAGCCAAGGTTGATGAGTTAATATCAGGAAATCTAATAATTAGTTGAATAGCAGCTTTAGATTCTAATTTTCTAATAATTTCATTAATGCGACTGTTAAATTTTTCCGATAACTCAAGATCTAGTTTGTTTTTTATTTCTTTCGGAGAGGTATGCCAATTAAATGCGGGTTTAAAGCCATTAGGCTCATCTGCCTCTAATACAGGTAAAGGGACTCTTTGAGGTCCATAAAGAATTTCAGGATGTAGAAAGACTTGAATCAACATGATCAAGTGAATGACTGATTTAACATAGGGAAAGGTAGCATACACAAAATCTTTTTGGGTGATTAGTTCATATAAAAACATTCCAATTAATGCAACAGAGGCAACAGAGGAAAAAACGAGCAACTCAATAATCCAAAGCTTTACAAATTTTACATTTTCAAATTTTAGGTGTTTTATAGGTTTAGTCCAAAAGAATTTATAAACGAGCCGGGAAATATTTAATAAATAGTAAAGCATGAAAATCGCTATTATTGGGAAGTTTAAGCCACGTGCTAAAACTTTATAGGTGTCATCTGATAGGAATATTAAATTAATTAGAAAAAGAAATAAGGGAATTAGAAAAGGAATCAAAAAACTTTTAATTAACTCTTTTTTCAGGCCCAACATGGAACGAATATACTGCATCAAAAAAACCATGTTCCACATAAAAAGTAGGTTGAAGGGCTTAGGTACATCCCTGCATAGATTTTGCCACCCTAATTCATACGATAGCGTAAAGTAAATCCTCATGAAATTCGAAGCGAATATGAGCAATATAAAGAAATTCATATACGGATTACGCTTGATATTTATCAGTATAATCAATGCAATTAACAAAGAAAAAAACAAGGTAGACAAAAGGATAAGCAGATTAAAACTCATATAATTCTATTTCATTTTAGGGTTCGAATTAGGAAACGAAATTAGGATAACTAACCTAAAACCCGCTTCGTTTTATTTCAATTTGAGTTACTAAATTCTGCATATTTATACTATAACCTGAACACAAAAAAATAACACGTGCAATGATAGTGTACTTTTGACAAAAACACTCACATGCGCTCTATTTTTATTTTATTATTTCTCAATCTTTTTGTAGTTAGCTTTATTTCTAATGCTCAAAATGGTGGTGCTAGTCAACCCTTCACTTCCTTGGGGCAAGCCCAAAACGTAACAGCTGATGGGGTCTATTATTTCTCATTATCCGGTACTAATTTTAGTACCTACGTTCGAGTTGGGGGTTGGGTACAAGTGGCCATTGATTTTAGGCCTAACGGGGGGAACCTTCCGCAATCTACCGCATTGAACAATACGGTACGCGGTATTCTTACCCCTACCGCGCTGAGCACACTTGGAAGTGCAACCGTAACCCGAGTACTCACAAGCAATGGCCAATTGGATGTTCAAAACACACGACCTGGAATTATTACCCGAATTGTAAACAACCAAACCCTTCTTGCTACACCTGCAGACAATACAGACAACAATGCAAATTGGACCGGAACCAACACGGTTGCAGGCCAATTCATTTCCTATGGAAACACAAACGTATACGGTCTTAATCAAAATATTTTTCACGCAGGAAACAATGGAGACGGGATACATTGGATACCAAATTCCTCAAATCACATGATCAACAACAATGTGGGACATATCCCAAATGGAGCATACTTTCAATTGTTGGTTCGGGCACCATTGGTGGCTGTAGTAACCGGCCCAGTAATCAATACCCAACCGTCAACAACGGCCCAATCAGTTTGTTTAAATGCGGCAACAACTGCATTGAGTGTGTCCGCATCGAGTCCCAATGGCAGTGCAATTACCTACCAATGGTATAGTAATACAAGTGCGTCAAATACTGGTGGCACAGCCATTGGAGGCGCCACTAGTTCAAGCTACACGCCACCGAACAATGTAGTTGGCACCAAATACTATTATGTAATTTGCACCAATAACCAAGGATCAACAACCAGTAATGTTAGTGCTGGTATTACGATAAATGCTGTGCCACAAGCGGCAAGCAATTCAGGTGCAGTTATTGACTATTTGGTTGTTGGCGGCGGCGGCGGCGGTGGCGAGGAGGGCGGCGGCGGTGGCGGCGGTGGCCAAGTAAATATTGGATCTGTGTCCTTGTTAAGTGGTTCATTTGCAGTTACCATAGGTAACGGCGGAGCAGGTGCTACAACAGTTGGTTCTCAGGCTTCAAATGGAGGAACAACTACCTTATCACTACCTACTCCAGTTGTCTCCATTGGCGGAGGTGGTGGCGGATCCAAAAATGCCAATGGTGTATCGGGAGCAAATGGTGGTGGTGGCGGACATCCAGGTTATTCTGGAGGAGCATCAGCTGGTGGAGGTTTCACTGGAGGTAATGCGAATAGCGAAATAGGTGGCGGAGGCGCAGGCGCAGGAGGTGTTGGAGTTTCAGCACCAGGTTCAGGTGGCGGAATTGGCGTTTCAAGTTCAATTTCTGGAAGCGCAACTTTTTATGGTGGCGGCGGTGGCGGTGGAAGTTGGCAAACAACAAGTACTTCAAATGGTGTTGGGGGTACTGGAGGCGGCGGTCGAGGAGGAATTACTAATACTACCTTAGCCCAATCTGGGGTCGCAAATACTGGCGGAGGCGGCGGTGGAAGCGGAGGTTCATCAGCAACTCCTGTTGCAAAAAATGGAGGTTCTGGAATTGTAATCGTCAGGTATTTGGGAAGTCCATCAGGAACAGGCGGTACAATAACACAAGTTGGTGGATACACCATTCACACTTTTAATAGCAATGGAACGTTTGCTTTCAATAATCCCTCCAATACAATCGTTCCAAACATGTCATCTTGTGGCGCAGCTGCAATCACATTTACAGGAACAGTTGAATCAGGTTGTACCTTAGATTGGTACAGCGCAGCAAGTGGTGGAACCTTACTTTCGCAAGGAACATCATCTTTTACAACGCCGGTTTTAACATCAACGACAACGTATTACGTTTCGGTAAGAAACACAACAACAGGCTGTGTTTCCGCAACTCGAACCGCAGTTACTGCCACAATCACAGCAAGCATCACCTCAACTACTGGAGCTTCTCGTTGTGGAACAGGAACAGTAACACTTCAAGCAGCGACTGCAGCAGGAACCATCAATTGGTATGCAGCATCAACAGGTGGCTCCTCTTTGGGAACCGGAACCAGTTATACAACGCCGAGTATATCGACCACGACTACATATTATGCAGATGTAACTAATAATGGATGTACAACCTCACCAAGAACAGCAGTTGTTGCCACGGTAAACGCAGGCCCTCCTACTCCAACAATTACTCAAACAGGTTGTGGAGTATTAACCCTTGGAAATTACGGAGCAGGTAATGCACTTAATTTAGGAACAAGCAACACTTCAAAGTACGTTTCCATACCTTCTTCGCTTAATACATCGTTCAATACAAACAATATTACGGTAGAAGGATGGTTTAATCTTTCGGCTGCTGATCTATCTTTACCGGAACCTACGCTTGTTGGTGAAGCTTATATAAGCGACAACAAGGTCACCTTTATGTTGTCTAGATATTCAAACCAAATTAGAGCTGGATTCTTTTCTGGTAGTGCATGGTCCTTAGCTTTAAGTGCTTCAAGCATTCCAGCAAACACATGGACACATATCGCCGCAACATATGATCAAACAAGTATTAAAATTTACATAAATGGTGTGTTGGATGGAACTTTAAATACAACAACCCCAATACCTACTGGTACTGAAGTATGGTATCTCGGAAAGAGATTTGCAGGTGCTGATATGATTAGTGGTGTAATGGACGAAATACGAATTTGGAATGTAGCGAGAACTCAGACGCAAATTCAAACCTCAATGAATACAAGTGTAGCACCTAATTCTACTGGACTGCGTGCTTATTATCAACTAGACGAATCAACAGGCACTTCAGCATCAGACGCTACAGGAAATGGTTATACAGGAACATTAATGAATAACCCAACATGGCAAGTACCTTCAACCTCCATACTTGGGGGACCTCCGGCAAGTTTCTTATGGTCTCCTAACGGCCAAACAACTAACTCAATTACAGCTGCTACAAGCGGCACGTACTCAGCGGTTGTTACCAATGCAGCAGGATGTCAATCCGCTTCCATTTCAAGCAGCATTATTATCGGTTTTACAGCAAGCAGTAACCAAACTATTTGCGGGGGAACATCCCCGGCAAACCTTACCCTAACTGGAACCACTGCGACAATTCAATGGCAATCGTCAACTGACAATTCAAACTTTACAAACATTGCCGGTGCCACTTCTGCCTCCTTAACTACAGGTCAAATGGGTGTATTGAATGCTACCACCTATTATCGTGCAAATGTAACTAGCACATTCTGTGCGCCTTCTACAAGTAATACCGTTACCATAACTGTAAATGCACAACCTACATTCACTTCAACTACTGGAGCTTCTCGTTGTGGAACAGGAACAGTAACCCTTCAAGCAACAACGGCAGCAGGAACAATCAATTGGTACGCAACATTAACAGGTGGCTCCTCTTTGGGAACCGGAACGAGCTATACAACACCAAGCATCTCAACAACGACAACGTATTATGCCGATGTGACTAATAATGGATGCACATCAAGTCCAAGAACGGCGGTTGTTGCTACGGTAAACCCCTTTCCATTAGCGGCGAGCAATTCGGCTTCATCGCTTTCAGTAGATTATTTGATAGTTGCTGGTGGCGGCGGATCTGGTGGTTTTGGCGGCGGAGGCGGTGCCGGTGGCGCATTATTAGGTTCAGCAACTGTTTTAGGAACTTATGCAGTTGTAGTGGGTGCCGGCGGAAATGGTGAATCATCACCCGATGTCGGCGGATCAAATGGAGCAAATTCTTCATTTAACTCCGTAGTTGCTATTGGTGGTGGTACGGGTAGACACGGTGGATTAGGAACCAATGGTGGTTCTGGTGGCGGAAATGGCTATGGAACGGCTTCACCAACTAGTAGTTTTGTGGCAGGGCAAGGAAGTAGTGGTGGTTTTGGATATCTTACAGGTCCAGGTTACCCCGGTGGTGGTGGTGGCGGTGCTACAGGTGTTGGAGGAAATGCTTCTGCTAATTCAGGCGGCACAGCAGGTAATGCTGGTGCTGGATTATTATCTAGTATATCAGGCGCTCCAGTTTATTATGCAGTTGGTGGTCCAGGTGCAGCAAGATCTGGTGGAGTTAATGGCACACCAGCA
>CANHOA010000019.1 GCA_947462255.1 Flavobacteriales bacterium | reverse complement strand
ATGTTAATCAGCAATATTTTTATGATGCGGCTTTGCCTGTCGGAAAAAAACAAGAGGTGCGAGCAATTGTGGGGTATACCGACCGGTCATTTGGTGCCAATGGTTACTATACTTCTGCTTTTCCTGATCAGTGGGAATCTACTCAAATGGGCTTGGCTGGACTATCGCATCAAATAAGTTTGAACAAATTAAAATTCCTTACCAAAGCGTCCTTGCGAACCCATCGTGATGAGTTTCGTTTAAAGCGATTTGACCCTGCTTTTTACACCAATAAACATTGGTCTGAAGTAATGACTCTTGAGGAAACAGGGCAATGGAATTCACGGATAGGCACAACAGGTTTCGGCGTTGAGTATAGACAAGAAGGCTTGAACAGTTCCAATTTAGGTGAACGCGACCGGACCTATTTTTCTGGTTTTATCGATCATAAGTTGACTTTTTTAAATCGAAAATTGGTCATTGTTGGCAATGCACATTATTTTAATTTAGGCATGAATGGGAATGTTTATCAAAAGGTTCTTCCGGGTTTTGAGGTTTCATTTATGCCTATTAAGACACTTAGAATTTTTGGAAATATCAGTCAAAGCTACCGGGCTCCCTCTTACACTGAATTATTTTACCAAGATCCATCTAATGTTGGGAATCCCGATTTGCAGCCAGAATATGCCACGAATGCCGAACTGGGTGCTAGTTTTTATTGGGCTGATCTATCTGAGTTGAATAGCACGGAAAAGTCAAGAATTACAGTAGATGTCACACTATATCGTCGAAATACGAGTAATATGATTGATTGGCTTAGAACTACCACTGCTATGGTTAATCCATGGAAGCCTGTGAATTTGTCATCCGTGATCTTTACAGGAATTGAAAGTAACGTGAGCTACCGATGGAATGGAATTGGTGTCATCATGATTCGAGAATTATCGCTGGGATACAATTATTTAGATGCGAGCCATCAGTTTGTTGATGCATTTGGTCAATCTGAGTCGCGCTATGCTTTTTCGGGTTTGAGAAATCAATTGATAGGACGCCTAACGATGAATTTGACCCATTGGGTGAATGTAACAGTTGCTTACCGTGGAATTGATCGAGTAGGGGGAAATACTTACTCCTTGATGGATGCAAAAATCAAAGTGAATCCAACGCGCAACCTTTCCATTTTCTTAGAAGGAAATAATCTTTTTAACACAGAATACATTGAAGCAGGATATGTTCAAATGCCAGGAAGATGGTTTAAGTTGGGCATGTCTATTTCTTTTAGTGAGTAGTTAGAAAAGTAGAAAATGATGCTAAAGCACAATAGGAAGATGGTTTTATTATAGTTTGGCCAAAGCCAAACTGAATAGATAATTGTTATATAATCTGTTTTATCTATTGAGCTTGCTTTTCAGCAAGCGATCAGAAAAAAAATAACAGATTTGGCTTTAGCCACATAATATACTAGGTATTACTTATTCTTAATATGCTTATTATCAAGCGGTTTGAACAACCGAAGTTGAATGATATAATCAATAATTATGGGGTGAATTTTAAAATAATCGTGTTGATAAATTAATGTATATTTGATATTGAAAATAATTTTAGAATTATTTCAACTTTAAAATCAGATGCCATGAAATATTTTTTTTCCTTAACGCTACTATTCTTAGTTATAAATCAAAGTTTCTCTCAAGAATCCATTCAAGCAACTTGGGGAATTGAACATTCAAAAAACAAAAGTTTTGTTGAGAATTTGGGTCAATTCGACCATGAGGAGAATCTTTCTACTGGTAAAATTAAATTTGCCATTGATTTTGGATCTACAAAAATATTTTTTGGTGAGAAGGGGGTGTCCTATAATTTCTTAGAAATACAAAAAAAATCAAAAGGTGAAAGGGCTGAATTAATGAATCAACCCGTTAAAACATTTGTGGAGCATAAGCAAAAGGAAGCGCTTACGGGAAAATTCTTAGTAAAATCGGATCAGGTAACCATGTTTTGGGAGAATGCCTCTTCGGATGTCGAAATAAATGGCATGAATGTTACCTCTGATTACCATAGTTATACATTCGATAATAAAAACAAGGTGTCTCAAAACATCAACTTTGTGAAGGGTTTTGAGTACATCATTTATAAAAATATTTACCCAAATATTGATGTTAAATATGAAGTTCATCCGGTGATTGGAATTAAATATGCGTTCATTCTACATGCTGGAGCGGATCCAACTCATATTAAAATGATCTATGACCGTCAACTTTCATTAAATGACAATGCCATCCACATCTCCACTTTATTTGGTGACGTAATCGATCATGCACCAATTACTTTTTATGAAGAGGAAAGGGAAAATGCCATTACTTCCCATTACAAGTTAGCAAACAATCAAATTACTTTTGAACTTGGCGCATATGATTTAACGAAAAGTATTGTAATAGACCCTTGGGTTCAAACTCCTGTATTTCCTTTAAATTGGGATTGTGTTTGGGAGCTGGATACCGATGCTTTAGGAAATGTATACATCATTGGTGGTGTGGATCCAATGCAATTAAAAAAATACAATAATGCAGGCGTTTTACAATGGTCTTATAATACACCATACGACACCACGCAATGGTTGGGTACATTAGCCACGGATGATATCGGAAATTCTTATGTTACGAATGGAACAGGGTATGAAATACTTAAAGTCAACACCGCAGGAGGTTTGGTTTGGAGTAATCCAGCGCCAAGTGGCGGACAATTAAGTACTGAATTTTGGAATATTGCCTTTAATTGCGATCAAACAAAATTAATTATTGGAGGAACAGGGGGCAATTTAAATCTTCACGGTAGAATTTATGAAGTGGATATGGCAAATGGAAACATTACAACATCCACGCAAGTAACAGCTACTGCTAGTCTTTTCGGTATCCCACCCCAAATTCAAGAGGTTAGAGGTTTAACGGCTGCTCCAAACGGTAAATATTATTTTGTTTCACTTGACACCATTGGTTATTTAAATGACAATTTAACGCTTTGCGGGGCAGGTTCAACGTCGCTTTATGAGAAAAACCATGGGGTGAATTGGAGTTATAAAAGTGAAAATTGGCGCTATAATAATACTGGAATTAAAGTTATTCGCGCGGATGCGAACTTCGTATACTTGAACAAGGGAAATGAACTACAAAAAAGATCCTTAGTTAATTTAAGTCTAATTGCTAGTGTGGCTATACCTGGAGGAGTCTTGTCGACTCCTTTTCTAAGTGATAATGTCACTGAAAATGCTGGAATTGACATTGATAATTGTGGGAATATTTATGTGGGTTCCAAAACAGGTGTCTATAAATTTAATTCAAGTTTAGTGCAACAGGCTTTTTACCCCACCGCTTTTTATGTGTACGATGTACGTGTAAGCACGGGAGGCGATGTTGTAGCATGTGGTGGAAGCGGAAATAGTAGCTCAGCTACAAGAACTGGCGGTGTTCAGTCTTTTGCGGCTAGCGCTTGCGCAATTATACCAATTACCTGTTGTGATGCCACGATTTGTATTCCTCAAAGTTTATGCGATAACGACGCTCCTGTTACCTTGACGCCAGCGGTGACGGGAGGAACATGGAGCGGAACTGGTGTTAGTGCAGGGGGTGTTTTCAGTCCTTCCGTCGTTGGTCCGGGAAATTATACGATAACCTATACCTTAGCCTGTGGTTCTGAATCTATAATTATTCCTGTTAGTTCTTGTTCGTCAATTTTAGCAGCATGTGTCGAATTAAATGGAACCTTATCCGCTATTAATGGTGTTCCTTCTTTTTCTTGGCAAAATTCAACAACGACAATTCCTTGTATTGCTGGTTTTGGTTCATATTGTGGGATTTTTACTGTTGCTGGGGCACCCGTTACTGCATGGAGTACTTTCGCTACTGGTGCAAATATTCCGGCACCTAGCACTTGGCCTATTCAATTAGTTGATAATCTCGGAACGGTCGTAGTGTATGCGAATTTAGCAGCCATTCCTTCCTGTCTGGTTAATCCTTGTTTGCCTTTCAATTTTACCATTCCTACTCAAACAAATGTTATGTGTTTTGGTGGCTCCACCGGATCTGCAACCGTTTCTGCAAGCGGCGGAACTGCTCCTTATAGCTATACTTGGACACAAGGAAGTTTGGCAGGTCCAACGCAAAGTAACTTAGCTGCTGGGTCGTATACCATAAATGTATTGGATGCTGCACTTTGTCCTGGTACAACAACGGTAGTTATAACACAGCCTGCAACAGCATTAACGATAGGAATGTCTAACACTCCAACAAGTTGCGGAGGAAGTTCAGGTACTGCAACTGCTGCGCCTTCTGGTGGGACCGCTCCTTATTCGTACTTATGGACGCCGAGTGGGGGAAATTCTTCTTTGGCATCCAATCTTTCGGCAGGAGTATATTCTGTTACAATTACGGATAATAATGGCTGTCAAGCAAATGGAAATACGACAGTCACTACAAACGGTGGCCCAACCATCTCCCTAGTTTCAAGTCAAAACGTTTCCTGTTTCAATGGGAATAATGGTTCAGCAATTGTTTCAGCAACTGGAGGCGCTGGCACCTTAACTTATTCTTGGATGCCGGGTGGATTGAGTGGAGCTACTCAAAGTACATTATTAGCAAATACCTACAATGTTACAGTTACAGACGGAAATGGCTGTACATCATCAACAACTGTAATCATTTCTGAACCTCCTGTACTTTCTTTAGTATCCTCTATTATCCCTGCAAATTGTGGTGTTAATGATGGATCAGCAACTGTAATTCCCTCAGGCGGAACTGGTGCTTATAGCTATACTTGGTCACCTATTGGTGGAACATTTGCTACAGCATCAACTATTCCTGGTGGAGTGTATAATGTAGTAGTCACAGATGCGAATGGTTGTGTTAGTAATATGGATATTATCGTTTCAAATATTGGCGGTCCAACAGTAAGTATGCAATCTGCTACTGATGTTTCTTGTTATGGATTAAGTGATGGTTCTGCATCGGTCACAGTAAGTGGCGCAACTGCTCCATATACTTATTTATGGTCACCAGCAGGCGGAGCAGGAGCAAGTGCTTCCAATCTAACGGCAGGAAATTATAATGTAGCGGTGACAGATGCTGTGGGATGTATTGGTACAGTATCCATAACTATAAGTAGTCCTACGCAAATATTAATTACTGAAACAATTTCAGCGGTAAATTGTCCTAATTTGGATGGTCAGATTACTACTACCGTTATGGGAGGTTCAGGACCATATACTTACCTTTGGTCGCCAAATGGTGAAACAAGTTCTTCATTAATTAATTTAGCAAGCGGAGATTATTCCTTACAAGTAAGTGATATAAATGGCTGTTCAATTAGTGAGTCGTATACGGTTAATAGTATAGGATCAATAGGGATAACAGCGACACCAATTTCAACAACTATAATTGAAGGAGAATCTGTCCAGATGAATGCATACGGTGCACTTACTTATAGTTGGTCACCAATAGTTGGATTAAATTGTAACACATGCTCAAATCCAATTGCAACGCCTACTTCAACCACAATTTATACAGTGACAGGAACTGATGCAGCTGGATGTTTTGGCACGGCAGATGTCACAATAATTGTAGAAATAGAATGCCATGATTATTTCATTCCTACTGTCTTTGCACCAAATGATGGAGGTCCAACAGAAAACAATACGCTTTGTGTCTTTGGGAATTGCATAGCTGAATTTAATTATGCCGTTTATGATCGATGGGGAGAGAAGGTTTTTGAAACAAGTAATTTATCTAATTGTTGGGATGGATCGTTTAGAAACAAACCTTTAAATGCAGGTGTATTTGCTTATAAATTCGTGGGGACCCTGTTTGATGGAACACGTGTTGTGGAGTCTGGAAATGTAACATTAGTAAGATAAAAATATGAAAATACTGAGTCGTCAAATCTTAAAGTGTGTAGCGATACTAGCGTGTACTTGTACAATGTCATATGCGCAAGATGTGCATTTTTCACAAATAGAGTACTCACCACTCCTCTTAAATCCTGCGTTGAGCGGGGCAAATTCCACGGTAAATGGGGTGCTTAATTATCGGAGTCAATGGAATAGTGTGGCTATTCCATATAAAACGATTGCTGCTTCCGTGGATGGTAGATTTAATGATAATAAAAGAAAAAAAAATGGGATCATTGCTGGTGGTATCAGTTTTTTTAATGATCAAGCGGGGGATTTGAAAATCACATCCAACTCCGTGAATGTAAATCTTGCTTATCATTTAATTTTGGATGAATCCAACAAGATTGGCTTAGGAATTTCAACTGGATTTGGACAAAGATCAATTGATCCATATGGAGGAAGATGGACCAGTCAATATAATGGTACCGTGTATAATAGTTCTTTGCCAAGTAATGAAGTGCTAAATATACCTAGCTTTTCATTTTTTGATGCAGGTGCAGGTCTTTTGTATTCCTATCAGCGAGATAAACACGCGAGTGTGAAATCTAATTTTAGCAATATAAATATTGGTTTGGCGGCCTATCATCTAAATCGACCAAGTAATTCTTTCCTCAATCAAGCAGATGATAAATTGTATGTGCGTTGGACTGCATTCGTCAATTCAACTATTTCCATTCCAAATTCTAAAGGGAGTATTTTACCGGGAATTTATTTTCAAAAACAAGGGCCAGCAATGGAAATACTTTATGGATTGTATTACAAAACTCAATTGAGCACTAGAAATAGTGGGGGGATTCATCAACCGACTGCGTTTTCTATTGGCTTGTTCAATCGGTTTAAAGATGCAATGGCAATTAAGTTTATGTATGAATTAGGTCCATACGCAGCCGGTTTTTGCTACGATTTAAACATTTCGAGTCTCAACGAAATTTCAAAAACTAGAGGTGGATTTGAATTTTTTCTTCGATTCAACTTGGCTGAAAAATAAGATGTCTGCAAGTTTTTTATTCGTATTTGTTGAGACAATCGCCAAACTGTAATTAATAAACTTTATTTATCTCTTATAGCTCTCTTGAGTTGCTTTTATTTAGCAGTTATAAATATGAATAATCATTCAAAAATTTAAAATAGTACTGACTAATTGCTTTTTTACCACAAAATCTTTTTGTCATGATTTTAAATAAAAATACATGCCAAAAAGGGATTTAATTCATGTTTTTTTCGCTGGATTACATCCAGCGTTAAAAATAGTTAACCCCTAGGGGGTTATATAATTGTGTATGAGTTGGATAAGGGTAAATGTATTTTGAAGGATAATTTAAGGGCTACTTATTTCTTCAAATCGAGTGTAAAATAGAATACATCCAACCACCCTTTCCATTTTCTTTTTTCAGCAAGCGTTTCGTTGTGCCAAATGAAAATAAAATCTCCACCATATTTCTGAACTTCCTCATACAATTTCGCAATTTTTTCCTTTGCTTCATCAATGCTTAAGTTAAGGTATTCATTTAGTGTCCCATCCATATAGGCGAAGGGGTGCACGCGGAGTTTTGTGACGTCATTTTTACTTAAATCAAACCAAAGAAACGATCGAGCTGTTCCTGCTCTGAATCCGGCAATATCGGCATAGCCCATGGTGTAGTCGTCTGTAATTTCTTGCTCTATTAAGGTTTGATAACTCAGCGGAAATTCAAGTTTAAGATAATGCTGCCGGCTTTTGAAAACACGTTTTGAAATTATTTCCTCTAAGCGTTCTATTTCTTCATGCAAATAAAAATAATAGCTCGTTGATTTATAACTCGGATGAATTCCTATTTCGGCATGTTCACTCATTTTTTTAATTAAAGCTTGGTGTTTTGGATGCTTATAGGATAGATTCTTATCATATTTCCCGTAATCGCCAAGTAACCAGAACAATAGAATGTTAAATCCTTTTTCTTTTGTATTGGTAATGATTTCATAGGTATAAAAAGGGTCTTTCTTTAAGCCGCTTAAAACTTGTTGTCGCTCCATTAAGCGCTTTGTTTTTCCAAAGATAAGATCGCGTAGATTAGCCAAAGAAGATCGAATTATTCCCTTGTGTTTGTATGCATAGGCATTATCAATATCAAATGTTGGTATAAACTGCTGCTCTTCTGGCTCAGATGCGGCAGAAAGAGATAGAGAATCAAGAATTGCGATGCTCCAACGATCACAAACGGCTAATTCATGCCATCCTAATTTATATAAAGTGGAATTTTTACCTTCGAATCGTCCATGTTTATCCAATAGCTTATTGGAGTATTCTTCGATTCTGCTGAGGATATAAAAAATACTTGCTAATGGATCTAAGTGATCGTTTAATTGAAGGCAATCTACTCCGTTGAATGTACTTGGTGATGTAATGTAATCCTTGATTTTTACATCGGAAAGGAGGGTGGAAGGGATGATTTTTTTTACATTTTCGAAATGCCGATCCGAATAATTAAATCGTTGTCCATCAAGTCGATCAAAAGTAACAAAATCATCACATAGGGAGTATTCTATGCCTCTGTTGGCGAAAATAAAGTCCAAGGTATAAATGAGTCTGTTGGAAATGGTATCGGTGTAAATAAAAAGCATTAGAGATCGCTGATAATTTTTGAACAAATAAATTCTGCTGCATTTGCATCGCCATAAAAACTTGGGAAGGTGAAATCGTTACGCGTACTTAGGGTTTCAAAAGCATTACTAATTTTTTCTTCATCTGCTCCTGCTAAGACCGCGTTGCCGTTTTCTACAATTTCAATCCATTCTGTTTGATCTCTTAAAATCACACAGGGTTTTTGGAAGAAAAAGGCCTCTTTCTGTAAACCACCACTATCGGTAATGATAAGTTGGGCATTTTTCTCCAAGGCGATTATGTCTATGAATCCAGCTGGCGGAATGAGTTTAATAGAAGTATTCGATTCAAGCATTATTCTTAGTTCAGGATCAAGCAATTCATCCATCTTTTTACGAGTACGCGGATGCAGGGGTAAAATGATTGACCAAAGGGAGCTAAGCTGAATAGAGAGTAATGCCCTGAATATTGAATTCAAGTTCTTGGCATCATCAGTATTAGAATCGCGGTGTATGGTGCACAAAATATAGTTGGAATTGGGGATGTTTAATCCTTCCAAAATAGTTGATTTATCCTCGGATAATCCTGCAAAATGCATGCTGTTATCATACATTACATCTCCGCAATGGTAAATATTCGGATGATTGATGCTAGCCTTGGATTGTTGTGTTAGATTAAAACCTTCTTTTTTTAAATTCGCAAGACCTGTTGGAGTGGGGGTAAAAAGTAGCGTTGACATGTGATCACAGGCGATTCGATTAATTTCTTCTGGCATTGATTTGTTAAAGCTTCTCAATCCTGCTTCTACATGAATCACCGGAATATGCATTTTTGCTGCAGCTAATGCACCTGCTATTGTTGAATTAGTATCGCCATATACCAATACGGCATCTGGTTTTTCGTGCTCGAAAATAGTAGCCAAACCACTAATCATTTTTGCCGTTTGTTCGCCGTGCGACCCGCTTCCTACGTGTAAATTATGGTGAGGTGGATCGATGTTCAACTCCTTAAAAAAGACCTCCGACATATTCTCATCATAGTGTTGGCCTGTATGCACAATTATTTCAGTGAGAATATTAGAATAATTTGCTCGAATAGCCCTACTAATGGCAGATGATTTTATGATTTGAGGGCGAGCACCGATGATTGTGATTATTTTCTTTGTTTTCATAACTTATAGTAGTCCTTCATCGGCGAAGCTAAAATAACCATTATCTGTGAAAATAAGGTGGTCGAGGATACTTAATTCGATGCATTTTCCAAATTGAATCAGTTGATTGGTCAGTTGAATGTCTTTTTGACTTGGTTTTAAATTTCCACTCGGGTGATTATGACTAAGAATTATTCCTGTTGCATGCAAATCTAAAGCGTGACGAAATATAATCTTTCCATCTGCTAATGTTCCGGTCATTCCTCCAATTGAAATTTGCTTGTGCTGTATTATTTCGTTGCTATTGTTTAAGTATAGTGCGAAAAATTCTTCATGATGAAGATCGGAAAGAAACGGACTTAAATAAGCAAATGCTTGAGATGATTGAGTGACTTTTGTCTTTGATATAGGTATTGCTTTATTTCGCCTACGTCCCAGTTCTAAGCAGGCAATGATACTCACTGCCTTGGCTTGACCTATGCCTTTGATTTTCATTAGTTCGTTTGTTTGAACCCTGGAAAAGCGTAATAAATCACCGTCAAACTCTTTTAGGATCGTTTTGGCTAAGTCTAAGGCACTTTGATGCTGTGTTCCAGAGCCAATGAGTATCGCGATTAATTCCGCATCTGAAAGTGCTGATTTCCCTTTTAATAAGAGTTTTTCTCTTGGCCGATCATCTGCAGCCCAATTCTTTATTCCGTTTGTATTCATTAAAAATTGTCGTGAATATTATTTAACAGCACACTAAACAAGATTATTCCTTATTTATTGAATGTAGAGTTTAATTATATAAATCATAACACTATTGTCCGATAAAAAATCGGACTCTATTTTCTTTGTCCTTTTGTCTTGATACTACGGCAAGCTCAGCACAAGTACAAAAGAACGAAAAAATCAATTCTCGATTGAAGACGTTCGGCGAAAATTTCTTATCGACCGATACACGAAAAGAGTGATAAGCAGAGCTTATCAAACGACAAGCGCTTTTCGGTATCGCTAACG
Source organism: Flavobacteriales bacterium (assembly GCA_947462255.1). Lineage (GTDB taxonomy): Bacteria > Bacteroidota > Bacteroidia > Flavobacteriales_D > Crocinitomicaceae > UBA952. The sequence goes on along the minus strand of CANHOA010000019.1, from coordinate 49,667 downwards.
CCTCAAATCTTTCTTCATCCTCTCTTTGCCAATCGAGACTAAAAAAACGAATTGAGTCTTGGTAATCTTACCTGTAAAATAATTATTTACGTTCGTACAGCGGAAATATTCGGCCTTGAATTTCATGGTTTTTGCTACTGAACTAAAACTGTTAATTTTTAAAATTTCTGCATGAACATTTTAGAAAAATTTCAGTTTTAGAAAGGAGTTAAAATTATTCGCAAATCAATGATTTGAGAATAAAATAAAAATTCAGAGCCTTGACTTTTTTAGCTTCGCTGCTACTTCGTGGTGTTTCTTTTTTGTCAAGAAAAAAAGAAAGGCAAATAGAATAATTTCTCAAATTGAGATTGTTGTTCGCATTATGAATTTGAAAAGGATTTTGATTGTTACTTTGAAAGCGCAAACTCAAAAAACGAATATGAATTCCGATTTTTATCGGACTCTAATATTTATAAACCTTGATTATTTCTTATAAAAAGGCGCTTTAACCACTTTAGCTTTTATCCCTTTCTCACGAATTTCGATAAAAATTTCTGAGTCAATGGCACTATTTTCTATCGTAACATAGCCCATTCCAATCGCAATTTTCATACTTGGCGACATGGTGCCTGAGGTTACTTTTCCAATAACAACATGATTAGCATCAAGAATAGGGTAGTCGTGGCGAGGAATTCCGCGATCCACCATTTCAAATGCGATTAATTTTTTCGTTAGACCCGCTTCTTTTTGGGCTTTCAGAAACTCAGCATCTACAAAATCTTTTGTGAATTTCGTGATCCATCCTAATCCTGCCTCTAGGGGCGAAGTGGTATCATCAATATCGTTTCCATACAAGCAGAAGCCCATTTCTAAACGTAAGGTATCGCGAGCGGCTAATCCAATGGGTTTGATACCAAATGAATCTCCGGCTTTAAATACTTCGTTCCACACTTTCTCGGCATCTTCATTTTTCACATAAATTTCAAATCCTCCTGATCCTGTATAACCGGTTGCGGAAATCATTACATTTTCAATGCCTGCAAAAGTTGCGTGCTGAAAAGTATAATAAACCATGGATGATAAATCAATTTCAGTAAGGGATTGCATCGCTTCGGCAGCTTTGGGACCTTGAATGGCTAATAATGAATACGAATCTGAAAGATTATGCATTTCCGCACCCATTGTGTTCTGTTGTGACATCCAGTTCCAGTCTTTTTCTATATTTGATGCGTTGACTACGATAAAGTATTCTTCCGCATTTACGCGATAAATAATAAGATCGTCTACTATTCCACCTTTGCCATTCGGCATGCAAGAATATTGAGCTTTTCCGTCCACTAATACGGAGGCATCATTCGAAGAAAATGTTTGAATTAAAGCTAAGGCGTTGGGGCCTTTTATTACGAATTCACCCATGTGTGAAACATCAAATACGCCAACACCGTTTCGAACGGTTTCATGTTCAGCGTTTACTCCTTCGTATTGTACTGGCATATTGTATCCAGCGAAAGGAACCATTTTGGCACCAAGTTGCTCGTGAACATGGGAAAGTGCTGTGTTTTTCATCGTATATTTTGAATTATTGTAATGTGATTCTTATGTTTTAACGCGCTCTACGTAAATGCCTGTTCGCGTATCTACCTTAATCATTTCTCCATTTGCGATAAACAATGGAACTTTTACTTCGGCTCCGGTAGAAATGGTGGCGGGTTTCATTGAATTCGTTGCGGTATCACCTTTCACTCCAGGCTCTGTATAGGTTACTTCAGCCGTGATGTACATGGGTAATTCCACCACTAATGGCATTTCTTCTTCCGCATGAAACAAAATATTGGCAATCATTCCTTCTTGCAAAAAGCCTGGTTTTTCAACCATTTTTAAAGGAATGTTTACTTGCTCATAGCTTTCGTTATTCATGAAGATAAAGGAATCACTTTCTTGATAAAGATATTGATATTCTCTATTTTCGATCCGTACGATTTCAATTTTATGTCCAGCTGAGAAAGTATGATCCAATACTTTTTGGGACTCTATTTGACGCATTTTGGTACGCACAAATGCAGGACCCTTCCCTGGTTTTACGTGTTGAAATTCAATGATCTGAAATAATTTTTCGTTGTGTCGAATACACAATCCGTTCCGTATCTCTGCAGTTGTAGCCATGGCTTATATTTGGTGTCAAAGATAATAGAATTCTTAAAATACCCGAGAAATATACGCCTGCTTAATTAAATTTATAACTCAATCCTAGTTGTAAACCAGCTGAAACAGCCATCGTTTTTTGATAAGTAGGGTAATTACTTAAATTAAAACCTTGGGCATCCACACCTTTTGCATCGGTGAAACCGTAATTTAAACGCATCCCCATCATTAAGCCTAGCGGAATACTTTTTGAAAGCTGAACATTTGCGCCAAATCCCATCACCACAGAGGTATAGTTTTGATAGGTCGATTTTACATTTTTGTTATAATTGATCAATCCATCATCATACGTGTAGGTTGCGGAAGAAATAATATTGAATTGAGGGCCAATTTCAAAATAACCACCGCTTTCGCCTCGTAATTTCAAAAGTATTGGAATTTGAAATTGCTTTAATTGGACCTCAGAAGTGTAGTCAGTTCCTAAAATGGATCCTTTATAAGCTCCTTTGTGTGTACCTCCTAAAATTTCAACACCTAAGCCAACCGATTTGAAATAACCATTAATTCCAACTCCATAGGTTGTTCCCCATCCTGGTGCATAATCTTGCTCATCGCCTTTATCTGAAATATTGTTATTTATCAACCAGGTAGAGCTTATGATCGATTTTCCTTGGGCTTCGAGTTGAAAACCAAATTTTTGTGCTTGAGATTGAGAGATAAAAAGGAGACAAGTAATTCCTAGGACTATTTTTTTCATAATTTTTAATTTAAAGATTACATTTTCAAAAACAATTTTACGAAAAAAAATGATTGAAAATCAAAATAGTTAACTATTTGCTTTTATTTTTTTGATCGATTTCTAAACACAATATATTTTTGTCATGATTTTAACTAAAAATACATGCCAAAAAGTGAACTGTTTCATGTTTTTACACTGGATTACATCCAGCGTTAAAAATATTTAACCCCTAAGGGTTATGAAATAGTCTTGTGGTATAATTAGGAACAGTTCAATTTATCTTTTGAATAATTTATTTCTAAAAGCCCCTATACGTGTAAAACCAACTCAAATTTTAACTGCTTAAAATGTCGCCTTTAATTTTATGTCCATAATTTCTTTGCTAACAGGATGTGAAAAAATGATTCTAGCGGCATGTAAATGCAATCTATTGTCAATCTTTCCATATAGATCATCACCTATAATTGGTGCGTTTAAGCCCAAGGAATGGGCAGCGTGAACACGAAGTTGATGCGTCCTGCCTGTGATAGGCTTAAAGACCACCCTCGTTCTACCATTTTTTCGTTCAATAACTTCCCAATGCGTAAGAGCGGATTTCCCATGTTTAAAACACACGAGTTGGCGGGGACGATCATCTATATCTAAACGAAGAGGAAGTTTAATTTCTCCCTTATCTTGAGAAAGTGTTCCATCTAAGAGCGCTTCATATTCTTTTTGTATTTTTCTATCAATGAATTGTTTTTGCAAGTCGATGTAAATGTCACTTGTCAAGGCAATTAGCATTAATCCAGAGGTTGACATGTCTAAGCGATGAACAACTAAAGGTCCGCTTGCGTTTGGAAATTGCATTTTCATTCTTTCCGCAACAGAATCTTTAATATGGATGCCTGGAACCGCTAAAAATTCAGCTGGTTTATTAATTACCAAAAGGTATTCGTCTTGATAAACAATCTCAAGCGTTTTTCCTTCTCCAGGGTTCTGTAGCATAGGATTTTCAGCTACTTCAATTCCTTCGAGCATATGAGCTAAAATAGGACCGCATTTACCGCGACAGGCTGGATAATATTGTCCATGAACCCGTATTTCTGATTTTGGAGATTGACCCCACCAGAATTCTGCTATTGTGATGGGGTGCAGACCATGTAGAAATGCATATTGAAGTAACTTTGGTGCAGCACATTCTCCAGCTGCAGACGGTGGTTTTTGGGTATAGGTATCAGAAAATATTTCCCCAATATTTTTTTGTTTGCCAAGATTATTGAGAAAGATATAATTGTCAAATAATTGTTGCTGCAATTCGGAAGATTGATTTTTTCTGTCGAGCTTTAAGGAATTAATTTCATTCAACATGGGTGCAATTTCGATTTCTAATTTGTCCTGCTGAAGCTTCCAATAAGCGCGTTGATTTTTATAATAAGATTGTTCTGCAATACTTTCTTTTCTTAAGGATTCTAATAACGTATTCTGATCGATTTCTTCTTCCTGAATTAAGTTTTGTCGTATCGTTTTTCGTGCCGCTTTCGCGATGCTTATTTTATTTCTAATGTCAGTTAAAACTTCATGCGAATCGCTTAATAGTTGCTCTTGTTGCTTTAAAAGTGATATATAAGTAGGATTCGATTCAAGTAATTTAATTTTTCGATTGAATTCATTTAACTGTTCAATTTCCTTTAAGAAAAACCCATCTTCTTCTAGCATGTCAAAAACTGGAGGAACGAAGTTAGGGTGATGATTTTTTCCTGCTAGTTTTCCTGAAAAAGCCATAAGGTACCCAACCTTTCCATCTGTGTTTTTAACGACCAATACGCCAAACATTTTCCCGATAATTAGTCCATCCTGATCTCGATCCAAACCAAAATTATGCGATAATCCGTCTTCTTTTCTCAATAACTCCTGCAATTCTTCTGCTGCAATCTGAGCAAGTTGACTTGGAGTATAATAAAATGGATAATCAAAGGGTTGGTCTATTGGTAGACCTTTAATAGAAGATTTAAATTCGTTAAAACAAGCTGGAGTGGAGGAATTCAAGTTCTTCTAAATAAGGTGCGTTTGACGTGCAAAGGTAAACTTTTTAGAAGTCTATGCGAGGTATGATGTTGTATCTTATTCTTCAATAAATTCAATCCTGTCGGAGCATAAGTTTATCTTCCGATGTCGATACAATTTACCAACTGCTTGCTTAAAGGTTTTTTTACTCATCCCTAATTGTTCTCTAATATCCTCAGGATTTGAACGGTCAGTAAGATACAATACTTTTTCTTTTCTTAATTTTTCAAGTAAATCTTCCGATGCCATGTCGTATTTTTCAAAGGTAGTGGGCTCAAAACGCACATCTAATTTACCATCCTCACGAACTTTTGTCACATAGCCCTTTGATCGCTCGCCTCTTTCTAGGGGTTTATTGAAATCTTGGGTATAGATTAGGCCGGAGTATTTATTATTAACAATGACATTGATCCCCAATTCTGTTTGTTCGCAAATTAAAAGATCAACCTCTTGCCCTGTCAACTCTTCATCACAAAAGTCAAAGCTCTTTTTCACCTTCATGCTACCGAAAAGTCGGTCTGTTTCATGATCATATTTTAAAACAAACAAGTACTTTTCATCGATAAACAACTTGTAAATTTGCTCACGAAACGGAACAAAAAGATCTTTATCTAAACCCCAATCTGCAAAGGCACCAAAAGGATTTATTTCAGCGATTCTCAGGTAGGCAAATCCGCCAAGTAGTAGGTGAGGGGTTTCAGTAGTGGCTACGATTCGATTTTCAGAATCCTTCATAATGAATACAGAAACTTCGCTATCAACTTGCATAGCATCGCTTAGGTATTTTTTTGGCAACAAGACCTCGTTACCTTGAATGTCTTCTAAAAACGCACCAACTAGCGTTAATCGATTGATTTTTAATTTATTAAATACGCCTAATTGCATTTATGGTTTATTTTTTCTTCGTTTCTTTTTTTTGTATTTACCCGTTGTAAGTGACAAATTATTAGGGTCTCTACGATCGCGCCAAAAGCGTTTTTTTTTCGGTTTAGCACTATTTTCTTCCTCATTTGTGGTATTGATTTCGGGTACTCTTGCAACATGACCGATATCGCTTTTTTTATTGGGATCTGCGGGATTAAGCCATCCGTTTTTCACCTTTTTTTCCTTAATTTTCCCTGTTTTTTCGTCTAGAACGTAGTTGGTTTGATTTTTATTTTCTTCTTCATTATTAATGGTTATTACGTCTTCGTTTAGCACCCAACTTTCATTATCCCAAATATAGGCATCATAAGAAAAATCTGGAACATAAAACGAATATACCCCTGCTAAAGATGGGGATTCTGGTGATAGATGATCAAAAACGATCCGATCGTATTTATCTTCGTATTTCAAGGACATGGATGATTTATCAGAGTATTCAAATACAACTCGTTTCAGCACTTCTTTTTTCTTGATAAAAACAGGACTGCCAAATTTTACATTATTTCCGGAAAACGTCAATACGTCAATTATTTTGAAATTACTTTCGCTGGTGCCACCATCCCATCCGAGCAGTGTATAATCTGTTTTACCATTATATTCGATGGGTAGTATTTTATAATAGAGTGCACCATACCAGTTTTTAGCATCTATTGTACCAGTTGGTTTTACTGTGTATGGGTCTAACTTGTCAATCAGTTCGGTTATTTTAACTTCTTCATTGGATTCATCCCATCGCATAACAAATCCGCAATATGAGTATGACATATCCGAATATTCTAGATTCCAATTAATAATTCTCACTAATTTATCTGGGCTATCTAGTAGCGCAATGGTTTTTAATTTTGTAATAGGATAGGTAAAAGCGCCATCTAATTTTAGAAAGCTAAGCATTTCATTTTTGAAGTCAATGTTTAACGATTCAATTTCATCATCATTAGTTGCTGCTCGTAAGGCTTCTAATTTAGAATTTAATTGCAATTCTCTTTGCGCCAAATCAACTTGGGAATATCCAAATTGAATAGAAAATAATAGAAAGAAAATATACAGGTATTTTTTCATGATACTAAGAACGTGTTATATAAGTATAGGTTACGCCTTACAACGCTTTTAAATCAGCAATAGTTTGCGCAGGATTCGCCGAATTAAAAACAAAATTTCCAGCAACAAGGGCATTGGCTCCTGCATCAGCAAGCTGTTTTCCCGTTATAAGATTAACACCACCGTCTACTTCAATTATAGCATTAGACTCTGTACTATCAATCAATACTTTTAATTTTTTTACTTTATTTATGGTAGCAGGGATAAATGATTGTCCTCCAAAGCCGGGATTTACCGACATCAAGAGGACTAAATCGAGCATGGGGATAATTTCTTCTAAAACACTAACAGGCGTGTGTGGATTCAATGCCACACCGGCTTTCATTCCTAGTTCTTTTATTTTTGCAATAGTACGATTCAAATGCGTACATGCTTCATAATGTACGGTCAGGTAATCTGCCCCAGATTTTTTGAACGCTTCAAGGTACTGATCAGGGTTAGCAATCATCAGGTGAACATCCAATATTTTAGCGCTTGATTTTCGAATTGCCTCCAGTACTGGAAACCCAAAGGATATATTGGGTACAAAAACACCATCCATGATGTCAATATGCAGCCAATCAGCTTGAGAGGCATCTAGCATTTTTGTATCGCGTTCAATATTTCCAAAATCACACGATAAAACGGAAGGAGAAATAATCATTGCCCTAATTTTTTTACGAATTTACGGGATATTTTGATGCTGTCTTCAGTAAGTTCAAATATTCATCGTCTCTTTTATAGATATCAAGGTGAAAAACCAGCTTGTTTCTATCAGCCACTACTGATTGATAGTACACAAAAATAGGTATCGAAACATTTAAAAAGATAGATCGATTTAATTGTTTAAACATCACAGTGTCTAGGGAGTCGCTTGTAAATTTAATTGGCTTATCGTCAACAACATCATTTTCAAGCATTATTCGAGCTAATTCTACAGGGTTTTCGCAACGCATACACCCATGTGAGAAATTTCGTACCGATCGATTGAATAAACTTTTTGAAGGGGTATCGTGAACATATACACTAAAACTGTTAGCAAATTCAAATTTCATTATGCCTAAACTATTAAATACTCCGGGTTGTTGGATTAAGCTATATGGAAAAGAAGTCATTTTTTTCCAATTTACAGTTGCTGGATTAATTTCTACTGCATTTTTATAAATTTTGTAATGATTTTTATTAAGGTAAGCACTGTTTTTTTTAATGGCTGGCAACACTTCATCTTTGCATATAGAATAAGGCACTTTCCAAAAAGGAAAAGCGACAATTCTATTTATTTTTGAAGTCAACTCGGGTGTTTGGTTAGTTGTTTTTCCAACTACGATTCGATGAACACTTTTAAGACTATCATTAGCATAAAAATATAATTTATATTCAGGGATATTAATTCGAACATACTTTGCTTGGTGTATTTTTGATTGCCTTATTTTATCAAGACTAATTGCAGCCCTCCTAATTTTTGTTTTGTTACTTTCACCCAAGGCCACTATTGTATTCGTATTAATTTTAATTTCTTCAGTTAGGCCATTATCTCTTTGAAAACGATTTAGGGCACTTTTTAACTGTTCATCAGTTCTTGTTTTGCTCTTCAAATATCCTTTGCTGAACAAAACATTTGTAAGCCTGAAGGAAGCAGTAACTACCTCACTGTCTAGTAAATTTAAATCAAAGGAGTTTGTGTCTAAAGGATAGCTTTTACAAAAATTATATATGTGAGTAGCTAAAAAACGATAGTTTGTATCAGTAGGACCTTGATTAAGAAACAGTTGATCAAGGTTTGTGGTATCTAATTGATTGATTTTAGAAATAAATTCATCAGGATGTATTAATTGGCTTGGCTTAGTTGTTTTATTTTCGAAATTTATAATGCCATTATTTAGATCGTAAAATATTCTGGATGAATTAATGCATAAGTATAGCTCCTTAATTAGCGGATGAGGACTTTTACTTGCGTATGCTTTTAATCGATTATCAGGAATCCCGAATGATAAAGGCTCTTTTAGACTTTCAATAGATACTAGCCCAAGTTCCGTTAAGCTACTGTCGTTGCAAAAGAGTGGTTTATTATTATTCTGTTTGTATATTTCTCTTAGCCAATCAATTTCGTATTTATTAAAACCGATTTGATCTAAATAATTATTTTTAAAAATAAGCGCTAATTTCTTTTGATTCGATAACTTTTTGTTATTTAAAAAATCATCAGTCTTCTTGGGCTTAGCACTGCAAGCAACTAAAACCAATGTAATAATGATAAAAAGTAAGTTCTTGCTCATTAATGTTGATTAATTAAGTATAAATTTACACGTAATTTTTCGTACTTAATAATTGTTGATTTGTTATCTATACTATTTGTGGTTATTGGAATGAATGTTCTGATTTCCTCTCAAGTTTTCAAGAGTAATGCATGGAGAGAAAAGTTAATTTTGTCTCCTTACTTAATCAAACATGATGGTCAATGGTATCGGCTATTTTCGCATAGTTGGATTCATGCCGATTGGCAACATTTGCTATTTAATATGGCATCATTATATTTTCTAGGGGATTTAATTTTAAACAACTGGATTGATGTATATGGCGACATAAAAGGGACTGGCTTATTTTTGTTTTTATATTTTGCTGGTGGTGTAGCTGCTACGATATTCCCCTATTTAAAAAATCAAGATAACTCTTCCTATCGGGCCTTAGGAGCATCTGGTGCAGTGTCAGCAGTCATCTTTGCGGCAATATTATGGAATCCAACCATGAAGTTGGGCATTCTCTTTATTCCTTTTCCAATTCCGGCCTATATTTTTGGACCTTTATATCTATTAATTGAGTATTTTGCTATGAGAAATATAAAGACAGGAGTAGCGCACGATGCTCATCTTGGCGGTGCCTTATTTGGTATTTTATTTGTTTTATTTTTAAATTTGGATAAAGGAAAGGATTTTGTTCATTTATTTTTCTGATTATGATTTTGTACGTAAATAACAATGGTACCATTTTGCCCAATGATGCACCAACTATTCACCCAGGAAATAGAGGGCATTTATATGGTGATGGCCTTTTTGAGAGTATTCGAATTATGGCTGGTAGACCAATTAATATTGAGAACCATATAACAAGAATGATTCAAGGTGCTAGCGTATTAAAAATGAAAACACCAACATTTTTTACAGCAGCATTTTTCGAAGAAAAGATTATTGAACTTATAGAAAAGTCTAAAATAGAAGAAGGTGGTAGATGCCGATTGTCGCTTGATCGAAAAACAGGAGGCGCTTATTTACCTGATTCAAACGATGCAACATTTTACATTGAAGTATATCCATATAAGGTAAATCATTTTGAATTGAATGCCAAAGGATTAGAAGTTGACATTTATCGTGACATAAAACTTCATAAGAATTTCCTTTCCAATTTTAAAACCAAAACAGGTATTCCTTATGTTATGGCATCTATTTCGGCAAATGAACAAGGACTAGATGATTTATTTCTCACTAATGAAAAAGGCAATATCCTAGAATCCGGTAGTTGCAACGTTTTTATTGTTAGTAATGGTGTATTGTATACTTCAGGATTAGATGAAGGGTGTATCGCTGGAACGATGCGAATGCAGATTATCAATCTGGCCTTACAAAATAATATTAAAGTATACGAATGTTCTATTCTCCCCCAAAATCTATTATCGGCAGACGAAGTATTTTTTACTAATGCCATTAGGGGAATAAATTGGGTAGGGGGGTATCGCACGAAACGCTATCAAAATAATATGTCTAGAAGATTAATTATTTTATTAAATGCTTATTGGGAAAATGAATTAGGACTTTAATTACCATTCATAAGCCCCATCCATCAACCAAGTATTTTGAACGCGCATAGTTTGCTCAATTACATCGCGAACGCAACCTTTTCCACCTTCTTGTGACGATTGATATATACAGCGATTAATTACATCGATAGCGGCATCTATTGGGCAACTTGATACACCAACAATCGAAAGTACTGGAATATCAGGGATATCATCGCCCATATAAAGAACTTGCTCGTCATGAAAACCATGCTTTAATTTCACTTCATTATAAACATTAAGTTTCGATTTGCTGGAAAGATAAACACATGTAACACCAAGGTTTTCAAGGTAATCTTTCATTTCTTTTGAAGAACCTCCAGTAATCATAAAGATCCTATAGCCCATCTTTACTGCGTATTGAATAGCATAAGAATCTTTTGAATTTAAGGCTCTCAAATAGTTGCCATTGTCCAATAATACATTTCCGTCTGTTAAAACGCCATCAATATCGAAAATAAATGTATTGATTTGGTTTAACTTAATTTTATAATTCGTGTCCATTTTTTGCAAGTATACTTTCAGTAATCAAATGATAGATTGTTTTTGAATTCCCATCTAATAAAGCGATATGCTCATTAATAATTATTTTGTCATTTCGTTTTGCTGGCCCACTCTGATTTTCGAAAGGGTCATTACTTAAGATGTTTTCGAATGTCTTTTTTAGTAAAGGCGCAAATAAGCTACTATCAATTTTTCGTTCTTTTGCTTCAGATAAGCCAATGCAGGCTATGTGATTGATGAAATTATTAAGGAAAACAGCACAAAGGTGAATGTTTTTCCGTTCATCTGAGCTCGTGATTTTGTAGCTTAAATTCAAAATGGAACAAAGCTGAATAGCATAATTATTAACCTCTTCATTTTTGTCATCCAATAATATTGGTCCATTAAAAGGTATGCTATAATTGTTTTTCGAAAATGTTTGAAGGGGATAGAATACCCCACAATTTTGAGGAAAAATGGGAGCTAAATCAATTGTTCCTGAAGTGTAAAGTAGAATGGAAGAATGCGGTAATTGTTTTAAACAACTTTCTATTTGTTCATCCTGAACGGCAATAAAAATAACTCCAGCATTAATTGATGTGATTTCTTCTTCAAATTTAGCATTAGCCTTTAGTGCAAGTGAATTTCCTGAAATTGAATTTCGGCTATGAACTTGGCTGATCGTCAATCCTTTTTCGGTTAATATATGAGCTAAGAAATGAGCAACATTTCCAGAGCCTATTATGGCAAAATCAACGCTTGAATTCGGCATTATTTTCCATGGCATTGCTTGTACTTTTTACCACTACCACAAGGACAAGCATCATTTCTATTAACTTTTGCTTGAGCAATTACAGGTTGTTTTTTTTCGGGACTTGGCATCGAATTTTGAACAGCTTGACGGTAACCATCACTACCTCTAAATTGTGGCGCTGCGGTTGAATTGCTAGTATTAGAATTCCCATAATTATTTTGCTTGTCTTCAGTATTGGTGCTTTGTAATGCCACTTCAGCAGGAATGTTTAATTTCATTAACAATTCAACAGCTTCTTGATTTAATCTATAAAGCATGCTTTTGAATAATTCGTAGGACTCCAATTTGTAAATCACTAATGGGTCTTTTTGTTCATAGGTTGCATTATTAACTGCAGACCTCAAATCATCCATTTCTCGTAAATGTTCTTTCCATTCATTATCAATCATTCCAAGAATAATATTTTTTTCAAAATATTTTGAAATAACGGTACCATTTGATTTATATGCTTCCTCTAGATTAATGATTAGTTGTAACTCTTTTCTTCCGTCAGTAAGTGGAAAGACTATGTTTTTATAACGATCTGACATGGTTTCATGTACATGTTTTATTTGCGGCATCGCAAGCTCCGCTATCTTTTGACATTTTCGTTTATATTGTTTTGTCATCGCAATATAGACAGCATGGATAAGTTCCATTTTATCTAAGCTCTTAAATTCCTCCTCGTTTACAGGCGATTCAATGCCGATTAAACGGATTAATTCAATTTCATAATCGTTAAAATCATGATTTGATAACTTTAATACTGTTTCTTCCGCAAGTTCATAGAACATATTGTCAACATCAATATCCATTCTATCTCCGAAAAGGGCATTTTTTCGTTTTTTATAAATTGCTTTTCGTTGAGAATTCATTACATCGTCATATTCGAGCAATCTTTTTCTTACGCCAAAATTATTTTCTTCCACTTTTTTCTGAGCACGTTCAATGGATTTAGAAATCATTCCATGGCTAATTACTTCGCCTTCCTTAAGTCCCATTCTATCCATTAATTTTGCTATTCTTTCGGACCCAAATTTTCGCATTAAATCATCTTCAAGCGAAACAAAAAACTGTGAGGATCCTGGATCACCTTGACGACCAGCACGACCTCTTAATTGACGATCTACTCGTCTTGAATCATGGCGTTCCGTTCCGATTATCGCTAAACCTCCGGCTTCTTTTACGTTTGGACCTAATTTTATATCGGTTCCACGACCAGCCATATTGGTTGCAATAGTAACGGCGCCTGATAATCCAGCATTAGCAATTATTTCGGCTTCTTTTTGATGAAATTTCGCATTCAATACTTGATGCTTGATATTTTCTTTATCGAGCATCCTGCTTAATCCTTCAGAAATTTCAACGGTGGTCGTTCCAACTAATACAGGACGTCCTTCCAAAACTAATTTTTGGATTTCTTCGATTACAGCCGTAAATTTTTCTCTAGCAGTTTTGTAAACTAAATCTTGATCATCCTTTCTTACCACTTTGGTATTTGGTGGCACAACAACTACATCTAGTTTGTAAATATCAAAGAATTCTTTTGCTTCTGTCTCCGCTGTACCAGTCATACCTGCTAGTTTGTGATACATTCTAAAATAATTTTGCAAGGTAACAGTAGCATAAGTTTGAGTTGCTGCTTCAATTTTCACATTTTCTTTTGCTTCAATTGCTTGATGAAGTCCATCTGAATACCTTCTTCCATCTAGAATACGACCTGTAGACTCATCGACAATTTTCACCTTGCCATCCATTATTACGTATTCATTTTCTTTTTCAAAAAGTGTATATGCTTTTAATAACTGATTGACAGAATGGATACGTTCAGATTTTATCGAGTATTCTCCAACCAAGTGATCTTTTCTACTTAAAAATTGATCGTTATCTAAACCTAACTTGCTTAACTTGGCAATTTCTGCCCCAATATCAGGCATGATAAAAAACTCACGGTCTTCAGATCCGGAAATTAAATCAATACCCTTATTGGTTAATTCAATGGTATTATTTTTCTCTTCAATAACAAAAAACAATTCCAAATCAATCTTTTTCATTTGCTTACCTTGTTCTTGCATGTAAAAATTTTCTGTTTTTTGCAAGTGAACACGGATGCCTGGTTCGGATAGAAATTTTATAAGTGCCTTATTTTTAGGCAAGCCTCTATGGGCACGAAGCAAGGCGATTCCACCTTCTTCAAGCAATGTATTGAATTCTTTTTTATCCTCTGGAGGATTAGAAATTACAATGAGTTTTGTTTTTGCTTCTATTAAACATTGTTGAACAAATTCTTTTTGAGCATTTACAATTCGCTCTATCCTTGGTTTTAATTGTTGAAATTCTTGTTCTTCACCTTTTGGAGTTGGGCCAGATATGATTAAAGGAGTTCTTGCATCGTCAATAAGAACTGAATCGACCTCATCAACAATAGCGAAATGATGTTTTCGTTGCACTAATTCATCAATATGCCCTGCCATATTATCTCTAAGGTAGTCAAAGCCAAATTCATTGTTGGTACCAAATGTAATATCAGCTTGATAAGCCTTCCTACGATCTGCTGAATTTGGGGCATGTTTGTCGATACAATCCACACTTAAACAGTGAAATTGATAGAGGGGACCCATCCATTCTGAATCGCGTTTCGCTAGGTAGTCATTAACAGTTACAATATGAACGCCTTTTTTGGAAAGAGCATTTAAATAAACTGGAAGGGTAGCGACCAATGTTTTTCCTTCTCCTGTCTGCATTTCTGCAATATTTCCTTTGTGTAAAGCAGCGCCACCAAGTAATTGAACATCGTAATGTACCATGTTCCACTTAATTTTCATTCCTGCAACGCTCCATTCGTTGTGCCAAATAGCTTTGTCCCCAGTAATTGTGATGCCATCTTTTCGAGTAGCTAATTCCTTGTCAAAATCAAGTGCAGTAACTTCAAGTTTACCGTTTTCTAGCCAACGTTTCGCTGTTTCTTTGACAACTGCGAATGCTTCAGGTAAAATTTGCATGAGAACTTCTTCTATCTTGTCATCAACCGCCCTCGTTAACTTGTCTATTTTTTCAAATAATTCCTCTTTTTCTTCAATAGGTGTAGCACTATCACCAACCTTATGTTCAAGGGCCTTAATTTCGTTTTCTAGTTCCTGTTTCTCTTCAGAAATTAATTGTTGAAAGCCAAATGTTTTGTTTCTTAACTCATCATCCGATAATGACGTTAGTGTTTGTTGAAATTCGTTAGCTGCAATACTGAAAGGCTCATACAGTTTTCTGTCCTTATCATTTTTATCACCAAATAACTTTTTTAATAGGTTACCAATCATTGAATATTAAATTTATTAGGAATCAAAGTTAATGATTAAACTTCAAAATTTGAGAATATGCTCTTAGTTCAATTAAAAAATATAGCTGATTAACTTTTTTTTAATTTTTAAGTTCAATTTACACTTATCTTTGTGACATGCATCAAACTATTTTAATCATTGATTTTGGTTCTCAGTATACGCAATTGATTGCTCGAAGAATTAGGGAATTAAACGTGTATTGTGAAATTCATCCTTGGGATAAAATTCCCAAGATTCAACAACATATTAAGGGGGTTATTTTATCGGGTAGTCCTTTTTCTGTGCGCGATGTAAACGCACCAAAGCCTTCCCTAAATGATATTAAAGGAAAAATCCCCTTATTAGGTGTTTGTTATGGAGCACAGCTACTTGCTCAAGAATATGGTGGAACAGTTAATTCATCCAATAATAGAGAGTATGGGCGTGCTAACTTAACTGTAGTTAATGCTGAGTCGAGGTTAATGCAAAGTATTCCAGTTAATTCTCAAGTTTGGATGTCTCACGGTGATTCAATAACCAATGTGCCAGCTAATTATAAAGTGGTCTGCAGTACTTCAGATGTTGAGGTCGCTGGATTTGAAATTGAGAATGAAAACACCTTTGGTGTTCAGTTTCACCCTGAAGTGTACCATTCAGCAAATGGAACGCAACTACTAAAGAATTTTATTTATACTGTTTGCGATTGTGCGGCAGATTGGACTCCAAATTCTTTTATTGAAGAATGTATCTCGGAATTAAAAGAAAAAATTGGTGATGATCGTGTTATTCTAGGTTTGTCGGGTGGCGTTGACTCCTCCGTTGCTGCAGTACTTCTTCATCGCGCTATAGGTCACAATTTACACTGTATTTTCGTTGATAATGGCCTTTTAAGAAAAAATGAATACGAGGATGTCTTGGCTTCCTATCAGGGAATGGGCTTGAATGTCAAAGGTGTTGAAGCCTCTGAACTTTTTTATACTGCTTTAAAGGGATTAACGGATCCAGAATTAAAAAGAAAGGCAATTGGAGGTGTTTTTGTGGATGTATTTAATGAAGCGTCGAAAACTGTGGAAAATGCTTTTTGGTTAGGCCAAGGAACAATCTATCCAGATGTTATTGAGTCTGTTTCAGGTACTGGTGGCCCTTCTCAAACTATCAAATCACACCACAATGTAGGTGGTTTGCCTGATTACATGAAATTAAGTGTCGTTGAACCGCTGCGATTACTATTTAAGGATGAAGTAAGGAGAATCGGGAAAGCATTGGATATCGACCCAAAAATTTTAGGTAGGCATCCATTTCCAGGGCCAGGTCTTGGAATTAGAATCTTAGGCGAAGTAACCAAAGAGAAAGTGCGTATCTTGCAAGAAGTTGATGCTATATTTATCAATGGATTGAAAGAGGCTAACTTGTATAATGATGTTTGGCAAGCAGGATGTATATTTTTACCTGTTCAATCAGTTGGTGTAATGGGTGATGAGCGCACCTATGAAAATGCGGTGGCTCTGAGGGCGGTTTCTTCAACTGATGGCATGACAGCTGATTGGTGTCATTTGCCTTACGAATTTTTAGCCGCCATTTCGAATAAAATAATTAATCAAGTGAAGGGCATAAATCGGGTAACTTATGATATTAGTTCTAAGCCTCCTGCTACAATTGAATGGGAATAATTTCTGCGAATGAAGGAAATGAGGTATTTTTCATGGGTTTTTATATTATTTGCCTCTGTATTCTATGGCTCAGCACAAGATTTAGTGCAGCTACAAGAGCATAATGGTAAACTTTGTCATGTTATTGAAGTTACGGATGGTTTGAATTTATTTACAGTCGTTCAGCAAACTGGTTATTCTGGCGAAGAAATTCTGAAATGTAATCCAGGAAGTGATAAGGGCTTGATTAGTGGACAGAAGCTGTATTTACCTATTGAAAGAAAAACAATTATTCATAAAGTTTGTGAAAAAGAAACATTATTCGCCATTTCTAAGCGGTATGCCGTTTCTGTTGATTCTCTTATTTCATGGAATTTAGATTCAGATAAAGGTATTCAAGTTGGTCAAAATGTGCAAGTTAAAAATGCAGCTGTACGACTTGTTTCTATAAAAACAAGCAGTCAAAACTTGGCTGATAATAAAGGCAAAGACTCAATTTCATATCAGCGTAATTTTGAATTCAATGATACAATAATGGTTTATATTGTTGAAAATGGAGAATCGCTTTACTCGTTATCCAAACGTTTTATGGTTTCAGTCGAACGTCTGAAGGAGTTAAATGGATTAAAAAATAGTCAAGTTAAAGTAGGGGCATCTATAAAAATCCCTATTAATGATAAAGCAAGCATTATTCAGGGACCTAGGCCAATTCCTAAAAAGATTGATTCGAAATCTAAGCGTGTTATTGAAGGTAAAAATCAAGTGATTAGAGATCCCAAAATTGCAGTTTTTTTGCCATTTGCTATTGATACAATAAAATTTCCATTGAAAGGGGCTTCTAGATCTGCTACTGAATTTTATATGGGGGCATTAATTGGGATAAAAGATTTGGAAGCAATCGGTTTAAAGGGGCAAATTACCTTTTATGATTACCTAAGTGAAAGCACTGATTTTCCTACCTTACTTCAAACCGAAGAATTAGTGGGAATGGATTTAATTTATGCGCCATTTCATTTAGCTCAGGCTCAATTGGTATCTGATTTTTGTCAGAAGAATAAAATTAAAATTGTATTTCCAATTCATCTTAATTCTTCGTTTAATGAGACAAACCCTTATGCAATTCAGATTCCAACGCCAAACAATCAACTAGCGCTAAATCTTGCCAAGGATTTGTATGGATTTCAAAAAGGAGAACAGATTGTATTGGTGCGATCTAATCTGCGTGCTGATTCATTACTGGAAGAAGCTTTTTTAGCCGCCTACAAGGCTCTACCAAACTTTAAAGGAAAAGCGAAAATTATTATGGCTTCCTATAATAATTATATGCTCTATCATAGAAATACCTTAAAAACATGGTTTGTGAGTTTTGATTCTCAGAAACAAAATATCATTAATTTATTAAGTTATACCAGTCAACTTGAAAATGTTCAAGTGTTTGGCCTAAAGGAATGGTTGGACTTTAAAGAGGTTTCTTCTACGATTGAAAACGTATTTGAGTTTAATTATGAAAGTCCTACTTATTTTAATACAAAAGAAGCGGAAGTAATAGCATTTCACAAGAGGTATCGAATTGCTTATCAAGTTGATATTTCTAAGATGGCTTGCCTTGGCTATGATATGTTCTCATTGATTCCTAAAATAATATTTTTAGGTGATGCACAGCGCCAAGGTGCGATAAGTCGTATTGATTTTAAGCAGGATAACGACAGCGTTTACACAGTTAATTCGGCAAGTTTTCTATTAAAGTTTTTCGAGTTTGAATCAATTATTTTCGAAAATGATGTCGAATGATGTAAAAGATAAATTTCGCGAACTCCAGCGATTCATTACGTCAGCGCTCGAAACATGGGATGGTGAAGCTGTCTTTACAGAAGACGAGTGGGATAGAAAAGAGGGCGGAGGTGGATTTACTTGCACCATAGCGAATGGACGAATCATCGAAAAAGGAGGGGTAGCATTCTCTGCTGTTGAGGGTGAGGTTACAAAAATGATGAAGGATCAATTAAAATTAGACGGTGAGCGCTTTTTTGCCACAGGTGTGTCGATTGTTTTGCATCCCAAACACCCGAGACATCCAATTATTCACATGAATATTCGGTATTTTGAGATGGATTCAAAAACATATTGGTTTGGTGGTGGTATTGATTTAACTCCTCATTATATCGTTGATAAATTAGCAACTTCTTTTCATCATCAATTGAAAAGGATCTGCGATGGCTACAACCCAAACTATTATGATAGTTTTAAAGCATGGGCAGATGATTATTTCTTTCTACCACATCGTGATGAAACTAGGGGCGTTGGAGGTATATTTTTCGATAATCTCACCGAAAATGATTTGATTTCAAAAGAACAAATTTTGTCTATGTGCCTCGAATTGGGGACTGCTTTTCCAACCATTTATATGAGTCAAGTAGATGGATTTAAGGTTTCGGAGTATACTCCACAGGAAAAACATTGGCAAAACATTAGGCGTTCACGTTATGTTGAATTTAATTTATTGCACGATAGAGGTACAAAATTTGGAATTTATAGTAATGGACGCACAGAGTCTATCCTCTTAAGTATGCCTCCCACTGCTGAATGGTTGTATAATTATATTCCAAGTAATAATTCCGAGGAGGAACTAACACTTAGTAAATTAAAAAAAGGAATAAATTACTTGTAAAGTGTCAATTATTTAATACTTTTACCATTCCAAATTTGATCTTTAAAAGACTAAAAACATGATAAAATTTAGTTACGCAATCTTTTTAAGTTTGCTCACTAGTTTGGCCTTCTCCCAAGCGCCTGTACCTAGCTTTTCAACCTCTCCACCTGCCGTTGCCGGAACAGTAACAATTTGCCAGGGAAGCACCATTAACTTCGTTAATTCATCTACTTCAACGGTTGCTGGTACTACATATAGTTGGAATTTTGGTTTGGGTGCAATTCCAGCCACAGCAGTCGGACAAGGACCTCATGTGGTGACTTATAATACAGTGACTGCGCCTACAACAACAGCCACACTAACCGTTACTAATCCAGGTCTTCCCGCTGTAAATTCAACGCGAACTATAGATGTGAATGCTACTCCCAATGCTGCGCTTACCTTGGCATCAACAGGTGGCGGTTATGGAACAGTGACTCAGGCAGGTCAGGTAATTTTTAAAAATTGTGGTTCTATTGATACCGCTCTGTTCAACTTCAACTCCTTGTATAACAATACGGTGACCCAAACCTTCAACTGGGGAGATGGTAGTTCGTCTACCAATTTTGGCATGACAGGTCTTCAGATATCACACCTGTTTCCTTTGGGCCAATTTACAATGACCCATACTGTAACTCAAAATGGATGTTCTGCTACAAAAACATATGTTGTTTTTAATGGTAATGCACCGTTGATTACAGTGGCAGGAGCTGGAACCAATACCTGTCTTCCATCACCTTATTCGATTGAAATTATTTCCAATGATGTCCTTGTCGATTACACTGTTTCATTTTCTGATGGTTCTCCTAGTATGGTTTTTACAACTTCAAATGATACAACTATTAATCACCTTTTTAATACCTCTTCATGTGGTATTGATTACGTTTTCGCCCCTGGATTTCCGCCCATTCAAAATGCGTTTTCCGCCACTGTTGTCGCTCAAAATCTTTGCTCGGCTGGTGGTTTTCCAACCGTTATAACCGTTGGTCCGATTACTATTTCTACGGGTACTACTGCTGCATTCAGTTATTCGCCTGCATCACCGATTTGCGTTTTAGACCCTGTGACCTTTACGAATCAATCAGATGGAGGTGAAAGTATTAACCAAACTGGTTGCGATACTACTTATGGTTTCTATTGGAATATCAGCCCAAATACTTACACGATTAATTCTGGCACACTAGGTTCGAGTAATGGTTTTGTTGGTGCTACGTATGATTACACGCAATGGACTAATGGAACAGATAACTTAGAGATTTTATTTAGTCAGCCTGGAACTTACGACGTATGGGTTTATACGGGTAATTTTTGCGGCGTAGATTCAATCATGCAAACAGTGACGATCAAACCAACTGCTTCATTATCTTTTTCGCTGTATGATCAAACGATTTGCAGTGGAGATTCTTCTGCAGCTTTTCAAATGACTGCGAATCAACCTGGATATGTTATCACGTGGAATATTACAGACACAACGAATGTCTCCAATGTTACTGTAATGTCGGGTAGTGGAACAACTCCTCTAGTTTTTAATCCACTTTTTTTATTAAATAATACGACTGAACCTGGAACCGTTGAAATAACAGCCACTGTTGAATGCTCTACGGATCCTGATGATATTCATACCATTACTGTAAATCCTCAGGCCAATGTGACTATCGATCCATTGTTTTATGAAATTTGCGGAGGAGAAACGACCGATATCGATATTACTTCTAATTTGGATAATATGAACTTTTCATGGACAACCGCTGGACCAGCGACGATTGTGGGTGAAGCCAACGGTTCAGGAACTAATATTTCTCAAACTTTATTTAATGGTGGTAATTCTGTTGATACCATGCAATACACAGTGAGTGTTGTGAACGCGCTTTGTCCTGGACCTGACGTGGTGGTATCTGTAGCTGTTATTCCGCAAATTACTATCAATACGAATCCAAATTTTACGGTTTGCCCTGGCGAAACAATCAATCCTGACAACTATATTTCAGTTCCGGTTGGTGGTGTTATTACTTGGACGAACAATAATACCAATATTGGTATTGGTGCCTCAGGTAATGGTGATTTACCTACTTGGAATGCGGTGAGTAATACCACAGGTGCTAGCATTATCGCCACTATTAGTGTTGATGTTCAATTGGGTGATTGTCCCGCTGTAAATGATCAATTTACGGTTACTATTTTACCTTCACCAGCTTTTAGTTATTCCACCACTCCTTCATCTGGTATTGACTGTGTAACAGGTCTTGGAATCATTAATGGCGCATCAAATCCAACGAACGTTACTGTAGCTTGGATTGGCCCTGGTATTCTAACAGGAGGTAATACACTGAATCCAACCATCAATGCTCCAGGAACCTATACGGTTACATTAACAGACAACGTCAATTCTTGTGTTACGATTGATACAGTAATCATTGAGCCACCTGTATTGATTAACATCACAGAGGTAAATGTGACCAATGTTTCATGCAATGGCGGAAGCAATGGTAGTATAAACATTGACACGGATAATGGCAACGGAAGCAACTTGAATTATTCATGGTCACCTGCTCAAACTAATGCTGCAACGGTAAATGGCTTAACGGCAGGAAATTATACGGTAACGGTTACGAATGCAGATGGCTGTATCGATCAAGCTACGGCTACCGTATTAGAGCCAATTATTATTACTATTTCAGAAATAGATTCAACAGGCTCTGAGTGTGGTGAGGCGAATGGAAGTTTATCCGTTATGGCACTAGGTGGACAAGGTGGTTTCTCTTACAGCTGGTCTTCAGGAAATACAGGTGCTACCGCCAACAACATAGACGCTGGTAATTATACCGTAACAGCAACGGATGCTGCAGGTTGCAAACAGACCCTAAGCTTAGATTTAGGTTGTACGCCATTAATACCAATAATTGTAAATCAATTTATTTCTCCAAATAATGATGGTAAAAATGACTTATGGATAATTGATAACTTAGCGTTTTATCCAAATAATTCAGTAAAGGTTTACAATCGTTGGGGGAGCTTAGTTTTCGAAGCTGAACCTTATCAAAATGATTGGAATGGCCATTACAAAGGTACGGCTGCAAATTCATTACCTGCTTCCACTTACTTCTATGTAATAGATACGAAGAAGAAATCACAAGATCCATATACTGGATATATAGAAATTCAACCTTAAACGAAATGAGGACGATCAATTTAATTGCAATTATTTGCCTGACGAGTATGTCGGCATTTGCACAGCAAGATGCTCAGTCATCGATGTATTTTTTTAACCCGCTTCAATTTAATCCTGCGTATGCGGGGAGTAGGGGTTCGCTTAATATTACAGGTCTTACCCGAGCCCAATGGGCAGGTTGGGAAGGTGCCCCGCGGACACAATTCTTATCTATTCATGCACCAATTGTGAGAAAACACATAGGTTTAGGTGGCAACTTAAGCTATGATAAAATTGGTTCTCGCTCAGGTGTTAATGCCATGGCAACGTTCGCTTACCACATGCAACTGAATAATGATGGATTGAAATTATCTCTTGGCGCTTCAGCTGGAATTCAGCAAAATCAATTTGATTTTTCAAGTCTTCAAGTAGTGGATAATACGGATCCTAATTTTTTACAATCTAATTCAAGCCTAAAAGCAAATTTTGGATTTGGTGCTTACTTATACGCTAATAAATTTTATGCTGGAGTTTCAATTCCTCAACTAGTAAAAAGGTCTATTGATAATAATGCTGGAAATTCTTTTGCTCAACGACATTTATATGTCATGGCGGGTTATGTGTTTAAGGTGAATAGTGTTGTAGATATTAAGCCTTCGTTGTTAATGAAGTATACTGGGAATGGGCCGCTTATTGCAGATCTAAATGTTTCAGCGCATTTGTACAATAAGTTTTGGGTTGGCGGAATGTTTAGAGTATACGATGCGGTAGGGTTTAATGCATCTTACCAAATTAAAGACTATTGTATGGTCGGATATGCCTACGATTTTCCAATTAATGGAAAATTAATTAACCAATGGGGAAGTCATGAATTTGTACTTTCTTTTGATATACGTTCTAAAAACAATGCTTTTTTAAGTCCAAGATATTTTTAATATGAAAATTTCAACTACAATTTTAGCCATAATAGCGCTTTCATCATTTGGATGGAGCCAAAGTTATAAAGCAGATTTCGCAAGGGATTTATCCATGCAGTTGAAATATGCTGATGCCTTGCCAGTTTGGGAGGAATTATCCAATGCTTTCATTGGAAAAAAGAAAAATAAAAAAACAGTTGGAGATTATTCATATTTACGAATGACAGCAGAAGCGGCCATGTATTCTGAACAATATTCTAAGGCGCTATATTGGAATCAAGTATTGGTAAATAAGAAGCAAGCTAATGAGCAAGATTGGCTCAATTTAATCGAATTAGTTTCTTTAAATAAGAAGTATACTCGTTTAAGCAATGTGATCGATTCGGCCGCTAAAGCTTTTCCACAAAGTATGGCTATTATGAAGATTAAGGCGAATGTAAGTCTTCTAAATTCTAGGATTTCAAGCAGCTCTGACTATACCGTTTCGCTATACAAAAAAGCAGAGGATGGGGAGGATTTTGCAGCATTTCCATACAAAAAAGGAATTTTGTTTGCCTCAAATCAGTATGGTCATGGTTTCGCTAATCGAGAATACGATAGGACGAACCAAAATTTTACCGACATTTCGTTTTATGATCCTACGGCGTCGAAAGAAAAGGCGAAGTTTTATCAAAAACTATTTTGGATTGATTTCCTTTTTAAAAATCAGTGGCGCGAAATAAAACGTACTGATTCACATGAAGGTCCAATTTCCTTTAATCCGGATTATACAATGTCTTTTATTACCACTAATGAGCAGGAAGTAGATCTTGATAACAGAATTAAGTTCTCTAAACTTAAATTGCGTGTATTTACATTTGATAATGAGCAGTGGAATGAAATTAATTTTCCGTTTAATTCGAAAATGTTTTCTAATGGACATGCTACTATGGATTCCTTAGGAAATATTTATTTTGCATCAAATCGCCCTGGTAGTGCTATAAAGAATTTTATCTATGCTGATTCTGCAAAAACAAAAATAATCGATACAGTATTCAGTACTGATATCTATAAAACAAGTTATGTGGACGGTGAATGGTCTACTCCAGTGAATTTAGGAGAGCTTATCAACACCAATAAAGACGAAGTGTTTCCTTTTATTTCATCAAAAGGCATTCTATATTTTTCCTCTAATGGATGGCCAGGTATGGGTGGTTTAGATATATTCAGTTCGGATATGTCGAATACCGAACCAGAACATATTGGGAATCCCTTAAATTCAAATGCAGATGATTTTGCATATTATGTTAATGAATTTACTGGTAAAGGATATATATCATCTAATCGTGAAGCTTGGGTAGATCAAATTTATTCGTTTACTAAACCTGTGTTTAAAGCTGAACTAGTGGCTGTTTTGAAATCATGCAAGGGAACACCTTTGAAAAATAAGACCGTTCAGATTGTAGACTTAACTAAAAATATCGCTTCTGCAATTAAAACGAATGCGCAAGGTAGAACGGAGGACCCATATATCTTAGAAAAGAATCGGAAATATATAATTTATTATCCTGGTGATGATATCAATAAAGGAGATACTGCTCGTTTTACTGCTACTGTTGATGGTGAATTTGAAGTTAATTTGACGACTTACTTTAAGAAGAATGTAACGAAATTAATAGCGAAAGATGAAAGCGGACGTCCCTTAGAAAATGTGATGATGAACTTATATAAGCATGATGGATCGACAATAAACTTTTTAACCACATCAAATGGATCTTATTCATGGAAGAATGAGGGGACAGCACGTATTGACTCAGTGAAAATGAACCTCATTAACTACGATGATGCTCGTAGCATGATACCGATAAAATTTGAAGGTAATTGTTTAGATACAGTTGCTATACCACTAATTATGAAAATGAAGCAAGGAGAAGATTTTATCCGCTTAGAGATGGTATTGTATAATTTTGATAAATTCTCTTTACGTCCAGAGGGTGAGGTAGAACTCAATAAGATAGTTAAATATATGAAAGAACATCCTGAGTTAAAAGTTGAGCTTTCTTCTCATACGGATTCTCGAGGTACCACTAAGTATAATGAAAAACTATCAAATAGTCGTTCAACTAGTTGTGTGAATTATATTATTAGCAAAGGAATACCTTCAAAAATGATTACTGCTAAAGGATATGGAGAAACTAAGTTGCTTAATAAGTGCAAAGAAGGAGTTTGGTGCAGCATAGAAGAACATCAAGCAAATAGACGGACAGAATTAAAATTAATAAGTCCTACAAATCAATCGCTAGATAGCAACAAATTAAGTAATTAATTTAGGATTGTCTTAGATTGAAAACCATATGGTCCGCTAAAATAAAAATATGAAATTGAAAGGATTTTTCGGTTGTATAATTTTTATAACTATTTTAATTTCTTGCAATGGCAATTCAAAAGGAAAAGTAGTAGATTCTAAAATTAATATTAAAAATATTGAATTAGAACTCAAAAAATTTGGAGATGTAAAAATTTTAAGAGTTGACAAAGCAGGTTTTTATGGGAAATATGTTGGTCCTGAATGGGTTATTAGAGGAGTTGATACTATTGATACTGCCCATAGATTCTCAAATAAAGCTTCTGAACTTATTGGTAATTTTTTAAAAAAATCGTATAATTCAGGAAGATTTTTAAAAATTGACTTTAATAATACTTCAATTACAACTAGGGGATTAGATCAAAAAGCTAAAGTTGAGTTTATTATTCAAATGCCGTTTATTACAACTTCTAAATGCGATGCATTCACTGGTTTTACACAACGCGGTACATGGGTACGTCAAATTAATAAAACCTATTTAGATTTTGAACTAAAAAGAGTTTTAAAAAATTTAAATAATAATTCAGAAGATTACGAACAAGATTATTTTACAACACCAGAAGGATACAAAGAATATTGGGTTCAGTTTAAACATAAAGATTATCAATCAAAATGTAATTGAATTATCAAGATTAACTTAATGTTCGTTTTTTATTGGTCTCTATTGGCAAAGGGAGGTTAAAGTTCCTCTTAGGCGAATCGAGGCTTAAGCGAACCCAATGTATCTAGACAAAAAGTCAACTAAAATACACCAATTTTTATTAGACAGAAATGATTGAAAACCTATTCATTTTTTTTGCCAGTACCAATTAATTAATTGTTAATTAATCGAAGTGTTTTGTTTCCATCTGTATTCATGATGCTCAGCAAATATGTTCCCTTAGGAAATGCTTGAATATCAATGAGCTGATTAGGATCAATAGTCAGTTCTTTTAAAAGTTGACCATTCATTCCATAAAGTTGAAGAAAAGCAGGTTCCTTTAATCCAACTATGCTAAAAATACCATTACTCGGATTTGGCTGTAGTGTAATGCCTAACTCATCATTCTGTTCTTGAATACTTAAGGTGTTATCCATTTGTATCGTACCGTTGTTGTTAATCACCCAATTGTTGGGGTCAATGCCGATAGAATTGTTAATGGTTCCAATACCGTTGATGGTAAAGGTGTTTGAATTTGCCGAAATTTGGAAACGTATGATGGTGTCGCTATTTCCAGGACGAGTAAACTTCAGGTCAATCGGATTGGTGAAGGTAGGAGTGATACTTGACATGGAAACACTGTGGTTTATCTGAACGATGGCATTATTCCCACTTTGTTTCCATTTAACGGAGTACGTTGGAAATCCTTGACCGAAGTACCATTGCTCAAAAAATGGCGTAAAATTGATTCCTGTAGATTGAATAAAGGCATCTCTAACGTCGATTCCAAAAGCTGTGCTTTCCGCATAAGTTGTCAAGAAATTTTGTAAGGTTTGAAAAAAGAGGTTGTCGTTGTTTACCATGTAGCGAATGGTATGAATAATTGCAGCGCCTTTGTCGTACGTGAGTCGACCACTGAAAATTCTATTTTCGTTTAAACTGTCTAAGACCCAAACACTCCCGCCTGGTTGCGTTTTTACGTTGTCGTGAACATCTAACATGTTTTGTATTTCTTCCCCTGGGTACAAATTTTCCAACATCAATTGTTCACTATAAGACGCAAAGCCCTCATTTACCCAAATGTCGCTCCATGAAGCACAGGTAACGTGATCTCCCCACCATTGATGTCCTAATTCGTGGGATGTTAAGCCTTTATTGAAAAAACCTTGCGTAGTCATCGTTTGATGTTCCATTCCCCCAGATAGTGGAGCCATACAATGCCCATATTTTTCATCTTCAAATGGATAGGGCCCATAGAGGTCGTAAAATAGATTGAGAAAATCAACTGTTTCATCAATGTCAGCTTGAAAATTAGGTAGGGTTTGCGGATTATTGTAGATAAAGTTTTGTATCAAAATAGGAGCGGGGGCATTAGTTGGATTGGCGTAGATATTATATTCAATATACTGAGCTACAGCGACCGAAATTAAGTAGTAATCAATCGGATGACGGTGTTTCCATTCATAACGAGTTGTTCCATTTCCTAGGTTTACCACATTGGTGAGAAGACCATTAGATCCTGCCTTACAGGCATTGGGAACGGTAATGTTGATATCGGAAGAATCGGCCTTGTCGTTTAAACTTTGTTTGCATGGCCACCATTCGTATGCTGAAAATGGCTCAGATAAAGACCAAACTACGGCATTTCCCCAGCTTGGAGAGGTGGCATATGTCATTCCACTTCCGCCTAAAGGATTCGTTTGCGCCGTTGGGGGTGTGCCGCTGTAGTATGTTTTAATCGTAAAGTTGGAGCCAGCAGTCAAATTAGCTGCAATTTTAACGGCAGAATTACTGCGCGTGAAGGCTACCGAAGTTCCGTTTAATTCAACTGAGCTAATGGTAAGTGTTGGATAAAGTTCGTATAAAATGGTATCAATGTTTTGGATACAACTCGCGTGCATGGAGGCTGATCCATTCAAATTGGTATTGGTATTGGTCATGTTGAGATTCAGGCCGTAAAAGTGAACATCGTATTTCTCGGTTTGTGAAATCTGACTGACGGTCAGCGAATTGCTTTTCAGTTGTTGATTACTAAATCTATTTTTTTTAGAACATTCCGTACTATTTTCTTTTTGAGAAAAACTTAGCGTTGAAAATAATACTAAAAAAGGAAGTAAAATAAGGTTGCGATTGATTTTCATGGAGGTATAATTAAATTTTAATGAATTTTTTTATCGAATAATTTAGGGTGATAAAGTAAGATCCGGCAGGTAGTTGCTTCGTGCTAATTAAATTAGAACCAGCGCTAACTATGCCATTTTGTATTGTGCGTCCAGTGGCATCTTTAATTTGATAGGTGCTAGAAGAAGCACTTTGAGGTAAGTTAAGTATTAAATCATTATCGGTTGGATTGGGATACAAAGCAAAATTATTTGAATCAAGGGTACTTACTGCTGCACCGGAAACAACATTTATAATTGCTGAATCACTTTGAGTACATCCATTTTGGTCAGTGTAGGTATAGGTAATTAAGTGTGAACCAACTCCGGCAAGGGTGGGATGAAATGAGCTTCCAATAATCCCATTACCACTATATGTTCCGCCTGATGGAACGCCTGGTGTAAGATTAAAAGGATTTGAATTTGTTAATATATTTTGTGTTTGTTCGGTGTAGTCAATCAAAATTGAACTGTACAAGCCAACAAAAATAGAATCTGTAATTTGACAGTTATTCGTATTTGTTCCGGTAACGTAATAATAGGATGATTGACTAGGAATAAATGGAGCGCCATTCTGTATGTTATTGGCCCAAGTGTATGAAGTCGCTGTTCCAGCACCAGAAAGCGTTATTGGCTCGCCAGGACAAGCAGTGTAACTAGTTCCTGCATCCACGAAAGGTAAGCTGTACGTAATTAATTGGTGAACAGGAGATTTTGTTTTACATCCGTATTCACTAGTTATTTGAACTTGATACGGCCCAATGATCGCCGTGTTAATGCTATTTGTTTGTCCACCATTTGACCAGAGTACATTATTAACAAAAGCGTTGGTGCTGAAGGATAAAATAGCGGTCGAGCCGACACAAATTCCACCGGGTCCTGATATCGTAATGCTTGGGGTTTTTTCCAATAATATTCCTACTGCATCAGCTTTTCCATGCCCATAACCAAAATTAGGAAGTAAACCGCTAAAGTTATCGTGTGCCGCTGAGTTTATTAGATCAGTTTTGAAGGTTTCCCAAGTGGCATAGTTGCATTTTTCTAGGTATAAAGCGCCAATTCCCGCAACGACAGGGGAAGCCATTGATGTTCCACCGTTTCTAACGTGAAACCCACCTTGATCAATGGTGCTATTATTGGCTGAATTTGCTAAATATAGCATGGGACCTGCTGCAAGTGTTATATCACCAGCAGCCGAAATATCGGGTTTTATTTCGCCTAATCTACTTGGTCCTTTGCTACTATTCTCACTTAATTTACCAACGAGTGTAGTTGATGGAGAAACATAGTAGGTGTTGTTTTTGTCGATATAGCCTTTTCTATTTCTGAAATTCCCAACTGAAATTACTTTTTCCGAACAATTCCAAGAGGAAACAATTGTTTGTAAGGAGTCGGGGAGGTGGTAATGTATGATGCTCGGCATTAAAGTGGCACTAGGTAAAGCGCTGGAAACGAAGTTGCTAAGCTGTTGCCAAGAACCGCCCCAAGCATCGTATTTTCCGGATCCATAGGTCATGAATCGGTATAAATAGGATAGGGAATCCACTTTCGTGAAAATAACCTGCATATGAAAGGCGGAACCAATAATCTCTCGGTAGGTTTCGATGCAGGCAATACGCTGATTCAATGTGTTGTATATCGTATCATAGATCGGTAGACTTCCCATATTAGCGGTGGCGTAGTGAAAGGAAGAACGTCCTCGAAACTTGAAGGTCGGGGAGGGACGGTCTGCACCGAAAGCAAAATAATAATGAGCATCAGAAGTATCTGACCAAAGGTCAAAAAGTATTTTATTGGTGCCTGCCAAGGTGACCCCAGGATTATTTACGTTCCAAAAAAAGGAAGTGTCTGCATCTATATTATTTCCTTGAACATGATATTTTCCTTGATTTCCTGAATTCCCCGCAGCACAAACAATAAGACGTCCAGGTTGTGCGTCTAGTAATGATTCCATGTAATCCGCTGCAGGATCATTGCCATCGTGACTTCCTAAATACGTGCCTAAGGATAAATTAATAACAGCTGGTTTACCCAATGAATCGGCCACTTTGAATATATAATCGCAGGCATCCGCAATGGTTAAGGTCCAGTTTACTAAATTAAAATTGGTTTCAACTACGATGATGTCTGCTTTTGGGGCAGCACCTTTATTCTTATTATTGGCTTGTGCATTTCCTGCTGCCATACCGGAAACCGTGGTGCCATGAGCTGTTCCAGTTTCTAAGGCAGTACACGTTCCATTGTTTATGGCACTGCTATCCCAAACGGTTCCATAACCATAAGGCTGTGGAGGATTTGCACCATTAATGGTGTGGTCCCAATAACGAAGCACCCTGGTTTTTCCATTTGAGAACTTGAAGTCGGGGTGATTAAAATCAATTCCCTGGTCAACAATCCCGATAATTACTCCTTTTCCTGTATAAGCAGTATCGATTCCTCCTAAACCTTGATGCACTAGATTAATTCGATGTTTTACTAAGGCGCTATCAGATAAGGCATGTGGGGGAGCAAATTCGAAATATACGGATGATAGTTCTTTACTGTCTAGTAGTTCTTTAACCTTAGATGCTGTGGAATTATAATATATCCAGTTTTTTGTAGCGTATTTTATAAAGAAATTTTCCTTAGTTAAGGCTTCAATGTTTTGTTTGGAATATGGACTGCAAAAAGAGCTTGTTTTGGAAGGTTCCTTTTCATAAAAGTCTTTGAAATTTAAATAGTATCCTTGTGAGAATAGCTTTCCACAAAATAAAAATGTAACCAATAAAATGATTAATGTTTTCATTTTTGTTAATTTTAGGGCAAGATACTAAATTAAGAGTATTCATTACTAATTTTTCTAGTCACTTTTATAAACTCTTTTACTTAACTTTATTCTAAACTCTATTACAGTATGAAAAATCGTTTAAATTCATTGTTAATTATTTGCGCATTCGCAATAACGTCAAGTTCACTTTTTGCTCAAGCGCTCCCTGGAACGCTCAATTGGTATAATGGAGAAGGAACAGGTATGTTTACCGATAAAGCATATGGCTTATTGAAAAGCAAGAAGTCACAAACTGTTATCGTGGCTGTAATTGATTCTGGTGTTGATATCGAACATGAAGACTTAAAAGGAAAGATTTGGGTGAATACAGGTGAAATTCCAAATAATAAAATTGATGATGATAAAAATGGCTATGTTGATGATGTGCATGGTTGGAACTTTTTAGGAAACGCTAAAGGAGAAAATTTAGATGCGGCATGCCTAGAGAAAACTCGAATTTTAAAGGCCCTAATGGATAAGTATGAGGGAGTAGATGAAAGCACAATTGTTGCTAGTGACGAATTCTTATTATACCAAGAGGTGAAAAGGGAGGTTGAAGATGAAATTTCAGAATATGAGCCATATTTAGAAGGTCTTGATCAATTTGATGAAGACACAAGAAAATACATTACTGATCATATCGATTATTTATTGAATGTTAATTTTGATGATCGTGCTTTAATTGGCGATAATCCAGCTGATTTTAATGATAAAAATTATGGTAATTCAAATGTTGAAGGTCCTGATGCACTTCATGGCACGCACGTTGCGGGAATTATTGCCGCAATCAGAGGAAATGGATTAGGAGGTGATGGCGTAGCAGAAAATGTTAAAATTATGTCTTTGAGAGCAGTACCTAATGGCGATGAAAATGATAAAGACGTCGCATTAGCTATTCGTTATGCTGTAGATAATGGTGCCATGGTAATTAATATGTCTTTTGGTAAAAATTATTCACCGTATCAAGATAAAGTTCTGGAGGCAATTTTATATGCTGATGCTAAAGGTGTTTTGATGGTTCACGCTTCTGGAAACGATTCAAAAGACACAGATGTTGAACCAAATTTTCCAACAGCGCTTTATTCCACTCAAGATGTTCCAACACCTCATTGGCTTTCTATTGGTGCTTCAACCAAGGATAAAGGTGAATTGGTAGCTTCTTTCTCTAATTTTGGTAAGGAAAGTGTTGACGTTTTTGCTCCTGGTTTCGAAATCTATAATTCTGTTCCACAAAGTGATTATCAAAATCTTCAAGGAACTTCAATGGCATCTCCAATGGTGGCAGGTGTTGCAGCTATGTTAAAGTCTTATTTTCCTACTCTAAGTATGTTGCAAATTCGACAGGCAATCGTTTCAACTGTTACAATTCAAAAAGAGTTGAATAGTTTATGTAATTCGCATGGTACTGTTAATGTGTATAATGCGGTAAAAGCGTGTCAAAAGATGGAAGGTGGTAAATAAATGAGGGCACGTAAATCTATTCTTATTGGACTTTTATTAGTACTTAAAAGTGTTGTTTTTTCGCAACAAGAAGTGCCAAAATCCCTAAATGTATTGATTGATCAATGGCATATTGATGCGGCGAATGCCAATTTCACTTCTTATTTTTCGGCCGTTACAAATCAGTTTGTGTTTTTGGGTACGGCACCCGGTGAACGTTGGGAAAAAGGAGCGTTTGAGTCGTTTTGCAAACCCTATTTTGATAAAGGAAAAGCATGGGATTTTAAACCTTCGGAGCGCTTTTGGATGTTTTCAGCAGATAAAAAAACGGCTTGGTTTGATGAGAATTTGGCTACTTGGATGGGTGGATGTAGGGGTAGTGGTGTTTGCGAACTCGTGAATGGAGATTGGAAAATCTCATATTATAACCTTACTGTACTGATAGAAAATGAAAAGATTGAACAGTTTATCAAATTGAGAAATCCGTAATGTTTGTAGAAACGAATACCATTCCTGTTTTACGACGTTATTTTAATTCCTCTCTTGAATCTCATTTTTCTGTAAGCGAATGTAAACTTATGTTTGATTCTCTTATCCAAAAAAGATTAAACTGGACCAAAACAGATTTGATTCTTAATAGTAATAGCTTACTGTCTGAATCGGATTTATTGTATCTTAGAAATGCCACAAAGCGACTACTAAATCAAGAGCCTTTTCAATATATTATTGGTGAAACATTATTCTATGATTTGCTACTCAATTGTGATTCACGCGCATTAATTCCAAGACCAGAAACGGAAGAATTGGTTCAGTGGATTCTCGAAGAACAAGCCTCAATAAGTAGCATCTTGGAAATTGGAACGGGTTCAGGTTGTATTGCTTTAGCATGTAAAAACAAACTTCCTACGTGCAAGGTTACGGCTATTGATGTAAGTCCTGAAGCACTTCAATTAGCAGGAGAAAATGCAGTAAAGCTTTCCCTAGAAATTGAATTAATTGAATCTGATTTTCTTTCTGAAGACCTATCCTTTATCGAAAATGAAACTACTTTCGATTGTATTGTGTCGAATCCACCCTATATTCCCATTAGTGAGTTGGGAAATATTGCAGCAAATGTCGCAGATTTTGAGCCATCCATTGCCCTCTTTGTTCCTGAAGACAATCCACTACTTTTTTATAAAGCGATTGTCGATAAATCAATGTATTTACTTAGTAATGATGGCTTTCTTTTTTTCGAGATCCATGAGCTTTATTCTAGTGAAGTACGCTCCCTTTTAGAGAAAAAAGGATTTATTAACATTGAATTAAGGAAAGATTTACAAGGTAAGCCGCGTATGGTAAAAGCTAAAAAGCCTACCTTTATTTCATGACTCAAGACGAAGCGAAACAAAAGATCTTAATGCTCTCTGCGGAAATTCATAGGCATAATCATTTGTATTATGTTGAAAATGCTTCACAACTAGAAGATTTTGATTTTGATATGCTTTTGAAAGAATTAGAAGCATTGGAGCTTGAGTTTCCACAATTTGCATTTGAAAATAGCCCAAGTAAACGAGTCGGTGGCGACATAACTAAAAAATTTGAAACCGTAAGGCATCGATTTCCTATGTTGTCTTTGTCCAACACTTATTCTGAAGAGGAAATTTCCGAATGGGTGACTAGGGTACAGAAATTAGTATCTGAACCGATTGATTTTGTCTGTGAGTTAAAATATGATGGGGTAGCCATTGGTATTCATTATGAAAATGGACAACTCTTGAAGGCCGTTACTCGAGGTGATGGCGAAAAAGGGGAGGATGTGACCAATAATGTAAAAACGATTCGCTCCATTCCCTTACAATTAACCAATGATTTCCCACTAGATTTTGATATTCGTGGAGAGATCTTTATGCCTCATTCCCAATTCCAACGGATTAACCTAGAACGTGAGGCCATTGGAGAACAATTATTTGCTAATCCGAGAAATACGGCATCTGGAACACTTAAAATGCAGGATTCTAAACTTGTAGCTGAGCGTGGATTAGATTCTTATTTGTATGGGATTTACAGCACCGAACCCATCGATCAGGGTCATTATGAATCCGTAATGCGTGCTGCTTCTTGGGGATTTAAAACGCCTAATCCTTCAAAAAGATTTATTGAAAAAACAAAGGATCTAGCTGGTATTATGGATTTTATACGGTTTTGGGATCAAGAACGATCGAACCTTCCTTTTGATATCGATGGAATCGTTATTAAAGTAAATAATTATCAACAGCAAAAATCAATGGGGTTTACCGCTAAATCTCCGCGTTGGGCAACTTCCTTTAAGTTTAAAGCCAAAAGGGTTGAAACGGCACTTATTACAGTAAGCTATCAGGTGGGAAGAACAGGATCCATCACGCCTGTTGCTAACTTAAGTCCTGTTTTAATTGGTGGAACTACTGTAAAACGAGCATCCTTGCATAATGCTGATCAGATTGAAAAATTGATGCTCCATGAAAATGATGTCGTTTACTTGGAAAAAGGCGGGGAAATTATCCCGAAAATTGTAGGCGTTAACTTGGATAAACGAAGTGGTGATTTTGGCCCGATTCAATTTATCACGAATTGCCCGGAATGTAATGCTTTATTGGTGAGAAGCGAGGGGGAAGCAAATCATTATTGTCCAAATGAAACATCTTGCCCGCCTCAAGTAAAAGGAAAAATTCAACATTTTATCAGTCGAAAAGCATTAAATATCGATGGTTTAGGAGAGGAAACCATTGAACTATTGTTTGAAAAAGAACTTATTCGTGACGTTTCCGATTTGTATGTTTTGAAAGCGGAACAATTGCTTCAACTAGACCGTATGGCTGAAAAATCTGTTTCGTCGCTTCTAGCGGGTATTGAATTATCAAAAAATGTTACCTTTGAACGTGTTCTTTTTGGATTGGGGATTCGATTTGTTGGTGAAACGGTTGCAAAGAAATTAGTGAGGTATTTTAAAAATATTGATGCGATTCAATCTGCAACGTATGATCAATTGAATGAAGTAGAAGAAATTGGAGAAAAAATAGCCATATCGGTACAACACTATTTTTTGGACACCTCTAATTTGGCATTAATTAGTCGCTTAAAAAGTGCTGGTTTATGCTTTGTGAAAGAAAGTGAGGTTCTCGATTCAACTATTTTACGAGATAAAACGCTCGTAATTTCAGGAACATTTTCAGTTTTCTCACGTGAAGAATTGAAAGAGCTTATTGAAAAGAATGGCGGAAAAGTAGCTTCATCTGTCTCTTCCAAAACGGATTACCTTGTTGCAGGAGAAAATATGGGGCCTGCAAAATTAAAAGCCGCGAATGGTTTTGGGGTAAATATCATCTCGGAAGAAAATTTTATTAAAATTATCTCATTATGAAAGCAAAAAATATTTGGTCTTCAACACAATCATTGCTAGTGGTGTTTAATTATAAAGATGATGATCATTTGCGCGATTTTCGAAAATCCTTGGACCTAATGTTAAATAGTAGTCAGGTTGGAAGGCTCGTGATCGTTGTCAATATTCCGAAAGAAATCGACAAAGCAACTTTACCTCCTCATTTTTTAATTTATTATAATTCCCCAAATGATTACACCTTTTTTGGTAAAATGAAGGATGTGCTCTTGCAAACAGAATTGCATAAAAACTATGACCTTTTAATCAATTTTGATACACCTAATGATAAAGTATTGTTGATTTTAAAAGATTCTCATATTAAAAAGAAGGTGATTGTAAATGCTGAAGATTCGTTCTTTGATTTAAGCTTAAGTTCCGCTTTTGATAAACCTAGCGAAATGCTCAATTTTGTTACTACCACCTTAGAAAAAATTAATTTATATGACTAATTCCTTTACAGGTTCGGGAGTTGCGCTTGTTACTCCTTTTGATAATTCAGGTGAAATAGATGTAATAGCATTAAGAAAATTAGTGCAATTACAAATCAATGGAGGGACTAATTTTTTGGTCGTTCAAGGAACAACTGGAGAATCACCAACCTTGTCGCAAAGCGAAAAACAAACTGTTCTCAATACTGTAATTGATGAAAATAACGGTCGATTAAAAATTGTCTACGGAGTAGGAGGTAATAATACCATAGCGGTAGGCGAATTGCTTAAACAAGTTCCTCAGGGTGTGGATGGGATTTTGTCCGTTTCGCCCTATTACAATAAACCAACTCAAAGAGGGATTATCGAACATTATACCTATTTATCCAAATGTACTGATTTACCGATTATTATTTATAATGTTCCTGGTCGAACAGGTTCAAATGTCCTACCTGAAACAACTTTAGCGCTTGCTCAGCTTGATAATATGGTAGCTGTCAAGGAAGCCTCAGGTAATATGGAACAAATAATGGATATTATTCGCCAGCGAAAAGCTTCTTTTGGTGTTTTGTCGGGCGATGACAATTTAACCATGCCGCTTATTGCTGCAGGTGCTGATGGCGTTATTTCAGTTGTTGCAAATGCCTTTCCTGAATTATTTTCAACTATGGTGAATGCTTCAATAAAGGGTGATTTGCTAAGTGCTAGAGTGGCACATTATGAGTTGTTTAGCATTACAAAAATGTTTTTTGAAGAGGGAAATCCTGGTGGGGTGAAAGTAGCGCTTGCTGCTCGAGGAATTATGGATGAATACATGAGATTACCGTTGATGCCTGTCTCTGATGATCTAAGAAATCGAATCATCTCAGAAACAAATCGATTAATCGCTCTTTAACTAATTTAAGGTGCATGTCAGTGAATCTTTGGTGAGAATCTAAAATAAAACTTTAGTAGCGCTGTGCTTTTATGGCTTTCTAATACATTTCTTTATTACCCTTTAAAAGCGACCTTGAATCGAGGCCAAATTGCTTTATTTTCTCTTTATCTACTCCAGATAAATTGTATTTACTTGGATTTTTTTCCCAATCAGATAAGGGGATTAAGTAAAATCCTCTAGGTTTATTGCCAACCTGTACCCAAAAAGGAAGGAATGACCAATCTGAAAAAATGAGTTTATTACCAACAATTGATAGGGTTAAGCCAACACCAATTCCACCATCTTTGTATTGGTCTCGTTGACTACTAATACAATTTCCTAAGCTATATGCAACAGGAATATTTTTTAATTTATTGTTGCTTGGATGCATAATCTCCATGCCTTGTATAACATGTGGATGCATCCCGATAATTGCATCAGTTCCATTATCACATAGCCATTGAGCAAGATTTTTTTGAGTGCTATTATAGTTGCGTTCATATTCAGCTCCCCAATGCAGTGTGACGATTATAAAATCAGCCGATAATTCTTTTGCTTTTATAAGGTCTTTCGATATTTGAAGGGTATCAATGTTATTCACAATGTTAGGCAGCTTTACTTCTAAGCCATTTGTACCATATGTATAATTCAAGAAAGCTATTTTTTTTCCTTTTATGATTTTTATAAATGGGTAATTCTCGTCTCGTTCATGTTGAGTCTTAAATGTTCCGGTATGATCTATTTTTAATTGATCTAATACATCGATTGTTCGTTCTAATCCTTTTTGACCTTTATCTTGAGAGTGATTATTTGCAGTGATTAAAAAATCAAATCCTGCAGTCTGTATCGCTTCTGCATAGCTATCAGGAGAAGAGAATTGAGGGTATCCGCTATAGGGCGAACCACCAAGCGTAACTTCTAAATTGGCAACAGCATAATCTTGAAGGATTACATAAGGTTTTAAGAATTGAAACCAACTCGTATAATCATATTTATCTTCGGCGTTAACCTTAGCAGCATCAATCATGGATTGATGTCCCATCATATCACCAACAAAAAATAAGGATATCGAAGTATCTTCCTGATTTGATTTTGCAAAGTGAACAGCAGATGAACTTATTAAAGGTTTGCTGCCATTAAAAAACAAAAATGAAGAGGTGATTATAGTTAAAGGAATCAAAATTAAAAACCAAAAAGCCCTCGGTATTTTATTTTCAGCTTTCATAAGGAGTATTTTTTTTAATTGAACAAAACTAAAATAGTCATGCACTTATCTAAATTTAATCTATATTTAGAGTAAATTTAGTACTAATTTTTAAAGATAAGCTATGTATTTACTCATTGCATCTATTGCTCCAGCAGTTATTATCATGTATCTAATTTTTCGACATGACACTGTCAAAGAACCCTTAACTATGTTAGCAAAGGCCTTTTTTGGCGGTGTGCTTTCTATCGCTATTACATTAATAATAACATATCCAATATTAGGTATAGAATTGAATTCTGGTGCAATGAAATCGTTTTTTGATGCTTTCTTTAAGGCTGGTATTCCGGAAGAGTTTTCAAAATGGCTTATTTTTTATTGGTTGATTCGTAAAGCGAAAGATTTTGATCAATATTATGATGGGATTTTATATGCGATTTTTATATCCATGGGTTTTGCTCTCGTCGAAAATATCTTATACGTTTTTGAAAATGGAATGGGTACAGCTATAGTAAGGTCTATTATTTCTGTTCCAGGGCACATGTTATTTGCTATTCCTATGGGCTACTTCTTGTCGATTTCTAGATTTGAATCAGGTACATCAGCGAGATTTCATGTGTTTTTAAGTTTAGCTATTCCTATTTTGCTTCATGGGACATTTGATTTTATTTTAATGTATTCTGGAGCCAAGGGCGCTGTAAATTCAGGATTAGCTGTTCTATTATTGCTAGCTTTTGTGATTTTTGATATTTTTATGTGGCGATATGGATTACGAAAGATAAAAGAACATATTATTAAGGATAAGAATAACCTAAATGCACCGGTCTAACTTTCGTTCGTTGTTTCTTCGGTATTCGCGCTGAATATTCGGACTAGGCTTCTCACAAACGTTATAAACAAAAAAAAAAACAACTTTCGTTGAGGATTTCATTTGTGGTCGTGGTTGAGCTATTTCTTTACCCCTTTTTGGAAAAAGGGATGTGTTGGGCAACGTGATGAAATAAATCAAAGAAATTTATATATTTAATAAAATGTGAATTTTCTTCAACTTTTGAATCATTAAAAAGATCCATATGAAACGAATATTTTTTATCCATGGCTTAGAAAGCAACAACAAATCTTCAAAAGTTGTTTGGATGCAATCAAAGGGATTTGATGTTTTAGCGCCAAGTATGGACTATACTACAAATGATTTACTTTTTTCTCAAACTTTAGAAAAAGTATTGGAGTTTCAACCTCATTTAATTGTTGGTTCAAGCATGGGAGGGTATTTTGCATCCCATATTGGTACGCATTATTCCACTACCTTACTTTTGTTGAATCCAGCCTTAATTTCAAGGTCATTTGAACCAATAATAGTAGCGGATGGAACAGAGAAATCTAAAATTTGGGCCTTGTTAGGCGAGCAAGATGATTTGATTTCTCCGATTGAAAATTTCAAAATTTTACAAAATAGGGGTGCAACAATTAGAATGGGAAAACATGGACACCGCACTCCGATAGAGGCTTTTCAAGGAGTTTTTGAGGACTGTAAAAAACATATAGGACTCAACTAAATGTCTAGTCCTGAAATAGCATACACAAAATCAAGTAGTCATTTCATATTCAGTATTACCCGCTTCTAGATCAGTTATCTGAATGGTAATAGTTTGCCCTGGCAACGCTAAAAATTCTATTAAATCAGCCGCACATAACTCTTCCTGATGATTCGTCATAAATTCAATAATTGCATCTGAATTTCCATTCGACTTCATAAAGTTAATAATGCCCTCTGAATCTTCATCATCCTTATAATTATTTGCCATTATGCAATCATTTACAACAAGAATAATCCCATCGTTAGATTTCGAAGCTAGCCAGAATAATTTATCACCTTGTGGTTTGCCATCCTCAGCTGCATAACAATTTTCAAATTCATTCAAAATTTCTTGATAATTTGAAACGGGCTTAAATAAACTGGAACGAGTAGTTGTTACTGTGCCAGATTCCATTCCTGAGTAGATAAAAGTTTCCATTTGTTTAATAATAATTGTTAAGTACGAATATAATTAATAATGAGTTGAAAAATCAAATTAATCCCTTCAATTCTAAATTAGATAAATGAATCAGTAGGAGGTAGGCATTATCTTTAATTCTGCCTTCTAGGAATGCGCGATAGGTTTTTCCTCTATCTTAAATCGCCGAAAAAAAAAGTAATAAATTAGTTCTTTATTCCTTTTAAAAAAAGAAATAAACCCCGGGCATCAAAACCCCACATTAATTACTCAAGTTTTACACATCTGCCAAATTTTATATTATCCGTTGTACCATCAGGAGTAATAAGCCAGAAAACTTTGCATGGCGGAACTATAGTAGGTTCATTTGCATAACCATCGGTTAGGTATACACAGCCATCAAATCTTTTAAATCGATTACTTTTAATGTAATTAAAGACGGGATCAAAACTTGTTCCTCCTCCACCTTCTAAAAAAGCTGGTTTTTTTCCGGTGTAAGGATATGTTCGTTTAACTTCTGCATCGCATTCAATAATTTCGATTTCTGCCCCTTGTTTCCAAATATTATGAATTTCCGCAAAAAAAAGTTCAAGTTGATCTTCCTGAATTGAACCAGAAGTGTCAATGGCAACAGCTAACTTTTGGTATCTTTTAATTTTGATACCTGGTCTCGTGCCATAGCGTTTACTTATTCTTTTCATGGAGTGATAGATACGCGTTTTACGACTGCTTGTTGAGAATAATTGAAGGGCTCGTTTCCAGTTTATTTTTGGGTTTCTTTTTTCGATCACCTCACTAACCATTCTTTTAATATCCTCTGGTATATTTCCAAAGTCTTTTGCCGAAATTCTCTCCTTAGCTTGTAATATCATTGATTCCAATTCTGTTTCAATAGAGCCATCTACTTGTTCTCCCCATTTACTGTGGTCGCTATGCGTTATTATTTCTGAAAGATTATCGTTATTACTCTTTTCTAATTTTTCATAATACCATTCCACTGATTTATTTGCTTCCAATCCCAAACCTGGAAATGAGCTTAATGTAACAGCATTATTAGGGAGATCCCAATCACCAATAAATTGATTAACAACGATGTCTGCAGCAATATTAAATAATTGAGGATTATAATTATTGTATTTTAGACGGAAACAATGCTTCAAGAGAATATGCAAAGCTTCATGTTTGATTACGGCCACGCGGGAAGAGGATGTTTTGAGTTCATTCAAAAAAAAATCTTCATTGATGAAGAGATTCATCCTCCCGTTTTTCACACCAACAGCAGCAGTAGGAATTTCGTCTGTGATATTTCTAACTATTCCACTTAAAAAATGAGCATAAAATGGTTCCTTCAATAGCAATTGAATAATACATCTCGATAGTTCGTCTTCTACATTTAAGCTACTCACAAGCTATATCTTTTATTTTCTTAATCCTTCGGTTAATGGCTTCATTAACTGATAAATATCATCTGAACTCTTTAAATTATGTCTATTCAATCTCAATACTTTTAAAACAGGTAGATTAACCAATGATTTGATGTTATTAATTCCTGGACAATCATTGAGAGATATATCTATCAATTTCGACATGTTTCCTAATGAGTCAATATTTTCCAGTGCTAAATTTGAGTCGAGTTTTATTCTTTCCAGAGCAGGAAGATTTATCATACCATTTGTTGTTGTCAAATTTTGGCACGAAGTAATCTTCAGTTCAACTAAGTTTATTAAGTCAGCAAGATCATTAAGATCTGTAATTCCGCAATTAGAGATTTCAATTGATTTTAGTTTTTTAAGTTCTTTAAGGCCAGATAAGTCCTTGAGGTCAGAATTATTACTAATTATTATCTTCTCTAGCTTCTGAAGTTTATTCATGTCAGATATTACCGATATTTTTGTACTTTGAATTATTAAGCTACTCAAATTTTCCATTCCGGAAATTGTAAGAAGACTGGTAATATGGAAACCCTGAATATTTAAATCGATTATTCCATTTCTGTATCGTTGAGCTATTTCAATTTCTTTTGGCGCAATACACAATAGACCTTCTAATGCATAAGCTCTAAAATCCTTATTCCTGTTATTACCAAGAAAAATACTATTCGTAACAGGCAAATTGTTGAAAATTTGTACACCTTGTAACAAATAGTTAAAAATATCATAATCAGAAATAGAATTTGCTAATTCTAACCCTAAATTAATTTGAGCATAATCATCTGATAAAAGTAGAGCGAGAAGTTTGTCGTTAATATCCTTCTTTTCTTTAGAAATTTCTACTTTCGGAATATTCTTTCTGAACTTTGACAAGTAATCGTTTAATTTCTCAATCGAATCCATTACAGTAAAGCGTGGTTTGGGTTTAACCTTGTCACAGTTCCTAAGGAATAACCGATCCATTTTTGATAAATTAGCAAGCGTTTCTACGCTTTCTAACTCGATACAGTCTGAAAAATCACAACACTGTAAATTACTAAATTCGCTTAAATAATCTACTTTTTTAATTTTAGGACAATTGCTTATTTTTAATAACTGAACTCCTGCATTTTTAATACCCTCTATCGACTCTAAATTGGGGCAATTGTCAATACTAAATTC
Source organism: Flavobacteriales bacterium (assembly GCA_947462255.1). GTDB lineage: Bacteria > Bacteroidota > Bacteroidia > Flavobacteriales_D > Crocinitomicaceae > UBA952. Next base: position 6,016 of record CANHOA010000019.1, on the reverse strand, counting down.
ACTAATTGCTGGATCATTCCAATTTCTGTCTGAATAATAATCTCTGGCATAATTTGAACGCCCTCCCTTACTTATAAGATAATGTTCGATTCTAAAATAAAATCCTGTAAAAGTGTGTAAATTGTTAATATTTGTACTAATTACAGAGGATTTTTCTTTAATTTCTTTAAATTCTTCATCATTTTCATTCCATGGATTATTTTGAAAGATTTTGGAACAATTAATTAATGGCGAGAGATTTTTAATTTTTGTGTTGTTTATGTTAATTGATACTAGGTCCTTGCAGTTATCTAATCCTTCAAGGCCTCCTAATGAAATACAATCATTTAAAACTATCTCTTTTAGATTCAAACAATTTTGTAAACCATTTAAACTTTTTAATTTTTCGCAAGTACTTGCATCAATATATTTAATTTTACTAAGATTGATTATCGCATCTAAATTCAAAATTGGCGTTTTTGAAAGTCCAAGAGCAATAAGATTTCCTGCATTCTCAAGACCTTCAAGGGTTTTAACAGATGTCCCATTAATGTCTAAAATTTTAAGTTTTCTATTTGCGCTTAAAGGTCTTAGATCTTCTAATTTTTCAGATGAATTAAAGTAAAGGTATTCAAGGTTTATCGCATTCGAGATCCCAGCAATATCTTGGAGCAATATACAATTAAAAAATGTTGCCATTTCAAGCATTGTACTTTTAATACCATCTGTATTTGTAAGTAGTTTACTTTCGATTTTAAGGTACTTCAATGCTTTCATGTCACTCAATGGAACAATTGACTTAACATTTGCAGCAATTCTCAAATATTCTAGATCTACCAGCTTTTCTAATCCTGAAATTGAAAATTCTGTTAGTTTTCCGTTGTCGCTACTATATGGTAATTGTGCTTTAACTTCAAGCGATCTTAATGTAATAATTTCAGATAAAAAATCTAAATTTTGAACCATTGACTTTGGAAACTTGGGATCTGAAGGTAAATCTAATTTTAAACTTTGTAGGTGCTTGAATCCCCATTTTTGGTTCGTATCAGGAAAGCCGCTTTTTTCCATAGTTACCTTACCATCGTTTGAATTTGATGTAAAGAAACCTGAAATTTGAAATGCTTCTAATTTAAGATGATATATTTCATTCAGGCCTATCATTTCATCAAATCTTTCCAAATCAAGTGATTTCAGATTAGAAAAATTAGAAAGATATTTTGCGTAAATTTTCTGGGGGGTAGTAATGCCATACTCATAATGGTTATTACGTCCAGAAATTCGAATACTTTTAAAAGTATCTCTGTAAATTTGTCCTTTTGACCCTTGTGGCGCGTAATTAATTAATCCTAATAGGGCAACAGAAAAATAGTATTCGTCTTTTCCTGTCCCTTTCCAATCGTTTATGAAAGAATAATTTTGGTATTTGACTTCTCCTATTAATTCATCAAAAATATTCGGGTTTTCTGCTTGTTGAGCGAGATTAATGCCTTCCTCGATGCTATTCATATCTCTTAATAGAAATAGCTTTTTTATATTTTGAACTAATTTTTTATCTTCTTTAGAAAGTTCCATTTTAGTTTGAAATTATAGTATTTTTAATAGTTTTTCCGCGAGATTTTTATCCCTTATCATTTCTTTAATTGTATTATTTCCATTCTTGCTCAAATCCATATACATACTCATCTGCAAATCATTTGGAATTTCACCAAGTTGTAAAAATTTGATTAAGTTTTCTTTATGTAAATCTTCAGGTTGATAATTTTCCATCATTAGTTTTAGGTACAAACGTGTGCAAATTGTTGATAAAATATCTAGGCGTTTTACACCATTTGAATCCGTCGAAAGATCAATAATTTTTTTACTGACTTCCAAGAAGTTTTTAGCACCTAAAATTTCTTCTGGCTCAATAAGGGAATTTAAATCATTATTGATAAAATTAATAAATGATGCTACTGTAATCTCATCAAGCGAACTGAGAGCAATTGCTTCAACGATATTTAAGTTTGCCTTTAAGTCTTGAATCGATTGAATTTGTGAAAAAAATTGACTTAAACTTCGAGGTGTAGTCCTTTCAGAATTCAGAATTTCAGGATAGGTCAAAACAAAAGCAATTCCTCTGGGGTCTACATTTGATTTCTCTGCCCATTCTGCCCAAATTTTAGCGTCAAATTCTAAGGTAACATGGAGCATTCTAGTTATCATTGCGCTGTCCATCGGTGTTACGGAATAATCTCCGCCTTCAGGGTTTGCTGTTGCAACAATTTGCCATTTAGGTGGCAGCTTCCAGGAAGACAATTCGAAATTTTGTAACAACTGCATACAACCTCTTAATATTCTATCGTCAGCTCTATTGATATCGTCTAGCAACAAAATACCTGGTCCTTCTTCTGTTGGAACCCAGTCTGGTGGACTGTAAACTGTATACTCATCACCTGAAACTGTTGGATCGGGATCTATAATAGTTGGCATTCCATGGAGATCGCCCATTTCTTCAAATTGCGCAGGTGCAATATAGCTGAATTTCCAATTTCTATCCTTGGCGAAATCTTTCACCATATGTGTTTTTCCCAGTCCATGTGTTCCCCAAATGCATATTGGTGTGCCTCTCTCACCAATATCATTCAATTCATTATTCCTATTAAACATATGAGACAGAATCTCATTTAATGTTTTGCTATTTCCTTTTTTTCCGTAAAAGACTAATTGATTTGCCATTTTTATTTTGATTTATTAAAATTATTTGCATTAATAATTTAACAGTTTGTTTACTAATATTGCGTGTTCTAAAAAGTTAAAAGTAATTATTTTTCATCACTTAATTTTATATTTCTATACCAAGATTAATCTAGTATCGGGCCCACCTTTTATTGCAAAAGAAGGAGTGTATAGTAGCATATATTAAGAAACTTTAACTAAAGAGCTATACCCTTCAATTCTAAATTAGATAAATGGATTAGTAGGAGGTAGGCATTATCTTTAATTCTGCCTTCTAGGAATGCGCGATAGGTTTTACCGCCATCTTGAAATACTAATGGTTCATTTCCTTTTACGCCACCGGCTAACATCATCATTGAGTCATTTTCGTGCAGCTCCTTCGCCATTTCATATAAAAAATCGAAGGTTAAGCCATTGATATGTGTTAATTGATATTTTTTTGAAAACACAAATTTGTTATATACTTCTTGTTTAGGTAATAATTTCCCTGCTGGCTTTACGGGATTTTCAGCTAAAATATTGGCAATGGTTTCCTTTGGAGTACGCTCTTCTTTTAATGTTCCATCTGGTAAGTAAATAGCCTCTGTTTTCTGAATTTGAAAAACTGGTTTCAAATCGGAATTGATGTAAACTTTGCTCGTTTCGGAAATAAAAAGGCCCGTAAATAAATCATTAAATTCAGGATCAGCACTTATTATTGCTTGAGCCACGGCCTCATCTCCTCCGTTTGCCTTAAGCAAATGTTCATAGGAATTTCCGGCAACTGATTTTAATACGCGCACAGTTTGTGTTGCTTCATATTTTGGAGTAACAACTTTTACCAATGGCTTTTTTGTATAGTTCTTAAAAATCACTTCTGCATTGCGACCTTTGTTATCCGATATATTTATTTGTCTTGACATCTTTAATTATTTTTTTATAACATTCCAAAATCCATTCCTTCCTCTTCAATAGGTTGTTCAACCAAGGTTTCAGAGATTGGTTCTACTTCATTTTTCAAAAAAGGAAAATCTATTATTCGCCCTGTTAAGGCAAAAATACCATTCGCATTAGCAATTAAAATCGCATCTACACCTTCATAATCAGCACGATAATTAAAGAGAAAGCGAGCCACTTTTCCGCTCGCTAAAAAATCACTAACTGATTTTTTTTGTAAGTCATCTTCAAAATCTAATTGATAGACACTTGTTACTTCTAAATTAAATAAATCATCTAAGCTAGTTTCAGTAAGAAGTACTTCGCCCTCGTAACTAGAAGGTACAAGAACAGCGTCTTTACCATCTTGGTAAACAACTTTTAATTCTTTTTTATCAAGCTCATTAAATAATGCGTCAACCGTTTTATTGGCTGTTGCTCCATTTAATACGATTGTTTTACCATCATCGAGCAAACTTCCCATTGCGCAAGGATTTCCTTTGTCGTCATTTACTTTAACTTCGATAAACCCATATACTTTATCGCGATCTACTTTGGTTAGCGATGCTGCAAACGTTAGTTTTCCTGCATTAAATTGAATTGCTTTTGCCATAATCTTCGTTTAAACTTTTACCCAACCTGCTTTTATATTTTCTTCTATTAAAACAGCTACTTTCTTTTCCAAATCAACTTTATTAGCACAGAGAAAAATATCTTGTTCAAGTGGTGTTTTTCTTCCTGAACTAAAGTCGGAATACAACACAAAAAATGGAGAGAATTGACCTGTTTGTTCCTTGTTCGTTTGAACCCCCAAGAATTTACGAACAGCAACGCCACCTTTACCGCTTTTCGTAAAAACTTCCCGAATCAAAATAGTAGAAGCTTTCAATTCCGCATCCGTTTCTGTTCCATTTTCTATTAATAAATGGCTAAATTGTTGTTCTCCGGCATCTGTAGCGATTGCTTTCTTATCCTCTCTAAATCTCTGAAATACTGGAGATATACAACTTATTGTTGAGCCCTGATTTTTAATTGTGTAACCGCCATTTTCATCATATTGAAGAACACTTTTTCGAATAGTTCCTTTTGTGGTTTCTGTAATAATATCCAAACAAGATAGTTCTACCACCAAGCTTGGTTTTATCATAATAAATGCTGTTTTCGCACCAGAGACTTCTGTATATTCACTAGTAACAGAAATAGATTTAAGTGTTGAAACAAAATCTTGACGTTCTTTATCCGAGAAACCATTACCGCATTTCGTTACAATCTGAAATTCTTTTTCCCCAGTAGCAACTCCTAGTAATAACTCACGCATCACTTCATGCTCACCTGGGTTTAATGCATACCCTAAAACAACTAAATCTAATGTAATGGAAGGTTTTATTTTATAAATGATTCCATCTGCGGATCTAACAACTGCACCTTCTTCTTTGCCAGCAATACCATTATAAAAAGCAATAATGTCTTTTCTGCTTTCCATTAAAGTTTGCTCAATGGCAAAAACTTCGTTCGAGGTAGCGATTTTTTTAATCAATGCTACTTTTTCTTTAGCATCAACCGTTGGCTCTTCGCCATTGTATGAGATAATATCAAATACGCCAAAACGGATATCATATTTATCAGGTTCGTCTAATGCGGCTGACACTTCACGATGTGTAGTAGATTTCCCATTTTCAAAAACACATAATTCTCCCGCTAACATAATATCTCCTTCAATCGTTTTAGCAGCAGTGGTGATGGCTTTTATTTCTTTTGGATTACCATTACGATCAAAAAGAACAGCCTTGCCATTTTTAATTTCTAATGCAGCAAAATAACCATCGTATTTAACGGAAGTGAAATAATATTCGGCCTCCATTATTTTAAGCCCTATCTGCTCAGGATCTGTAGGGATGTACCTTGAAGCAATCTTAGATTTGTATTGGGATATGTTCATGAATTTTCATTTGATTTTTATTTATAGCGTACTAAGTTAAAAATTTATAATTGTAAATGCACATTCAAAAATTTTCTCTAAACAAAATAACATTTTGTCAACTGCAATTCCAACCTCAAAACGAAATATCTGCTCCAGGCAAAAGCGCTTTGCATTTTTTTTGAATTGAAGGAGTCATCGGATTATAATCAAAACTCATATTAATTGGATTAAACTGTTTTTCAGGGGTATTGTTTAAGCTTATCTTCTCCAATGATTAAATGTTTCCTTGTATTTCCAAGCACCTTTTTTGTCCAATGCCCAACTCTCCATTACACCTCCGCCAGCACTTGTGTCAAAGCTTCCTCCTTCATAAATGATTGATTCTTTATTTTTCAGACCAGGATTTCCTTCCATCATTAAATAATGATACGCCAAGGCAGTTTTATGTTTTCTGCGAGGCCATTCTAGCCTACCAATATAAGTTGT